>NZ_JBCPXY010000020.1:0-3090 GCF_039581425.1 Flavobacterium movens
AAAGTTCATTGACATATTGAGATAAGAAAATAATAAGAAAGTAGAAAGCGTTTTTTACAATTCTATTGTAAAAAACAAAACAAAACGGATCATATTGATTTATGATTTGGTACAATAAGCAAAATAAGGGCGTATGGGGAATGCCTAGGCTCTCAGAGGCGATGAAGGACGTGATAAGCTGCGAAAAGCTGCGGGGACTGGCACACACAGATTGATCCGCAGATATCCGAATGGGGCAACCCGCTATATTGAAGATATAGCACACCGATAGGTGGGCAAACCCGCTGAACTGAAACATCTAAGTAGGCGGAGGAGAAGAAAACAAAAGTGATTCCGTAAGTAGTGGCGAGCGAACGCGGATTAGCCCAAACCAGGATTGTTACGGCATTGCTGGGGTTGTAGGACCGCGATATTTCTTGCATGAAGAATTAGAATCTGCTGGAAAGCAGAGCCATAGAGAGTGATAGCCTCGTATAAGCAATGAATGTAAAGGATAGCGGTATCCTGAGTAGGGCGGGGCACGTGAAACCCTGTCTGAATTTGGCGGGACCATCCGCTAAGGCTAAATACTCCTGAGAGACCGATAGTGAACCAGTACCGTGAGGGAAAGGTGAAAAGAACCGTGAATAACGGAGTGAAATAGATCCTGAAACCATACGCCTACAAGCGGTCGGAGCCCTTTCGTGGGGTGACGGCGTGCCTTTTGCATAATGAGCCTACGAGTTAACGCTGCTGGCAAGGATAAGTGGTTAAGCCATGGATCCGCAGCGAAAGCGAGTCTGAATAGGGCGCTTTAGTCAGTAGTGTTAGACGCGAAACCGTGTGATCTACCCATGGGCAGGTTGAAGCTGTGGTAACACACAGTGGAGGACCGAACCGGTTGACGTTGAAAAGTCTTCGGATGACCTGTGGGTAGGGGTGAAAGGCCAATCAAACTCGGAAATAGCTCGTACTCCCCGAAATGCATTTAGGTGCAGCGTTATTTTAGTTATACAGAGGTAGAGCTACTGATTGGATGCGGGGGCTTCACCGCCTACCAATTCCTGACAAACTCCGAATGCTGTATAATGATTGATAGCAGTGAGGGCTTGGGTGCTAAGGTCCAAGTCCGAGAGGGAAAGAACCCAGACCATCAGCTAAGGTCCCCAAATATATGCTAAGTTGAAAGAACGAGGTTTGTCTGCCCAGACAGCTAGGATGTTGGCTTGGAAGCAGCCATTCATTTAAAGAGTGCGTAACAGCTCACTAGTCGAGCGGACGAGCATGGATAATAATCGGGCATAAGCATATTACCGAAGCTATGGATTTGCAATTTATTGCAAGTGGTAGGGGAGCATTCTGACAGGGCAGAAGGTGTATCGTAAGGTATGCTGGACCGGTCAGAAAAGAAAATGTAGGCATAAGTAACGATAATGCGGGCGAGAAACCCGCACACCGAAAAACTAAGGTTTCCACAGCTATGCTAATCAGCTGTGGGTTAGTCTGGACCTAAGGCGAACCCGAAAGGGACAGTCGATGGCCAACGGGTTAATATTCCCGTACTTCTTATTGCTGTGATGGGGTGACGGAGTGATGAAAGCGCCGCGAACTGACGGAATAGTTCGTTAAAGCACCTAGCTATAGGGTCTCTAGGCAAATCCGGAGATCTTGGTGAAATGCGATAGTACTCGGAGTCTTCGGACAAAGAGATAGTGCGCCTAAGGGCTTCCAAGAAAAACCTCTAAACTTCAGGCAATGAGAACCAGTACCGTAAACCGACACAGGTAGTTGAGGAGAGAATCCTAAGGTGCTCGAGAGATTCATGGCTAAGGAATTAGGCAAAATAGACCTGTAACTTCGGGAGAAAGGTCGCCCCGAGCAATCGGGGCCGCAGTGAAGAGGTCCAGGCGACTGTTTATCAAAAACACAGGGCTCTGCAAAATCGTAAGATGAAGTATAGGGCCTGACACCTGCCCGGTGCTGGAAGGTTAAGAGGAGATGTTATCTTCGGAGAAGCATTGAATTGAAGCCCCAGTAAACGGCGGCCGTAACTATAACGGTCCTAAGGTAGCGAAATTCCTTGTCGGGTAAGTTCCGACCTGCACGAATGGTGTAACGATCTGGACACTGTCTCAGCCATGAGCTCGGTGAAATTGTAGTAACGGTGAAGATGCCGTTTACCCGCAGTGGGACGAAAAGACCCTGTGCACCTTTACTATAGCTTAGTATTGACCTTGGATAAATGATGTGTAGGATAGGTTGGAGACTGTGAAGCGGCGTCGCCAGGCGCTGTGGAGTCATTGTTGAAATACAACCCTTTGTTTATCTGAGGCCTAACCCCGCAATGTGGGGGACAGTGCTTGGTGGGTAGTTTGACTGGGGTGGTCGCCTCCAAAAGAGTAACGGAGGCTTCTAAAGGTTCCCTCAGTACGCTTGGTAACCGTGCGTAGAGTGCAATGGCATAAGGGAGCTTGACTGAGAGACATACAGGTCGATCAGGTACGAAAGTAGAGCATAGTGATCCGGTGGTTCCGCATGGAAGGGCCATCGCTCAAAGGATAAAAGGTACGCCGGGGATAACAGGCTGATCTCCCCCAAGAGCTCATATCGACGGGGGGGTTTGGCACCTCGATGTCGGCTCGTCACATCCTGGGGCTGGAGAAGGTCCCAAGGGTTGGGCTGTTCGCCCATTAAAGTGGCACGCGAGCTGGGTTCAGAACGTCGTGAGACAGTTCGGTCTCTATCTACTGCGGGCGTTAGAAATTTGAGTGGATCTGATTCTAGTACGAGAGGACCGAATTGGACTAACCTCTAGTGTATCTGTTGTCCCGCCAGGGGCACCGCAGAGTAGCTACGTTGGGAAGGGATAAGCGCTGAAAGCATATAAGCGCGAAACCCACCACAAGATGAGATTTCTTTTAAGGATCGTGGAAGATGACCACGTTGATAGGCTACAGATGTAAAGGCAGTAATGTCATAGTCGAGTAGTACTAATAATCCGTAAGCTTATGTACGCCCTTTTCCTCCCGAGCAATCGGGAGGAAGGAACTTTCTAAAATATTCTTCTTTTCTTTATCTCAGTATGTTAAAATATTATTTAATTGATAATTA
>NZ_JBCPXY010000021.1:0-1939 GCF_039581425.1 Flavobacterium movens
AAAAAAAAGCTTCAAATTTTTTTAAGTTTTTCTTGCAGGAAACAAAAAGAAGTTTTAGTTTTGCACCCGCTTTGAGAGATAAGCGAAAGACAAAGAAATTACGTTCGTAGACATATTGAATTGACAGCCGTCCCGATTGATCGGGACAGAAATATAAGAGTAATGGAATCGAGAGATTCGAAAAAGAACCGATAGATATCCATCGCAAAATAATATTAAAATATACGATGAAGAGTTTGATCCTGGCTCAGGATGAACGCTAGCGGCAGGCTTAACACATGCAAGTCGAGGGGTAGAAGCTTTCGGGCTTTGAGACCGGCGCACGGGTGCGTAACGCGTATGCAATCTGCCTTTCACAGAGGGATAGCCCAGAGAAATTTGGATTAATACCTCATAGCATTATGGAGTGGCATCACTTTATAATTAAAGTCACAACGGTGAAAGATGAGCATGCGTCCCATTAGCTAGTTGGTAAGGTAACGGCTTACCAAGGCAACGATGGGTAGGGGTCCTGAGAGGGAGATCCCCCACACTGGTACTGAGACACGGACCAGACTCCTACGGGAGGCAGCAGTGAGGAATATTGGTCAATGGGCGCAAGCCTGAACCAGCCATGCCGCGTGCAGGATGACGGTCCTATGGATTGTAAACTGCTTTTGTACGGGAAGAAACACTCCGACGTGTCGGAGCTTGACGGTACCGTAAGAATAAGGATCGGCTAACTCCGTGCCAGCAGCCGCGGTAATACGGAGGATCCAAGCGTTATCCGGAATCATTGGGTTTAAAGGGTCCGTAGGCGGTCTGGTAAGTCAGTGGTGAAAGCCCATCGCTCAACGGTGGAACGGCCATTGATACTGCTGGACTTGAATTACTGGGAAGCAACTAGAATATGTAGTGTAGCGGTGAAATGCTTAGAGATTACATGGAATACCAATTGCGAAGGCAGGTTGCTACCAGTGGATTGACGCTGATGGACGAAAGCGTGGGTAGCGAACAGGATTAGATACCCTGGTAGTCCACGCCGTAAACGATGGATACTAGCTGTTGGGCGCAAGCTCAGTGGCTAAGCGAAAGTGATAAGTATCCCACCTGGGGAGTACGTTCGCAAGAATGAAACTCAAAGGAATTGACGGGGGCCCGCACAAGCGGTGGAGCATGTGGTTTAATTCGATGATACGCGAGGAACCTTACCAAGGCTTAAATGCAGACTGACCGATTTGGAAACAGATCTTTCGCAAGACAGTTTACAAGGTGCTGCATGGTTGTCGTCAGCTCGTGCCGTGAGGTGTCAGGTTAAGTCCTATAACGAGCGCAACCCCTGTTGTTAGTTGCCAGCGAGTAGTGTCGGGAACTCTAACAAGACTGCCAGTGCAAACTGTGAGGAAGGTGGGGATGACGTCAAATCATCACGGCCCTTACGCCTTGGGCTACACACGTGCTACAATGGCCGGTACAGAGAGCAGCCACCTCGCGAGGGGGAGCGAATCTATAAAGCCGGTCACAGTTCGGATCGGAGTCTGCAACTCGACTCCGTGAAGCTGGAATCGCTAGTAATCGGATATCAGCCATGATCCGGTGAATACGTTCCCGGGCCTTGTACACACCGCCCGTCAAGCCATGGAAGCTGGGGGTGCCTGAAGTCGGTGACCGCAAGGAGCTGCCTAGGGTAAAACTGGTAACTAGGGCTAAGTCGTAACAAGGTAGCCGTACCGGAAGGTGCGGCTGGAACACCTCCTTTCTAGAGCCCGAGTGTTAGCTGAAGAGCACGCTTGGGAAAATGATGGAATCTTAAGGTTTTGGGTTTCAGATTGCATTACTCTTGCTGTTAATTTAAAAAAAAATGATAAAACTTAAGTAAAACAGAGTCTCGTAGCTCAGCTGGTTAGAGTACTACACTGATAATGTAGGGGTCGGCAGTTCGAGTCTGCCCGGGACTACT
>NZ_JBCPXY010000022.1:0-1313 GCF_039581425.1 Flavobacterium movens
TGTCTCGTCCTAAAATAAGTTGACACTAAATTGACTTATTATGAAAAACAAAGTAACAAATGCATCTAAGCGCTCGCAACGAGATTACAATATGGCTTTTAAATTATCTGTAATAGACAAAGTTGAAAAAGGCGAAATGACTTACAAGGTAGCTCAAAGAGTTTATGGGATACAAGGAAGAAGTACAGTTTTGGTTTGGCTTCGAAAATTTGGTAACTTAGACTGGAGTAAACCAAACCTTTTATTTATGTCCAAATCTAAAGAAACTCCGGCACAAATTATCAAAAGGCTTGAAAAAGAACTTGCAGATGAACAGCTTAAGAATAAGATACTCAACACTATGATTGATATCTCTGATAGTCAGTACGGCACCCAGATTCGAAAAAAGTTTTCTCCCAAACCATCTTCCGCCTCAGGCAAGAAGCAGGAATAAGTTTATCAAGAAGTTGCCGATTGTTTGGGATCAGCAGGCAGGCTCTTTATCAAGAACAAAATAGAATTTCTTTAAGGGAATCTGAATTACTTAAAGTTAAAGATCTGATTATTGGTATAAGGTTAGAAATGCCTCGTATAGGCACACGTAAATTGTATCATATCCTTTCAGAACAATTTTATCAAAGAGGAATAAAAATTGGGCGTGATGCGCTTTTTGATTATCTGCGAAGAGAAAAATTACTTGTAAAACCAATGAAGAGTTACACAAAAACTACCTTCTCAAAGCATTGGCTGCACAAATATGATAATCTTTTGAAAGAATATAAAATTGAACGCCCAGAGCAGGTATATGTAAGTGATATTACTTATATAAAATCACATCAAAAAATTCATTACCTCTCACTGGTCACCGATGCTTACAGCAGGAAAATTGTTGGTTATAAACTTAGCGATGATATGAATGCGGAAAATGTAGTGCAGGCTTTAAAAATGGCAATAAAAAATAGAAAATCATTCCTGCCGCTAATACATCATTCTGATAGAGGATTACAATATTGTTCAAAAATTTACCAGGATGTATTAGATAAAAACTACATTAAACCATCAATGACTGACGGTTACGACTGTTATCAAAATGCTTTAGCAGAAAGGATTAATGGAATATTAAAAAATGAGTTTTTAATTTACAAATGCAAGGATGGAGCAACATTAGAAAAACTCATAAGCAACTCAATAAATTGTTATAATACAAAAAGACCACACTTGAGTTTAATGATGCAGACTCCAAACTTTATTCATGAAAAAACCAGCCAAGAAAACCTGACTGGTTAATATAAATTTTTATTGTAAAATCTGTCAATCTATTTTAGGACGACTCA
>NZ_JBCPXY010000023.1:0-870 GCF_039581425.1 Flavobacterium movens
CTTAAGTGCTGGTTCAAATTATGCAATTAGTTTCACAGAAAGCGATTTTGCAGTTACTGCTAAACCAATTTCAGTCACAGCAGATAGTAAAACCAAAATCTATGGTTCTGCTGATCCTGCTTTGACTTATACATTTTTACCTGGTCTAGTTGGAAGTGATGCCTTTACGGGGGCTTTATCAAGAACAGCAGGCGAGAATGTAGGATCTTATGCTATCGGACAAGGAAGCTTAAGTGCTGGTCCAAATTATGCGATTAGTTTCACAGAAAGCGATCTTGCAGTTACCGCTAAACCAATTGCAGTCACAGCAGATAGTAAAACAAAGGCTTACGGTTCAGCTGATCCCGTTTTGACTTATACATTTTCACCAGGTTTAGTTGGAAGCGATTACTTTACAGGAGCTTTATCAAGAACAGCAGGCGAGAATGTAGGATCTTATGCTATCGAACAAGGAAGCTTAAGCGCTGGTTCAAATTATGCGATTAGTTACACAGAAACCAATCTTATAGTTACTGCTAAAGCAATTGCAGTCACAGCAGATAGTCAAACAAAAATCTACGGTTCTGCTGATCCTGTTTTGACTTATACATTTTCACCGGGTTTAGTTGGAAGTGATGCCTTTACAGGAGCTTTATCAAGAACCGCAGGCGAGAATGTAGGATCTTATGCTATCGGACAAGGAACCTTAAGTGCTGGTTCAAATTATGCGATTAGTTACACAGAAAGCAATCTTGCAGTTACTGCTAAACCAATTGCAGTGACAGCAGATAGTCAAACAAAAATCTACAGCTCTGCTGATCCTGTTTTGACTTATACATTTTCACCGGGTTTAGTTGGAAGTGATGCCTTTACAGGAGCTTTATCAAGAAC
>NZ_JBCPXY010000024.1:0-652 GCF_039581425.1 Flavobacterium movens
ATGGTACTGCATCATTGTGGGAGAGTATGTCGTCGCCTTTCTTTTGAAAAGCCCTATCCGGATCGGATAGGGTTTTTCTGTTTATATTGGTTTTGGAAATACATGATTATGATCTTGAAGCTTCAGATGTGCGTAGAGCTACCTTTTTCTATGGGATATTTGTAATTTCATTGTTCTTTATGGTTTTTCTTGTGAAAGAATAATTGTAATAGTAATGGGGTTTTGGTTTGTTTAAATTGGGTTTTGATTCTGCTGTGAAATCTGCTTAATGCTGATGTGTGTTTTTTGGGACTATTGATTGTGTCTTGTAAACAGTGAGAATATTCTCGGTAAAGGCTATTTGTTTTGATTGTAATGAAATCAGTAGTATTAATGATTTGTCAGTTTATGAAAATCTGACTGGTTTATTTGTTGATGGGTTAAGTGGAAAATTGTATTATATATACATAGAATATAGTATTTCCTAATACTGAGTAGATTCGAAATCTTTTTTGTAGCAGGAAATTGAGCAGTTGTTTTTTTTGGGCTTTTTTTAGGAAAAAGGTTTGTGTTTCTATTTTGGAATAGAGCGGTTACTTTTTAAAGAAAAAAGCAAAAGGATTTCCGCTCCTATCGGGGCTAGGGGCATCGGTTTTCAGAAGAAATGATGCGG
>NZ_JBCPXY010000002.1:0-687774 GCF_039581425.1 Flavobacterium movens
GTGGTTATTGCGGCGGGGCTCACCTCTTCCCATCCCGAACAGAGAAGTTAAGCCCGCCTGCGCAGATGGTACTGCATCATTGTGGGAGAGTATGTCGTCGCCTTTCTTTTGAAAAACCCTATCCGGATCGGATAGGGTTTTTCTGTTTATATTGGTTTTGGAAAAGAAGCCTGCCCCGGCAGAAGACAATAGCCGCTCATAGGCGGTATGCCGCGTTAGCGATGGAAGCGGCATACTTTTGCGGGACACCTAAAAGCCTCTTTCGCCATTATCCTTCCCCCGCAAAAGATATAGCGGACAGCGCGGCCCGCGGGGAAACGCCATAAGCATTTGAATTGTAAAGTCCATAAGTGTTAAATTATAGTCAATTGTTGGCGGTTAAATATTGATACTTTAGACTTTTTGGATTTGAATGAGTATTTTTGTGTTTAAATTACTTTTTAAATATGAAGAAAAATATTTTATTGTTAGCGCTTCTTGCTGTAACAGGTTTAAGTGCGCAACAACGTCCAAAGTTAGTTGTGGGTATAGTTGTGGATCAAATGAAAATGGAATATTTATATCGTTTTTCAGATGATTTTTCTCCAAATGGCTTTAAAAGATTAATGAATGACGGATTTACTTTCCAGAATATGCATTACAATTATATGCCAACTTATACCGCTCCTGGTCATGCTTCAATCTACACAGGTACAACTCCAGCTACTCACGGAATTGTAGGTAACGAATGGTTTAGCAGAACACTTGGTAAAGAGATGTACTGTACTGATGATGCAGGTGTTAAAACAGTAGGAGACGGTACAGCAGAAGAAGGTGCAATGTCTCCAAAAAACCTTCAGAGTACTACAATTACTGATGAAGTTAGAATGGCTACTAATTTTACTGGTAAAGTAATTGGATTAAGTTTGAAAGACCGTGGGGCTATATTGCCAGCAGGACATTTTGCGAACTGGGCATTTTGGTATAGTAAAACAGGTTCTTTTATTTCTAGTACTTTTTATGGGGAGAAATTACCTGATTGGGTTACCGAATTTAATAATGAGAAAAACTACTTAAAGTATATCAATAAAGGTTGGGATTTATACAAACCAGCTTCTGTTTATAATGAAAGTCTTCCTGATAATAATCCTTATGAAGGGAAATTATACGGAAGTGCTGCACCAGTTTTTCCATACGATTTAAAATCAATGTATGAGAAAAATGATGCTGGGATTATTAGAGCAACTCCTTTCGGAAATGATTTATTAGCTGAGTTTGCAAAAAGAGCTATTGAGAAAGAAGAGTTAGGAAAAGATAATGTTACAGATTTTTTAACTGTTAGTTTTTCTTCTACAGACTACGTTGGGCATTTACTTGGGCCTAGATCTATGGAGCTTCAAGATACTTACTTGAGATTGGATCAAACAATTGCTGATTTTTTAGCATATCTTGACAAAACTGTTGGGAAAGGAAATTATTTGCTTTTCTTAACAGCTGACCATGCTGGTGCTGAAAATGTTATTTATTTAAAAGACCGTAAATATAATGTAGACAATTATCCATCGAAAGAGGTTAAGAAAAGTTTACAAGATTTTTCAGTTAAGACTTTCGGTGTAGATTTGGTTCAAAATTATTCAAACTTTAATGTTTTCTTTAATAAGCAGATTATTAAGGATAAGAAGTTAGATCTTGATAAAGTAAAAGAAGCTTTTAAAAAGTTTTTAATTACTCAGCCACAAGTTAAGAAGGTTTATACGGAAGAAGAAATTTTAGCTAATGCTGGAAATGATTATGCTCTTAATTTTGTAGCAAAAGGATATGATGTTACACAAAATGGTGATTTAGTTATTGTAGATAAACCGGGAATGATTGAATACACTCCAACAGGAACATCGCATGGTACAATTTATAGCTATGATACACATGTACCTGCTATTTTTTACGGTTGGCATATTAAAAAAGGAGAATCTTACGATAAGAAAGCTATAACAGAGATTGCTCCAACAATAGCGCAGAAAATCAAAGTAACGTTTCCAAATGGCACAGAAGCTAAAGTTATGACTGAAGTTCTGGATAGTAAAAAATAATAAAATATAAAGCTTTGAAAACCTGTCTTCGTGACAGGTTTTTTTATGCCATAAAAAAAGGCTTTTCAATTAAGAAAAGCCTTTTGTAATAGTGACTTAGTAAGCACTTATATAAGTATTAACACTATGCGTTTGCTAATACTATTTCTTCGTTAAAAGGAAGATTCCAAGCTTCTGCAACTCCTTTGTAAAGGATTTTTCCATTAGCTACGTTTAATCCTTTTTTCAATTCTTCATTTTCTGCACATGCTTTTTCCCATCCTTTGTTTGCTAATTGCACAGCATATGGTAAAGTTGCGTTTGTTAAAGCTAAAGTAGAAGTGTAAGGAACAGCTCCTGGCATATTAGCTACACAATAATGAACGATATCGTCAATAATAAAGGTTGGGTTTTCGTGAGTTGTTGGAGTGCAAGTTTCGATACATCCTCCTTGGTCTACAGCTACGTCAACAACAACAGTTCCTGGACGCATTAATTTTAGCATGTCACGAGTAATTAAGTGGGGCGCTTTTGCTCCGGGAATTAAAACAGCTCCAACAATTAAGTCAGCATCTTTAATTGCTCTTGTGATATTGTAGTGGTTAGACATTTCTGTATTTACATTTGCAGGCATGATATCATCCAATTGACGTAAACGCGGTAAGCTTAAGTCCATAATTGTAACTTGAGCACCTAATCCAGCAGCCATTTTAGCAGCTTGAGTTCCTACGATTCCTCCACCTAAAACTAATACTTTTGCTGGTGGAACCCCTGGAACACCTCCTAAAAGAATTCCTCTTCCTTTTAATGGTTTTTCAAGGTATTTTGCTCCTTGTTGAATTGCCATACGACCCGCAACTTCAGACATTGGAACTAATAATGGTAAGCTTCTGTCTGTTTTTTCTACAGTTTCATAAGCTAAACAAACAGCTCCTTTTTCTAACATTGCATGCGTTAATTCTTCTGAAGAAGCAAAGTGGAAATACGTGAATAATAATTGATCTTTCTTGATTAATGGATATTCAGATGCAATTGGCTCTTTTACTTTGATGATCATTTCAGCGATAGCATAAACTTCTTCAATAGTTGGTAAAACAACTGCACCAGCTTCAGCATATTCTGCATCGGCAAAACCACTTCCTAAACCAGCAGTAGATTGAACATATACTGTATGTCCGTGTTTTTTCATTTCAGAAACACCTGCAGGAGTTAACGCAACTCTATTTTCGTTATTTTTTATTTCTTTAGGAACACCTATTATCATTTTGTTATATTTTTTTGTTTTTATTGAAATTGTTTTACAAATCTACAGATAGAGAATAAATTATGGTTTAATGGCTTATAAATAAGAAAATATTATTTTATTTTTTACTTTTACAGAAAAATATTCTGTTTTGAAGTGAAATTCATTCCTCAAAAAGAAAAAATGACTAATCCTTACTAATTTTAATAAAACGTTTTCGTTATGGCTTTAGACGAAATTGACAAAAAAATACTACGTCTTTTACAAGAAGACGCACATTACACATTAAAAGACATTGCAAACAAAATTAATTTGTCTTTAACTCCCGTCCATGACCGCGTGAAACGTCTTGAAAAAGATGGAATTATCGAAAAATATGTGACGCTTCTTGACAAGAAAAAACTTGGAAATAATTTGACAGTTTATTGCCAAGTTACATTGACAAAGCAGACTTATGATACTTCGGAAGGATTTAATCAGTCGATTTTGAATTTACCGGAGGTTGTCGAATGTAATTACGTTTCAGGAAACTTTGATTATATGCTGAAAATCATAATTCCAGACATGGAAAGTTATCATCATTTTCATCAAAAAAAATTATCTATTCTTCCTGAGGTTTCTCTAATAAATACCGTTTTTGTGATTTCGGAGGTGAAAAGTACAACTGTTCTTCCTATTTAAAATAAAACAAAAAACCATCAAGAAGATCCTGATGGTTTTAAGAAAAAAAGTTAGTTTGGTTGAATTAATAATAAGTATAACGTCTTACTTTGGCAATATATTTTGCCAAACGAATAACTTGATGGCTGTAACCATATTCGTTATCGTACCAAATATAAAGTACTATATTTTTACCGTCCTTTGAAACAATCGTTGCATTGCTGTCATAAATAGACGGGGCAGAAGTGCCGACAATATCAGATGAAACGAGTTCGTTATTTAAAGAATATTTTATCTGCTCCACAAGTTCTCCTTCTAGAGCATATTTCTTCATAATTTTGTTGATTGCTGTAATAGATGTTGGCTTTTTAACTTCTAAATTTAAAACGACCAGAGACCCATTTGGAACTGGGACGCGAATCGCATTTGAAGTTAGTTTGCCTTCTAATGATGGTAAAGCTTTTGCTACAGCACTTCCTGCGCCAGTTTCGGTAATAACCATGTTTAAAGCAGCTGCTCTCCCGCGACGGTATTTTTTATGCATGTTATCAACCAAATTTTGGTCGTTTGTATAGGCATGAATCGTTTCTAAATGCCCTTTTACAACCCCAAGAGTTTCTTCAACAACTTTTAGAATTGGAGTTATAGCATTTGTTGTGCAAGATGCAGCTGAAAAAATATTTACTTCGTCGGGATTGAAATCGTTATGATTTACACCATGTACAATATTTGGAATGCCTTTTCCAGGAGCAGTCAGTAAAACTTTACTAGCTCCGTTTGAAGTTAAATGTCTTTTTAATGCTTCTTCGGTTGTAAATGCTCCAGTATTATCAATCACTAAAGCATCATTTATTCCGTATGCTGTATAATCGATTTCTTCTGGTGAATTGGCTGTAATGATATGAACAGTTGTTCCGTTTATAATTAAAGCATTGTTTTTAGTATCGGCTATTACAGATCCTTGAAAATCGCCATGAATGGAGTCATATCGTAATAGAGAAGCTCGTTTCTCTAAGCTCGTTGCATCGTTCTTATCGCGTGTTACAATTGCTCTAAGGCGCAATTGATTTCCTTTTCCAGTTTTCGACATTAGCTCTCTTGCTAATAAACGTCCGATTCTTCCAAAACCATATAAAACAACGTCTTTTGGTTGAATTTCTTTTGAAGATTTTGCTTTTTTCAGCTTATCAATAACAAAATATCTTGCATCTGGATATTTTTCGTCCTCTAGGCGATATTCATAAGTAAGTTTTCCTAAATCTATTTTTGCTGGCGGAAGATCTAATGATAAGACAACTCTTGCGATTTCAACCGAATCAAAAATGGTGATTGGTTTGCCTACAAATTCTCCAGCATATTGATGAAGATTGATAATATCGCTAACGTTTTTATCCAATAATTGATTTTTGAATAAAACCATTTCGATTGATTTGTCATACCATAAATCGCTTATGATTTTAATTAATTCGACGCCGGCTTTTCTTCGGTCGACTTGTAAGGATACCTCTTTTTGGTACAATGATTTGTTACTCATAATTGAAAAAATAAAATGCTCACTATTTTAAAATTTTGCGCAAAAGTATCTATTTCAATCGATTTCGTAAACTATTTTAGCATTTATTTTTGAAAATAAAAAAGCCACCTTAATTTTCTTAAGATGGCTTTTTTGAAGTTTTCAGTCGCAGTCACAGTTTACAGTTTTTAGTAACTGAAAACTGTGACTGAAAACTGCGACTTAAATAATTATTCTGAAAATCTCTCCATTTCTGTTGATCATTTCAATTCTTACGCTTTGTCCTTCGTCTTTTTTGCTTAAAAGTTTAGAAACAGTTTCAACATTTGTCGCTTTTACATTATCAATGCTAAGAATAATATTTCCTAGTAATTCGTTTTGATATTGCATTAAATTCTCATTGCTTATGTTTTTAATTTTAACACCGTAATCAATTCTAAATTTTTTCTTGTCAGTAGCATCAATGTTTTCTAATTCGATTCCTTTAAATTCAGCGCTGTAAAACTCGTTTTTACTTAAAGTTACAGGAACCGTTTTTGTTTTCCCTTCTTTAATATAAGTTACTTTTACAACATCGTTTGGACGTTTTGTATTGATATAACCCGATAAATCAGCATAAGTTGCAATATTTTGATCATCCAGTTTTACGATAATATCTCCTTTTGTCAGACCAGCTTTTTCTGCTCCTGAATTTTTAGAAACTCTATTAATATAGAATCCTTGCGTTTCTGTTACTCCTAATTCTTTAGAAGCTGTGGCATTCAATTCGCCTCCTTCAACACCAAGAATACCTCTTTGAACATTTCCATATTCCATAATATCCTCGATAATTTTTCGAGCAATATTAGAAGGAACGGCAAAAGAATATCCAACATAAGAACCTGTCATTGAAGAAATCATGGTATTAATTCCAATTAATTCACCTCTCGCATTTACTAACGCTCCACCACTATTACCTGGGTTTACCGCGGCATCAGTTTGAATGAAAGATTGGATTCCGCTTTGGTCTAAATTTCTGGCTTTCGCCGAAACAATTCCTGCAGTTACTGTTGAAGTTAAATTATACGGGTTTCCAACTGCCAACACCCATTCTCCAACTTTTACATTATCAGAATTGGCAAAAGCAGTGTAAGGAAGTTTCTCATCGGCATTGATTTTTAAAAGAGCGATGTCCATTTTAGAATCTGTACCAATTAACTTCGCTTTGTATGATTTTTTATTGTTTAAAGTAATTTCAATTTCTGTCGCGTCTTTGATTACGTGATTGTTGGTCACAATGTATCCGTCTTCAGAGATAATTACACCAGAACCAGTTCCTACTTGTTCTTGCTGTTGTTGCCCGCCGTATCCGTAGAAAAATTCGAGCATTGGGTTGCTTACAGTTCTTCTCGAAACATTTTTTACGTGAACAACAGTATGAACAGTCTTGTCTGCGGCTTCGGTAAAATCGAGTGTTTCAGCTCCTAGACCAACATTTTTTCCATAAGAGTTAGGGGCAAGGGTTACAACAGAATTTCCTTTGCCAAAAAAAGAATTGTTGCTTTCAAATAATAACTTGTAAGCACCAAGAGTAATAGCACCACTTAACAATGATACTAAAAATAAGGCTGAAAATCTTTTCATATTAGAATTTGTAATTAAGTTATTAGAATTTAAGTTTCATGTTTTATTTAACGTAAAATTACTTCAAAAAATTATTTGGAAAAACGGTTTAACGCTCTTTAACAATGATTAACATTTCATTAATTAATAGTTCGTACTTTTGTATTTCTAACAACTAAAAAATGCAAGTAGAATTTTATAAATATCAAGGTACAGGAAATGATTTTGTAATGATTGATAACCGTTCAAATTTTTTCCCAAAAGACGATGTAAAACTTATTGAACGTCTGTGCGACAGACGTTTCGGAATTGGAGCTGATGGATTAATTCTTTTAGAAAATGATACCGAAACCGATTTTAGAATGGTGTATTACAACTCTGACGGAAACCAAAGTTCGATGTGCGGCAATGGCGGTCGCTGTCTTGTTGCTTTTGCCAATCAATTAGGAGTAATTGATGATAAAACAACTTTTATTGCTACTGACGGATTGCATCATGCTTCAGTAAATGCCGATTCAATTGTTTCGTTGCAAATGATTGATGTAAACGAAATTCAGAAAAAAGATTCTTATACTTTCCTAAATACTGGTTCGCCTCATCATGTTCAGATTGTAGATGATTTGGAACATTATAATGTAAAAGAAAAAGGAGCTGCAATTCGTTATGGTGAATTGTATGGCGAAAAAGGCAGCAATGTCAATTTTGTAAAAAAAGTAGATAACGATACTTTTTCCTTAAGAACGTATGAAAGAGGTGTTGAAGACGAAACTCTTGCGTGCGGAACAGGTGCTACAGCAGTGGCAATTGCAATGAATGCCATTGGAGAAACAGATAAAACATCAATAAACTTAAATGTTGAAGGCGGAAAACTTGTTGTTTCTTTTGATAAAGATAATAATGGCTATACGAATGTTTTCTTAACTGGACCTGCAAAATTCGTATTTAAAGGAATAATTGAAATTTAATTTAAAAACACCAATTTTTAAATACCAAAATCCAGAAGAGATTTTAAAATTTAAAATCTACAATCTAAAATCTGAAATATCTAAATGATAACATTAAAAGGCGATTCGATTTATTTGCGTGCACTCGAACCTCAAGATTTAGAGTTCATTTATTCTATAGAAAATGATGAGAATATCTGGGAAGTTAGCAATACGCAAACTCCCTACAGCCGTTTTTTGATTAAACAATATTTAGAAAATGCCCATCAGGATATTTATGAAGCAAAACAGCTTCGTTTGGCAATTTGTCAGGACGAAGATTTTCCAGCTATAGGATTGATTGATTTGTTTGATTTTGATCCTAGAAATAATAGAGCAGGAATTGGCATTGTTATTCAGAAAGACGAAAATCAAGGGAAAAATATTGGTTCTGAGGCTTTAGAGCTTTTAATAAAGTATTCTTTCTATAATTTAAATCTCCATCAATTGTATGCAAATATTGGTGTGCAAAATGTCGCTAGTCTTGCACTTTTTACTAAATTTGGTTTTAAGAAAATCGGAATCAAAAAAGATTGGATTTTGTATCATAATCATTATCAAGATGAAGCAATTTATCAATTAATTAATAAACACATTTAAATTTTAAACTTTGAGTCTAAAGAAAATAATCACAATAAGTGCCGTAGCCATAATTTCAGTTTTATTGATATATGGTTTTATTCTAGTTAGTAAAATTTTTAGTTCTAATACTAAGTTTGAAGAGAAAGAAGTATATGTTTACGTGCCTACAGACGCTAATTATGCCGATGTAAAGAAAATTTTGGAACCTTATATAAAGAATTTTGACAACTTTGAAATGGTTGCCGAAAAAAGAGATTATCCACAAAATGTAAAATCGGGTCGTTTTCTTCTAAAGAAAGATATGAACAACATTGATCTAGTTCGTGCCATGCGTTCTAATATTCCGGTTAAGTTAGTTTTTAATAATCAGGAGCGTTTAGAGAATTTTGCTGGAAGAATCGGAAAAGAAATCGAAGCAGACAGCTTATCATTAATGAAAGCTATAAAAGATTCTACTTTCTTAGCTGCAAACGGATTTAATGAAGAAAACGTCTTTGCAATGTTTATTCCTAATACTTATGAGATTTATTGGAATACATCGGCAGAAAAGTTTCGTGATAAGATGATTAAAGAATATCATAATTTCTGGACAGCAGATAGAATCGCTAAAGCAAAAGCACAAGGTTTAACCCCAGTTCAAGCTACTATTTTAGCTTCAATTGTCCATAAAGAATCCGTTAAGAAAGACGAAAGACCTCGTATTGCTGGTGTTTATTTAAACCGTTTGCGTTTAGAAATGCCATTACAAGCAGATCCAACAGTTATTTATGCTTTAAAATTAAGAGACAACGATTTTGATCAAGTTATTAAACGAGTTTTTTATAATGATTTGGTAATGAGATCTCCATATAATACTTATGTAAATAAAGGACTTCCTCCAGGACCAATTGCAATGCCTGATATTACAGCTTTAGAAGCAGTTTTAAACCCAGAAAAGAACGATTATATCTATTTCTGTGCAAGTGTTGATCGTTTCGGATATCATGAATTTGCTGCAACACTAGCAGAACATAATGTAAATGCAAAAAAATATTCAGACTGGATTGCAAGTCAAGGAGTAACAAGATAATCTGATTTGTTTAAATAATATTAGAAAACCGAAGTCAATTTTGCTTCGGTTTTTTTGTTTTTTTCTGATGTAAAAAAGTCTTTGAAATTGAAAAATTATGAAATTGCTATTTTGTGTATTTTTCGATTTGGCATAATAAAAAAATAACCATTTTTTAATAATGAATTTTATAAAATTCGAAAACCACCTTTTCAAAATCTGCATAAAAACTACATTTTTTATGTAGGTTAATTCTTTCTTTTTTATAGAAAAAGCTTAAAATTTCTATAAAATGCGATTTTTTTTGACCCAAAATTTCAATTTTTAGAGATGAAATAAGTCACTTCAAATCTTTCGGAATCCATTAGTATATCTGGGATGAAAGCGAATTGCGTTTTTAAGTGGTAAATGTTAAAGTGTTGATTTATAGTATATTTTGAAAAGACTTATCTTTGCACCGTAGAAATTTCAAGAGGGTGACAGCGTCTTGAAGAAAAACAATTTATGATAAAGAAATGGTATTTTTATGCGAGTTTAGTCGTTATTATTACATTTTTAAGTTTGGGATTTATTCCCTCAGAAAAAGAAACCAAACCTTGGTTTTTAATTGAAAAAACAGATGGATCAGAATACATTTTTCCATCAAAAGAAAAAGATGATTATCCAAACACCAACGTCCCATACACAGGAAATCATCTAATAGGATTTAAAGAAGCAGTAGCTTTTAAAGAATCACAAGGGCAATACAGACTAGTAAATTCTCTTGGTTATATGGGCAAATATCAATTTGGTTCTAAAGCTTTAAGAGCAATCGGAATTAATGATAATAAAGCCTTTTTAAAAGATCCTGCGCTACAAGAAAAAGCTTTTATGGCTTTGTTAGCCAAAAACAAATGGATTTTACGTTACGAAATCGAAAAGTATCAAGGTAAAATCATCAGTGGTATTGAAATTACCGAATCTGGAATTTTAGCTGCAGCGCATTTAGGTGGTGCAGGTTCTGTAAAGAACTTTTTCAAAAACAAAGGAAGCAGACATTTTAGAGATGCTTTTGGAACTTCTTTGAAAAGCTATATGAGAGATTTTGCAGGTTACGATCTTTCTTTTATAGAAGCAGATAGTAACGCAACAGTAAACGACTAAATGAAAAAAAGAAAAATCCCTTGTAAAAAGGGATTTTCTTTTTTAATCTATTAAAGCTTCTAAGATTTTTATAGCTGCTTCACTTATTTTAGTTCCAGGACCAAAAACAGCCGATGCGCCAGCATCAAATAAGAATTGATAGTCCTGAGACGGAATAACACCACCTACAATTACCATTATATCTTCACGTCCGTGTTTTTTTAGTTCTTCTATTACTTGCGGAACCAAAGTTTTGTGTCCAGCAGCAAGCGATGAAACACCTAAGATGTGAACGTCATTCTCCACGGCTTGTTTTGCTGCTTCTGCGGGAGTTTGAAACAAAGGGCCAATATCAACATCAAAACCAACATCGGCATAACCTGTTGCAACCACTTTTGCGCCTCGGTCGTGACCATCTTGTCCCATTTTTGCAATCATAATTCTAGGACGTCTACCTTCTTGTTTAGCAAAAACATCTGCAAGTTGTTTTGCTCGCTCAAAATTCTCGTCATTTTTTATTGCTGCACTATACACTCCGCTAAAAGATTTAATTTGTGCTTTAAAACGGCCAAAAACAGTTTCCAATGCATTACTGATTTCGCCTAATGTTGCTCTGTTTCTTGCAGCTTCAATTGCAATTTCTAGTAAGTTGCCTTGCCCGGTTTGTGCACAAAGGATTAATTTTTCTAGTGACTTATTTACTTTTTCAGAATCTCTCGTTTGTTTTATTTCTTCGAGACGTTCAATTTGCTGTTTCCGAACCAATTGATTGTCTACATCCAAAATATCCAACGGATCTTCTTTTTCTAAACGGTATTTATTTACACCAACAATAATATCTTGTCCGCTGTCAATTCTTGCTTGCTTTCTTGCCGCAGCCTCTTCAATTCGAAGTTTCGGAATTCCAGCTTCAATGGCTTTGGTCATTCCGCCAAGTTCTTCAACTTCTTCGATTAGCTTCCACGTTTTTTCAACAATGTCATTTGTTAGACTTTCAACATAATAACTACCAGCCCAAGGATCTACTGTTTTGGTTATTTTAGTTTCTTCTTGAAGAAAAATTTGGGTATTACGTGCAATTCTAGCAGAGAAATCTGTTGGAAGTGCAATTGCCTCATCTAAAGCATTGGTATGAAGAGATTGTGTTCCTCCAAAAACCGCTGCAGAAGCTTCTATACAAGTTCTGGCAACATTGTTAAATGGATCTTGTTCTGTTAAACTCCATCCGCTAGTTTGGCAATGTGTTCTTAAAGCTAAAGATTTTTCGCTTTTCGGATTAAACTGTTGTAATAGTTTTGCCCAAATCATACGTCCAGCTCTCATTTTGGCAATTTCCATAAAATGATTCATGCCAATTGCCCAAAAGAAAGATAATCTTGGAGCAAAATCGTCAATGGTCATTCCTGTAGATAATCCAGTTCTGATGTATTCTAAACCATCTGCCAAAGTATAAGCCAATTCAATATCTGCAGTTGCTCCAGCTTCTTGCATGTGATAACCAGAAATAGAAATAGAATTGAATTTTGGCATTTTCTTGCTCGTAAACTCAAAAATATCAGCAATAATTTTCATCGAAGGAGTTGGAGGGTAGATATAAGTATTTCTAACCATAAACTCCTTTAAAATATCGTTTTGAATTGTTCCTGCTAATTTTTCTGGACTAACGCCTTGTTCTTCGGCAGCAACAATATAAAAAGCCATAATTGGTAAAACGGCTCCATTCATGGTCATCGAAACCGACATTTCATCTAACGGAATCTGATCGAAAAGCACTTTCATGTCTTCAACAGAATCAATCGCAACTCCAGCTTTTCCAACATCACCAACAACTCTTTCGTGATCAGAATCGTAACCGCGATGCGTTGGTAAATCAAACGCAATAGAAAGTCCTTTTTGACCTGCGGCTAAATTTTTTCTATAAAAAGCATTACTTTCTTCTGCGGTAGAAAATCCCGCATATTGGCGAATCGTCCACGGACGTCTTACATACATTGTAGCGTATGGTCCGCGCAAATTGGGTGCAAAACCAGCTCCGAACTCAAGAAATTCTAAATCTTCTATATCTTTCTCCGAATAGTTTTTTTTGATTTCGATTCCTTCGGCTGTAATGAAGTTGTCAGAATTAGAATTAACTTCTGGTTCCTGACTTTTAACTTCTAGCTTTATATGTTTAAGGTCTTTTCTTGTCATTGAGACGCTTTGTTTGAATTTGTAATTAATTACTTTTTCTGAGATTATTCCAATTCCAGTCTTTCTTGCTCCATTTTCTCTGCCAATCTTTTTTCGATAATTGGTGTAATTAATGTTTTTCTTGGTTTGATTTTTACAAAAGGAAATAATTCTAAATCCTGTTTCATTCTGTCTTCTTTATTTGGATATTTATTTGTTCCTAAAAGAATTTCTTTCTTAGAATCGAATAATTCCTGTTCTTTATTGGCGCTTTCTTGAATCTTCTTTTTGATTGTACCATCGTTTAAAAGTTTCAAGAAACCTCCGTTGGCTTCAATTTCTTTAAATAAGGCTAAACTTTTCTCAGCCAGTTGCATCGTTAAACTTTCAATATAATAACTTCCGTCAGCTGGATTGTTTACTTTGTCAAAATAACTTTCGTGCTTTAAGATCAAAAGCTGGTTTCTAGAGATTCGATTTCCAAATTCGTTGTCTTTGTGGTATAAAGCATCATAAGGCAAATTGGCAATTGCATCTGCACCACCCAGAATTGCCGACATGCACTCGGTTGTGGTGCGAAGCATATTTACGTTGTAATCGTAAATTGTTTTGTTTCGTTTAGTGGGAGTTACCAAGAAATGACATTTTATTTCTGGATTATATTCTTTAGCAATTAAATCAAAAAGCATTCGAAGTGCTCTAAGTTTGGCAATTTCGAAGAAATAATTCGTTCCAACTGAAATCTGAAAAACAACTGATTTTGTTTCGGCAGAAAAGCGGTTTAAATATTCATTTGCGTGCGCTAAGCTGTAAGCAATTTGCTGTGTAATATTGGCTCCTGAATTTTGATATAATCCTAGATCAACACTTAACAAATTTAGATTGGTCGTGTTTTTGAATAATAAAGACAATGTCTCAAAATTATTTTTCTCTGGAGTTATAAACCAATTTCCTTCGCGTGCTAATTCTCCAATCGGATCAAAATTACAATAGAAAATGGCTTTTTTCTGTATCGAAATCGTGTCTAATTTTTTAACGAAATCGATTGAGATGAAATTGAAATTAAAGTAAACGATTTTGTTTTCTAAAGGAAGATTCTCTAGTAATTTCTGAACATCAGTTTTTTCATTCTGGATCGTAAATCGTAAACTTTCTGCACCTCTTTCTAAAGTGTTTAGAGCACGTTCGATAGATTTCTCTACATCGAAAACAAAGATATTTTGGCAGATTTTAAAATTTGAGGCTTGAGTATTTACATTGGCTGCTTTTGTAAATTCATCTATATGATAAAAAGGTTTTACCTGAATATCTTCTGGTGAATTCCAAATAACAGTTTGATTGTAATCGGCTCCATCTAATTCAAACTGAATTTTTTGTTTCCATTGTTTGGATGAAATCGGATTAAAATCGTCGAATAGGGTAGTGGCCATTTTGTTTTGTTTGATTATTCTTTGTCTTGAATCGTGTCTCCTTCAAATTGAATGATGTAAATATCCTCGCTGTCTTTTTTCATAAAATACTTTTCGCGTGCATATTTCTCAATTTGTTCTGGATTTTTGAGCAGTTTAATCTGCTCCTGATCTTTTCTGATTTCTTCCTGATAATATTTTTTATTATCCTCAAGTTCATGAATTTGCTCATCTAAAAAACGATGGTCAAAATAAGAGTAATTGTCTAAAAATAACATCCAAACAATAAAAAACAGCAAAACCCAAACATATTTGTTGCCTAGGTACTTGAACCATCTTTTGTCTTTGTATGGATTTTTAAATTTCATTTTAAACGAATATTTCTTTTGAATTTGTTATTTCTAGCCCCGATTACTTCGCCGAGACATTGTTTTTTATTTGTGTTCAGTGAACTCCGTTTGAGCCGGTATTCTTTTTATGGTCTCGTTTCTTTAATGAGGCCATAAAAAGATAAAGGCGGTAATAAGCTCCTAATTATTATGGTTTAAATTTACGATAAAAATTATGAAATTCTCTGATTAATTACAGCGCGAACTACATCTATTGCTACCGTGTTGTATTTATCATTCGGAATAATAATGTCTGCAAAAGCCTTAGATGGTTCTATAAATTGCTCGTGCATAGGTTTTAAAGTCGTTTGGTAACGGTTTAAAACTTCGTCAATATCACGTCCGCGTTCTGAAATATCTCTTTTTAGACGACGAATTAATCTTTCGTCAGAATCTGCATGAACGAAGATTTTAATATCAAACATATCACGTAATTCTGGATTAGTCAAAATTAAGATTCCTTCCACAATCATCACTTTTCTTGGATGAGTAGAAACGGTATCGTCTGTTCTGTTGTGCTGAATAAAAGAATACACTGGCTGATCGATTGTTTCTCCAGCTTTAAGAGCTTTTAAATGTTTTACCAATAATTCGAAATCAATTGCACGCGGGTGATCAAAATTGATCAATGCTCTTTCGTCAAACGATAAATTATCGGTTTGTTTGTAGTATGAATCCTGAGAAATTACCCCAACTTCTGTGTCTGGTAATTCATTCATAATTTGGTGCACTACTGTAGTTTTTCCACTTCCTGTTCCTCCTGCAAGTCCGATAATGAGCATAAAATTTTTGTTTGATATTTGTTTGGCAAAAATAATAATTTAACTGAATTGTATTAAAATATTATGATTTTAAACACATAAGTAACGTAAGTAAAATTTACTTAGAAAATGTTTAAGCAAAATGTTACTTAACTGAAATTATTGCCGTTATATTGATAAAAGACCGAATTATTTGTTTTAAATCATTTAAGCAATATAAGTAAATATAAATAGTTCTTTTTTGACTTAAAGAACTTTAAAAAATCCCCACTAGACTTATAATCTCTTATATGAACTTATATGGTGAAAAATAAAAAAAAATCCCGAAAGTAAACCTTCGGGATTTCGTGCAATCAGTATAGTTTAAAAAAAATATTCTGAATTTAGTAAGCACTTGTAATTATTTATTCTTTTTTGCTTTAATCATCATTTCAAGCTGATCCCAAAGTTCTTCTGGAATTGCTTCTAATAAATTGAACTGTCCAGCGCCTTTTAACCATTCGCCTCCATCAATTGTGATTACATCTCCGTTAATGTATGAAGAGAAATCGGAAACTAAATAAGCAGCTAAATTTGCTAATTCTTGGTGGTCTCCAACTCTTTTTAATGGCACTTTTTTAGCCATGTCAAACTTTTCTGAAAGATCTCCAGGCAATAATCTGTCCCAAGCTCCTTTTGTTGGAAATGGTCCCGGTGCAATCGCGTTAGAACGAATTCCATATTTTGCCCATTCTACAGCAAGACTTCTTGTCATTGCCAAAACTCCAGCTTTTGCCGTAGCACTAGGAACAACATAAGCAGATCCTGTCCAAGCGTAAGTAGTTACTATATTTAAAATCGTAGCCGAAGTTTGTTTCGTGTCAATCCAGTGTTTTCCAAAAGCAAGCGTACAGTTTTTAGAACCTTTAAGTACAATATCTATAACAGTGTCAAATGCATTTGCAGATAATCTTTCTGTTGGCGAAATAAAATTTCCTGCAGCATTATTTAAAAGAACATCTACTTTTCCGAAAACTTTTAAAGTTTCTTGAAGCATATTTTCTACTTCCTCGTAATGACGAACATCACATTGAAGAGGAAGACATTTACCTCCAGTTTGGCTTTCCAGTTCGGCAGCTGTAGTTTTTAACTTTTCTAAGTCTCTAGAAGTTATCGCTACTTGAGCTCCTAATTCGAGAAAATATTTGGTCATAGCTTTGCCTAAACCGCTTCCGCCGCCTGTAACGACAATGACTTTGCCTTTTAAAGCATCATCACGTAACATTTTATCTGTGTAGCTCATACTTTTCTTTTTTTTACAATATTAGTTAAATAAAATAGGATGCACGCATAATAATGTTATAAAATTTCAATAAATTTTATATATCACATAATTTTTTTGCTGCAGATTCAAGCGTGAAGTCATCTTTGGCAAAACAAAAACGTATCAGTTTCTGGTCTTTATGATCTGAGTAGAAAGTTGAAATTGGAATTGCAGCAACACCATGTTCGATAATTAAATTTTTGCAGAAAGTAACATCGTCATCATTTGAAATATTAGCATAAGAAGCAACCTGAAAATAAGTTCCCTCGCAAGGTTTTAATTCAAAACGGCTATTTTGAAGCAGTTTCTGGAAATAATCTCTTTTTTCCTGATAGAATTTTCCAAGAAGATTCACATCGACAACATCTAAATATTCGCTAATTGCAAACTGAGAAATACTGTTTACGCTGAAAACCAAAAACTGGTGAACCTTTTTAATTTCTTTCATTAAATGTTCAGGAGCAATAGTATACCCAATTTTCCAGCCTGTTATATGAAAAGATTTTCCAAAAGAAGAAACCATAACACAGCGATCTAAAAGAAAATCTTTTGTATGCGCCGAAATATGTTTTTCTTCGAAAGTAATGTATTCGTAGACTTCGTCGGACAAAATGATAATGTCTGGATATTTTTCAAGAAGATTTTTTAAGTGAACAAAATCATTTTCGGTTAAAATTTTCCCCGTTGGATTATGCGGATTATTGATAATCATCATTCTGGTTTTAGCAGAACATGCTTTTTCAATCCTTTCCCAATTTGGTATGTAATCGTCATTCAGCGCTACTCGAATAGGTTTTGCTTTGCAGAGTAAAACAGGAGATTCATAAGAATCGTAACTTGGATCGAGAATAATTACTTCGTCATTTTCTTTTACTAAAGCTAAAATTGTAGTGAAAATTCCCTGAGTTGCACCAGCTGTAACCAAAAGTTCTGCATCTGGATTTATTGTTCTGCTATAAGAATCCTGAGTTAATTTTGCAATTTTGTTCATCAAGGGAGGATAACCTGCCATTGGTGTATATTGGTGAACGTTTTCCTTTGCTAATCGGGAAACAATATCCGTTAATCTTTCATCAACAGGAAAATTTGGAAATCCTTGAGAAAGATTGATTGCATTATATTCGGCTGCCATTTTTGACATTACCGTAAATATGCTTGTGGTTACGTTTGGAAGTTTGCTCATAGTGTGAAGTTTGATTAAGGGAGAACTTTGAATAATAGTACGCTTTAAATTTGTACTGGTACCACAATTGAATATAAAGTTCTGACTTCTTTTCCATTTTGTTTTCCGGCTTTCCATTTAGGAGATAATTTTAGAACACGTATAAGTTCATCTCCTGACCAAGATCCAATATCTCTCATTATTTTTATATCGCTTAGTGAGCCATCTTTTTCAATTACAAAAGTTGCAAAGACTTTTCCTTGAAGAGTTGGTCTTTTGTTTGACTTTTTATAATTGTCATCTATAAAATGATTAAATTTTACTCTGCCTCCAGGAAAGCTTGGAAGAATTTCTAATCCAGCAGTATTATAAATATGATTTTCATCAAGAATTATTTCTTCCTCTTTGTAATTTTTTAGATTGTCTCGTAAATCATCTGCGGATTTCTTAAGTTCTTTGTGTTGAGAAAATATATTTTGTGCAAAACAGAATAAAATCAGAAATAAAAACTTTTTCATGATAACGAGATTTAAATGTTGGCCTACATTTTATGAATAATAAAAATCGCTGGACGTTTGTCTAAGTCAACTTTTAACTTTTTCCAATCAGAAATTTTCATTGTTTTGATGAATTCTGTTGGAAGTGTTATATCCGCTGCAATGCAAAGATGAGTTGCAGGACTTAAAATTTGCAAAAGATCTTCAATCAGTTTGTTGTTTCTATAAGGAGTTTCAATAAATAGTTGCGATTGATTTTTATCGTAAGATAATTTCTCAAAATGACGAATTGCCGATTTTTTCTCGTCTTTATCAATTGGTAAATATCCGTTAAAAGTAAAACTTTGTCCATTCATTCCAGAAGCCATCATTGCCAATAGGATAGAAGAAGGCCCAACCAAAGGTACAACCTGAATCCCTTTTTCGTGAGCCAACTTTACAATTGCGGCTCCAGGATCAGCAACTCCTGGACAGCCAGCTTCACTCATTAATCCCATGTTTTTTCCTTCTAACAAAGGCTTGATGAAGTCATGGTGTTCGCTAGTTTCTGTTCTTTTGTTTAAAGTAAAAAGAACCAATTCAGACTGTTTTTTTTCTGGATAAACTGCTTTTATAGATTTTCTGGCAGTTTTGTCGTTTTCAACAATATAATGGTCGATAACTTCTATCGTTCTTCTAACAGTTTGAGGTAAAACATCCATTGGATCGCTTTCGCCCATTGTTGTTGGAATTAGATATAATTTTCCGAAAGATTTCATGTGCTTTTGTTTAAAATTAAAAAATTCAATTATCTCTTTTTTAGAAACAATTGAATTAGGAGTGTTTTTTTAGAAGCTGATCAGCAATTAAATCAGTTACTTCGTCCAGCATTTGGTAAACGTCGTCAAAACCGTTTGCGGAGCCGTAATATGGATCTGGAACATCGACGTTTTCGTCTGGGAATAAATCGTTTAAAATTAAACGAACTTTATTTTTATGCTCAGGAGTTTTAGCTAAATGAATGACATCGCGAAAATTCGAATTGTCCATTACATAGATATAATCAAATTTATCAAAATCAGAAACTTGAATTTGTCTCCCTTTTTGCGCGCTAATGTTGATTCCGTTTTTTTTAGCCACTTCAATAGAACGTTTGTCTGGACAATGGCCAACATGCCATGAGCCTGTTCCTGCAGAATCAACTAAAAATTTATCTTGAGGTAATTTAGAGGCTAAAATCCCTTCTGCTAAAGGAGATCTGCAGATGTTCCCTAAACAAACCATTAAGATTTTTACAGGCATGGTAAGTCTTAAAGCGTTAGTTTTTTATTGATGTCTTCGACAAACTTTTTAAATTGTTTGTCTGTAGAAACTAAATTGTCGACTGTTTTACAAGCGTGAAGAACAGTTGCGTGGTCGCGGTCTCCAATTTGTGAACCAATATTAGCAAGAGAAGCTTTAGTGAATTTTTTAGCAAAGAACATCGCTAGTTGTCTTGCTTGTACAACGTGCCTCTTTCTGGTTTTAGATTGAAGTGTTTCAATATCTAATTGGAAATAATCTGAAACGATTTTTTGAATATAATCGATTGAGATTTCTCTCTTTACGTTTTTAACAAATTTCTCTACAACGCTTTTAGCCAATTCAATCGTAACTTCTTTTTTATTGAAAGAAGATTGAGCGATTAACGAAATAATAGCGCCTTCAAGTTCTCTAACATTTGATTTAATGTTTCGAGCAACATATTCTAGAATATCTTCTGGCATTTCTACACCATCACGGTATAAAATGTTTTTTAAGATTGAGATACGAGTTTCGTAGTCAGGCTGATGCAATTCTGCAGATAATCCCCATTTAAAACGAGACAATAATCTTTGTTCGATGTCCTGCATGTCAACAGGAGCTTTATCTGAAGTTAAGATTACTTGTTTTCCGTTTTGGTGTAAATAGTTGAAAATATGGAAAAATACATCTTGTGTTCCTGATTTTCCTGATAAGAACTGAACATCATCAATAATCAAAACATCGATTAACTGATAAAAGTGAATGAAATCATTACGATTGTTCTTTTTTACGGAGTCAATATATTGTTGTGTGAAAATCTCGGCAGAAATATATAAAACGGTCTTTTCCGGGTACTTATCTTTTACTTCTACGCCTATAGCATGCGCTAAGTGTGTTTTTCCTAAACCAACTCCTCCAAAAATCAATAACGGATTAAATGAAGTTCCTCCAGGTTTGTTGGCAACAGCCATACCTGCAGAACGAGCTAAACGGTTTGAATCTCCTTCTAAAAAATTATCAAAACTGTAGTTCGGATTTAACTGAGACTCAATTTTTAAATTTCTAATTCCAGGAATTACAAACGGATTTTTAAGTTCAGGATTTAAGTTTTTAAACGGAGCGTCAACCTCTTGCGGTTTCATTGGCACTCTGTTGGCACTTGGTAGCTGCTCGGTAAACGGCTGTTTATTGCCATAAGTGTTCTCCATTTTAATTTTATAGAGTAACTTTGCGTTTTTTCCCAGTTCTTTGGTAAGCGCAACTTTCAATAATTTTACGTAATGCTCTTCGAGCCATTCGTAGAAAAATTTACTTGGAACCTGAATGTATAATGCGTTATCGGTTAGCTCAACTGATTTGATTGGTTCGAACCAAGTTTTATATGCTTGGTCTTGAATATTATCCTTTATAAAGGACAAACAGTTTTCCCATACCGATTGAGCAGTTTTAGTCATAGATTCAGATAAATTTTTATTATTGTTATAAAGATTCTCCTAATAAAAAAGGAGCAATTTTATTCCGTATTTCGGGATAACAAATATGTGAACAAATTTCTGTAAAAAAAAATATTTTGGTATCTAATTTTATAAAAAAAAGTTGTAATGTGGCTTTTTAAATTCGAAATTTTTTAATATTTTATAAATGAAAAATCATCAGACTCAAGTACGAGTTCGTTACTCAGAAACTGACCAAATGGGAGTTGTTTATCACGGAAATTATGTGCCTTATTTTGAGATTGGACGCGTGGAATGGCTTAGAAATAAAGGGGTTTCGTATAAAAGCATGGAAGAAAGCGGAATTGGTCTTCCAATTGTCAACATGAATATCAATTACAAAAAATCGGCGAGATACGACGAACTTTTGACAATTCACACGACTTTTAAAGGTCACTCTTCTGTAAAGATCGAATTTGACTGCGCAATCTACAATGAGGCAAATGAGTTATTAACAACAGCTACGTTTATTTTAGTATTTGTTGCGTTAAAAACGGGTCGTCCAACAGCTCCTCCAGAGTACATTTTAGAAATATTTAAATCACTTGAATAATTGTTAAAACGAATAGGATTTTGATGTTAAATTATACTAATTTAATATTGATTTCGAACATTAAATCAAAAATGCTGAACACTGTTTCGGCATTTTTTTTTCGCGTTTTTGTTACAATTTTGCCAATTGGCAATCCAGAAATTTCATCCATTTCCATTTCTTGAGACACGATTTCCAGTTTCTTTTCTTTGATAACGCGCATCACTTTATTCATGTTTTTGTAATCAAAAGAAATTAAGAATTCGACATCGATTGTCTTTTCCACTATTTCGCAAATTTCCAAAGTCTGTTGTGCCGTTGTTCGATATGCAGCTATTAAACCGCCAACGCCTAATTTTACTCCTCCAAAAATTCGAACTACTACAACAAGAACGTTTGTGACTCCAAAAGATTGTATCTGGCCATAAATTGGTGCTCCGGCGGTATTGCTAGGTTCGCCATCATCATTGGCGCGATACGAAATTTTATTTCCAACGCCTAATTGGTAGGCATAGCAATAATGCACCGCATGCGGATGTTGTTTTTTAAGGTCTTCTATTATGGGTTTTACTTCCTCTTCGTGATCTATCGGAAAAGCATAACCAAAGAACTTGCTGCCTTTTTCTTTAAACAGTATTTCTTCAGATGCAGTTGCAATAGTTTGATAAGTATCGTTAATTTCCAATTGTAAGGTTTTAAGTTTTTTTTAGCCACAGATTAAAAAGATTCTCACAGATTTTCTTTTAAAAAAGCAAAAAAGAAATCTTTTTAATCCTTTTAATCTGTGGCTAAATATTTTTTACTAGAATGTGTGTTACAATAATCCTTTGGTAAATAGATCAACAACATCTTCTTTGCCAACTTGAAGATTCCAGACTTTAATTCCTAAAGTCGCAGCGCTATCGGTATTTTCTGTTTTATCGTCAACAAACAAAGTGTTTTCTGCAATGAGATTATTTTGATCCAAAACAAACTGATAAATTTTGGGGTCAGGTTTTCTCATTCCGATATCAAAAGAAAAGTAAACTTTTTCAAAACAATTGTAAAAATCTTGGTAGAAAGAAACACCGCTCTTTTCTTCAAATGTGTTAATATGTATAGAATCGGTATTGCTTAACAAAAACAAGCGATATTTTTTTGATAACTCCTGAAGAAATTCCAAACGATAAAAAGGAAAATCTGCCAAAACAGCATTCCATGCTTTTAAGATTTCTTCTTTTGAAGCATTGGGTAATTGTTTTTGAAACCCATCAATAAAATCTTCTGGCGAAATAGATCCTGTTTCAAAAGAGAGATTTAACTGATCCAGTTCGTTATTCCATTCCTTCATTCCTAATTTTTGTAAACCAGAAATTGTGGCAGGTTTATCTAAATTGATAAAAATGTCTCCAAAGTCAAAAATTATAGCATCAATCATAATTTCTAATTTGTATTAGTTCGTCGCTTAATATGTTAGTCTTTGTGGTGTTTTTTCTTGTAATAATTGGCGCTTTTGTTCCATTTAGAAAATTCGTTTTTCCAACAAAAATTCTAGCTTCATCCCAAAGGTTTTCATCAATAAAAGATTGGAGGGTTTGTCTTCCGCCTTCAATTATTATAGATTGAATTTGATTTTGATATAAAACATCCAATAGCTGAGAAATGATATTTTTGCTAAAATCAATTACTTCAAATTGAGTGTTTTCTTTTGATGGTTTTGATTCTTTAGAAAAAATAAAAGTTTTTACAGAATCATCAAAAATAAAACTGTTTTCATCAATTCTATTGTTTTGATCTATGACTATTCGAACCGGATTGTTTCCAGCCCAATCTCTAGCATTTAATTTTGGATTGTCATTAACAACGGTTTGTGTTCCAACTAAAATAGCTTGTTCTTCTGTTCGCCATTTGTGTACTAACTGTCTAGAATATTGATTGGTAATCCAGATAGGTTTTCGATCTTGGTTGCTGACTTTTTCAGGAGCCAGAAATCCATCTTGACTTTCTGCCCATTTTAGAATAATGTAAGGCCTCTTTTTTTGATGAAAAGTAAAAAAGCGCTTATTCAGTTCGTTGCATTCATCTTCTAAAACTCCAACCGTGACATTGGCACCAGCTTCAATTAATTTCAGAATACCTTTTCCAGCCACTTTTTCATTTGGGTCAACTGTGCCGACAACCACATTCGGAATTTGATTTGCGATAATCAGATCACAACAAGGAGGTGTTTTTCCAAAATGACTGCAAGGCTCCAAGCTTACATAAATTGTAGCTTTTTTCAGCAGCGATTTATCTTTTACAGATCGCACTGCATTTACCTCTGCATGTGGCTCTCCAGCCTTTTTATGCCAGCCTTCACCGATAATTTTGTTTTCGTAAACGATCACGCTTCCGACCATTGGATTCGGATAAGTTGATCCAAGCCCATTTTGTGCCAGTTCAATACAGCGTTTTATATATTTTTCATGTATATTCACAGTGCAAAAGTAATTATTTTTGAGTTTATGACTAAGTTAAGAAACTATAGAAAAAGTATATTTACTTTTGTGTTTATAATGATTTAGAATAAAAAAAATGGTAAATTGGCTTATACGAGCAATTGAAAAAGAAGACAATCAGTCAGTTGCAAGTTTAATTAGATCAGTTTTCGACGAAATGGAAATACCAAAAGTCGGAACGGCTTACGAAGATCCATATTTGGATTTAATGTTTGAAGAATATAGCAAAGTAAAATCAATGTATTTTGTGGTGGAAAGTGATGGCGAAGTTGTAGGATGTGCTGGAATAGCGCCTTTAGAAAATGGAGATCCAAGAATCTGTGAATTGCAGAAAATGTATTTTTTGCCAAAAACTCGTGGTTTAGGAATTGGAGCCAAATTGATGGAAAAATGTTTAGAGCAAGCAAAAACTTTTGGTTTTGAAAAATGTTACATCGAAACAATGCCTTTTATGCATGCTGCACAAAAGCTGTACAGAAAATCTGGTTTTGAATATTTAGATGAGCCATTAGGTTGTACTGGACACAATTCTTGTCCGGTTTGGATGCTAAAAGTATTGTAATTGTTGTAACAAATTTGGTTCAAGGAGACTTATTTAAAAGATCAGTTTTGGCTGGTGACATAATGTTCAAAAAATAAAATGAAAATTAAACAGTACCGCACTCAATTTATCAAAGAATTATCACCTTTTTACGATGCGTACGAAGCGGAGAGTTTTTTTTATTTAATTCTCGAAGAGAAACACAAACTTCGCCAGATTGATCTGGCACTAAATCACGAATTGACTTTTGAAGGAAACGATTTTATAATTTGGGATGAATTGTTAAAGCAATTGAAGCAAGAAGTTCCGATCCAGTATTTGCTTGGAAAGACCAATTTTTATGGTTTGGATTTTGAAGTAAATGAGAATGTTTTAATTCCTAGACCAGAAACAGAAGAATTGGTCGAATGGATTATTAACGAAAATGCGAATTCAGAAAAGTCAAAAAAAATAAAGATACTAGATATCGGAACGGGTAGTGGCTGTATAGCTATTTCTTTGGCAAAAAACCTTCCAAATGCGGAAGTTGTTGCTATTGATGTTTCTAAAAAAGCAATCGAAACGGCCAAAAGAAATGCGGTAAAGAATAATGTTGATGTGACTTTTGTAATGCTGGATATTTTAAAAGAAGAAGAATTAAGATGCCAGTTTGATATCATTGTTTCTAATCCGCCTTATGTTCGAAATTTGGAAAAAAAAGAAATCAAGAAAAATGTTTTGGACTACGAACCTCATTTGGCTCTTTTTGTTGAAGATAACGACGCTTTGATTTTCTACAGAAAAATTGCTTCATTGGCAAAAAAGGCACTTCTTGAAAAAGGAAAATTATATTTCGAAATCAATCAGTATCTCGGAAAAGAAATGATTGATTTATTAGAAAATATGAATTATAATAATATTGAATTGCGAAAAGATATTTACGATAATGACCGAATGATAAAAGGAAATGTTTGAGTTTACAGTCTCAGTCACAGTTTTCGCTCACATTAGCAAATGAAAACTGAGACTGAGACTGAATACTAAAAACTATTCGTAACGTAAAGCCTCAATAGGATCTAATTTTGATGCTTTAATAGCAGGGTATAGTCCGGAAACCAATGCTACGCAAAAACTAGTTGCAAAAGCAGCAAAAATCGCCATCCAAGGAATTACAAATACGAAACTCATAGCTGTTGCAATAGCAAAACCAAGTAAGATTCCTAAAACGATTCCAATCAAACCTCCAATTTGTCCGATCAATAAAGTTTCGATAAAAAACTGAAAAGCTACGGTTGATCTTTTTGCTCCTAAAGCTTTACGGACACCAATTTCGCGGGTGCGTTCTGTAACCGAAACAATCATAATATTCATTAAAGCGATTGAAGATCCTAAAATGGTAATAACAGATATAATCCAAGCAGCCCAGCCTAAATATTTTGTAATGCCTAAAATTCGGTTTATTAAATCGTCACTGCGTCCAATTCCGAAATTATTGTCACGAACAGGACTCAGTTTGCGAACTCTTCTCATGGTGCTTGTGGCATTGTCGACAGCTTCGTCTAAAAGTTCTTTTTTAGAAACCATCACGCTGATGGTATAGTTGATATCTGGTGCAGAAAACAAAGATCTTGCAACCTGAATCGGAATCAAAACACGCAAGTCTTGACTGTTTCCAAAAGTAGAGCCTTTTTCTTTTAGAACACCAATGACCTTAAATCTTGCTCCGCGAATCGAAATGATTTTATCTATCGGATTTACATCTTTTAAAAGTCCTTTTTCAAAATCTGAACCGACAACGCACGAATATGTGTTGTTGTCAATGTCAAACTGGTTAAAAGAACGGCCCAAAGTGGTTTCTAAGCCAGAATTGTTGATGAAATGTTCGTCAACGCCAACAACTGTAATTTCTGGATCTGTTTTAGTGTCTAAATATTTTACTTCAGCTTTTGAGGTTGCGGTAAAAGAAAGTGATGTTTCCGTAAAAGGATATTTGTATTTGTTTTTAAAAGCAACAGCTTCAGGGTATGAAATAATTGGATTGATTACTTCGCGCTCATTTCCGCCACGATTTCGGACCTTATTTTCATATTGATTAATGTTGAAAGTATTAGCTCCCATCGAAGCAAAATTGGTCGAAATTGTGTTTTCTAAAGCAGAAACTACGGTCAAGATGCCAACCAAAGCGGTAATACCAATAGCGATAATTAAAACGGTAAGAATAGTACGCAGAATTTGTGTTTTGATAGAACCAAAAGCAATTCGGATATTTTCTTTAAATAATTTTAGCATCATGACCAATTTGTCACGAAAATACGGTTTTTGTTACAAGTTTGTTTTCGAAGTGTTATTATTTATTTTAAAAAGTAAGATATTTGCAGACTTAAATTAAGTCGAAAGTTGGAAAGTCATAATGGCGAAAGTCTAAAGCGCCAGCAATCAAAAAAACGTATATAAATTAATTTTAAAGGTTTTTGAATTTAAGTTTCAAAAGAAATCTAAAATCTAAAATCAATAATCTAAAATAAAAAAGATGGCTTCAAAACCAAGTATACCAAAAGGAACAAGAGATTTTTCACCAGCTGAGGTGTCAAAACGTCAATATATTATTCAGACTATAAAAGCAAATTTCGAAAAATTTGGTTTTCAGCCAATCGAAACGCCTTCGTTTGAAAATTCAGATACCTTAATGGGGAAATATGGAGAAGAAGGAGATCGTTTGATTTTTAAAATTTTAAATTCAGGTAATTTTTTCTACAATAAAAGTAAAATTGAGTTGCCTGAATCAATCGAAGAATTACAGCTGAATTCTGCTGAAAAAATAACTTTAGAACAAAGAATTGAGTTGAATAAATTCACAGGAAAAATTTCTGAGAAAGCATTGCGTTACGATTTGACTGTTCCGTTTGCAAGATATGTTGTGCAGCACCAAAGTGAAATTGAGTTTCCTTTTAAGAGATACCAAATTCAGCCAGTTTGGAGAGCTGATAATCCGCAAAAAGGACGTTTTAGAGAATTCTTTCAATGTGACGCCGATGTTGTTGGTTCAAAATCGCTTTGGCAAGAAGTTGAATTGGTTCAATTATATGATACTGTTTTTACTTCTCTAGGTTTAGAAGGTGTTACAATTAAAATCAATAATAGAAAAATCTTATCTGGAATTGCTGAGGTAATTGGAGCTTCAGATAAATTGATCGATTTTACAGTTGCTCTTGACAAATTAGACAAAATCGGAGAAGACGGCGTTAAAAAAGAAATGATCGAAAAAGGAATTTCTGAAGAAGCGTTGGTAAAAGTACAGCCACTTTTCGGTTTTTCAGGAACTTTTGCGGACAAAATTGCGCAGCTTTCGGACTTATTGTCTTCTTCTGAAGAAGGAATGAAAGGAGTTGAAGAATTAAAGTTTATTTGCGACAATGTGGCTGATTTAGGTTTGTCAACCGCAACCTTAGATTTAGACGTGACATTAGCTCGTGGTTTAAATTATTATACTGGAGCTATTTTTGAAGTTGCAGCACCAAAAACGGTAGCTATGGGTTCTATCGGCGGTGGCGGAAGATACGACGATTTGACGGGTATTTTCGGCTTGAAAAACATGAGTGGTGTTGGAATCTCTTTTGGATTGGATAGAATTTATCTAGTTCTTGAAGAATTACAATTATTCCCAGAAACTGTTGCGGCTACTTCGAAAGCAATATTCTTGAATTTTGGAGACAAAGAAGCTTTGTATGCTTCAAAAGCAATTCAGAAATTAAGAATAGAAAACATAAAAGTAGAGCTGTATCCAGATAATGTAAAAGTTGGTAAACAATTTCAATATGCAGATAAACGTTTAATTCCTTTTGCAGTATTGGTTGGAGATCAGGAAATTAATTCGTATTCATATACGCTTAAAAATTTAGTGACAGGAGAGCAGGTTTCTGTAGATTTCGAAGGTTTGAAAAATGCATTAATCTAAGAATCAGATTTAAAAGATTTTGGTTCACGCCCCCTATAGTTATAAGGATTGTAGATTTGGGCAGATTTAGTTTGATTTTTTACAGATAAAATCTGTCTAAATCTTTTTAAATCTGCGTGAAATATTGAAAAATATTTTACAGAGTTAACTGTCTGAAACAAAAGTTTTTGCTTCAGATTCCTCAGATTTAAAGGGTTTTCTTTTAAAATCTCTTCTTGAAATAGTTGCTGGTGAAGAAAAAAAACTCTTAATTTGCCAACCTTAAGTTACGGGCGTAGTTCAAGGGTAGAATAGCGGTCTCCAAAACCGTTGATGGGGGTTCGAATCCCTCCGCCCGTGCAAAAAAAAGTTTTTTATCGAAAAGAACGCAAAGATTTTTATCCAAGAATAAAAAAAAAGTTCGCAAAGCTATATTAATGCAAAGCTTTGCGAACTTTTTTTTTATAAAACTTAAGAGTAAAAAACTTAGCGTTCTTTGCGGTAAATTTTTTCGTTTTCAGCTTTTGTCATTAATACATTAAAGATGAAGAAAGTATAAAAAAAGCTTCGTCTCTGTAAGACGAAGCTTTTTTTTAATATAAGGTAAACTTGAATTAATAATTATTTAGAGGCCTAAGCCAAACCTTAAATTCAATTTTTGGTGGTAATAATTTGTGTTTTATTGGACTCAAAGATAAGATAAACTAAAACGTAATAGTCTTAAAATTATAATAAATTTTTCTAGCTTGCGAACGTTTTTTAAACGCCTCAAAATTAATAAAGTGACAATTTGACATTTTATAAGATTTGGCAGTACTTTTGCAATCCAACAGAAAGAAATAAAAAATGAAGTTTAAGAATATTTTTAAAAATAAAAGTAATATGACTACGGAAAATACAGAATTCGATCAGGAATTAGACGATGTAACGTTAGAGAACAATGCCAACGGAGAGCAGTTAATTGTTGAAGAATTAAGTGTTGAGGAGCAATTAGCTAAAGACTTGGCTCACGAAAAAGATAAGTTTTTGAGATTATTTGCTGAATTTGAAAATTACAAAAAAAGAACTTCAAAAGAGCGTCTTGAATTATTTAAAACGGCAAACCAAGAAGTTTTATTGGCTATGCTTCCAGTTTTAGATGATTTTGATAGAGCCGCTATAGAGATCAACAAATCTGAAGATGAAAACTTGAAAAAAGGCGTTGAGCTAATTCATGAAAAACTGAAAAGTACTTTAGTTTCTAAAGGCTTAGAGCAAGTTGAAATTCAGGCAGGAGATGCTTTCAACGCTGATATTGCTGAAGCAATTACCCAAATTCCAGCACCATCTGATAAATTAAAAGGGAAAGTTGTAGATGTAATTGAAAAAGGATACAAATTAGGAGAGAAAATTATTCGTTACCCTAAAGTTGTAGTTGGAAACTAAAAGCAATTAAGATTCTGAAATTCAATTTTTAAAGATTGGAGATTGGAGTTTTAGATTTAGAATTTAACCTAAATTATGAAAAAAGATTTTTACGAAATACTAGGCATTTCAAAAAATGCTGATGCTGCTGAAATTAAAAAAGCTTACAGAAAAAGTGCGCTTAAATACCACCCTGATAAAAACCCAGGCGACAAAGAGGCAGAAGAAAACTTCAAATTAGCGGCAGAAGCTTATGAAGTTTTAAGTGATCCGCAGAAAAAAGCGAAATACGATCAATACGGTCATCAAGCATTTGATGGTTCTGGCGGATTTGGCGGTCACGGAGGTATGAACATGGATGACATTTTCAGCCAATTTGGTGATATTTTTGGTGGCGGATTTGGAGGTTTCGGAGGCGGAGGTCCTCGCCGTGCGAAAGGAAGCAATCTTCGAATTAAAGTTAAACTGACTTTAGAAGAAATTGCAAATGGAGTTGAGAAAAAAGTAAAAGTAAAACGTAAAGTTCAGGCAAAAGGCGTTACTTATAAAACTTGTACCACTTGTAACGGACAAGGTCAGGTAATGCGAGTAACCAATACCATTTTAGGAAGAATGCAATCTGCATCTACTTGTCCTACTTGTGGAGGTTCTGGCCAGATTTTAGATAAAAAACCTTCTGAGGCAGATGCTCAAGGAATGGTTCAGGAAGACGAAACAGTATCAATCAAAATTCCTGCTGGAGTTGTTGACGGAATGCAGTTAAAAGTTGCCAACAAAGGTAACGATGCGCCAGGAAACAGTATTCCAGGAGATTTAATTGTTGCGATTGAAGAAGTCGAGCACGAATTCTTGAAGCGTGAAGGAGAGAATGTTCACTACGATTTATACATCAGTTTCCCTGAAGCAGTTTTAGGAGCTTCTAAAGATATTGAAGCAATCAACGGAAAAGTTCGTATTAAACTGGAAGAAGGAATCCAATCTGGAAAAATTTTAAGATTAAAAGGGAAAGGTATTCCAAGTTTAAATGGTTACGGAAGTGGAGATTTATTGGTTCACGTAAATGTTTGGACTCCAAAAACATTAAACAAAGAACAAAAACAATTCTTTGAAAATGCTTTAAATAACGAGCATTTTACTCCAAGTCCAGAAAAGTCTGAAAAATCATTTTTTGAAAAAGTAAAAGACATGTTCTCTTAATCTGAACTTTTTTTAAATGTTATAAATAATAAAAACCCATTCTATCATAAAATAGAATGGGTTTTTTGCGTAATATGACACAGATTCGCTACTAATTATTTACTTTTACAGTCGCTGAACCGTAATGGGTAAAGTGACGCAGTAAATCCTTAAAAATAACATGAGTAACTTACTTGAAGTACATAAAGTCATAAAAAAATATGGCGACTATGTAGCACTTAACGAAGTTTCATTAAATGTGCCTAAAGGCAGTATATATGGACTTTTAGGTCCGAATGGAGCAGGAAAAACTTCCCTTATCAGAATCATAAACCAAATTACAATGCCTGACAGCGGTGAAGTAATTTTGGATGGAGAAAAATTACAGCCAAAACATGTGCAGACAATTGGCTATCTGCCAGAAGAACGTGGTTTGTACAGCTCAATGAAAGTAGGTGAGCAATGTCTTTATCTGGCTCAGATGAAAGGTCTTTCTAAAGCCGAAGCCAAAAAACAGTTAGACTATTGGTTTGATCGTTTGGGCATTCAAGGATGGTGGAATAAAAAAATCCAAGAGCTTTCTAAAGGAATGGCGCAGAAAATTCAGTTTGTGGTTTGTGTTTTGCATAAACCAAAACTTTTGATTCTAGATGAACCGTTTTCTGGATTTGATCCTGTAAATGCTAACATAATTAAAGACGAAATTCTGGCATTAAAAGAACAAGGTTCTACCATTATTTTTTCGACACACCGAATGGAAAGTGTAGAAGAATTATGCGAGAATATTGCTTTAATTCATAAATCAAATAAACTGATAGAAGGAAAAGTTGTCGATGTAAAACGCCAATTTAGAACAAACAGTTTTGAAGTCGGAATTTTGACTAATAATGTTGAAGGTTTGATGTATGATATCACTCAAAAATTTACGGTTTCGCCTGCTAGTTTTAAATCTTTAAATGATGATTTAAAATTAAATATTCAGATTGGAAACGCAAGTCCAAACGAATTATTGAATGTTTTAACACAGCGTGGACAAGTAACACATTTCGTTGAAAAAATTCCGAGCATAAACGATATTTTTATCCAAACGGTTACTGAAAACAAAATTTAAAAATTCCAATATAAAAATTCCAAATTCCAAGCTTGTAAATTGGAATTTAAAATTTGAAAATTAATTATTTATGAGCATCATCTCGTTGATTATAAAAAGAGAATTTATTGCTAAAGTCCGCAATAAATCTTTTGTTGTCATGACATTTTTGAGTCCGCTTTTATTTGTGGCTATAGCTGTTTTTATTGGCTATTTAAGTTCTATGAAAGCAGAGACAAAAAGAATTGCCATTCATGACGAAACTGGAATTTTTGTTTCAGATTTTTTAAAAGAAAATAAAAAAGGAGCCGAATTTAAATATGTAAATCTGTCCGAAATTGAAGTGAACGCTTTAAAAGACAGTATTACAAAGGAGAATTTCAATGGATTAATTGTTATTCCGAAAACAAAAAACAGAAAAGATTTAGAAAGTAAAATCGAATTTATTTCTAATAATAGTCCGAGTATTTCTTTTATTGAAAACACGCAGGATATTATTGCTAGTAAAATCACGAAACTAAATCTGGAAGAAGAAAAATTGGATACTGTGGCGATTCAGAAAGCACAGTCAAATGTCAATATTCATTTGGTTAAGGCTTCTGGAGAGGAAAGCTTAAAAGGTTTAAACGAAATTAAAATCGGAATTGGCGGTGCCTTTGGCTATTTAATTATGATGTTCATTATCATCTATGGAAACATGGTAATGCGAAGCGTAATCGAAGAGAAAACAAATCGAATTATAGAGATTATTATTTCATCTGTAAAGCCGTTTCAGCTTATGATTGGAAAAATTGTTGGAACTTCACTAGCTGGAATCCTGCAATTTATAATTTGGGCTATAATTGGTTTAGGATTAATGTTTGCAGCTTCGGCATTTTTTGGAGTAAATGTTGGACCGACAGCAAGAATTTCACCAGAGATGATGCAAACGGCTCAACATCAATTTTCAGGTTCTGCGCAAATGTATATTGCAGAATTATGGAATCTGCCAATTGCAAGCATTATAATTGGTTTTGTAATTTATTTTATTGGAGGATATTTTTTATATAGCTCATTTTATGCGGCAATTGGAGCAGCGGTTGACAATCAGACCGATTCTCAGCAGTTTTTATTGCCAATTTTAATGCCTCTGATTTTGAGTGTTTATATCGGATTTTTTACTGTAGTAAATGATCCTCACGGAACTGTTGCCGTTGTATTTTCGATGATTCCGCTTACATCGCCAATAGTTATGTTAATGCGTATTCCGTTTGGTGTGCCGTGGTGGCAAATTGCAATTTCGGTATCATTATTGTTTGCTTCATTCTTCCTTGTTGTCTGGTTCGCAGCCAAAATTTACCGAATAGGTATTTTAATGTACGGCAAAAAACCGACTTGGAAGGAATTGTATAAGTGGCTAAAATATTAATTTAGAGATGCTAAGCTACTAAGGTTCTAAGATGCTAAGTTTTTTAGTTTCTTGTAGAAAAACCTCAGTACCTTAGTATCTTAGAACCTTAGAACCTCAAAAAAAATGAGTAAAATACTAATTGTCGAAGACGAAGCAGCGATCAGAAGAGTTTTGGTAAAGATATTATCAGAAGAAAATGATACCTATCAGGTTGATGAAGCCGAAGATGGAGTTGCTGGACTTGAAAAAATAAAAAACAACGATTACGATTTGGTTTTGTGTGATATCAAAATGCCAAAAATGGATGGTGTTGAGGTTTTAGAAGAAGTAAAAAAGATAAAACCAGAAATCCCGATGGTAATGATTTCGGGGCATGGCGACATGGAAACTGCAATTCAGACTATGCGTTTGGGGGCTTTTGATTATATTTCGAAACCGCCAGATTTGAATCGTTTGCTAAATACAGTTCGTAATGCTTTAGATAAAAAACAATTAGTAGTTGAAAATAAAATCCTAAAGAAAAAAGTCAGTAAAAATTACGAAATGATTGGTGATAGCGAATCAATCAATCATATCAAAATAATGATCGATAAAGTGGCTCCAACGGAAGCCAGAGTTTTGATTACTGGACCAAACGGAACGGGAAAAGAATTAGTAGCGCATCAGCTACATGAAAAAAGTGAGCGTGCTGGTTTTCCTTTAATCGAAGTAAATTGCGCGGCGATTCCAAGTGAGTTGATCGAAAGCGAATTATTCGGACACGTAAAAGGTGCCTTTACATCGGCAGTGAAAGATCGTGCCGGGAAATTTGAAGCTGCTGACAAAGGAACTATTTTCTTGGATGAAATTGGAGACATGAGTCTTTCGGCGCAAGCCAAAGTTTTGCGCGCGCTTCAAGAGAATATGATTACCAGAGTTGGTGCCGATAAAGATATAAAAGTCGATGTTCGTGTCGTTGCCGCAACCAATAAAGATTTAAAAACAGAAATTGCCGAAGGTCGTTTCCGTGAAGATTTATATCATCGTCTAGCTGTAATTTTGATAAAAGTTCCGCCATTGAATGAAAGACGTGACGATATTCCTGCTTTGATTTCGCATTTTGCCGAAAAAATTGCTTCAGAGCAAGGAAATGCGGTAAAATCATTTTCTGCGCAAGCTATAAATTTATTACAGGAATACGATTGGACAGGAAATATCCGTGAACTGCGAAATGTGGTCGAGAGATTAATCATTTTAGGTGGAAACGAAATATCTGAAACAGATGTGAAAATGTTCGCAAGCAAATAAATGCTTCGCGCTTTAGGCTATAAGCTTTAGGCTTTAAGCTTTTATAGAAACTAAATAATTTTTGCTTACAGCGTATAGCTTAAAGCTTAAAGCTCAAAAAAAAATGAAACTAAAAAAAATAAACGAGAAATTACAAGACGCCTTAATTGAAAATGGTTTAACAGAAGCTAATGCTTTGCAGCTGGAAACTTTTTCAACGATAAAAAGCGGTGCAGATTGTGTGATTATTTCTCCAAAAGGAAGTGGAAAAACAACAACAATTGTTTTAAATGTTATTCAGCAATTGGCTGGTAAAACGGAAGAATCTCCTCGCGCTTTAATCATTGTTGAAGACAAAGCAAAGGTTTTAGAAATGGTTGAGCTTTTTGAGAAATATGGAAAATATACCAATTTGGAAGTTTATGGCGTAAACGAAAAAGGCGACATGGATTACGATAAAAATTATGTTTCTACTGGGATTGATGTTTTGATTGGAACACCGACCAAATTAAACGATATGTTTAGTACGGCAGGATATAACGTAAATCGTCTAAAAATGTTTATTCTAGATGATGCAGATCCGATTTTGAAGTTACGTCATGAACCTAAAATTATGCGTATCTCAAATAGTATTGCCAAAACACAACGCTTGATTTTTGCCGAAACTTTAACAGAACGTGTCGAAATATTGGCAGATAAAATGTTGGTAGAACCATATTTGTTTGATATGGATGAAGAAGGGGAAGAAGAGCTTGATGAAGACGAAGACGATATTGAAGAAGAATAATTTACAATAAAGTTTTCAGTCCCGGTTTTCAGTCTCAGTAACTGAAAAGCGGGATTTTTTGATTTAGAAATTAATAGAATAAAAAAAATAAAACGCTATGGGATTAATGAAAGTATTTTCTGGAAGTGAAGTATTAGCAATTGCTTTGCAGGAAAGATTAGAAGAAGCTGGAGTAGAAACAGTAAAAAAAGACAATATTCAATCAGCTCGTTTAGGTGGTTTTGGCCAGACAGATTTGGCAGTTGAGGTTTTTATTCAAGAAACCGATTTTGCAAAAGCAAATCCGGTTATTGAAGAATTTAGAATGAGCCTTTAAAAAGTATTCAGTCGCAGTCTTCAGTTTTCAGTGTGGAACTGTGACTGGAAACTGCGACAGCAAACTGCAAACTAAAAAAAATGCAATACAAAATGTTAGTGCTCGACATGGATGACACCTTGTTGACAGACGATCATAGAATTTCAGATTTAAATAAAAAAGTAATATTAGAAGCACAAGCAAAAGGCGTTTATGTTGTTTTGGCTTCTGGAAGACCAACTACAGCAATGACAGCTTATGCAAAGGAGTTGGAATTGGATAAAAACGATTCGTATATGATTTCGTTTAATGGAGCAATAATTAGCCGTGTCAAAGACGATTTGGTTTTGTTTGAACAAAAGCTGACTGTAGAGCAAATTCATGCCCTTTATGATTATAGTGTAAAGAATAATGCACATATTATCACATACTTGGATGATGAGATAATTAGCGAAACAGATTCTGAGTTTATAGAAGTCGAAAAAGAAATTACTGGAATGGCGCATCATAAAGTTTCAAGCTTTAAAGATTATGTAGACAGACCAGCAGTTAAATGTATTTTATTGCAAGATCCAACTTATTTAAAAACCTTAGAAAAAGATTTAATGGAGGCAATGCCACATTTAAGTGTTTCGATGTCTAAACCATTTTTCTTAGAAGCGGCTCAGCAAGGCATTGATAAAGCAGCGAGCTTGAAACTTTTAGCTGAAAAGCTAGGAATTCATCAAAGTGAGATTATTGCAGTTGGAAACGCAGGAAATGACTTGACAATGATAGAATATGCAGGTTTAGGAGTTTGGGTTGATAATGTAACCCCCGAATTGCGTGATAAAGCCGATTTAATTGTAGCTTCAAATAATGATGATGGTGTTGCTGAGGTAATAACACGTTATATTTTAAACTAAACTAAAATGAAAAAAACAATTGAAACGGAACGTTTGCTTTTACGGGAATTAGAATTTTCTGATGCTGATGGAATGTTCGAATTGGATTCTAATCCGAATGTACATTTATTTGTTGGAAATAGACCTGTAAAACATATTGATGAAAGTATTGAATATATCAAATTTGTTCAGAAACAATACAAAGATCTAGGAACAGGACGTTGGGCTGTTGTTTTGAAAGAAACAAACGAATTTATTGGCTGGTCTGGAATTAAATTTATTACAGATGAAATCAATAATCACAAAAACTTTTATGAGCTAGGATATCGTTTTATCGAAAAGCATTGGGGAAAAGGTTATGCAACTGAAGCAGGAAAAGCTTTTATTGATCATGCTTTTAATGAAATGAAAGTAGAAGTGCTTTATGCTTTTGCAGATGCTGGAAACGAAAATTCTAGAAAGATTTTAGAAAAACTAGGTTTCCATTTTGTGAACTCTTTCGAATATCAAGAAGAATTAGAAGTTTGGTACGAACTTAAAAATCCAAACTCAAACTAAGAAATGCATTCCAAACCTTTACATACTTAAAAGTCAGTAAAGATTTGGAAACAAATCAGAGTTATAATTATTTTTTAGCTACAGAAACAAAATATTTATTTCCGTCACCCATAGTTAATTTTACACGCTCGTCGCAAAGATCGATTGCAAAATTTGCACTTTCGTAACAGCTGCAAGTTGTATTTTTGTCTTTAGACATTTCTGTTTTACAGTTGTTGTTTTTAAAACTTGCCAATTGTGGTGTGTATAAGCTAACCAAATCAGTAGAAGCAGTTACTAACGAAATAATACTTGCAGAATTGTTATTTGTAATTCTGTATACAATTCTATCGGTATAATTTACTTCGTTAACAGTTACTTTACGAATGTAGGTATAAGCTGTAGATCCTTCACCTGGTTCTTTTACTTCAAATTTAAAACCAACAGCACGAATAGCAACGTCAAATTGCTGCTGAGAGTTTAAGCTTGCCCAAGATGTTAATGTGCTAATAGAAGGAAATGGATTTGCATTTGCAGCTGGAGCATTAGTTTGCGCTTGCGAACTAAAAATGGTTAAGAACATCAAGCAGATTGTGGGTAAAAATGCTTTCATAAAGTGGTATTTGTTATTATAATTGTTGCCTACTCTCTTTGGTTTTCGGCTTTCCCATTTCATTTTGTAACACAAAACAACAACATAACGAGTAAAATTCAAAATTGTTATGACTGAATTATTATTAAATTAATTAAAGGGTACTAAAATTCTTTAATATGAATTTATTGGCAACTCGATTCATAACAATGGTAAATGTAAGAAATTTTGAATTTAAAACAGAAAAAAATGTATTTAATCGATAAAATTTGCGTTTGGTCGATTATTTTGTCATTTTATTCTTATTTGAAAGCCAAAATCTGAAAAAATGCAGGCTTTTACTTTTTTAAAAATAAAATAAAAAAATTAAGTTTTTTAATGTTTCTAAATTAACGTTAGCGCAAATTATTGATTGGAAGTCCATTAATTGCTTTCTTTTGATGAATATTGTTTGTAAATTTGCAGCCTTAAATTTTTTGACAACGATTTCATTAATTTAAGACAGATTATGGAAAATAGAAAAAAAGTTGCCTTTTATACGCTGGGTTGTAAACTGAATTTTTCAGAGACTTCTACAATTGCCAGAAATTTTAATGACGAAGGTTTTGACCGCGTTGATTTTGAAGAAATAGCAGATATTTATGTCATTAATACTTGCTCTGTAACAGAAAATGCAGATAAGCAATTTAAGCAGGTAGTTAAGAAAGCAATGAAGCTAAATGATAAAGCTTTTGTTGCTGCTGTTGGCTGTTATGCTCAATTAAAACCAGAAGAATTAGCCGCGGTTGATGGGGTTGATTTGGTTTTGGGAGCTACAGAAAAATTCAAAATCACCGACTATATTCATGATTTGAGTAAAAACGATATGGGTGAAGTTCACTCATGTGAAATTGCCGAAGCCGATTTCTACGTAGGAAGTTATTCTATTGGAGATCGTACAAGAGCATTTTTAAAAGTTCAAGACGGTTGCGATTATAAATGCACGTATTGTACGATTCCGTTAGCTCGTGGAATTTCTAGAAGTGATGCTTTAGAAAATGTATTGAAAAATGCCAAAGAAATTTCGGCTCAAAACATCCGCGAAATTGTTTTAACAGGTGTAAATATTGGAGATTACGGAAAAGGGGAGTTCGGAAACAAAAAACACGAACATACTTTTCTAGATCTAGTACAAGCTTTAGATAAAGTAGAAGGAATTGAGCGTTTGAGAATTTCGTCAATTGAACCAAACTTGTTGAAAAATGAGACAATCGAATTTGTTTCTAAAAGCCGAACTTTTGTACCGCATTTCCATATCCCATTACAATCAGGAAGCAATGATATTTTAAAGTTAATGAAACGTCGCTATTTGCGCGAAGTTTATATTGATCGTGTAAACAAAATTCGCGAGGTAATGCCTCACGCTTGTATAGGTGTTGATGTTATTGTTGGTTTTCCTGGAGAAACAGATGAGCATTTCTTAGAAACCTATCATTTCTTAAATGATTTAGATATTTCGTATTTACACGTATTTACGTATTCAGAAAGAGATAATACAGAAGCGATAGATATGGAAGGAGTTGTTCCTTCAAATGTGAGAGCAAAACGCAGTAAAATGCTTCGTGGCTTATCGGTTAAAAAGCGTCGAGCTTTTTATGAAAGCCAGTTAGGAACAAATAGAACGGTACTTTTTGAAAGTGAAAATAAAGAAGGATACATTCATGGATTTACAGAGAACTACGTAAAAGTAAAAACACCTTGGAATCCAGAATTGGTAAACACTTTGCAAGAAATCAACTTAACTAAAATTGATGAAGATGGAAGTGTGCGTTTGGAGTTTTTGAATAAACTGGCGGAAGCTTAATTATTTCACAGAGATACACCAAGATTTCACAGAGATACACCAAGATTTCGCAGAGATACACAAAGTTGATTTAAAATTGCGATGTCGAAGAGACGCGCTGTAGTGTGTGCACAAACATAAAAAAACAAGAAAGCTCTTTTAATTCATAAAAGAGCTTTTTTTATTATACTTCTTCGCGAATCTCTGCGAAATCTTGGTGTATCTCTGCGGTAATAAAATCAATTATCACCAATAACCAATTTCAAAGAATTAATGTAATCGGTATCAAATTCTATAACTCGAATTTTTTCGGGATTAAAATCTAATTCTCCTCCAAACTGACCTTTTGTGTCTAGAAAATCAATTGTCAACTCTTCGTCATTCAATTTTATTAGTTTTCCTAAATAAGCAGATTTAGATGATTTTTTGGCGATTTGAAAAATGCCATATTTCTTTGAAACATAATTAATAATTGAAGCTAAATCTTTGATTGGGATAATATCATCAGAATTGATTTTTAAGCCTTTCAAACGAATTACTTTTTCTGTAAAGGCCAGATCATGATCTCTATTTACAGCTTCAATGTTTTTATTTCTCAAAATAACAAAACCATCCAAAACAAAATCTACTGGATTATTTCGAAGCAAAATCCAATCATCAGAATAATCAATTAAAAATCCGCTGAAAATTTCTTTTTTATCCTGAAATTCTATTTCGACCAATTGTCTTAAATATTGTTCCATTGTATTTTTTTAAAAATCCAATACTTAAATTCCAAATTCCAATTGCAGTTGAAATTTAAATTTTAAGTTTAGGATTGGTTAGAACTTTGTCAAAGTTTAAAACTTTGACAAAGTTGGTCAGATTTTTTTGAAGGCTTTAATATTTTAAATACCAATATTTAAATTCCATATTCCAATTGCTTTAAGATTGGAATTTGGAATTTCAAAAATTTGGAATTTCAAAAATTTGGAATTTATTCATTATGGATTAGTAGACCAAATACTGCTATTCTTAATGAAGACTCTTCGGTTTAGTTTTAACTGAGCAATAATTAAATCTGCCATATCTTCAGATTGCATTACTTTTTCCGGGTTTCCGTCAGTTAAATTTAGATCTTTTGCCATGTCAGTGGCAACTGTGCTTGGAGTTAAAGCAGTAACGCGAATGTTGTGTTTTCTCATTTCCTGCATTAGAGAATCAGTTAAACCTAAAACAGCAAATTTTGAAGCACTGTAAGCACTTGTCAAAGCATTTCCGTTTAATCCAGCAGTAGATGAAATATTAATAATATCGCCAGTTTGTCCTTCGATCATGTTTGGAATTATCGCACGAGTTGTGTAATATGTTCCCATTAAATTTACCTGAATAATTCTTTCCCAAGCTTCAGGTTCCAATTCTAAGAATTTTCCAAAAGAAGCAATTCCAGCGCTATTAATCAAAATGTCGATACTTTTAAATTCTGCGATTGCTTTTTCAGCAGCAGCATTTATAGAATTGATATCAGAAACATCTGCAGACAAAGCCAAAGTTTTTACGCCAAGGTTAGCAGTTTCTGCAGCCAGCTCATCAATATCTTTTTGAGTTCTTGAAACCAAAATCAGGTTTACACCTTCTTTTGCTAAAGCAATTGCCACAGCTTTTCCTATTCCTTTTCCTGCGCCTGTAATAAAGGCGTTTTTATTTTTTAAGTCGGTCATGATTGTGTTTTTAGAAATGCAGAAAGCATCATTTTAAGTCTTACAAAAATAAGGTTTTGAAAACTAAAATGATGCTTTAAAAGGTATTCTTAATCTAAGTTTAACAACTTTTTGCTATTCTTTCAGAACCATGTCAATACACATTACGGCTCCTAAAATTAACTGTCTCAACGGACTATCAGCAGCAATTGTATCTTCAATCTGAAGAACATAATTATCGGCACTTGTAAAAAACTCTTTTCCTAATCCTGCCCATTTTTTACTTACTTGAGCCAATTGTTTGTTTTCATGAGAGAATTTAAAATCCCAGCCAGTCCATTTTCCTTGAAGCGTTGCGACTGGTTTTTCGTTTTTGTCCAAAATGTCAAACTTTCCTCCAATTGAGAAGAATTTTTGTTTGAAAGTTCCAATCAAACGATCTTTTTCGTCCAAAACTTCAACAGTCGATCTAAAGATGGCAACACCTCTTCTTACGGTAATTAATTTGTCGCCAGAAGCAGTTGTAATTTCAACATTAAATGGAGTTGCTCTTTTGTAATCTGTAAAACGAAATACTTTTGTAAAGAAACCAAGATTGTTTTCTCGGCAGTTCATGATGATTTGATTATTTTCTGGATGATAGATATCGTAATTGTTTGCAGCTTTGAACATTCCAATATGTTCTTTTACTAAAAATAGATTTTGGCTTAAAATAGGATTCATACGTGTGTAAAAAAGTTTTAAAAATAAAGCCGCAAATGTAATACAATATTTATTAATTATACTGTTTGGAAGTTTCAACTAAACGAATAAACTCAGCTTTGTAGCCTTCGCCGTCGTTTGAATTTCCTTGTTTAGCCAGTTTTACAATTTCTTCAGTAGATTTATTGGCAATTAATTTTGAATCTCTCAATTTCAAGCCAAACCAAGCTACGGCAGAACTAAATTTCATATCGTCACTCGCTTTATCCAAAGCCACCGATTTATTTTCTATTACCTGAACCATTTCGATGCTTTTTTCTCCATCAGGTTTTTTATAGCGAAATTTGATTGTCGCCAATTCATTGCTGTAATTTGTAGAATTTGTTTCGGTTTTAGTGTATTTTAAAGGATCTGGCTGTTCTGCTAAATAATCGCTTTTTACACCCGCAGGAATAATTTCATACAACGCTGTTACGGTATGATTGCTTCCTAATTCGCCAGCATCAATTGCATCATTTTTAAAATCTTCTGGACGCAGTTTTCTGTTTTCATAACCAATTAAACGATACGCTTGAACTTGTTTTGGATTGAATTCAATCTGAATCTTCACATCTTTCGCGATAGCAAACATCGAACCCTTAAACTCTTTTCCTAAAAAACGATTTGCTTCCTGAATGTTGTCGATATAAGCATAGTTCCCGTTTCCTTTATCGGCCAAGATTTCCATTTTACTATCTTTATAATTTCCCATTCCGTAACCCAAACAAGTTAAGAAAACGCCTGTTTTTCTTTTTTCTTCGATTAGTTTCTCCATATCAGAATTAGAAGAACTTCCAACGTTAAAATCTCCGTCTGTAGCTAGAATTACACGATTGTTTCCACCTTTAATGAAATTTTCAGTTGCCGTTTTATACGCCAGTTCAATTCCTGCTCCTCCAGCTGTACTTCCTCCAGATTGTAATTTATCCAAAGCGTCGATAATCGTTTTTTTCTCATCTCCAGAAGTTGGCGGTAAAACCATTCCTGCAGCGCCCGCATAAACTACAATGGCAACTTTGTCTTTCGCGCGTAATTCGTTCACCAATATTTTTAAAGATTGTTTCAATAAAGGCAATTTGTTCATGTCGCTCATTGAACCCGAAACATCGATCAAGAAAACAAGGTTTGAAGCAGGTAAATCATTGGTTGGAATATTTTTTCCTTGTAAACCAATTTTTAAGATTTTATTGTTTTTATTCCAAGGCGAATCGCTCACTTCTGTGTTGATAGAAAACGGATGTTCATTTTTTGGCTGTGGATAAGTATATTTAAAGAAATTCACCATTTCTTCTACACGAACTGCATCTTTTGGAACTTGTTGTCCGTTGTTTAAAAAACGTCTGATATTCGTATACGAAGCATTGTCAACATCTATAGAAAAGGTAGAAAGTGGCGCTGTTTTTGGACTTTCGAAAGCATTTTCTACAAAAGTGTCATAATCTTCCTGAGTTGGTTCAGTTGGAATTGGAATGATATTTAATCTTTTGTCCAATTCTTTTTCTGTTAGGTTTTTGTAGATTTCATTTTTGGTTGAAATTACTACAACGCCATTTGACGCTTTATTTCCATAAATTGAAGTTGCTGCTTGATCTTTTAAAACCGAAACATTATCAATATCATTCGGATTAATTTTTGCCATTTGATTTGCTTTTGCAGGAACTCCGTCAATAATATACATAGGTTCATTTTTTGGAGAAACAGATTCATTTGCACGTATAGAAACAGTTGGGCTTGGCATATAAAGAGCATTGCTCGCAACTTGAACTGCTACAAGTTTTCCTTTAAGTGCTTTGTCGGCATCTTTTTTTTCTCTTCTTTTTTCGACACGAGCATAATTTCGGTCTTCATATTCAGAGTCAGAAGTTCCATAACCAACAACTACAACTTCATTTAAGGTCTGATTATCTGGTAGAAGTTTGATATTGATAATATTTGAATTTTGAACTTTTTGGCTTTGGTTTTTGTATCCAATAAAGCTGAAAACCAGCATATCGCCTATTTTTGCTTGAATGCTGTATTGTCCATTAAAATTTGTATAAACACTAGCTTTTGTGCTCTGATTGAAAATAGTTACACCTGGAAGCGGTTGTTTATTTTCGTCTGAAACGATTCCAGAAATCGTCCTTTCTTGTGCCATACTTACGAAACATATAAGCATAGCAATGGCTGATGAAATAAGTTTTAGACTTTTCATGATAATAAGTTTTAAGAATTAATGTTGAAATTTAACTTTGTCAAAGTTTCAAACTTTGACAAAGTTCTGTTGTGACCTGATTATTTTTTCGGAGCTGGTTTTCCGTTTTTAGTAGTAATTATAACAACTCCTTTTTTACCTTTTTCGCCATATTTTTCGGTCGCTTCAAGGTCTTGTAAAATTGTTATGGTTTTAATGTCTTGTTTGTCTAAAGGCGCATACGGACTTGTTGGATTTTTACCAAATAAATCATTTTCTGAATAGTAAATTCCGTCAATGATATACAAAGGTTCGTCAAGAACTACAAGCGAATCTAAATTTTCTGGCTGTAGATTCGGAAGCTCATTCTGAATCATTTTGTCTTTTTTGGTATCATTACTGTGTGCCAATGCATTTCCGTTTAAAACTACAAGAGGACTGCTTTTTTTTGCTTTTTGTGCTGGCGCCGCAGAGTAAGCAACTCTTGCAGACTCTCTTTGGGAATAACCTGAATAGCCCATATCTGGAGTTGCTTCTTTTTTTGAAGAAACATTATCTTCTTCATCAAAAGTTTCATTTAATAATATTGGAGCAGGCATCGTTGTTTCTTCCGCAATTTTTGATGTCGAAGCAGAATGAAAAGCTTCTGCATGTGGAACTGCTATTTCTTGAACAGCAACTCGTTGCTTGTTTTTAGTTTGATTTTCTAAAATTTTAACCGCTTCTTCGTTTGAAACTATCCCAGAATCTGAAGATGGAGTTGCATATTTTTGAATTAAAACAGGTTTTTGAGTTTGTTCTATTTCTTTTTCTTCCAAAACTACTTTTGGTGCTTCTTTCACTGCTTCTTTATCAGAATGTAAAAATTGAAAACCTAAAGAAAGTAATAATAGAAGAGAAGCCGCAACCGCTATTTTTTTCCATAATGCAATTGTTTTTTTATCTTCTTTTTTGTCCAGTTTTTCTTCTACGCGCGACCAGACTTTTTCCATTCCTGGAAAGTCTTGAAACTCGGCTTTTTGCGAAGCTTCTTTTATTTTATCGAATAATTTATCTTGATTGTCCATGACTATTTTGCTTTTTGATAATACAGTTTATTAACCAGTTCTTTCAGTTTGGTCTTAGCGGCGTTCAATTGTGATTTTGAGGTGCCTTCAGAAATCTTCAGCATTTCGGCTATTTCTTTATGGGAGAAACCTTCAATAACAAAAAGGTTAAACACTGTTTTGCAGCCGTCTGGAATGTGGTTTAATAAATTAAGTAAATCTTCTTCTTCTAAAGTATTTAGTTCGTCAACAGAAGGCTGAGAAATCAGCTTTACGTCGTCGAGATACATATTAAAGTTGGTTGCTTTTCTGATGGTGGCCAGACAATGATTTACAGTTATTCTTCTAGCCCAAGCTTCAAAAGCATACGCTTCTTTTAACTGATCAAGTTTGGTAAAAATAGTAAAGAAAGAATCTGCCAAAGCTTCTTCTATCTCTTCCTCCTTTTTTAAATATCTTTTGCAAAGGCGGTACAACTTTGGCGCCATGTATTCGTACACCTGACGCTGGGCATCGCGATGCATTTTTTTACAATTTGCTATTTGAGTTTCGTTTATCACAATTGTTGTCTTTCTTACATAGAGAGTTAAAAAGATAAAAAGGTTGGGAAGGGGTGAAAAAAAAAATTTTTAAGGTTCAGAGTTGCAAAGATTCAGAGTTGCAAAGGTTTTATTGTTGAAACGTAATTAAAATACTTTGTGTTTCTCTGCGAAAAACCTTTGAGAATCTCTGTGTAATAATTCTTTCGCAAAGATTCACAAAGCTACACGGAGAGTCACAAAGTTTATTTAATCGGCAAGGTCAGTTTATAAATCTTCGTTTCTAAAAGATCCGTATCATTATCCTCGCAAAGCAAAAATTCGATTTTATTGTTTTCTTTTTTATAAAAAGTTAAACCTTCAAATTTATTGGTTGCCGTAATTTTTTGAGTGAAATCTATTTTCATCGTTTTAACATCGATTCTTCCAATGAAACTTCCTAAAATTACGCCATCGTCATAAGTCGATTTGGTATCTTCGGCAGTTGAAAGGAAATAGATTTTATCATCAACTAAAATAGCATCGGTAAAACTGGAACGAACGCCTTTTATTTTTGGCAATTTGTAATTGACAGAAATCAAGGCAAATTCTTCTCCAAGATTTTTAGCGTGAATGGTAAAAATCGTGTTTTTGTTAGAAATGCCATTTCCTCGATTGAATAAATACCAGTTTTCTCCGTCGAAAATAGCGCCTTCCAGATTAAAATCTTCTGGTTTTATTTCCCCGAAATTCTGCATTACGGCATACAAATCGACTAAATTGTTCTTTTGTAAAACGGTTTTTGATTTCATATCAAACTCAATCATTTTGTTTCGGTTTTCGGTAGAACCAGAACCAAAAACATAAAGCGTATCATTATGATGTGTAAGCGATTCAAAATCGGGTTTTAAGTTTTTCGGAATATTTTGTGTAGGATTATCAACTAAAGCATGCTGATTCAATTGCTGATTCTGCATATTGTATTCGTATAAGAATCCGCTGTTGTCGCCAATTACATAAAGTGCGTCATTATTGTAAAATAATCCCGATGCCGAACCGATTCCGATAATTTGAAATAATATTTCTAATGTGAATTTTTCCATTAAATGTTGTTTTTTATTGCAATGAATAGCTGTTCCGATAGCTATCGGAATTCGTAAAATTACTATATTTATAAGACAAAAAATGAAAAAGATATGAAATCAATAGACCCGAAAGATTTTAAAGTTGTAGATAAAATAAAGCTCAAAGAAATTCCGACTGTTTTGAATATCAAAGCCGATGACGATGAAAAAGAAGAAAAACTAGATAAGGTTCAAGCCAAATTGAGCGATTTGCAAGACGTAATGTATGCGCACAATAAATACAGCGTTTTGATTTGTCTTCAAGGAATGGATACTTCGGGAAAAGACAGTTTGATTCGAGAAGTTTTTAAAGAGTTTAATCCGCGTGGAGTAGTGGTGCATAGTTTCAAAACTCCAACCTCGGCAGAGCTGGAACATGATTATTTGTGGCGTCATTATATTGCCCTGCCAGAAAAAGGAAAGTTTGCCATTTTTAATAGAACACATTACGAAAATGTTTTGGTCACACGAGTACATCCTGAATATGTTCTGGCTGAAAATCTTCCAGACATTAATTCTGTTGATGATATTACACCTGAATTTTGGAAAAACAGAATCGAACAGATTAACAATTTTGAAAAACATATTTGCCAAAACGGAACAATAGTAATGAAATTCTATCTTCACTTGAGCAAAGAAGAACAGCGTCAGCGTTTGTTGCGCCGTTTGGAAGAAGAAAAACACAATTGGAAATTTTCGCCAGGTGATTTGAAAGAACGTGGCTATTGGGACGAATATATGAAGTATTATGAAGAAGCTATCAATAAAACTTCTACACCTCATGCGCCATGGTATATTATTCCTGCCGATGACAAAGAAATGTCACGTTATATTGTAGCCAAAATTATCTGGGAAGAAATGAAAAAACATACTGATATTAAAGAACCAGAGCTGGACGAGAAAACAGCAATAAATATTGAATTGTATAAGAAAGAATTAGGAGAGAAGTAATTGGATAATTGAGATAATTGAGATAATTGGTCAATTAGATAATTTTTTGACCCCGATAAGTTTTAAAAAACTGTCGGGGTTATTTTATATTCCATTGGTCAAAAATAAAAAACCCGACAGACTTGGAGACTATCGGGTTTTTACCAAAAACAAAATAATAAATTAAACCTATTTTTTATAGTTTAAAACCATAAGCAACACGCAATGCTACCTGATTGGTTCTAAAATCATGATAATCTTCATAACGAACACTTAAGTCGATAAATTTGTTAGCATACCCAATTCCTGGAGCCCATAAAAAAGTTGTTTTGTCATAACCGTTTGTTACAGCAAAACCGGCACCAACTTCACCTAATACATAAAATTGATCTTTTAAAACAAAAGCTTTAAAACCTGCTTTGGCTGGAATAAATCCAAGATCTTTTACGTTATTTCCAAGATCGTCTTTTCCCATAAATAGATTCGTAAATCCTGTTGTTAGGGTCAAAGATGTTTTTTTGGAAAGATCATACTGTAAACGAACATCTCCCCCAAGAGACCAGTCGTAATCATTGTCGGTTGGCAATCCTCCATTTAAACCAAAACCTAATCTAAAACCTTGGTCGTAATTTGTTGCTTCTGTCTCTTGAGCAAATGTGGTGTTGGCAAATAAAAATGTGAAAGCAGCTAGGCATAACATCTGTAATTTTTTCATGGCTTATATTTTTGAAATTTCTATAATGTAAAATTATATTGGAGGCGTTTGGAGTTTGTTATACAATTTTCAGGTTTCGTTACATAATATTGAGGTGAGCTTATTTTTGTCTTAAAATTGGCATATATTTTTATTAATTGGATAGAATTCCAAGCTTCTGACTATCTTTGCCGACTAAAAAAGAATACAAGTGAATTTAAAGCAGTACACCAAAGAGTTTTCGTATAATTTAAGACTGGCTTATCCTGTTATTTTAGGAATGGTCGGACATACTTTAATTGGTATTGTCGATAACATAATGGTGGGAAAAATAGGAAGTACAGAACTAGCGGCAGTTTCGCTAGGTAACAGTATGATTTTTATTGCAATGTCTTTAGGAATTGGATTTTCTACAGCAATAACTCCAATCGTTGCAGAAGGTGATGCAGAGAAAAATGATACTAAAATTCGCTCTGCTTTTCATCATGGTTTATTTCTGTGCACTATTTTAGGATTAATTCTTTTTACGGTAATTATGTTTGCCAAACCAATCATGGAATTGCTAAAACAGCCTGCAGATGTTATCGTACTTGCAAAGCCTTATTTAGGATGGGTGGCTTTCTCGCTGATTCCTTTGGTAATGTACCAGGGTTATAAGCAGTTTGCTGACGGAATGTCATTAACCAAATATTCGATGTATGCTATGGTTATGGCAAATGTGCTTCACGTCGGAATTAATTATGTTTTGATTTATGGAATCTGGATTTTTCCAAAAATGGGAATTATTGGAGCCGCTTTGGGAACTGTAATTTCGAGAATATTTTTGGTCATGTTCATGCATATCATGCTTTCAAGAAGAGACGATTTAAAACGCTTTTTTAAAGGTTTCAGTTTTAATGAAATAAAAAAAGCAACAATAGAAAAGATTATCAGCATAGGATTTCCTTCTGCAATGCAGATGCTTTTTGAAGTTGTGCTATTTACCGCTTCAATCTGGCTTTGCGGAAATATTGGAAAAACAAGTCAGGCAGCAAATCAAATTGCATTAAGTTTAGCGTCAATGACTTTTATGTTTGCCATGGGATTGAGCGTAACTTCGATGGTTCGTGTCAGCAATCAAAGAGGTTTGATGGATTATAAAAAGCTAATTGTTGTAGCGCGTTCTATTTTCCTGCTTGCTATAATCTTAGAAACAATTTTTGCAATTTTCTTTATTATTTTCCACGATTATCTGCCTTATATTTTCTTGAATATGGAAAACACAGGACAGATTTTAGATAACGAAGAAGTAATAGGAATTGCTTCAAAATTACTTTTAATTGCTGCAATTTTCCAGATTTCTGACGGAATTCAGGTTGTGGTTCTCGGAGCATTACGTGGATTGCAGGATGTAAAAGTACCAATGTATATTACTTTTGTAGCTTATTGGGTCATTGGTTTTCCTATTTCGTACTATTTAGGAGAACACACCGAATTGAAAGCACAGGGAGTTTGGATCGGACTTTTGGCAGGTTTAACCGCAGCGGCAATTTGTTTGTATATTCGTTTTCATTACCTAACAAAGAGATTAATTATTGATTCAGATCTAAATAACTAAATTTGAATAAAAAATAAGTCGAAGATTGTAAAGCTTAAAGTCAAGAGAAATTCTTTTAATCTGTATAATCTGAGACAAAAAAATAACCATTAAAAAAAATAATAGATATGGAATTACCTAAATTTTTACTTGGAGATAATACCGATTTTCCAGACGATATTTTTATCATTCACCTAGATTACCCAAGATTTATTATCAATTTGAAAGATGATGAGGTTGAGTTTTTAGAAGAACCAGAAGATCTTGACGAAGCTGAATTAAACGCCGAAATGGAAAGTTTAATTGAAAAAGCAAATGAGTTTTACGACAGAGAAATTAATCGTTACGAAGAGTAATTTGTTTTTCTAATCTTACGTTCTTATACTATTTTTAATGAAAAATTTACGTTTTTTAAAACCTATTTTCAGTTTTATTTTAATCGGATTATTGATTACCACTTTAAGCCGAATCTTTTTGTTTTTTCTTTTTAAAGAAAGAGTAGTGCAGACGCCAGATTTCTGGTATATTTTTCCAATCGGATTACGAATGGATTTAATATTATTGTGTTATTTGTCATTTTTGCCAGCAGTTCTAATTACTTTTCTGCCAAATAAATGGATAAAATTCACCAACAAATTTCTGGTAATTTATAGTTTTCTATTTCTGTTTTTAATTCTTTTTGTAGAATTAGCTTCTCCAGATTTTGTAAAGCAATATGATACACGTCCGAATAAGATTTTCTTAGATTATCTTATTTATCCAAAAGAAGTGGTTGGAATGCTTTTAAAAAGTTATCTGACTTCAATTATTGTGACTTTTCTAATTCTTGGCGTTGTACTGTATTTGGCTTTTAAAAAGGGGAAACAATTATTTTATACCACAAGTACAGAATATAAATTCAAATTAATGGTGTTTCCATTAGTTGCTTTTTTATTGTTTTTCGGAGCACGTTCAAGCCTTACTTCAAAACGTCCTATTAATGCTAGTAATGCTGTTTTCTCAACAGATCAGCTTACAAATACTTTGGGATTAAATTCATTTTATACCGTTGCTTTTGCCGCGTATTCAATCAAAAATGAAGGAAATACTAAAATGTATGGTAAAATGGATGAAGCCGAAGCTATTGCTCGTGTAAAGAAATACATGATAGCAGGACCAAACGATTTTAGCGATAAAGACATTCCGTTTTTGCATGTACAGCAGCCAGATTCTGTTATGAAAAAGCCCTATAACTTGGTGATATTTTTACAGGAAAGTTTAGGTGCAGAATATGTTGGAATTTTGGGAGGAAAGCCTTTAACACCTGAATTTGATAAATTATCTAAAGAAGGATTATTGTTCACCAATTTGTATTGCACAGGAACCAGAAGTGTTCGCGGAATTGAAGCAGTTGTAACTGGATTTTTGCCTTCTCCATCAGAAAGTGTAGTGAAGCTTGGAAACTCACAACAAGGATTTTTTACATTGGCAGATGCGTTAAAACAAAAAGGTTACGATACAAGCTTCATTTATGGCGGAATGGCCAATTTTGATAATATGGCTTCGTTCTTTAACGGAAATGGTTTTACAGACATCGTAGACCAAACTGATTTTGAATCAGATGGAAATAAATATGCTTTCAAAGGAACTTGGGGTTATTCTGATGAAGATTTGGTGACCAAAGCCAATCAGTATTTTAAATCAAAAGGAGATAAACCATTTTTCTCTTTAATGTTCTCGACTTCAAATCACGAGCCATTTGAATATCCAGCCGGAAGAATTAAGCCTTACGATAAAAAGCCTAATACGGTAAACAATGCGATGAAGTATGCCGATTTCTCTATTGGGAAATTCTTTGAAATGGCAAAGAAAGAACCGTACTTTAAAAACACGATTTTCATTGTAATTGCTGACCATAACACAAGAACTTACGGAAAAAATTTAGTGCCAATAAACAAATTCCATATCCCAGCATTTATTATGGGACCAGGAGTTCCAAAAGGAGCTGTTTATGATAGATTGGCAAGTCAGATTGATATTCCACCAACATTGTTAAGTTTTTTAGGACTTCCATTTGAAACTCCAATGGTAGGTAGAAACCTAAGTAAATTGGATCCGAAAGTGCAAGGAAGATCTATTATGCAGTTTAATGATATCAATGCATTTAGAGTTGAAAATCAGGTTGTGATCATGCAGCCAAATTTGAAGCCATTGCAGTTTGAAATCAAAAATGATACAACTTTAGTTCCAGTTAAATTAAATGAAGAATTAGCAAAAGATGCTTTGGCGCATGTAATTACAGCAGGAAATTTATATAAAGAAAGTAAATATAAGCTTAGAGCTAAGAAATAAAGATGCTAAGGTACTAAGTTGCTAAGCTTCTAAGTTTTGTCACATTGAGCGAAGTTGAAATGCTATATAGTTCTTGACTCCACTCGAACAGACAGGAAACCTTAGTATCTTAGAACCTTTTTTTAAAATATAATTTTAACAACTCAGAAGCAGCTGCAAAAGATGAAATCTCATTGTTTTGCACTGCTTTTTTGCTTTTTTCTAAAAGTGAAATGATTTCAGGCTGATTATAGAAATTCTGTTTCAATTGTTCGTTGATGGTTTCCATCATCCAGAAATGGTTTTGTTCGTTTCTTTTGTCTTGGAAAAATCCTGATTCTTTCGTCATTTCAAAATAATCAGAAATCGTATTCCAAACTTCAGCGATTCCGTCTTTTGTGATTGAACTGCAAGTAGTTACTTTGGGTTGCCAGTTTGATTTTTTTGGAGGGAATAAATGCAAAGCGCGATTAAACTCCAATTTCGCCTGATTTGTCTTTTTTATATTATCGCCGTCAGCTTTATTAATGACAATTGCATCTGCCATTTCCATAATACCACGTTTAATACCTTGAAGTTCGTCGCCTGCACCAGAAATTTTCAAAAGCAAAAAGAAATCGACCATACTGTGAACTGCAGTTTCGCTTTGGCCAACACCAACTGTTTCGATAATAATAGTATCAAAACCTGCGGCTTCACAAAGAATAATGGTTTCGCGGGTTTTTCGCGCCACACCTCCCAGAGTTTCACCAGAAGCACTAGGGCGAATAAAAGCATTTTCGTCTTTTACCAATTCTTCCATTCGGGTTTTATCTCCCAAAATACTTCCGTGCGAAAGCGAACTGCTTGGATCGACTGCCAAAACAGCTACTTTTTTTCCTAATTGTGTCAGATGTTTTCCAAAAGCTTCAATAAAAGTGCTTTTTCCAACTCCAGGAACACCTGTAATTCCAATTCGAACTGATTTATTAGCATGAGCTAAACAACCTTGAATGACTTCGCTTGCTTTATCAAAATGGTCAGGATTGGTGCTTTCAATTAAAGTAATGGCACGACTTAAAGAAGTTCTATTTCCTTCTAAAATTCCATTAATTAATTCTTGAGAAGTAGGTTGTTGTCTGCGTTTGCTTTTAATTTGATTGATAGCCGAAATATTGGTGATTTCGGGAGGTGAAATTCCAGCTTTTTCAGAGATGCTACCAGTTTGTTTATTAGAATTTGACAAAACGCACTTTTTAGAAATGTAAAAGTACAGAAAACAAAGACAGTTTCAAAAAGTTAGTTTGCCTCTAATTACACGAATTTCCGCTAATTTGTTATTCTCGCAATGAGTAAAAATAAGTTGTCACGAATTCACGAATTTTTTTTTTAAATCTTTGAGATTATTTTTTCGAATTAATTCGAATAACATTTAGATAAAGACTTTAAAAAGAAAATTCGTGAATTCGTGGCAAAAAAACTTAGGATCTTTTTAGTAACCTGCAGTAAATCTAACCTGATGATGTTTTGGCGTTTCTACTTCGTCAGCAATAACAACTGCTAAATCTTCTACAGATAAAATGCTTCTTTGCTCGTCATTGAAAACAGGATTTTCTAAGCCTAGACGGTATTTTCCAGTTCTTCCTGTTTTAGTTCCAGCATGCATTTCGAAAGCAGGACTAAAGAATGCCCAATCCAAGTCTTTTTCTTCTTTAATAATGTTTAAATAATGTCTCGCAGCATTTGCACCAGGGAAGATCTCTTTTGGAAAATCTGGAGTATCAACCGCTTGTAAATCTGGAGCTACATATAAACTTCCAGCTCCACCAATTGTAATAAAACGTTTAACTCCCGATTTTTTAACCGCTTCCTGAATTGCTTTAGAACCTGCTAAAAAGTCATCGTAAATATTTGGGTTTGTCCATCCTGGGTTATAAGCGTTAACCACAGCATCGTGACCTTTTAAGATTTCTGCCAAGGCATCTACATTAAAAATATCTGCGGCAACCCATTTAGCGTTTGCTGTATCTTTTGGAGTTCTTGCAATAGCAGTGATTTCATGTTTTCTATCTGCTAATTCGTTTAAAATTGCTGAGCCAACAAATCCTGTAGCTCCGATAAGTGCGATTTTCATGGTATAAAAATTTATTTAGTAATAAAAAATGTTACAGTTTTGGATAAAAAAATAGTTTTTAAAATTGATTCGAAAAATCCTCTAGAGAGATGTTCTCAAGTTGAGCACTTACTTTATCATTCATTTCTTTATACAAAGCTTCCAGATTCTGATTGATGTTTTTTCCAACAGGACAATCAGGATTTGGTTGATTCTTTGCGAAACCTAAACCAATGGTTTCAAAAGTCATTTCGAATATTTGTTTTAAAGTCAGGTCAACAGGATTAACCGCCAATTTTGTCCCACCATTTTTTCCTTCTTTACTTTCTACAATATGATGTGCTTTTAGATTGGCAATTTCTTTTCGAACCAAAACAGGATTTAAATTAATGCTTCCCGCAATAAACTCCGATGACAAATAATCATTTGGGAATTTATGGAGTAAAGTAAGAATGTGAATCGTTATGGCAAATTTACCTGAAATCATACTGTAATAAAATATGTTACAAATTTACATCTTTTTGTAACACAAAGTACTAATTTAACTATTTTTTTTGAAATGTGTGATGAGTGATTGATTAAAAGTGACTGGTATTCAGTAAGAAGCGATTGATTTTTATTGAAATGTTACATGTTTAACAAAAGAAAATCAGTAGTTATGATTTATTCAAAAAGCGAATTACTATTTACTTTTCGCTAATCACTAAATTTGAAATACTTATTTTTGTCTTGATCTTACTATATGAACAACTTTATACTAATATTTCTCTTTCTTTCGCTGGGCTTAGTTTTGCAGCATGTAAAACAGTTTCCCACTCATATTTATAAGACGCTCAATAAAATTGTTATTTATTTCTGTCTTCCAGCGATTACTCTATACCATATTCCGAAAATAAAATGGAGTAGTGAATTGCTATTTCCAATAGGAGCGGGGTGGATTACTTATATTCTGGCTTTTATCTTTTTTCATTTTTTGGGAAGAAGAAATGGTTGGTCAAATAAATTGATTGGCTGTCTGATTTTGACAGCTGGTTTGAGCAACAGTTCTTTTCTAGGTTATCCGATTATTGAAGCTTTATTTGGAAAGAAAGGTTTAGAAACTGCAGTTTTAGTAGATCAGCCAGGAACTTTTGTTGTGGTTTCTACTCTTGGCGTTTTTACTGCGGCTTTTTATTCTAAAGGAAGTCCGAATGCTTTGGGGATTTTTAAAAAGATTATTCTATTTCCGCCCTTTCTAATGTTTGTATTGGCTTGTTTCATGAATGTTTTTGATTATAATTTAAATGAAAATTTTCAATTTATATTACTGAAAATTGGAAGTTTGGTAACACCTTTAGCGTTGCTTTCTGTTGGACTTCAATTGACTTTTGATCGAAAAAGCCAGCATTGGAAATTTTTACGTCTTGGACTTTTCTTTAAACTCCTTTTGATTCCTTTTATAATTTTTGTGCTGTATGTATTTATTTTTAACCAGCATTCTGAAGTTATAAAAATTACGATAATGGAAACTGCTATGGCGCCAATGATAACAGGTGCAATCCTTGCTTCAACTTACGGATTAAAACCTAAATTAAGCAGTATGATGATCGGTTTCGGAATTCCGATTTCCTTTGTAACGCTTGCTTTCTGGTATTTTGTTCTAAGTTTTATTTAGTTCAAAATAGTAATTATATCGACAAAGTAGAATTTTAACTTTTTTTAAGAAAATCAATGTTTTCTATATCCTTTTTTTGGTTAATTTTAGATGAACTAAAAAAATGAAATTATGTCAACATTAAGATTAGGCGATATAGCTCCTGACTTTCACGCAGAAACCACACAGGGACCAATTAATTTTCACGAATGGCTAGGAGATTCGTGGGGTGTTTTATTTTCGCATCCAGCAGATTTTACGCCGGTTTGTACTACTGAATTAGGAACTGTGGCGAACTATGTGCCAGAATTCAAAAAAAGAAATACTAAGGTTATTGCTTTGAGTGTAGATGGCCTAGAGTCTCATAAAGAATGGATTAAAGATATCAACGAAACTCAAAATACAGAAGTAAATTTTCCTATCATTGCTGATGAGGATAAAAAAGTAGCTAATTTATACGATATGCTTCATCCAAATGCTAGTGATAAATTTACTGTGCGTTCTGTTTTTGTTATCGGACCAGATAAAAAAATCAAATTAACGCTGACTTATCCAGCTTCTACAGGAAGAAATTTTGATGAGTTGCTTCGTGTAATTGACAGTTTGCAATTAACTGCAAATTACAGTGTTGCTACTCCGGCAAACTGGAAAGATGGAGAAGACGTAGTAATTGCACCAGCAATTCCAGACAGTGATATTCCAGCAAAATTCCCAAAAGGACATACACCAATTAAACCTTATTTGCGTTTGACACCGCAGCCGAATAAATAGCTTTTTTGAGGTTCTAAGATATTAAGGTGCTAAGGTTCTAAGTTTTTTTCTTAGAATTTTAGCATTTTTGTTTTTATGAAAAGCAAAGAAAATTAAAAAGCGTTGAGACTTTCAATTTATGAAAATTTCAACGCTTTATATATAAAAACTTAGAACCTTAGCACCTTAGCATCTCAGAACCTTACTTAGCCGCCAACAAAGCATTCATTTTTTTCTTGTCTCCCACAACCCATAGTATGTCGTTTTTCTCTAAGATTAAACTAGATTCTGGATTTAGAATACGGTTTCCATTTCGTTCAATTCCTACTACCATTCCGTCTGTTTTGGCTCTAAATTGTCCAATACTTTTTTGAATGAATTCGTCTTGAGAAACCTCTAGCTGGCGTAAAACAATATCGGTTTCTTCTACTTTAGTAGGTGGTTCAGTTTCGTTTTGAGTTAAGAATTTTGTGAATTCTGCAATTTGAGCATCAGTTCCAATTACACAAATTTCATCGCCAGGAAATAAACGTTCTGTTTTGGTAGGAATCGGAATGGTTACTTCTCCTCGTTTAATATAAGCGATATTAATTCCGAGCTGTTCACGAATTCGGAGTTCTTGTAAAGTTTGTCCAACCAAATTAGATTCTTTTTTAATTTCAAAGAAAGACATGTGTCCGTCCCATGGCATTAAATTGGCATATCGTCTGTCGATCTTTTTGTTTTCGCGATCGTTGAGGTTTTTCAAAAAGTGATTTTCGATTTTGTGATATTGCTCATTTAGTTTTTTAGGGAAAATTTGATATGCACCAATTGCAATAATTAAGGCTACAAATGCAACCAAAGGAGAGAAGAAAATATTCAATAAGAATCCGACAAAGAATAAACCGAGACTCATTCTAATCAGAATCAGCATTAAGAGAGCTCCACGATATTTACGTTCTTCCCATAACGCTTCAACTTCGTCTACTTTAACTCTACGAAGTGAAAGAGCCCATAAAAAAGGCGCAATTACAACCAAAGTTAATAAAGCAGCCAAAGTATTTCCAAATCGTGTATCGGCAACCAAAGGCGCTACAAATTTAGACGATAGTAATATAATAGCGGTAATAATGATTGTGTGAAGTATAATTTGTGTAATAGAAGAGCGAAGTACAATCTGCCAAGTGCTGACAGATTTAATTGCTTGCGCATTTACACTATATCGGTTAATATTTTTTACCCATCTTTTTGGCATTTTAGATTCCAATACCAACGCAAATCTTTCCGAATATTTAATTAAGAATGGTGTCGTAAATGTGGTAATTGCAGATACAGCTACGATAATTGGATATAGGAAATCACTTGTAACTTTTAGAGACATTCCGAGAGTTGCAATAATGAATGAGAACTCACCAATTTGAGCTAAACTCATTCCGGTTTGAACAGATTGTTTTAATGGCTGGCCAGAAATTAAAGCTCCAATAGAAGAACTAAATGCTTTTCCAAATATGGTCAATAAAGTAATTATAGCTACTGGAAGTGCGTAATTTACCAAAGTAACCGGATTGATTAACATTCCCACCGATACAAAGAAAACAGCGCCAAAAAAATCTTTTACAGGCTGAATTAAGTGTTCGATTTTTTCTGCCATCGTAGTTTCAGCAATAATAGATCCCATGATAAAAGCACCTAAAGCTGGAGAGAAACCTACATTTGAGGCAAAAATAACCATCATTAAACATAATGCCAATGATATAATCAGGAGCATTTCGTCGGTTAAGAGATGTTTTGCTTTTTTAAAAATAGTTGGAATAATAAAAATTCCTCCTAAGAACCAGATAATTAAAAAGAAAATTAGTTTTAAAACAGATTGAAGTAGTGCTGCGCCCGAAACCTGATCGCTTACGGCAATTGTTGACAATAAAACCAGCATTAAGATGGCAACAATATCTTCTACAATTAGAGCGCCGAAAACAATCCCGACGAACTTTTTTCCTTTTACACCCAGCTCATCAAAAGCTCTAATGATAATAGTTGTCGAAGAAATAGAAAGTGTAGCTCCCAGGAAAATACTGTCCATTTTTCCCCAGCCCATCCATTGCCCGACACAATAACCAATTACGGTCATAAATAGAATCTGGGTTATGGCGGTGACAGACGAAGTCCCTCCAACCTTCATTAGTTTCTTAAAGCTGAATTCGAGTCCTAAACTGAAAAGCAAAAATATAACCCCAATTTCTGCCCAAACTTCAACACTTTTCATGTCGGTTATAGAAGGGAAAAAATCAAAATGGTTTCCAGCTAGAAATCCTGCAATCAGGTAGCCTAAAACCAAAGGCTGTTTCATTTTTCTAAATAATAGAACGGCAATTCCGGCAGTCATCAGGATTAATCCTAAATCACTAATTAAAGGTTGTAAATGGTGTGTAGTTTCTGCAGCGGCATTTAGTGCAATCATATAAAAAGGTGGTATTTTTTTTAAAGAGTTGATCCAGCTTTTTGTTTCAAATGAAATTCATTAGCTCCAATTAATATAAAAGGAGTGTAATCTGGATTTGCCTCTGGATTTAATAAAAAAAGCTATCTCGATAAAGATAGCTTTTTCTGGTAAAATATTTGGTATTTTTCTTAAATTCCTTGCGTGATTGCTCGGTTTTTTTTGGATTATGTCCCTTATTCTATTTTGACTGTGCCTACATTAACATCTCTGTAATATAGATTAAATGTAGAAACTTTTAATGTTAGCGGAATAATAAAAAATAACTCAGCTTTAAAGTTTTTATAAGCAGTTTGTCCAAAATATACAATACTGGAATCAGGATTTTTTTTTAGTTCCAAACTCAACTGCAATTTCAGAGTTAGTATAACCTGCTATATTAAATTTGTCAAATTGATCTATTTCAGTGCTTTTGTATTGAGGCAAATTGCTGCTGTAATCTTTATTTTCAGATTTCGTTTTTCTAAAATAATTTCTTTCAGGATTTCCTACAATAGCTGCATAACCTAAATAATCTCCGAGACGATATCTTATTTTGTTAACAGTATCTAGTAATGCAAAAGCACTTATTCGGGCATGATTTTCTTCTATTGACTTGACTTTACACTTGACCATAATGTACTTATACTGCGATTGGTCAAATTTTATGCCTCTCAACATTAGAGTAGAAAATTCGGAAGGTTCTTTTGCCTTTAGAATTTCTATTTCAATTCCGTTAACTACTTTTTTTTTGTGCATAAATAGATATGCTGAAAACAAATAATACAAGGAGTAAAAAACGATATTGCATCAAATTAAATTCCTGTGTAATTACTAGGAGTTATAGCTAACAATTCGGCTCTAACTGAATCTGAAACTTCTAAAGTTGCAATGAAATTATGAATCGCATTTTTGTCGATAGCTTCGTTTGTTCTCGTTAAACCTTTTAGAGCTTCGTACGGATTTGGATAAGCTTCACGACGTAAAATAGTCTGAATAGCTTCTGCCACAACTGCCCAGTTTTTCTCTAAATCTTCAGCAAATTTACCTTCGTTTAAAAGTAATTTGTTTAAACCTTTCAAAGTTGCTTCAAAGGCAATAATAGTATGTCCAAAAGGAACACCAACATTACGTAAAACAGTACTGTCAGTTAAATCACGCTGTAATCTTGAGATTGGCAATTTCGCAGCTAAATGCTCAAAAATAGCATTTGCAATTCCTAAGTTTCCTTCAGAGTTTTCAAAATCAATTGGATTTACTTTATGCGGCATTGCAGATGAGCCAATTTCTCCAGCTTTGATTTTCTGTTTGAAATAATCCATTGAAACATAAGTCCAGATATCACGATCTAAATCGATGATAATAGTATTAATTCTTTTTAAAGCATCAAAGAAAGCAGCAAAATGATCGTAATGCTCAATTTGAGTGGTTGGGAAAGAATGTTTTAAGCCAAGATCTGTTTCAACAAATTTATTTCCGAATTGTTTCCAGTCAATTTGTGGGTATGCAACATGGTGTGCATTGAAATTTCCTGTTGCTCCTCCAAATTTAGCAGCAAACGGAATATTGAATAACAAACGCATTTGCTCTTCTAAACGCTCTACGAAAACCAAAATTTCTTTTCCTAAACGAGAAGGAGAAGCTGGTTGTCCGTGTGTACGTGCCAGCATCGGAATGTCTTTCCATTCAACGCTTAATTCTTTTAATTTTGCAATTACAGCAATTAAAGTTGGCATATAAACTTGCTCAAACGCTTCTTTTGTAGAAAGCGGAATAGCAGTGTTATTAATATCTTGAGATGTTAATCCGAAATGAATGAACTCTTTGTACTGAGATAAACCTAATTTTTCAAAAGCATCTTTAATAAAGTATTCAACCGCTTTTACGTCGTGGTTAGTTACTTTTTCTGTTTCTTTAATCCAAAGAGCGTCTTCAGTAGAAAAGTTTTTGTAGATATTTCTCAAGCTTTCAAATAAACTAGCGTCAATACCTTGCAACTGAGGCAACGGAATTTGGCATAAAGCAATGAAGTATTCCACTTCAACCAAAACGCGGTATTTTATTAAAGCTTCTTCAGAGAAAAAAGGTGCTAAATTTTGAGTTTTATTTCTATATCTTCCATCAATTGGCGATATAGCATTCAATTCGTTTAGAGTAGTCATTGTGATGTTGTTTTTTCGAAAGGTGCAAATATAAGGTATTGTTAAAACTTCTGAAAGTTATATTGATGCTTAAATTATGGTTTTGAAAATTTTATCCCAGATTGTAAAGTAAAAACCATAATTTTTAGACTCATTTTTATGATGATCATTATGAAATTTAGTGGTTGAAATCCATTTTGTGAAGTAATTGCTATACCAAAAAAAAGGAAATATGTCCTTTTTTAAATGCCCAAATATTCCATAAGAAAGATTTAGAATCAAATAAATAATGATACTCAAATAATTAAACTTCAAAGTCGTAATTAAAAACAGCCAGATAAATCCAAAACCTAAAGTTTCAATTGGATGAAGAACATATAAGCTATAAACATTGGTCTCTACATGTGTATGATGCAGTTTATGAATCGGATACATCCATTTTAAATGATGAACCAAAAAATGAAAAATAAACATAAAAAGATCCATTAAGAGAATCAACAAAAGTGTATCGAAAATGATAAGTTTAATAGACGCTGAAAAATCTACTCTCAGAATTCCGTATTGATACAATTTGAAACCAATTAAAGTTATAACTGTGTTACAAAAAAGCGTAGAAAGTACCCATTTCTGATCTTTAGTCTGTAAAAAGGTATTTTCAGATTCGATTATTTTTCCAATTAAAACAGATAAACCAACTAACACTAAATTTTCTATCAAAAAGAAAACAAAGAGGTAGATTGTGTTAAATTGACTTAACTGTTGTAACCAGCTTTCAAAAATCATGTTGTTTTTTCTAAGTTCAGTAATTTTTCTCTTAAATCGGCAACTCCTTCAGAAGCAAATTTGGCAATAGTTTCTACTTTATTTCTAAGATTCGGAATTGAAATTGGTTTTGGATCAATATAAAAAACAGGAGTTGTACTTGGCGTATAAGCAATTAATCCTGCCGCTGGATAAACTTGCAGAGAAGTCCCGATTACAGCAAAATAATCTGCGGTTTCGGTAATGTCAATAGCTTCTTCGAGTGCAGGAACTTCTTCGCCAAACCAAACAATATGCGGGCGTAATTGATGCCCGTTTGTATCTAAATCTCCACTTTGCAAATCTTCAGTCCAATCTAGAATTAGATTTTTATTTTGTGTACTTCGTACTTTTAATAATTCGCCATGCAAATGCAAAACATTTGTACTTCCGGCACGTTCATGCAAATCATCAACATTTTGGGTAATAATGTAAACGTCGAAATCTTTTTCCAATTCAGCCAAAATAATATGACCCAAATTCGGATTTACTTCTTTCAGCTGTTGGCGTCTTTTGTTGTAAAAATCGAGAACCAATTCCTGATTTTTATGCCAGCCTTCAGGAGTGGCAACTTCCATTACATCATGTCCTTCCCATAATCCATCACTGTCCCGAAATGTTTTTATGCCGCTTTCGGCGCTAATTCCTGCTCCTGTTAAAACAACAAGTTTCTTTTTCATTTTTTAAAATTTATTCTTTAGTGGCTTATTGCAAAATTCATCAATATATTAAATTGGAAAGGTAGTTTTTTCTTACTTTTATAAAATGAAAAAGCTGTTTTTATTATTTCTATTCTTAACAACCGCAATTGTTTGTGCTCAAACCAAAAATAGAAAATTATTTTATGTGGATAGTGCAATAACTTCTTTTTCGTTTGTGAAAGTGCAACCATTATCTTTTATGGAATATAAAAACTTTTTGTATTCCTTAAAAGCATATTCGATTTATAATCCAAAACCTGGATTTTTGCCAACTAATACAAAATCACAACATTATTATTCTCTTGCCAATACCAATAAATTGCTCAAGATGGAAATGAGCTCCATTAAACCCCAGCCAATTTTCCCAGATGAGGATAATAATAAATCACTTAGAGATGCTATTTTTGAAACCGTTTTAAGTTCTATTTTTGAATAAAAATGAAGGTAAAGCAACAAAAAGATTTCTTTAAAATGTATTTTTGCGATAAAATAGTATTAAAATGATTGATTTAGATTACTTAGCTTTTCTCGAAAATATATTAACAGATAACCGCAAAGAAAGATTTTTAGAAGTATTAGGAAACCGCACCAAACACTTTACTGTTGCAGTAGAAGATGTTTATCAGATGCACAATACAAGCGCGGTAATGCGAAGTTGTGAAGTTTTTGGAATTCAGGAATTAAATGTAATTGAGCAGCGTTTTGGAAAAAGAATCGACAAAGAAATTGCACTTGGTGCACAAAAATGGGTAGACATCAACCGATTTGATTCGGTTTCTGGATGCCTTTCTGATCTTAAAAGCAAAGGATATCAAATTATTGCCACAACTCCACACGAAAAAGATTGTATGTTGGAAGATTTTGATATTACAAAACCAAGCGCATTATTCTTCGGAACAGAAAAAGAAGGTTTGTCAAAAGAAATTATGGACAACGCAGATGGTTTCTTAAAAATACCGATGGTTGGTTTTACAGAAAGTTTAAATATTTCGGTTTCGGCAGCGATTATTATTCAAAGCTTAACAAACAGACTTAGAAGATCTAATATTGATTGGAAATTGACCGATGAAGAAATTTTAGTAAAACGTTTGCTTTGGGCGAAAAACTCTATAAAAGATATAAAACGAATTGAAGAACGTTATTATCAAGATAATCCGAGATAATTTGTTCGCCACGAATTACACGAATTGCTTTTTAATTTTTTGCAGAAAAATTAGTGAGAATTTGTGTAATTTGTGGCAAAATAAAAAAAAAACAAAAAATCCCCGACTACTTTAGTAATCGGGGATTTTATATTTAGATTGGATTCTTATTAGTTAATTAAAACCCAAGTTCCAGCTGCGATTAAAGCTTCAGCTTTTTTATACTTCATTGTTTCTGTTTTACCAGTAGCAATTTCTTGAACAACAACAGTATCGTTTCTGTTGATTTTTGGCATATCTCTAACGATAGTTTCAGTAACCTGACGTTGTTGAGTTTCTCCAGCTTCACGGTTCAAGCTTTCGCTATTTGGAATTTCGTCTTTACTTAATTGTAAATTTTCTTTTGGACGTGCCACTTCTCTTGCTTCGTGAATTTCAGGAACATTTTGAGCTGGTAAATCACCTTTGAATAAGAATGAAATTACTTCTTTGTTAACGTTATCCAACATTCCTCTGAACAAATTGAAAGCTTCTAATTTGTAGATTAGCAATGGATCTTTTTGCTCGTGAACAGCCAATTGAACAGATTGTTTCAATTCGTCCATTTTGCGTAAGTGTTTTTTCCAAGCTTCATCAACAATAGAAAGAGTGATGTTTTTCTCGAAATCAGCGATTAATTGAGCACCTTCGCTTTCGTAAGCTTTTTTCAAGTCAGTTACAACATTCAAAGTTTTGATTCCATCAGTAAACGGAACTACAATTCTTTCGAAATGATTGTTTGGCTCTTCGTAAACTCCTTTAATAATTGGGAAAGCTTCTCTAGCGCTTCTTTCTGTTTTTTCGGTATAGAATGCTAAAGCCTCTTTGTATACTTTTCCAGTAACTTCAATATCAGATAATTTTAAGAAATCTGCTTCAGAAATTGGAGATGTGATTCCGAAATAACGAATTAAATCAAACTCAAATCCTTTAAAATCATTTGTTACTTTACTGTTGCTTACAATTAATTCGCAAGTATCATAAAGCATATTCGCAATATCCAGTTTCAAACGCTCTCCGAACAATGCGTGACGACGACGTTTGTAAACTACTTCACGCTGAGAGTTCATTACGTCATCATATTCTAATAAACGTTTACGAACACCAAAGTTGTTTTCTTCTACTTTTTTCTGAGCACGTTCGATAGATTTAGTCATCATAGAATGCTGAATAACTTCACCTTCTTTTAATCCCATTCTGTCCATCACTTTCGCAACTCTTTCAGAACCGAATAAACGCATTAAGTTATCTTCAAGAGAAACATAGAATTGAGAACTTCCTGGATCTCCCTGACGACCAGAACGACCACGTAACTGTCTGTCTACACGACGAGAATCATGACGCTCTGTCCCCACGATTGCTAAACCTCCTGCTGCTTTTACTTCTGGAGATAATTTAATATCGGTACCACGTCCAGCCATGTTTGTTGCAATTGTTACAACTCCAGCTTTACCAGCTTCTTCAACGATTTGTGCTTCTTGCTTGTGCATTTTAGCATTCAATACATTGTGTGTGATTCCTCTCATTTTAAGCATACGGCTTAATAATTCTGAAATCTCTACAGAAGTTGTTCCAATTAATACTGGTCTTCCAGCTTGAGATAATTCAGTAACATCTTCGATTACAGCGTTGAATTTCTCACGTGTTGTTTTGTAGATATAATCTTCTTTGTCAATTCTTGCAATTCCACGATTTGTCGGAATTTCAACAACATCCAATTTATAGATTTGCCATAACTCGCCAGCTTCTGTAACTGCTGTACCCGTCATACCTGCCAACTTGTTGTACATTCTGAAGTAATTCTGTAATGTTACAGTTGCGAAAGTTTGAGTAGCAGCTTCGATTTTTACATTTTCTTTAGCTTCAATCGCTTGGTGAAGACCGTCAGAATAACGACGACCATCCATGATACGACCAGTTTGTTCATCGACAATCATAATTTTGTTGTCCATGATAACGTACTCTACGTCTTTTTCGAATAAAGCGTAAGCTTTTAAAAGTTGAGTAAGAGTGTGGATACGCTCGCTTTTTACTCCGAAATCTTGGAATAATCTTTCTTTAGCTTCAGCTTCGGCGTCTTTATCTAATTTTTGTTTTTCAATCGCAGCGATTTCTGTTCCAATGTCTGGTAAAACGAAGAAATCTGCATCTGTATCTCCAGAAAGGTATTTAATACCATTATCTGTTAATTCTACTTGATTGTTTTTCTCTTCAATCACAAAATACAAAGCTTCGTCAACTTTGTGCATTTCACGATTGTTATCTTGCATGTATTGATTTTCAGTTTTTTGAAGCAATTGTTTAATTCCTTCTTCACTTAAAAATTTAATTAATGCTTTATTTTTAGGTAAAGATCTGTAAGCTCTTAATAATAAGAAACCTCCGTCTTTAGTATTTCCTTCTTTGATTAATTTTTTAGCTTCAGCTAAGAAACCATTTGCTAACTGACGTTGTTGAGCAACTAAGTTTTCAATTTTTGGTTTCAATTCGTTGAATTCGTGACGATCTCCCTGAGGAACTGGTCCAGAAATGATAAGCGGAGTTCTAGCATCATCAATTAATACAGAGTCAACCTCGTCGACAATTGCAAAATTGTGTTTTCTCTGCACTAAATCGCTTGGAGAATGTGCCATGTTGTCTCTTAAATAATCGAAACCAAACTCGTTGTTAGTTCCGTAAGTGATATCAGCGTCGTATGCTTTCTTTCTTTGTTCTGTACTTGGCTGGTGATTATCGATACAGTCAACAGATAAACCGTGGAATTCGAATAAAGGAGCTTTCCATGTGCTATCACGTTTTGCCAAGTAGTCATTCACTGTTACTAAGTGAACTCCGTTTCCTGTCAAAGCGTTTAAGTAAAGAGGAAGAGTAGCAACCAAAGTTTTACCTTCTCCCGTTTGCATTTCGGCAACTTTACCTTCGTGCAATACCATACCACCAATTAACTGAACATCGTAGTGAATCATGTCCCAAGTGATATCTTTTCCAGCAGCATTCCATTTGTTTGCCCAGATCGCTTTTTCGCCATCAATAGTAATATATGATTTTGTTGCTGAGAATTCGCGGTCTTTTGCAGTTGCAGTTACCTCGATATGTGAGTTTTCTTTAAAACGACGAGCCGTTTCTTTTACTACAGAAAAAGCTTCTGGAAGAATTTCCAATAAAGTTTTTTCAGAGATTTCATAAGCCTCTTTTTCAAGAGCATCTATAGCATCGTAAATGTCTTCTCTTTTATCGATGTCTTCGATGTTTTCTACTTCTGCTTTAAGCGAAGCAATTTTAGCATCTTTGTCAGCTCTAGCTTCTTTTATTCTATCTTTAAAATAAACGGTTCTAGCTCTTAATTCGTCATTTGAAAGACTCATTAAAGGAGCTTCGAACGTTTTGATTTTGTTTAAGTAAGGTTGTAAAGCTTTGACATCTTTTTGCGACTTATCGCCGACAAAGACTTTAATAATACTGTTTATGAAACTCATGATTTATTGTATTTCTTTATTATATAATATGTATTTGAACCAAAAAAAAAGTCTCTATGATGAGACTTTTTTCTTTGGTTTATTTTTTAATATTCATCCTCATTCCAAAGATAATCTTCGTCTGTTGGATAATCAGGCCAAATTTCTTCCATTGATTCATATATCTCGCCTTCATCTTCGATTGATTGAAGGTTTTCTACTACCTCTAATGGAGCACCTGCTCTAATGGCGTAGTCAATAAGTTCATCTTTGTTAGCAGGCCATGGCGCATCACTTAAATAAGATGCTAATTCTAATGTCCAATACATCTGTTATCTGTTTAGTTTGTGCAAAAATAAATTTTTTACTGAAAAAGACAAGTAAATTTTGATTTATTTTAATAAAATTTAAGAACGTCTCTTTTTAAATCCCAATTTTTAAATTTCAAATTCCAAAAAAGGAGCTTAAATCCTCCTGTTTTAAAGCTTTTATGTAAAATTTAAATTCAAAGAATTTTTAATTTTTCTTGGAATTTGGGATTTTAAAATATTGAAATTTTAAGAAAGTTTTTTACTTTCTTGGGATCCATTTCACTTCATCTGCTTTTAAGTCTGAGGACAACTTTCGTGCCAAGACAAAAAGGTAGTCAGAAAGTCGGTTTAAGTATGTGATTGCTATTTCTGGAACGTGTTCATTATGACTTAAATGGACTGATAAACGCTCTGCTCGACGGCAAATACAGCGCGCTATATGACAATGTGACACGGTTGGGTGGCCACCAGGTAAAACAAAATGTGTCATTGGCGGTAGACTTTCGTCCATTTTATCAATTTCGTTTTCGAGTAATTCAATATCCGAATCGATTATGCCTAGATTTTCTAAGCGAAGTTTTCCATTTTTTAAAACCTCTTTTTCCTGTGGAGTTGCCAAAATGGCACCAACTGTAAAAAGACGATCCTGAATTTCGATTAAAATCGTTTTATAATGCGAATCCATTTCCTGATCACGGATTAATCCGATATAAGAATTCAGTTCGTCAACAGTTCCATAACTGTCAATTCTAATATGGTCTTTTGGTACTCGGGTTCCTCCAAAAAGTGCCGTTGTGCCTTTATCGCCTGTTTTGGTATATACTTTCATTTTTTTTAAGATGCTAAGGTTCTGAGGTGCTAAGATTCTAAGGTTTCTCTCCTTTTGAATTAATCTAAAATCTAGTTTTTCCTTTTCCGATTAAACAATTAATCAAATAAACGGCTAAACAGTTTTTCTCGTGTCGCTTTCAATTAAACCGTCTCGTAAACGGATAATTCTATGCGCGTAAGCTGCGATATCTTCTTCGTGAGTTACAAGAATTACCGTATTTCCTTGTGCATGAATATCTCCAAAAAGTTTCATTATTTCTACAGAAGTCTTACTGTCTAAGTTTCCTGTTGGCTCATCGGCTAGAATGATTGAAGGTTTATTGACCAAAGCTCTTGCTACGGCAACACGCTGGCGCTGTCCTCCAGAAAGCTGATTCGGCTGATGATCCATTCTGTCTGCTAGATTAACCTGTTTTAAAACTTCGGTTGCGCGGGTTATTCTTTCAGATTTTCCGTAACCAGCATAAATCATAGGAAGTGCAACATTGTCTAACGCAGTTGTTCTTGGCAAAAGATTGAAGGTCTGAAAAACGAAACCAATTTCTTTGTTTCTGATTTCGGCCAATTCATCATCTTTCATTTTGCTGACATCTTTTCCATTTAAAATATAACGGCCAGAAGTTGGTGTATCTAAACAGCCCAATAAATTCATTAAGGTGGATTTTCCTGATCCTGAAGGTCCCATTAAAGCAACGTATTCTCCTTTTTGAATTTCTAAATCTATTCCTTTTAAAACATAAACAATTTCATTTCCTAAAGTAAAATTTCGTTTAATGTCGGTTATTTTAATTAATGGTTCAGCCATTTCGTTTTACAATTTTGGATTTAAAAGTACAAAACACTTTTCAATAAAAAGGATAAGTAGTATAGAATTGGTTTTTGTTACAAAAGCTCATTCATATAGCAGACCTTTTTAAAATATATTTTTTTTAAAAGAAAATGTTATATCTTTTTTAAGATATTTTGCAAAATTGTCATTATTTTGAATATTTTATAGTTTTAAGATGTTTTTAATTTTGAAAACATGATAATAATGTAATTTATTAAGAAAAGCGTTTGGTAAATTTGATTAATCAATTAATTAAATAATCAAGATTATGAAAAATATCAAAATAGCTACAGGAATTGCATTATTAGTATTAGGGTTAACATCGTGTAAAGATGAAAAACAAGAAAAAGCTCAAAAAACAGTAGAGAACTATGTAATCTATGTTGACTCTGTTAAAAATGTGGCAGCTGCTGACTTAAAAGAGAATTGGAAAAGTGTAGAAGCAGAATATGATAGAAGATCTCAGGAAGCACAAGCTGCTTTGGCCGATATTAAAGACAATGCCGCCGCGACCGAAAAAGTAAATGCAAGTAAAATTAAGTACGAGGAATTTAAAGATGAAATGACCGCCCAATTTGCCCCTCCAGCTCCTAGTCCGAAACAACAATTAAGAGATGCTTTGTTTGGTGCAGGAAAAATTGGTGATGATATGAGTTTTAGCTGGGTTAATGCCCAAAATATTCATAGCGTTTATCAGCAGTTTGTTCATACTGTAGAAAACAATAAAGACAAATATTCTAGAGAAGACTGGGATGAAATCAAATTAATGTATGAAGCTCTTGACAGCCGTAAAAATACAGTTGAAAAAGAGGGTCTTACTGCTGAGGATAACAGAAAAATTGCTGGTTTGAAAATCAAATTTGCACCAATGTATACTGTAAACAGAATGGGAGCTAAATCTGAAGAAAACAAAGATGCAAAAAAATAAGATTTTAATATTTTGAATTAGAGCATAAAAAAAGACGATCAGAAATGATCGTCTTTTTTTATGCTCTAATTATAAAATGCTCTTTTGGCTGTTCTCTTCTAAAGAATACAAATCCCCATTGAAAAGTATCAATTGTGACTTTTACTTTTGGGTGGTTTTTTATAATCTCCCACGCTTCTTCCATTTCAGGAGACCAATGAATATCGTCGAAAATCCAAACAGAATCATTGTCGATAGTTGGCAGTAAAAGATCAAAATAAGCTAAAGTTGCTTTTTTAGAATGATTTCCGTCAAAATATATCAGATTGTAATTTGTTGCTTGAATGTTTTCAGAAATTAAAAAAGATTCAAACTCAGAAATTACATTTTCTACATTATTGCAATCAAATTCTGCCAATTGATTTTGGGCAACATTTGCCGTGTTTGGACAGCCCTCAATTGTAACTACTTTTGCTTTCGGATTTCCTAAAGCCAACGCAGAAGTTGCTAAACCTAAAGATGTTCCTATTTCGAGAATAATTGAAGGCTGAAAATAATTGGTAACTCTAAATAATAATTCTGCCCGTTTTGGAGAAATTCCTGCTGTTTGCGCAATTTTAGAAATCTGTCTTCGGTTGGATTTAAAGACTTTTGATCCAACGCCGAAATCAGTTACTTCGATGAAATTTTTATTTCCTAAAAGCGATTTCCTATAGTTCTTTAGAATAGTATATTCAGGCTTTGCTTTCTTATCGTAGAAACATTTTGTCAGTAAACTAAAAACGAACGGCGAATGAACCGCGTGTTCGTTTTTAGAATTCCATAAAAATTTTAGGTAAGATTGTATTTGAAACAGCACTCTTAGAATGTTTTGTTCTTCAGATTGATTAATTTACAGAAATAAGTTTTATTTCAAAAATTAAAACAGAGCCAGCAGGAATGTTTTGAACCTTATTACTGCCGTAACCTAAGTGTGCCGGAATAAACAAAGAGGCGCTTCCTCCTTCTTTTAAAAGTGGTAAGCCTTCCTGCCATCCTAATATTAGTTTGTTTAACGGAAATGTTACTCCTGCATCGGTAGTAGTCTGATCAAAAACAGTTCCATTCGTTAGAGTACCTTTGTAGGTCACCGTTACGTTTGATTGTAGAGTTGGCTGTTTACCTGTTCCTGCTTCTTTGATAATATAGTGCAGACCTGTGTTTGTCTTTTGAGCTGTTAAATTATTTTTCGCTAAATACTCAGTAATTTCTTTTTCGTTTTCAGCACTATAATCGATCTTTTCAGGAATTCTCTCAAGTCCTGAATCACTAGTACAAGAAATAAAAAACGTAAGGATTGAAAATGCCGTTAATAATTTTTTCATATGGTATTTGTTTTTTAAGGTCGTAAATATAAAGAATTAATTTTTAGTCTCAGTCTCGGTCTCAGTTTTCAGTTGTACCTCTCTTAATTTTTATCCACAACCAAACTTATTTGGATTATTGATCATATAATTTATCAATCTTCCTATTTCAAGACTTTTAATATTTAGTTTTTCATACGTATCTTTTGTAATATATTGGCATTCTAATGAAAATTCAAGCCATGTATTTGTTTCTGAGTTTTCAGCATCACTATCGGTTAATTTACTTATGAAATGATTTATGTATCTTCTTTTTCTATAAGATTCAGCAATATTAGCGCTAACACTTCTCGATGATCGACGTATTTGATCTGTTAAAGAAAATTGCTCTTCTTTGGGAAACGTTTTTGACAATTCAAAAATTTCCATTGCAAGCTCAAATGACTTCTTATAAGCTAATAACTCTTTAAAATCCATAATTTAGTTTTTTTTGCTAAACTAAGATTTTTCTCTCATTTTTTAAAACTGAAAACTGAAAACTGCCACTTAAAACTAAAAATTACCCTTCAAGTTTAGCAGAAAGTTCAAACCAGCGTTCTTCTTTTGCGTCTATTTTGTTTATGATATTTTGAAGTTCATTGGCTTTTTTCTCAATATCAGCATCGGCGACTTTTCCATCAGAGAATAATTTTTCGATTTTAGCCTTTTCGATTTCTAAATCTTTAATTTCTCGTTCGATTTTCTGATATTCTTTTTGCTCATTGAAGCTTAAATTTCCAGTTGGATTATTTTGCTTCCAATCTTTCTTTTCAGCTTTGTTTTCTTCTTTTTGGGCGACGTCGGCACTATCTTCATAAGCGCGGAAATCAGAGTAGTTTCCTGGGAAATTCTCGATTTCTCCTTGTCCTCTAAAGACAAATAAGTGATCAACGATTTTATCCATAAAGTAACGGTCGTGCGAAACAACCAATAAACATCCCGGATAATCTAAAAGGAAACTTTCTAGAACGTTAAGCGTTACGATATCCAAATCGTTTGTTGGCTCATCTAGAATCAGGAAGTTCGGATTCTGAATTAAAACCGTACATAAATACAAACGTTTTAATTCTCCACCGCTCAATTTCTCAACATAATCGTATTGTTTTTTTGCATCAAAAAGAAAACGTTCCAATAGTTGCGAAGCCGAAATAATTTTTCCTTTAGTAAGTGGAATATATTCTCCGTATTCTTTTATAATATCAATAACACGTTGCCCAGGTTTTGGATTAATTCCAGACTGTGTATAATATCCAATTTTAATGGTATCTCCTTTCACAACACGCCCGCTGTCTGGTGGAATTGTTCCTGTAAGCAGATTTAAGAAAGTCGATTTTCCAGTTCCGTTTTTCCCAATAATTCCAATTCTTTCGCCACGCTGAAAATCAAAACTAAAGTTATCTAGAATAACACGGTCTTTGAATTTTTTAGATAGTTTGTGAAGCTCTATAATTTTGCTTCCCATTCTTTCCATGTTAATTTCAAGCTCAACTTTGTTTTCTTTTCGTCGACTTTGTGCTTTTTCTTTAATAATGTAAAAGTCATCCTGACGCGATTTCGATTTAGTCGTTCTCGCTTTTGGCTGGCGACGCATCCATTCTAACTCTTTTACAAATAAGTTTTTAGCTTTGTCAATACTAGCATTTTCAGATGTAATTCTTTCTTCTTTTTTCTGTAGATAGTAAGAATAATTTCCTTTGTATTGGTATAGTTTTCCGTTGTCTAATTCGATAATTTCGTTACAGACACGTTCCAAAAAGAAACGGTCGTGCGTTACCATAAATAGCGTAATGTTTTCTTTGGCAAAATAACTTTCCAGCCATTCGATCATTTCAAGATCTAAGTGGTTGGTAGGCTCATCTAGAATCAATAAATCTGGACGGTTGATTAGGATTATAGCCAAAGAAAGACGTTTTTTCTGTCCACCAGAAAGATTTTTTACTTTTAGTTTAAAATCTTCCAGTTTTAATTTGAATAGAATCTGCTTGTATTGCGTTTCAAAATCCCATGCATTATGTTGATCCATTGCGTCGAAGGCTTTTTGATATGCTTCTTCGTCAGAAGGATTTTCTAAAGCTTTTTCATAAGCCTCAATCACTTTAAGAGTTTCATTGTCTGATGCGAAAATACTTTCTTCAATTGTAAGTTCGTCTTGAAGATTATTGTCTTGAGAAAGAAATGCCATTCTGATTCCTTTTCGTAAAACAACTTGTCCAGTATCTGGTTCTTCCAATCCGTTAATAATGCTCATTATGGTGGTTTTTCCAGAACCATTTTTTGCGATAAAAGCGATTTTTTGATCTTTGTTAATTCCAAAAGAAATGTTGTCAAAAAGGACTCTTTCGCCAAATGACTTCGATATATTTTCTACAGATAAGTAATTCATGAAGATTTTTTAACTGAAATATCAGTCTTTATTAATTAAAATTCTAATAATGCGCAAAGATAGGTTTTTGAACTAGAGAAAAAAAACGGGTTTTAAAACGGGTTTCTATGCTTTTATAAAATTGTAAAGGAACTTGATTCTAAAAATGGATTGTAACATTTTAAAACTACAATCGTCATATTTAAAAATTTAATTCCTTAAACATGAGCGAGAAACAAATTAATACCAGTGTTTTCGAAGATTTTAAAATCAATACCAAAATCAAGCTTGCGGCATTGTGGACTTCTGTAATGTTTTGTTATGTATATGGGGATTATTTTTCTCTTTATGTTCCTAAAAAAGTTGAGGATTTCATAAGCGGAGATACACTTCTTGATTCTCCAGTGAAATTATTTCTTGCGGCAATTTTAATGGCAATTCCAGCATTAATGGTTGTTGTGTCGGTTGTTTTAAAACCAAATTTTAACCGTCTTCTTAATATGATTTTTGGAATTATTTATACGTTAATAATGCTTTTAATCGCTTTTACGACAATTGCGCCTTGGTGGAGTTTTTACGTTTTTTTCGCATTAATAGAAAGTGTTTTAACATCAATAATATTTTGGACTGCATTGAAATGGCCAAAACAGTTTTAAATTTTTAAAAAGATAAAAGCATGAATCAAGAATCAAATCTGTCGTTTAGAAATACTGGGCGAATTGCCGGTTTATTATATTTAGTAGTGGTGCTAACTGGGATTTTTAGTCTGGCGTATGTTCCATCACGATTAATAGTTTGGAATCACGCTGACATAACTTTTAGTAATATAGTAAATTTTGAATTTCTTTTTAGGCTAGGTATTGTAAGCAGTTTAATTTGCTACACTTTTTTTCTATTTCTGCCTTTGGTTTTGTATAAACTATTAAAACCAGTTAATGAAACATATGCAATATATATGGTTGTTTTGGCAATTGTAAGCGTACCGATTTCATTTATAAACATGCAGAATAAATTTGCAGTGCTTTCTATTATCAGTTCTCATCAGAAAGATGCAGAACAGGTTATGTTTTATCTAAATCAATATGATTACGGAAATCTAATTGTTCAGATATTTTGGGGACTTTGGCTGTTTCCGCTCGGATATTTAATTCTTAAATCTGGAATAATTCCCAAACTTTTCGGAATATTATTAATGCTTGGCTGTCTAGGCTATTTGATAAATTTCTTTGCCAATACATTGTTTCCTAATTATTCTGAACTCGGAATATCATCTTATGTCCGACTTCCTGCAAGTCTTGGAGAAATCGGGACGTGTTTATGGCTTTTAATAATGGGGGCAAAAAATAAAACTATTTCTGCATCTTGATATATTGACTTAAAATTGAACCCAAATCAAAATAATGAATTTGCTGCGGATTGTTTAAAATTGGTTTTCGAACTAGAGATTCATTTGTTATAAAATAATGAAGTCCGTCTTTTGTTGCAATTCCTTCTATTTGATGAAAAGGAAGTTTTATATCGATTCGTCTTTTATTTCCAGACATAAAATCGTGATTTTTAAAATCGTAAAGCAGATACAAAAACGGTTTTCCTACTTTGGTATAGCCACACAAAGTAATTAATTTTTTATCTTCTAAATAAGTTGCGCCAGTGACCAAACCTTTGGTGTCGAGTGTGGCTTTGAGTTTTGCAATTTGCGTTCCTTCTTGCTTAGATAAAACGTAGATATTGGTTTTAGATGATTTCCATTGTTTGGTAAACAAATAAATACTGTCTTTAGAAACAATAAAAGCTTCGCAGTCAAAATTAGTTTTATTAGGTTTTGAAGCAGTAAAATTGGTTTGGTCGGAATAAGAAAAGGTAATGGTTTCAATTTTTGGATTAGTCTCTAGAAAAGATTTTTTTTCGATTTTAAGGATTTTTAAATCCGATCGATTTCCGGCATAATTATTTCCAAAATCTCCAACATAAATATGAGTATCATCTTGCGATATTTCTTCCCAATCATGATTGATAACTGCTGGGAGAATAATTTTCTTTTTAATTTTTCCGAGAGAATCTAATCCGTAAAGCGTTGTGTCATGATCGTCATTGTGAGTCCAAAGAAGGTTTTCAAACGCAATCAGTCCAGAAGTTTCTTTAATTGAATCGCTTAAACGAATAGAGTATTCAGGTTTTATTTTTAAGTTCTTATAGAGGCAGTTTCCATCATTCTGTCTAAATTTCGAATTGTAATTTTCTGCTTGCGGATCTGTACAGCCAGGGTTTTGGGCATAAATCGAAGCGGTGATGGTTAGAAAGAAAAATACAATTTTTAGCATAAGTGCAATGTTAAGTCTGCATAAGATAAAAGTAAAGTTTTAAATAATAGAACGAAATAAGTATTTAAAAAATATAATTTAAATGTTATTTTGCATCACATTAAATGTAAAAGTCTTTTTTATTCTTTTTGGATAAAACTACGCCCCGCAATGAAAATTTTACAAAAATTATCACACTACCGAATTTCACGTTATTATAAACTTTTGTTTGTAGTAGTTGATATTGTATTATTGAATCTTGCGACTATTCTTTCGGCCTTGGCAAGGTTTGGCAATTTAGATAAATTATTATCTAAAGATGAAAGAACAGTTTCGCTTTTAGCCATTTTAATATGGGTTGCTTTATTACTCCAAAAAGATTCTAATAGAAGCGTGAGAGTCGAGCCGATAGAATCGATATTGTGGAGAACAATCAAAAAGATTTCTATTCATGCCGCCTTGGTCTCGATATTCGTTGTTTACTTAAAATACGTTGATATTTCAAGACTTCGCTTGGTTTATTTTTACCTGATATTTTTTGGATTGCTGATGATTTCTCGTTATTTGTCAATGAAGCTTTTAAAATATGTTCGAGCGAAAGGCTTTAATTTTAAGACTTTTATAATCGTAGGTGCCAATAAATCTGGTGAAAAAATTCGTAAAGTTCTTGCAAAAGATCTTACGTTTGGCTACCGTTTTTTAGGTTTTTTTGACGAAATAAATGATAATCAAATTGTTGATCCGGCTTTAATTATTGGGAAATTTGACGATGTTGAAAAATTTGTTATCGATAAAAAGATTGACGAGATATATGTTGCATTGCATATTGACAATATCGAAATTATTAATGAGCTGACTAGAATTTGCGAGCAAAATATGATTCGTATCAAATTCATTCCCGATTTTCAGCTTTATACCAAAGCAAGTAAAGTAGAAGTTGCTTTTTATGAAAATACGCCAGTCTTAATGTTTCGTCCAGAACCGTTAGAATTTGCATCCAACAGACTTTTGAAAAAGACTTTTGATATTTGTTTTTCGGGTCTTGTAATTCTACTGATCTTTCCTTGGCTGTTTCCGATTATCATGATTATTATCAAACTCGAATCACCAGGTCCCATCTTTTTTAAGCAAGAAAGATCGGGAAGAGACAATAGATCGTTTATGTGTATAAAGTTTAGAAGCATGTATGTAAATGGTCTGGCGCATAATAAACAAGCAGAAAAAGGAGATAGCCGAATAACCAAATTTGGTGCTTTTATCCGTAAAACAAGTATAGACGAACTGCCACAGTTTTTTAATGTATTTCTTGGAGATATGTCTGTTGTAGGACCAAGACCACACATGGTAAATCTTGCAAAAGAGTACAGCGATCTTATTAATAATTATTTGGTGCGCCAATACGCTAAACCTGGAATTACTGGCTGGGCGCAGGTAAATGGTTTTAGAGGAGAAACTAAAGTCTTAAGTGATATGGAAAACAGAGTGGAATACGATATTTGGTATATCGAAAACTGGAGTTTTCTGCTAGATATTAAGATTATTGTAAAGACTGTTATCAATATTTTTAAAGGAGAAGAAAACGCTTACTAAGCACTTTATTAGAACTTAAAAAACTGATTATTAGCAATCACTTCTTTTAAAGGAACAATGTTTTTGGTTTTAATCTTATCGTCAAAAGCTGCAATATGTTTTTTATGATGAACATCGGTTCCGCAAAAATTATACATTCCTTTCGCTAAAAGAGCATCGGCCATTTTAGCAATCTGCGAACCATAATATTCTACAGTTGAAAGCAGATTTAGCTGAAAAAGACAGCCTGCATTTTTTAATTTTTCATATTCCGAAAACTTGTTGTGATAAAAAACATATCGTTCCGGATGTGCCAAAACAGGAATGTAACCCGCGACTTGTATCTCGAAAATGGTTTTGTAAATATTTAGCGGCGCATTTAAATAAGACATTTCTACCAAAACATAATTGTCTTTTAAAGTCAGCAGTTTTTCTTTTTTAAAATGATTTTCGAACCAGCTGTCTATAAAATATTCGGCAGCAGCCTGAAGAGGTATTTTGATTTTACTTTCCTGTAATGCCTTTTGGGTTTCTTGAAGTTTAGATTGAATAATCTCTGCTGAATTATTCCAAACATGATGATTGATATGCGGAGAAGTTATAATTTGGGAAACTCCAAGCGCTTTCAAAGAGGAAACCAACTCAATTGATTTTGTTATGTTTTTTGCCCCGTCATCAATTCCCGGTAAAATATGAGAATGAATATCGACAAAATTGCCATCAAGCAGTTCTTTTAATGCGGGTTTTGATTTGAGGAATGATAACATGTGGCAAAAATGTATAAATCAGTTTTATAATGCGCAAAATTAGTAGAGAATTTGTAACAAGACATTTTAGAATTATACTATATTTGATTTTTAGTAAAAAAGTAAAAAATTATGAAAATAAAAGAGAATCTGTTTAATCAGCGTATTATTTCTATTGATGCTTTGCGTGGAATTACCATTTTTGTAATGATTTTTGTAAACGAACTTGCGAGTATTCAAAATGTGCCACAATGGATGAAACACATGCCCGCAGATGCCGATGCGATGACTTTTGTAGATTTGGTTTTTCCTGCTTTTTTATTTATTGTCGGAATGTCTGTTCCGTTTGCTTTTAATGCTAGACTTATAAAAGGTGATACTCCGAAAACAATCTGGACACATACTTTAAAAAGAGCGATTGCGCTTATTGTAATTGGTGTTTTTATGGTCAATGCCGAATATGGATATAACGCAGCAAAAATGATTATCACACCTGCATTTTGGGGACTTTTGGCGTATAGCATGCCAATTCCAATTTGGAATAAATACCCAAAAGATTTTCCTGCTTGGTTAAAAAATGTGTTTCAATATGGAGGGATTTTAGTTCTCATCGCACTTTATTTCATTTATGTGCAAGATACAGGAGATCGCGGAATGACGCCAAAGTGGTGGGGAATTCTAGGATTAATAGGTTGGGCGTATCTTTTTACAGTAATTTATTATTGGTTGGTTTCAGGAAATTTATGGGCAATGATTGGACTTTTAGTTTTTTCTGTAATAATGAATTCCCTTAATTTAACCGAAAACTCTTTTGTTCACAGCACTTCTTGGTTAAGCTTTATAGCAGGGCATCTTACACATGTTTCTTTGACTTCTGCTGGAATTATAATTTCATTATTATTTTTTGATCGAAAAATTAGTTCAAAAATAAATTGGCCAGTAATTGGCTTTATTGCTTTATTTACAGTAACAGCAATCTTGCTTCGCCCGTATTTTGGAATATCGAAAATCAAAGGGACTCCTTCTTGGACAATGTTCTCGGCAGCAATTTGCACCGTCCTTTTCTATTTTCTGTATTGGCTGATGGAAGTTAAGAAACAGACGAGATGGAGCGAATTCTTCATGCCTGCAGCTGCAAACCCGTTATTAATTTATATTTTGCCAGGCGTAATTTATTATTTCTGTAAAGCTTTTAACTTTCATATAATACCAGGATATTTCAGAGAAGGCGTTCCAGGAATTTTATGGTCTCTAGTGTTTTCGATAATTATGCTTTTCGTAATGAAGATTTTGAATAGATATAAAATTCAGCTGCATCTTTAGAGTTTTAGTCTCGGTCTCAGTTTAGAGTTTTCAGTTTGTAAACTGAGACTGAAAGCCGCGACTGAAAACTTTCCTCAAAATCGACCTTAATATTCTGAATAAAATTTTAAATTTGTAAGAGACGGTTTTTAAAATATTGTGAGTGAATGGTTTAAGAATTAAATACATTTTGATTTTATTTTTAATAGGATCGTTTTGTCAGGCTCAAAACGATAGTACTGCCGTGGAAACTCGGGATATCTTAGACGTCATTCATAAAATTTTTGATAAACAGGATACTATTCGTCCAGATAGAAAACGAAAACTGGCTTTTTCTTTATTGCCTGTTCCGGTCGGTGTTAATTCTAGTAATGGTTTGGTTGTCTCTTTTCTGACTACTTTTTACTTGGGAGATGCAGAAAAAACCAAAATGTCTCAGATTACCTTTTCTCCTTATTTTAGTTTCAGCAATCAATTTGTATTTCCAATTCAGTCTTATATTTATACAAGTGACAATAAATGGAATCTTATGGGAGATTATCGGTATATGATTTATCCTCAGGATACCTATGGCTTGGGAGAAGATAATACAAAAAAGGAAATCTCTACGCTCGATTATCAGCAGTGGCGTTTTTATCAGTTTATAACAAGGCAGATTGTCGGTAATTATCGTTTAGGAGTTGGCTTTCTTTTTGACAATTATAAAAATATTTCTGAAGAATCTTATATAGAAGGAGAAACAGATTATTATAAATATATGAATGGCAATTATTCTGATGAGACTTCTTTCGGATTTGCAATTCAGGGTTTATACGATTCTAGAGAAAATATTATCAATCCCGAGCAAGGTCTGTACGTCGAAGCAGATCTGCGAATCAATACCAGCGGAGTAGAAGGAGACAAATGGCAATCTTTGTATTTTGATGCTAGAAAATACCATTCTTTTAGTAAAACCAAACATCGGGTTTGGGCATCAAGAGCTTTCTTTTGGTCTACTTTTGGAGGGAAACCGCATTATTTGGATCTCCCAAGTATTGGCTGGGATCGTGAAGGAAAAACGGGACGAGGATTTACCAAAAACAGATACCGAAGTAATGCCTTAATTTATTTTGAAACTGAGTATAGAACTGATATAACCCGTAACGGTTTTTTGGGTGCTGTTTTTTTTACCAATGTTTCTTCGGTTTCTAAACTTGATACGTACGAATTTAAAAAATGGAATCCGGCAGTTGGAACCGGAATTCGCATTAAATGGAATAAACGCAACGGCAGTAATTTGGCTCTAGATTATGGAATCAGTAAAAACGACTGGTCGCTTCGCTTAGGGTTATCAGAAAATTTCTAACTTCGGCCAAAATCTACAGACTTAATTATTCATGCAATTATCGGTTGTTATTTTAAATTACAATGTGCGTTACTTTCTCGAACAATGCCTTTTAAGTGTTCAGGAAGCAATTGTGTCAATCGATGCTGAAATTATTGTAGTCGATAATGATTCATCAGACGAAAGTGTTTTGATGATAAAAGAAAAATTTCCCGACGTAAAACTGATTGAAAACAAAGAAAATTTTGGTTTCCCAAAAGGAAATAATATTGGTGTTCGTCAAGCGAAAGGAAAGTACGTTTGTATTTTAAATCCTGATACTGTCGTTGCAGAAGATACTTTCATAAAGATTTTGGCTTTCGCCGAAAGGCAAAGCAATCTAGGGATTATTGGCTGTAAATTAATTGATGGAATAGGAGAATTTCTTCCAGAAAGCAAACGCGGTATTCCAACGCCATGGGTGGCTTTCACAAAAATCTTCGGATTGTATAAAATCTTTCCTAAAACCAGACTTTTTAATCAATATTACGCACAGCATTTAAACGAAAACGAAACAGGAAAAGTAGATATTCTCGTTGGTGCTTTTATGTTTTTAGAAAGAAAGCTCTATGAAGATTTAAATGGTTTTGACGAAAATTGTTTTATGTATGCAGATGATATTGATTTGTCGTATCGGGCTTTACAAATGGGAAAAACAAATCTCTACTTTCATGAAACCACTGTTTTGCATTATAAAGGAGAAAGTACGATAAAAGACGAAAAATATATGATGCGTTTTCAAGAAGCCATGAATTTCTTTTATCAGAAACATTTTAAGAAATCGCAGTTCTTTAGTATCTTTATTAAAATAGGTGCATTTTTGTTTTCAACAGCTAAAATGTTTCAGGGAAAACCAAAAGAAAACCCATTGCCGGAAAGTTATTTTTTATGCTCCGAAAATGAGAATTTCGCTAAAAAACTGACTTCGATTTTGGAAAATAAAGTTGCTTTTTTAGATTTCAAAGGAGAAAAAATGGTAAATTCGTGCCTGATTTTAAAGGGTAAAAAGGCAGAGATCATTTTGGATAATCACTATATTTCATTCAAAAAATGTATCGAAATCATAGAAACTCTTAAAGATAAGCAGGTTACTTTTAAAATTTTTCCCAAAAACACGGGTTTTATTATTGGAAGTAATTCAAGGAATGACAGAGGGCAAATCGTGAAAATTGAGTAAAAAATTATATTAAGTGTAATTTATGTTTAAAATTTTCATTAATTTCGCAATCTGAAAATCAAAAACATCTTTTAGATTAACAATATGGCAAGATTTGAATTAAAGCTTCCTAAAATGGGAGAAAGTGTCGCTGAAGCAACCATAACAAACTGGTTGAAAGAGGTTGGAGACAAAATTGAGGCTGATGAAGCCGTACTCGAAATTGCAACAGATAAAGTTGACAGCGAAGTGCCTAGTGAAGTATCAGGAATTTTAGTTGAGCAATTGTTTGGTAAAGATGATTTAGTGCAAGTAGGGCAGACTATTGCCATTATTGAAACTGAAGGCGGAGAAACAGCAACTCCAGAAGCTGTAAATGCAGTGCAAGAAACTGCTGCTCCTGCAGAAGTCGCTGAAATTGAAAAAACAATCGAATCGGTTAAAGAAACGGTAACTTCTCAAGATTTTTCAGGATCAGATAAATTCTTTTCTCCATTAGTAAAAAATATTGCAAAAGAAGAAGGTCTTTCTTTAAACGAACTTGAAAATATTGCAGGTTCTGGAAAAGACGGACGTGTGACTAAAGAAGATATTCTAAAATATGTAGAAGCTCGTAAATCGGGTGCTGTTCAAGTTTCTCAAACAATTGAAGCAGTTCAAAAAGTGGCTGTTGAAACTCCAAAAGCTGAAGAGCCAAAAACGGTTGAGCCAGTAGCTCAAAAAAGCCAGCAAGCGGTTCCAGTTTCTGTAAACGGTGCTGACGAGATTGTTGAAATGGACAGAATGCGCAAACTGATTTCTGGCTATATGACGGCTTCGGTTCAAACTTCTGCTCACGTACAATCTTTTATTGAGGTTGATGTAACGAACATTGTAAAATGGAGAGATAAAGTAAAAACAGCTTTCGAAAAAAGAGAAGGCGAGAAATTGACTTTTACTCCAATTATGATGGAAGCAGTTGCAAAAGCTTTAAAAGATTTTCCAGGAATGAACATTTCTGTTGACGGAGATTATATCATTAAAAAGAAAAATATCAATTTAGGAATGGCGGCAGCATTGCCAAACGGAAATTTAATTGTTCCTGTAATTAAAAATGCAGATCAGTTGAATTTGGTTGGAATGGCAAAAGCGGTTAACGATTTAGGAAACCGTGCAAAAGCTGGAAAACTAAAGCCAGACGATACGCAAGGTGGAACTTACACCGTTACAAACGTTGGTACTTTTGGCAGTGTTTTCGGAACGCCGATTATCAATCAGCCACAAGTTGGTATTCTAGCTCTTGGAGCAATTCGTAAAGTGCCTGCGGTTATTGAAACTCCAGAAGGTGATTTTATCGGAATTCGTCAAAAAATGTTCTTGTCGCACTCTTATGATCATAGAGTTGTTGACGGAGCTTTAGGAGGAAGTTTTGTGAAAAGAGTAGCAGAATATTTAGAGGCTTTTGATGTAGATAGAGATTTCTAAAATTCATTTTAAAAATAAATTCAAATCCGACTGGTTTTAAACTTGTCGGATTTTTTCTTTTGTAAGAAAAGAATTAAGCAGTAATACGTGGACTTATTAAGGGCTTGTTTTTTAAAAGTTAAAATTGCATAATTGAAAGCTTTTTTCGACAAAAAAAACGAGAATAAAGAGAGATATTCCGCTTTAAAAATTACATTTGTAAACTTATAAAAATTAGAAATGGAATTAAAACTTAACAAGCCAATTTGCTTTTTTGATCTCGAAACAACGGGAATTGACATCGGTAAAGATAGAATCGTAGAAATTTCAATATTCAAAGTTTTTCCTAACGGAAACAAAGAAAGTAAAACCTGGCTGGTTAATCCAACAATTCCAATTCCTCCACAAACAACTGCAGTTCATGGTATAACAGACGAAAAAGTAGCCAATGAACCAACTTTTGCAGAACTTGCTCCGCATATTCATAATATGATAAAAGACAGTGATCTTGGCGGATTTAATTCAGATCGTTTTGATATTCCCCTTTTAGCGGAAGAACTGCTTCGTGCAGGAGTTGATTTTGATATGAAAAATAAAGTTTCTGTAGATGTGCAGACGATTTTTCATAAAATGGAAGAGCGTACCTTAAGTGCTGCTTTGAAATTTTATTGTGGAAAAAATTTGGATAATGCACATTCGGCAGAAGCTGATACAATGGCGACTTACGAAATCTTGAAAGCGCAATTAGATCGTTATCCAGAATTAGAAAACGACATGAAATCTTTATCTGAATTTACAACTCGTAAAAAAATAGCAGATTTTGCCGGAATGATTGCTTTTGATAAAGATGACGAAGAAATTTTTACTTTTGGAAAACATAAAGGTGCAAAAGTGGAGAAGGTTCTAGAAACAGAGCCAGGATATTTCAGCTGGATCCAAAATGCTGATTTTCCTTTATATACCAAAAAAGTTTTGACAGCAATTAAATTAAGAAAATTAAATACGAAGTAAGCTTCTAAGGCGCTAAGTTTCTAAGGTTCTGAGTTTTTGCCTTAGAAACTTAGTGTCTTAGAAGCTTAGAAACTTAAAATAGAATGAAGATTATCTGTGTCGGCAGGAATTATGCCAATCATATAGAAGAGTTGAAAAACGAGCGTCCGAGTGAGCCTGTTGTTTTTATGAAGCCTGATTCTGCGGTTTTGCTGAAACAGCATCCGTTTGTAATTCCAGAGTTTTCTGAAGATGTTCATCATGAAGTTGAAATAATCGTAAAGATTAATAAAGTTGGGAAATATATTGAACCAAAATTTGCTCATAAATATTATGATGAAATAAGTGTGGGAATCGATTTTACAGCACGAGACTTGCAAAGTAAATTGAAAGAAAAAGGGCTTCCGTGGGAAAAAGCCAAGGCTTTTGACGGTTCTGCGGTTATTGGTGATTTTTTACCAAAAACTGATTTTGTTTCTATGGAAAATCTTAATTTTGAATTAAGAAGCAATTCAGAAACAGTTCAAAAAGGAAACTCGAGCATGATGCTTTGGAAGATTGATGAATTAATCGCACATGTATCTCAGTTTTTTACTTTAAAAATTGGAGATATTATTTTTACAGGAACGCCAGCAGGTGTTGCGGCTGTAAAACCAAATGATGTTTTAGAAGGCTTTTTAGAAGATAAAAAATTATTCAGAATACAAGTAAAATAATGGCTTTAAAGTACAACCTTTCGAAAGTATATGCGCTTTCAGATAACGATCCTGAATTTGTAAATCAGATTTTAACTTTATTTGTTACAGAAGTTCCGGAAGATTTGAAACAAATCAAAGAAGGAATTAAAAAGAAGGATCATAAATACGCCTATTCCTATGCTCATAAAATAAAGCCTACATTGGATCTGATGGGATTAAATGTGGCTTTTGAAGAAATCTTGCAAGTTGAGGCTTGGACAAAAGCTGAAGGCAAGAAAAAAGATATTATCGAAACTTTTAAAAGTATTAAGGTACAAGTAAAAGAGGCGATTAAAGAAATTAAAAAAGATTTTGATCTTTAATATAAAATTTGACTTATTCCTGTTTTAAAGGAATAAGTCAAAACATTTTTTAAATTTTGTAAACAGGCTTATAGTTTGTAAAAGCCGTTAATACCTCCTTCCAAGACAAAATTTAAATTTTCTACTTATAAATTATTGGCTTATTTATTTAAGCAACAAAAATATTTCACTGATTATGAAAGCAGCAATTATTACTATTGGAGATGAAATCTTAATTGGTCAAATCGTAGATACAAATTCGGCTTTTATTGCTAAATCACTCGATAGAATTGGAGTTGAGGTAGCAGAAATGCTGTCAATAAGCGATGACAAAAAACATATTTTAGATACTTTTGCTCAATTGCAAAACAAAGTAGATGTTGTTATTGTGACTGGCGGATTAGGACCGACAAAAGATGATGTTACAAAGAAAACGTTTTGTGAATACTTTAATGATGAGTTAGTTGTAGATCAAAAAGTTTTGGTGCATGTGACCGAATTGATAGAAGGTTTTTATAAAAGACCGATTTCTCAATTGAACAAAGATCAGGCTCTAGTTCCGTCAACTTGTACTGTTTTGCATAACAAAGTGGGAACCGCGCCAGGAATGTGGATGAAGAAAGAAAATACCGTTTTTATTTCGCTTCCAGGGGTTCCGTATGAAATGAAATATTTGGTAGAGGAAGAGATAATTCCGAAAATTGTCCGCGAATACAAACGTCCATATATTATTCACAAAACCATATTAACTTACGGTCAAGGTGAAAGTTTAGTGGCAGAACGTATTGAGCAATGGGAGAATAATCTTCCGGAATTTATAAAATTGGCTTATTTGCCAAATCCGGGACGAGTTCGTTTGCGTTTGACCGCCAGAGGGACTAATAAAGAAGAATTAGAAGAAGCAATAGAATCTAATGTTCAGTCTTTAGATGCTATAATTCATGATATAATTGTAGGCTACGAAGAAAACGAGACAATCGAAACAGTAATTGGTAAATTGCTTTCTAAACAAAGTAAAACAATCTCAACGGCAGAAAGTTGTACAGGAGGAAGAATCGCTTCGTTGCTCTCGTCTGTTCCGGGTTCGTCAAGCTATTTTAAAGGAAGTGTGGTTTCTTACGCAACAGAAGCAAAAGTGAATGTTTTGGGAATTCCGCAAAATTTAATTGATCAGTTCTCGGTTGTAAGTGCTGAGGTTGCTTCGGCTATGGCGCTGAGTGTGAAAGATTTGCTGAAAACTGACTATGCTCTAGCAACGACAGGTAATGCGGGGCCTTCAAAAGGAGATTCTGATGCCGAAATAGGTGCTGTTTTTATTGCTTTGGCAACTCCAAACGGAGTAATTGTGGAAGAATTTAACTTCGGACAACCGCGTGAAAAAGTGATAGATAGGGCATCAGTTAAGAGTTTAGAAATTTTACAGAAAGAAATTTTAAAATTTGTGCAATAATTTTTTGCTACAATGGTTTATTTTTCTTTTCTTTGCACCCTGATTTTGAATAACGATAAAAGATAAGTATAATGTCAAGAGTTTGTGACCTTACAGGTAAAAGAGCGATGGTAGGAAATAACGTTTCTCACGCTATGAACAAAACTAAGAGAAAGTTTTCTGTAAACTTAGTTAAAAAGCGTTTTTATCTTCCAGAAGAAGATAGATGGATTACTCTTAGAGTAGCAGCATCTACGATAAAAACAATTAATAAAAATGGAATCACTGCAGTTTTGAAAAAAGCGCAGTCAGAAGGATTTATCAAATAATCTTTTCCTAAATAAATATATAGCAAGATGGCAAAGAAAGGTAATAGAATCCAAGTAATTTTAGAATGTACTGAACACAAAGCTTCTGGTGTTGCAGGAACTTCTAGATATATTACAACTAAGAACAAAAAAAATACTCCAGACAGATTAGAGATTAAAAAATTTAATCCAGTTTTAAAAAGAGTAACTGTTCACAAAGAAATTAAGTAATAATTAGAGATTTTTATAAATCTCAAATGGTTTAGCCATTTCGAGTTTTATGAAAAACTTCAAATAACATTTGAATCATGGCAAAGAAAACCGTAGCATCGTTACAAACATCTTCTAAGAGATTATCAAAAGCCATCAAAATGGTAAAATCTCCTAAAACTGGTGCATATACATTCGTAGAATCTATTATGGCTCCTGAAGAAGTTGATGAATTCTTGAAAAAGAAATAATTACAATTACATTATATAGAAAAGCTACTTTCATTCGGAAGTAGCTTTTTTATTACCTATATTTGTCTAAAAATTTAAAGAATCGTAACAATTGGACGTTTTTTAAAAAACAATTGCACTTTCTTTAAAGATTTGGATTTCTTACTTGAAAATCGAGAAATCTAGTAAATCTAATAATCTACAAAAAATGAGTTTTTTTAAAAAATTATTCTCTAGCGAAAAAAAAGAGACTTTAGACAAAGGTCTTGAAAAAACAAAAACTACTTTTTTCTCGAAGTTAAGCAAAGCCGTTGCAGGTAAATCTAAAGTTGATGATGATGTTTTAGATAATCTGGAAGAAGTTCTTGTAGGTTCTGATGTTGGAGTAAATACTACATTAAAAATCATTGAAAGAATTGAAAAACGTGTTGCTGAAGATAAATATTTAGGAACAGATGAATTAAATCAGATTCTAAGAGATGAAATAGGTGCTTTACTGTCTGAAACAAATACAGGTGAAGCAACAGAATTTGAAGTTCCAAAAGATAAAAAGCCTTACGTTTTAATGGTTGTTGGAGTAAATGGTGTTGGAAAAACAACTACTATTGGTAAGTTGGCGTATCAATTTAAAAAAGCAGGGCATAAAGTGGTTTTAGGTGCAGCAGATACTTTTCGGGCTGCAGCGATAGATCAGCTACAAGTTTGGGCTGACCGTGTGGGTGTATCAATTGTAAGACAAAATATGGGAAGTGATCCAGCTTCTGTCGCTTTTGATACTTTGCAATCAGCTGTGGCTCAAAATGCAGATGTTGTTATTATTGATACAGCTGGGCGTCTTCATAATAAAGTGAATTTGATGAACGAACTTTCGAAAGTAAAACGTGTCATGCAGAAAGTAGTTGCTGATGCTCCTCACGATGTACTTTTGGTTTTAGATGGTTCAACTGGTCAAAACGCTTTTGAACAAGCTAAACAATTTACAGCAGCAACAGAAGTAACCTCATTGGCAGTTACAAAATTGGACGGAACTGCAAAAGGCGGAGTTGTAATTGGTATTTCAGACCAGTTTCAAATTCCAGTTAAATACATTGGTGTTGGCGAAGGAATTGAAGATTTGCAAGTTTTTAATAAATATGAGTTCGTCGATAGCTTTTTTAAATAATTTATAATGAAAAATATATCAGCTTTAACCTTCTATTTCGCTAGTGTACTATCTTTTGTTCTGGCAAATGTTTTAAAGGATAAAAATCTTTCGATATACTATATTTTATTGGTTCTAGGTATTGTTTTGTTTTTTTTGGGTGTTCTTAAGAGGATAAAGACTAATCGATAATTAGTAGTATTGAAACAGAAAAGAGTTTTGAAAAACTAAAGCTTAGACTGCTTTTAAGTTTTTCAAGACTCTTTTCTGTTTGATTAAAGTTTCTAATTTGAGTATCTGAAAAAGTTTAATTTTTATGGGATTTATTTTTTTTTAAGTCCTTTTAATAACGGGTGGCTGAAATCTTCATTAAGTTTCCATTTAGTGCCATCGGTAAAAACGATATAATAAGCTCTTATTTTTATAATTTTATTTGCATCTGTAGAAAAGTCCTCCCAAAATTCAGTTCTCGATTGATTTGCCTTTAATAAATACGTGGAGTTTTCTGTAAATCTTCCTTCCCCATAAAAATATTTTCCGTTTGCTGGTTCGTCAAATGAATTGATGCAGAACCATTCAAATTTAATTGCTTTTATATTTTTTTTACCTAGGTTTTTAAAAGTTATACTAATGTCTTTATGTTGGGAGTAATCATTGTTAAGTAATGTTGCTTTTGTGATTTTTATTGGTGATATCTGATTGCTTTTTATAGCAAATGTATCCTTCGGTTTTGCACTTGTTGCGCTATTTGGAAAGTTTTTGTTTGATTTAAAATGTTCTTGGTTATTTTTGGATGGCATTGGTTTGTTGCATTTTAAAAATAAAAGAGAAGCAGTAAAAAGTAATATCGGTATGTTTTTCATTTTTAAATCTGGAATTTAGGTTTTGAGACTAAGATTTTTTTTTGAGTTAATTTGATGCTTTATTTTTGATGCTTAAGTTTTTTAAATTTTATTGGGATTTTGATCCCTTATAAGTTTTTAAAATATTGGAGTAAGACTTTTTTCGTATAAAAAGTTCTTGTTTTAGTGGAATAATTCAGTAGAAAAATATTTCTTTTGATGATTATAAAATTATCTTTGTAATTCGATAAGATTTCTTTTGAAAATGGGAAGCCTAGTCTTGAGTGTAGAGGCATCCTTTTGTTGTTCTCGATAGCTGTCGAGTGATAAAAAAGACACAGTAGACAACTAGAATCAGCTCCTTAATTTTCGACTACATTTAAATAAAAAAAGAATAAATTTTAATATTTTTAAGTATGAAAAACATTTTTGTGATTATGGTTTTTTCGCTTTTGTTTGCAGGCTGTAAACAAGAAATAAAACCTGCAGATATTGCTAAACTAAATGGCTATTGGGAGATTGAAAAAGTGGTTTTTGATAAAGGAGAAGAGAAGGAATATAAGATGAACGAGACTTTTGATTTTTTTCAAATTAAAAATAATAAAGGAGTTCGAACGAAAGTGATGCCTCAGTTTGACGGAACGTTTTTGACAACAGACACTTTTGAGAACGTTTCAGTTCGTTTTGCAGGAGAACAAGTTTTTCTAGATTATAAAACGAAATATGCAAAATGGAGCGAAGAAATTATTTCGCTTTCAAATGACAAATTAGTGGTTAAAAACCCACAAAAAATAGAATATCATTATAAAAAAACTGGACCCGTAAATCTTCTGAACGATGGCGAAAAGACTAAATAGCGAAACAACAATCGGTGCTGTTTTACAGCAAATTATTCAGGTGAATAAATTGCAACCTGGAATGGATGAAATTGATGTTCGTGAGGCTTGGAGGCAGCTTATGGGGAATGGTGTAAACACATATACCCGAAATGTTGTTTTGAAAGGCAGTACACTTTATGTAGAATTAGGTTCTTCTGTTCTGCGTGAAGAATTGACTCATGGAAAATATAAAATCGTAAAAATGATCAATGAGGAATTGGGGCGTGAAGTTGTGAAAGATGTTGTTTTACGATAGACTTCTTAGAATTTTAGATTTTAGATTTTATAGTATAAAAAAAATCCATTCGCTTAGCGAATGGATTTTTTTATTTGTGATTGTTTAATTCAGCAATCTGAAATCTACAATCTACAATTATTAGAATTGCTCTCTTCCTGCAAAGTGGAATGCGCTTTCGATAGCAGCATTTTCGTCACTGTCAGATCCGTGAACTGCGTTTTCTCCAATTGAAGTAGCGTATGCTTTACGAATAGTTCCTTCAGCAGCTTCAGCTGGGTTTGTAGCTCCAATTAAAGTTCTGAAATCTTCTACTGCGTTGTCTTTTTCTAAAATAGCAGCAACAATTGGTCCGCGAGACATAAATTCAACTAATTCTCCGTAGAAAGGTCTTTCTGCGTGAACTGCGTAAAATGCTTTAGCATCTGCTACAGTTAATTGAGTTAATTTTAATGAAACGATTTTGAAACCACCATTAGTAATCATTGCTAAGATATTCCCGATGTGTCCGTTTGCAACAGCATCTGGTTTAATCATTGTAAAAGTTCTATTTGTTGCCATTTTGTATTTTATTAAATTTTGTGCAAAAGTATACTTTTTTTATGAATTGATTTTAATAAAATCATAAATAAAACGCTTTAGAATGATGTTTTGGACAAAAATGTGTTTTTATATTGATTGGTATATATGGTGAGATGCACTGCAGTGCATCTAATATGAACAAATGTTGACAATAAATAAGACGCACTGTTGTGCGCCTCTACATATATGGTTTAAAAAATTATACTTTAAAGATTAATTTGTTTCTATAAAAAATCCATAAAATGAATGTCCAGATTGCTACATAAGTTAATGCGCCAGCTAAAGATGCTGTCATAGGATTGCTGAAAAATGGTGCGATGCCAAATCGATACAAGTAATCTAATAGATTGATCTGTTCGTTTGGAAGTGACGGATTTTGAAAATGAATCATGACCAAAGCCTGCGGGATAATTTGTGAGGCAAAGAAAACAATCATTGGGTTTACTCCCCAAATTACAAATAGCTTAAAGCCTTTTTTGAATTCTTTTATATCAATTATATAATATAATACTGTAAGACAAATTGTTGCTAATCCTGTTGTGTATAAAACATAACTGCTTGTCCAGATCGATTTGTTTATCGGGAAAACCAAATCCCAGATTAAACCGAAAAAAATTAATGCAGTCCCGATCATTCCCATTCTTTGGGCTTTCTGGATTTTAGTTACACTTAAAAGTAAGATTTGACCAATAAATAAGCCAATAATCCCGTTTACAATTGATGGAATTGTACTTAAAATTCCTTCTGGATCCCAAGTTTTGGTTTCGTGATACATATGCCCTTTTAGAAAGGCGCTGTCAACCCAAGCAGCTAAATTGGTTCCTTTTTCTAAATTAGCTTCTCCAAGTCCAGGAACAGGAATTAAAGTCATAACGGCCCAATAGCCCAAAAGCAAAACAATTCCGCTAATAAGCTGAGTTTTTCGTGTTGTTTTTAAGTATAAAAGCGAAACTACAAAATAGACAACAGCAATACGTTGTAGCACTCCAGGAAGTCTTACATCGGCATAATTTTCAAATCCTCCGTAAGCTAAAATGAGATATATGGCTAAAATGCTAAAGGCAAAAATGTTTTTTAGTCTGTTGCTAAAATTTCCCATCAGCGCATAACCAACGGCAAAAGTAATAATCAATCTGCCAATTAAAAGTGGAATTCCGTCTAAACCAAACAACTGAATTTTTCCAAAGAAGTTAAAGAAGATTCCTAAACAGAACATTCTTAAAGAACGAATCAAGATTTTATTGAATGTTGTTTCGTCATACATTTTCTCTGGCATTGCTAGCGGTACGGCAACTCCCATTATAAAGATGAAAAATGGAAATACAAGATCTGTTGGTGTACAGCCATTCCATTGTGCGTGCAAAAGCGGAGGATAGACATTTCCCCAATCACCAGGGTTGTTTACAATAGTCATCAATAGAATAGTCAGTCCGCGAAAGACATCAAGCGAAATTAGGCGTTCTCTTACCATCAGGTTAGTTCGTTAATAGGTTATAAAAATATAATTCTATTTGGTTTGAGAGAGCAATAATTTAGGAGATGTGCTGGTTATTTGTTCCTACAATTATCGCTTTTGAATTTCTAAAGATAATTATTTTAGATTATTATGATGTCAAAATTATGTTCTAAAGGTTTTAATTTTTGAATCAAAAGCGGAATCAGCTGTTCTCCTTTTTCTAAATAAAATTCAGAAAAATTAGCTTGGCGCTCCTGAAGGCTATTGTTTGGAAATAGCTCGCATTGTAAATCGGTTACACGTTGCAATTGATCGTGAAGTTTTCTTTTTTGCGCTTTTAGCAAACGTTTTTCTAGATTTTCAAGGCCTTTCTTTTGTTTCACTTCCTGTGCTTTTACGGCTCCGGTGAAAGATTTGTCTGTTTTTTCAGCTAATTCAAAAAGATAATTAAACTGTTTTTCAAGCGCTTCTTTTTGGGGAGTTAAATCTATTGGAAATGGCGAAAGTTTATGAGTAATCTCATTTATTAAATTCTCCGACTTATTGAATAAATCTTTCCAAGTTAAATTCAAATTATCAGCTTTTTTAACTTGTTTTTCGGTTGCTAAAAGAACTGAATTTCGAACTAATACTATTGGGAAAGTAATATTTACGGCATCAAAAAAAGCTTTTAATTCTAACCAATAAGCAATTTCTCCACCTCCGCCAATGTAGCAAAGATTAGGAAGAATTATTTCCTGATACAACGGACGCATAATTACATTTGGGCTGAATTTTTCAGGATTGTTTTCTAGTAATTTGAAAATTTCATCCTTTGAAAATGAAATTTTGGTATTATTTGCCCAATATTTATCATTTTCAAAAATGATTCTTTCGCGCAGTTTATCTTCAATATAAAACAAATTAATTTCACGCGGATTTACCTGAACGATATAATCTGCAAGTTCTTCAATTGATTTTTGAACTGCTTTAAATGAAGTCTGATTTGCTAATTCTTCTTTTGCAAACGGAATAAAAGCACGTTTTAAATCGGCAGTATCTGCATCTATAATTACTAAACCGTAATTGGCAAAAAGCGCGTTTGCTAAGTAGCGAGTTGCATCTGCTAGATTTTCATGTTTTAAATAAGCGTCTTCAAACAGCTTTTTTAGGGTATTTGCATTAGAACTCGAACCTAGTTCTTTAGAATAAACTTCAAATAAATCTTCTAAACCATCGGTTGAAAGTCTTCCAACAGGACCAGTGCTTTCTGCATTCCAACGGATTTTTTTTCCTTTAAAATTAAAATAATTAATTTCTTCAAAATCGTGATCTTCTGTTGCCATCCAGTAAACTGGAACAAAATTGTACGAAGGGTATTTCGATTTTAATTCTTTGGTCAAATTAATTGTCGAAATAATTTTATATAAAAAATACAATGGCCCGCTAAACAAATTTAGCTGATGGCCAGTGGTGATGGTAAAAGTATTTTCGAGTGCTAAAAGCGAAATGTTTTGTCTCGTTAAATCTGAAATTTCAATATTTTGATATTGTTTATGCAGAGCGTCAACCAATACTGTTCGGTTGTTCTGATCAAAATTAGCTGCTTTTTCGGCTATTTGTTTTTCGAAATTCTCTAAGGTTGGAAAATTATTGTACAGCGGTTTTAATTCTGGTTTTTGATCTAAATAATCCTGCATTAGTTTAGAGAAATATCCAGAAGATTGAAAGCTGATACAGTCGGTAGGCATAATTTTAAATTTATTTTTGATAGCTGTAAATTTAATGAAAATATACAGTTAAAAACGCTATTAACAATTGCTTAAGATTTGATTTTTTTTCTGATGTTTTTAAAAGCGTTGAAATCAAGTTTTTAAATTTTTATTTTGTAAGGTTGTTGAAAATTGAAAATTTACATAATTTGTTAAAAATGTAAATTAGTTATAAAAGTAATTAGTGTAACTGTGAATTTTTAATAATGAAACTCTATTTTTGCAAATAAAAAAGATATCAGTTTTCATGAAAAATAACCCAAGTAAAAAGAACTCTTTAAAACATGTTCTTTTTGGAAGCCTTATAGGTACCACAATCGAATTTTTTGATTTTTATATTTATGCCAATGCGGCCGTATTGGTTTTTCCACAATTATTTTTTCCAAGTTCAGATTCGACAATGGCGACTCTAGAATCTTTAGCAACATTTTCTATCGCCTTTTTATCGCGCCCTTTAGGTTCTGCATTTTTTGGACATTACGGAGATAAAATTGGACGTAAATTTACCCTTGTAGCAGCTTTATTGACAATGGGAATTTCTACCGTAACAATTGGTTTCCTGCCAAGTTATGAAAGTATTGGTGTTGCAGCTCCATTATTGTTGATGCTTTGTAGATTCGGACAAGGAGTTGGTTTAGGCGGAGAATGGGGAGGAGCAGTCTTGCTTGCGATCGAGAATGCGCCACCAAATAAACGCGCATGGTACGGAATGTTTCCGCAATTAGGAGCTCCAATCGGTTTATTGCTTTCAGGAGGAACTTTTCTATTGCTTACTGATTCAATGAGCAATGAGGATTTTATGAATTATGGATGGAGAATTCCGTTTATTGCCAGTGCACTTTTGGTAATCGTTGGGTTTTATATTCGAACAAAAATTACTGAAACGCCTTCTTTTGAAAATTCGAAAAAGGAAAAAGAAGAAGTAAAGGTTCCTTTTTTAGAATTGGTGAAATCTTATAAAAATCAGTTGATTTTTGGAACTCTTGCCGCTATTACAACATTCTTAGTTTTTTATTTAATGACGGTATTTACATTGAGCTGGGCAACTTCAGATTTAGGAATTGTTAAACGTGATGGATTGCTAATACAATTGTTCTCTGTATTGTTTTTTGCGTTGTTTATTCCAGTTTCTGCAGTAGTTGCAGATAAAATAGGCCGACGTAAAATGCTTATTGTGGCTACAGCTGCGATTGCTGTTTTTGGTTTTTTCTTTTCTTATTTCTTAAGTGCAGGAAATATAACTTTGGTAACTGTTTTTGCTTGTATAGGAATGTCTTTAATGGGTTTTACTTACGGGCCTTTAGGAACATTTCTGTCAGAATTGTTTCCAACAAACGTTCGTTATTCCGGAGCATCTTTGACTTTTAATATGGCTGGAATTCTTGGAGCTGCATTTGCGCCTATGATTGCAATTTGGCTGGCTAAGACTTATGATGTTAGTTATGTAGGATATTATTTAGTTACCGCAGCCTTAATCTCTTTAATTGCCTTTTTAGTAATTAGTAAAGACGAACATAAGTTTTAGGTTTTTCATAAAAATATTTAAAAGCAGTAATGTAAAAAATTACTGCTTTTTTTTTGGTAGTTTAAAAAGTATTTAGATATTTGTCTAAATATATAAATGAGATGAATGATATTTTTAAAGCACTAAATGACGCAACTAGAAGAGAGATTCTGGATCTTTTAAAGCAAAAAGATATGTCGGCGGGAGAGATTGCCGATGCCTTTAATATTTCTAAACCTAGTATTTCGCATCATTTAGATATTTTAAAAAGAGCTGATTTAATTACATCTGAAAAAAACGGGCAATTCATCATTTACTCCATCAATACTACCATAATGGAAGATGTTTTGCAATGGATACTAACCTTTAAACAATAAAAAATGAATTTAGAATTAAAAAAAGAGCTTCCTCTAATTGGAATTGTTTTGATTCCTTTTATTTATTTAGCAGCAATTTGGAACAAACTTCCTGAAAGAGTCCCTGTGCATTGGAATTACAAAGGAGAAATTGACAATTGGGGTGATAAGTTTAGCTTAATATTTTTGCTTTTTATGCTTCCAGTTTTGATGTATGGCTTAATGACTGCGGCATCTAAAATTGATCCCAAAAATAGAATTTCATTAATGGGAAGGAAGTTTTATCAGCTCAAATTCTTCTTGGTTTTATTCATGTCTTTGCTGGCTACATTTATTGTTTATATAACGAAAAATCAATCTTTTTCTAGTCCGGGCTTAATGTATGTTGCAGTTGGAATTTTACTAATGATTTTTGGAAATTATTTTAAAGTTATTCAACCGAATTATTTTATTGGAATTCGCACGCCGTGGACACTAGAGAATCAGCAGGTATGGAAAGCTACTCATTCTTTTGCAGGAAAATTATGGCTTGTGGCTGGCTTTATTTTCATCTTGGGAGGCTTGTTGTTTTCGGGATTTAATTTTTCTAAAATTTTTGTAGGTATTGGTCTTACCATTGCTTTTGTTCCTATAATTTATTCCTATTTTAAGTTTAAAAGTTTAGAAAAAAAAGAAAACAATCTTTAAGTAATTAAGCATCGAAATGAAAAAAATAATACTTTTTATATTCCTAATTTTTAGTTCTTCAAAATCGTTCGCACAAGATATTTCAGGGCACTGGAATGGTGTTTTAAAACTTCCAAACAATGAATTAAGAGTTGTTTTTAATCTTACAAAAACACAAAACGGTTACACTTCTACCACAGATAGTCCAGACCAAAATGCAAAAGGAATTCCAGTTAAATCTACTACTTTCGAAAATTCGGTATTGAAATTAGATATTCCTGCAGTAGGTGGTTCGTACGAAGGAAAATTGAATGCTGATAATGTTTTTGTTGGAAAAATAACTCAAAACGGACACACATTAGATCTTAATTTATCAAAAGGAAATATTGAAATTGTTAGGCCTCAGGAACCAAAACAGCCATTTCCGTACTATACAGAAGATGTAAAATTCGAAAATAAAAAAGATCAAGTGACTCTGGCAGGAACTTTATCGTTACCTAAAAAAGAAGGTAATTTTCCAGTAGTTATTTTAATTTCCGGAAGCGGTGCGCAAAATCGAGATGAAGAAGCATTACAACATAAACCATTTTTAGTTCTAGCAGATTATCTTACCAGAAAAGGAATCGCTGTTTTGCGTTTCGACGACCGCGGTTTTGGTGAGTCTACTGGTGATTTTAAAAGTGCAACTACTACAGATTTTGTAAAAGATGTACAGGCTGGGTTTGACTATTTGAAAACTCGCAAAGAAATCAATAAAAATAAAATTGGTTTAATTGGGCATAGTGAAGGAGGAGTAATTGCACCAATTGTTGCTGGAAATTCTAAAGATATCTCATTTATTGTTTTAATGGCAGGAACAGGAATTCGAGGTGATAAATTGCTTCTCTTGCAAAAGGAATTAATAGAAAAACAAAAGGGAATTTCAGAAGCAATGATAGAGCAGAACAAAGAAATTCTTAAAGGCGCTTATGATATTATTGTGCAAAGTGCTGTAAATGATGATAATTTGAAAGCAAGTGTTACCGCTTATTTTAAATCAAAATTACTAAGTGATGATCAAGCTAAAACTGTTACAGATCAAATTACAGGTCCTTGGATTTATAATTTTTTAAAACTTGATCCAGCTGCCTATTTAGAAAAAGTAAAATGCCCAGTTTTGGCAATTAATGGAAGCAAAGATTTACAAGTTCCTGCCGAAGCAAATCTTCAAAATATTAATAAGGCTTTAGCAAAAGCAGGTAATAAAAAAGTGACGATTAAAGAATTACCAAATTTAAATCACTTATTTCAAGAATGTAAAACGGGATTACCTGAAGAGTATGCATCAATTGAGCAAACAATATCTCCGACAGCATTAGAAGAGATTTCGAGCTGGGTTGTGTTGCAGACGAAATAAAATTATGGAATCGCAAAGATTTATGCAATTGCAAAGAGTTTGCTTTTGGACATAAATTTTTGCGATTTTTACTTTATCTCTTTAAAGAAAAATGACCTCTGAATTCTTTTCCATTTATACTAGTTGCGGTGAACCAATAGTCTGAAGCAGGTTCTGGATTTCCTAGGTAAGTTCCATTCCAAGAAGTATTTAATCTTAGTTCTTTAATAAGTTTTCCGTAACGATCAAATATTCTAATAGTTGAATTAGGAGCTAAATAATCAGGATCAATTGTCCAAGTATCATTAAAACTATCTCCATTTGGAGTAAAGAATTTTGGATACGGAAGTTCATTAACCAAATGAATACAATCTCCAGCTGATGCTTCTAGGATGCTTATTGTTACGGGAATTCTATCACTTTCGCAAGTGCTTATTGTTTGAGAAGCATAATAGGTAATTCCATTTTCTAATGGAGTTGATTCTGATAAATGACTTGTAGAGGAAGAACTTTCATACCATTTAATGCTTTGGCCATTTATTGCAATATCACTAATTTTTGCATTTTTTTGAATGCAAAACTGTTGTGGAGAACTGGCAGATGGAATTGGTGTGTCTTGTATTTTTACGGTAATTGCTAATCTTTCGCTTTCGCAGTTGTTTAGAGTTTGTGTCACATAGTACTTTCCATTTTGTAATAAATCTGTTTCTTGTAAAATATTTCCATTTATAGGAGCATCATACCATTTGAGTGCAGTTCCTGCTATATTTAGATTTTCAATTGTCGCTATTTCATCAATGCAAAACTGCTGATTATTATTTCCTGTTGGTAAGGGCGAGTTATAAATTTTAACTAAAACAGGAATTCTGTCACTTTCGCAATTAATGGTTTGTGAAGCGTAGTAGGTTCTATTATTTTCTAATAAGGTAGTATTTGACAACGGTGCAGCCGAAAAAACAGTATCATACCATCTTATATTTTGTCCTGACATCTCTATCTTTTCTAGAGATGCATTATCATTTTTACAAAAAACAGAATTTATTATAGAAGGTGTGTTCGGAATAACATTTAGATGTGCCGTTACAGCTAATCTTTCGGTGCTTTCCGGGCAATTATCATTTTGTTGAGAAGCAAAATAAGTTTTTCCATCAATAAGGAGAGTAGTTTTTAAAAGTGGATTTGTCGAAGTTGTTGAGTCGTACCATTTTATATCATTAGATTTAGGATTTAGATCAGAAATTTTATTATCCAATGAGCAAAAAGATTGATCGGATTCTCCATTTGGTTTACCAGTTTCGCATTCTGCCAGTTTTAAAACAAAACCATCTCGATTTATAGTTGAACTATTTATGGTTCGTAATGTATACTGTTTTGTTAGTGATGGATCTAAATCACATGTCCACATAAAATCTCCAGATAAATACGTTTCATTATTTCGAACTTTTATATTTTTTATTTGAAACAGTGAACAATTATTGTAGGGGCTTAATTGAGGTACTTCGTGTCCAATTTTAAAAGTACTTACAAAATTTCGGTTAGAATCAAGTTTTAAATAGAATCCTTCTCCATAATCACTAACCGAGGTCAAATTGAAAACAGATTCAGAAGGATCAAAATCTACCGTATCTTTAAAGCTTCCAACAAACATTAAATTACCATTATAATCTTCTGCGACTGAATAAAAGTCAATATTGCCATTATAAGGTTTTTCAAATTTTTTTACATCAATAAAATTCCCATTTAAATTTAGAAAAATTATATAATTATTTGAAAACACATTTACAATTGAGGAAGGAGAAGGATCTACATCAACGGTAGCATTGTAATCATTTTTGTGGTTTATTAAAATAATATTGTTTTCAGTAATGTGAAAAACGTCTGTACTTTGGTTTGAAAATTTTCTCTCCCAGATTATTGATTTATCTATTGAATTTATTTTATATAAACTTTGCCCATTAAGCAAATGGATATTTTCATCCTTACCAATTATAACTTTTGAATTTGCAATAGTTCCATTATCATTATCAAATGTTTTAATCCACTCAATATTTCCTGAATTATTTATTTTAAGGATGTAATTGTCTATTCCTGTTGCTGTTAAGTTTAATGATGGATTAAGAGGGTCTAAAGAAATAGTACCAATAAAGTACCCTGTTATAAAAATATTGTTTTGATTATCTATATCAAAAGAGTTTGGATTTATAGAGCCTCCATTCGGAAAATTTCTAATTATTTTTTTTGTCGAGATTAAATCACCATTTGGTTTTAGTTTTATTATGCTAATGTAACTATCCACCATATTTTGGGCATTGTTTAATTCAGATGTAGTGGCTAGAAGGTTTATATTTCCATCCTTATCTAATTTTATTCCATAAGTATATTCACCACCCCTTTTGTAATTGCCAAAAGTTTTACCCCAGACATAATTTCCGTCTTTATCCATCTTGATTAAATATAGCCCACGAAAATTTTGAATATTGGAGTTGTTTATAATTTCAACTCCATTTATAGTTGGGTCTATATCGAATAAATAAGATTCTGTTTCTCCGAAAATATAAGAGTTCCCATCTGCATCAAGTTCCATTTTATTTGCATAATCGGCATAATCATCACGTATACCTTTTATTTGTCCCGCCCATTTAAAGTTTTGCGCTTTTGTAGAATATGGAACTAGAAAAATTAAAAATAGCAATAAAAAGAGAGATGTGTTTTTTAAATGTCTCAAAATTGGTTGTTTTTGGTTGAAACAAATGTAATCAAATGTTTACAAACTCAAATCAAAAATTGAAACGCTGAAAAGTCTCAAAATAACCCGTATTTTTGCAAAAAAAAACAATCTCTTTTGAAAACGAAACTTTTTGTAATTACGCCTCCTTTTACCCAACTGAATACACCGTATCCGGCAACGGCTTATATAAAAGGTTTTCTGAATACCAAAAATATAGAATCGGTTCAAGCAGATTTGGGTATTGATGTGATTTTGGAATTGTTTTCTAAGAAAGGATTGATTGATTTGTTTCAAGTTTCAGGTTCAAAGTTTGAAGTTGTTGGAAATGAAATCTCAGATAATTCAAAACGCATTTTTGCTCTTCAAGACGAATACATCAAAACAATCGATCCTGTCATTCAGTTTCTGCAAGGAAAAAATCCAACTTTGGCTTTGCAGATTTGTCAGGAAGATTTCCTGCCCGAAGCTTCTCGTTTTGCGCAATTGGAAGAACTCGACTGGGCTTTTGGTTCAATGGGAACTCAAGACAAAGCCAAACATTTGGCGACTTTATATCTCGAAGATATTTCAGATTTTATTGTCGAATGTGTTGATGAGAACTTCGGTTTCAGCCGATATGCCGAACGTTTAGGAAGAAGTGCCAATTCGTTTGACGAATTATATGAAGCTTTGCAGCAAAAGCCAACTTATATTGATTCAATTTTAATTTCGCTTTTGAAAGCTAAAATTGAAGCCGTAAAACCAACTTTGTTTTTAATTTCTGTTCCTTTTCCGGGAAATTTATACAGCGCGTTTCGTTGTGCGCAATGGGTAAAACAAAATCATCCTGAAATTAAAATTTCAATGGGAGGTGGTTTCCCGAATACTGAATTGCGCTCGCTATCAGATAAACGTGTTTTTGAGTTTTTCGATTTTATCACTTTAGATGATGGTGAAGTTCCAATTGAAGAACTGATTTTTCATTTAGAAAATCCTGATTCTGATTCTTTCAAAAGGACATTTTTGTTAGAAAATGGAAAAGTTGTCTATAAAAACAATTCTTTAAAACACGATTATAAACAATCACAGGTTGGAACTCCAGATTACTCCGATTTGCCTTTGGATAAATATATTTCGGTTATCGAAATTGTAAATCCAATGCATAGAATGTGGAGCGATGGCCGTTGGAATAAACTCACAATGGCTCATGGATGTTATTGGGGGAAATGTACGTTTTGTGATATTTCTTTAGATTACATAAAAGTTTACGAGCCTGTTGCGGCAAGTTTGCTTTGTGATCGAATGGAGGAATTAATTGCGCAGACAGGTCAAAATGGATTCCATTTTGTAGATGAAGCTGCACCGCCCGCTTTAATGCGTGCTTTGGCTCTTGAAATTTTAAAAAGAAAACTTGCTGTAACCTGGTGGACAAATATTCGTTTTGAAAAAAGCTTCTCAAAAGATTTATGTCTATTGCTAAAAGCTTCTGGCTGTATTGCCGTTTCAGGAGGCTTGGAAGTCGCTTCAGATCGATTATTGAAATTAATTGATAAAGGTGTTACCGTCGAACAAGTTGCAAAAGTAACTCGTAATTTTACCGAAGCTGGAATTATGGTTCATGCTTATTTGATGTATGGATATCCAACACAAACCATTCAAGAAACGGTGGATAGTCTTGAGATGGTTCGTCAATTATTTGAAGCTGGAGTTTTGCAGTCTGGATTTTGGCATCAATTTGCTTTAACGGCACATAGTCCAGTTGGGTTGTATCCGGAACAATTTGGGTTGACTAAGAAAACCGAAGCGATTGGAACTTTCGCAAACAATGATATTGAATACACCGATGCAACAGGAATCAATCACGACAAGTTCAGTTTCGGATTAAAGAAATCTCTTTTTAATTTCATGCACGGAATTTGTTTTGATTACGAACTTCAGGATTGGTTTGATTTTAAGATTCCGAAAACCAAAATCCATCCCGATTTTATTTTTAATGCATTAGAAGAACAAAACGATTTCAATACAAAACCAAATGCAAAAGTGGTCTGGCTTGGAGGAAAACCCACTGCAGAAATCTTTACAAAATCAAAAAAAGGAAGAAGTTGGGAAATGATGTCGCTAACTTTTCATGATAAAAAAGAAAGTTTCGATATCCAAACTAGCAAAGAAGAAGGTGAGTGGCTGACTTCAATTTTATTAAAAATAGCCGTTTCTGGTTCTAAAAGTTATACTTTTCAGGAGGTTAAAAATGATTTTGAAACCGAATTAGAAGATTTCGAATTGTTTTGGTATTCTAAACCTGTAAACACTTTACGTGAGTTTGGATTATTGGTACTTTAATATTCAATACATTCTCCATCATTCGGAATAGAAGTTTTGCTTAGAAGTCCATGATCTGAAAGAGCTGTTCTTAACTGTAACCGTGTTGTTGGACAATGGTTTAAAGCTTCTAAATGATTGGCAAGAACTTTTCCAGGAGCTAGTGTGATGAATTTTAGAATATCATTCATTCGCATTAACAAAGGCTGACCGAAATCTAATCTTGCAGTTCCACAGGCCACAATTGAAATATCGGGTTTAAATTGCGTTAGAACTTTTTCTACATGTTCTGTAAAAATGGTATCAGAACTAATATAAATAGATTTTTGATCTGCCAATTCGATAAGAAACCCCATTACATTTCCCATTAATTTAGCAACAAATCCGTAGCCGTGAATTGCTGGAATTCCGGTGATTTTTCCATCCAAAAATTTTTGAGGTTCCCAATATTCCAAAGTTTGAATGACACTAAGTCCTCGTTGTACAAGTGCTTTTTCGTCTTTTGAACTGCAGATAACGGGAATGCTTTTTCTTCTCAAAAAAACTTCACCTGCTTTGTCAATATGATCTGGATGCAAATGCGTAATCAAACAATGTGTCACACGACTTAAGATGTCACGGCTGTTTTTTGGCAAAGCCACCAGCGGATTTCGTTTTGGTTTATATCTGAAAATAGTAAAAGGCGGAATTGTTTTTCTTTTACCTAACATTGGGTCAACTAAAATGACATGCTTCTCTGTTTCAATTACCAAAGTTGCATTTCGCAAATGATGTAATTTCATATCCAAGAAAATTAGATATTAAAAATACAAAGTTTTTCTAAAAACTGCTTACAGATTTTTCTTTATTTTTAACAGAATTGTGATTTACCCAATAGAAAACCTAAACCCAATTCCATGCAGGTTTTCTATAGAAATTCCTTGTTCATTTGCTAAGATTTTACGCAAACGCGAAATAAAAACGTCCAGGCTTCTTCCCATAAAGTAGTCATCTGTTCCCCATAACGAAGTTAAAATCTGTTCTCTTTTCAAAACGGAATTTTTATGGTCTAGAAAAAGTTTCAATAATTCGGCTTCACGCTGTGTTAAACCAACTTTTTCTTCATCATTGAAAAGAATGAAATTTTTGGTGTCAAACTGATATTTACCAACTTCGTAAATCGTTTTTGCAGTCGGAATATTTTTCTGTGAACGTTTTAAGAAAATTTCAATTTTTAAAAGTAATTCTTCAATACTGAAAGGCTTTACCAGATAATCATCAGCTCCTAAACGCAAGCCTTTAATGCGATCTTCTTTTAAAGTTTTGGCAGAAAGAAAAATAATTGGAACATCAAGATCAATTTTTCGAACCGCTTCGGCAAGTTCAAAACCGTCCATTTTTGGCATCATAATATCAAAAATGCAAATATCGAATTCTTCTTCCTCAAAAATTTTCAAAGCTGATTTTCCGTCTGAACAATGTATTACCTCGTAATTGTTTTGCTCCAAATTATCTTTGGTTAAAAACGCTAGGGTTTCATCATCTTCGGCATATAGTATTTTGAAATTTCTCATTTTTTATAAGGAATTGATAAAGTTATAGTGATACCTTTTTCTGGATTATTTTCGGCTTTTATTTTCCAGTTTTGAAGATTACAGATTTCTTTTACATAATATAAACCAAGTCCAAATCCGTTCACTTCGTTACTTTTTTCGTTCTGAACGCGGTAAAACTTATCAAAGATAAAAGATATTTTTTTAGGATTAATTCCAATTCCATTATCAGTAAACTCCAATTTTAAACAGGTATTGTTTTCGATGATTTTTATTGTAACCTCTGGCTTTTCATTACAGTATTTAATTGCATTATCCAGCAAATTGTAAATTAAATTAGCAAAATGAAAAGTATCTGTTTCAATTAAATATTCTTTTGAAACTGTTTCAATTACAATAGAGGCTTCAGGATATTTTAATTTAATGTTTTCTATTGCTTCTTCAATAAGCGGAACCATTAAAATATTTTCTTTTTTAAGTTCTAAAGGAGCATAATCAGACTTTGCAATATTTAGAATCTTTTCGATATGACTATTTAACTTATTTCCTTGATTGATAATAATGTCGGTATAAGTATACAGTTTTTTATCTTCTTTTATTGGTTTTTGTTCAATCAGATATTTTGACGCAATCAGAATGGAAGCCAAAGGTGTTTTAAATTCATGCGTCATATTATTAATGAAATCACGCTGCAATTCTGAATATTTTTTATGCTGTAAAAGTTTAAAAATTGAATAAACGTAAATCAATAAAATCAGAATCAATGCAGTTGAAAGAATAAACCAAAAGCGCATTGAACTAAAAAGATAAGTTGTCTCATTAGGAAAACGTACAGCAAAATAATAAACCAAATTTTTATGTTTTGGGAAGTAAACAGTTTTTTTACATTCTGCTTTTTTCTTATAAAGCGAAATATAATCACCATAAATCATTTCGTCACTTTGGCAGTTGTACATCGCGTATTCGAAATCGGTGGTGATATTCATTTTTTTGAATTCCGTTTTCAGATAAAACTCTAAAATATCGGGTTCAAATTCATTATCCACATTTACAATATAATAATCGTTTGCAATTTTTTGAACTGGATTTTGAACAGGAAGTTCGTGGTTGGTTCCTTCGTATAATTTTTTAGCTACTTCTAGCAAAGCAATATGCGCTTTTTGGCTCAGTTTTTTTTGTTCGATTGTAAAAGCCTCTTTTGTCCAAAGCAATTGTGCCACCAAAATACTGATGATAGCTACCAATCCTAAGATAATGATGCTGTTAAGTTTATTAATTTTCAAGAATAAAGAATTTTGAGACTGTAATATTAATCAATTTTGGCTTAAAAACGGGCGGTTAACAAGTCATTAACAAACGTTTGAAACCAGTTAACAGCGATATGAATTTGTCTGAATTACCTTTGTAATATCAAAATGAACTATAAACCATTTTAAATATATCCGTTATGAAAATGATCAAAATTTCGATGTTAGCTTTGGCTTTAGGCCTAATGTCTTTTTCAGCAATTGCTCCAGTACAATCTTTAGTTTCAGAAACTGAAGTTTCTGGAACTGCAGCTTCTACAATTGCTTGGAAAGCAGAAACAATTGATGTTGGGCAAATTCCCCAAGGAACTCCAAAAGCAATTGTTTATGAATTTAAAAATACTGGAAAAACGGCTGTAGTGATTACAAATGTGCAAGGATCTTGCGGATGTACAGCAACAGATTACACAAAAGAACCAATTCAGGCTGGTAAATCTGGAAAAGTTACTGCGACTTACAATGCTGCAAACAAAGGTGCTTTTACAAAAACAGTTACTGTAACAACTAGTGCCGAAACAGCGCCAAAAGTACTTACTTTAAAAGGTACTGTTATTTAATTAGAATTTTAATAGGTTGGTTATATGGCGAAAGCTCCAGACATGTAAATTGTTTGGAGCTTTTTATTTTTATTAACCGCTTAAACTTCAAAAAAATAAGGCTTAAGATTTAACATTGAGTTCTTTGTTTTAATAGAATTTTTTCTACTTTTAATCAAAAATTTTGAGTTATGAAAATCTGGTATACGCCTGTTATTGCTATTGTTTTTTTTGCTGTTTTTTCGTGTAATTCGAAAGCTGATAAAAAAGAGGAAAATTCGATAAAAACGGTTGAAAAAATCCCTGAATTAAAACTTACAATCGATAGCGTTCGCATTGCTAAGTTTTATGAAAGTTATCCGAAATTGGATAAGTTTAAAAATGATGTAACCGCTTTATATCAAAAAAACAAATCGACTCAATTGTGGCAGGACAACAAAGGAATTGTCGAATTTGCCAATACATTGTTCAATCAATATAAAAATTTGGATCAAGAAGGCTTAAAAGCCAATTATCCTTATAATGAGCAATTAAGTTCTGTTTTTGATAATAACGTAAATACCAAACTTTCAAAAGAAGATACCGATCTGCTTCTTTCTAATTTATATTACTATTATGGTGAAAAAGTAGGTGGTTTTGACGAAAAAACAGTAGTCTCTTTGGAATGGCTTTTACCTCGTAAAAAACTGAATTACCAAGTGCTTTCAGATTCGATCTTTAAGAAATCAACGATTTTGGATGATAAGAAAAGAAAGATGTTTAGCCAATATTATAAGCTTCGCGATGCTCTTAAAGAATATAGAGAAATAGAGAAAAATGGAGGCTGGAAAACTATTGAGGCGGGAGAAGATTATAAAAGTTTAAAATTAGGCGATTCGTCTGCTGTTATTACACAGATTAGAGAACGACTTTTTATAACCAAAGATCTTAAGGAAGATACCAAAAGCGCAGTTTGCGATACGGTTTTAATGAAAGCCTTAAAAAACTATGAATTACGTCATGGTTATGTACCCAAAAACACCATTTTATTGGAGCATATAAATGACTTGAACATTCCAGTTTCAGACCGAATTAAAACTATTATTGCCAATATGGAACGCTGTCGATGGATTGATCCTGAGTTAGAAAAAGGGCAGAAGTACATAGAGGTTAATATTCCTGAATTTAAATTGTATATAATTGAAGATGGAAAAATCGCATTTACATCTGCAGTTGTAGTGGGAAGGGCATTGACAAAAACCGTAATTTTTAGCGGAATGATGAGCAATATTGTTTTCAGTCCGTATTGGAATGTTCCGCCAAGTATTATCAAAGCTGAAATTAAACCCGGAATGGCTAGGGATAAAAATTATTTGCAAAAGAAAAACTTAGAGTGGAATAATGGCGCTGTTCGTCAGCTTCCAGGTAAAAATAATTCACTTGGTCTGGTGAAGTTTTTATTTCCAAATTCAAGCAATATTTATCTGCACGATACGCCTTCAAAAAGTTTGTTTGAAAGAGAAAGCAGAGCGTTTAGCCACGGTTGTGTTCGTGTTGCAAAACCTAGAGAATTAGCAATTGAATTACTAAAACCTGATCCAGCATGGAATCCAGAAAGAATTGATAAAGCCATGCACGCAGGAAAGGAAAGCTGGTATACGTTGAAGAAAAAAGTTCCAGTTTATATTGGTTATTTTACTGCGTGGGTTGATCGCGAAGGCAATCTAAATTTCTATAAAGATATTTACGGAAGAGATGAAAGTTTGATTAAACTCTTAACTGAAGAATAATTTAAGTTCGCCACTAATTACACAAATTTTCACGAATTAAATTTTTATAAGTATTGCAATCAAAAAAAATAAAGCCACAGATTAAAGGATTAAAATGATTATAAAAAATCTGTGCTAATCTTTTTATCCCGATAGCGATCGGGAGTGGCAAAAGATAAATTTGTGTAATTCGTGGCTAAAAAAACTACTTCGATAAAACATCAACACATTTATAAAAACGTTTGGTGTAATGTTCTGTATCTAGTGCTGTTATAGTGACCTGTTGTGCTTTTCCTGATGAGGCATGAATAAATTTTGACTGCATTCCGTTGGCCTCACAAATTATCCCGATGTGACCAACAATATTCCTATTTTTATATCCATAGAAAACTAAAATATCTCCCACTTTAAATTCTTCTGGTTTTAAAGTCTTGCCTATGTTTTTATAACCGCTTGAACTTCTAGGGAGAGTCATTCCAAAATTTTTAAAAACATAACTCACAAAACCCGAACAGTCAAAACCTTTTTTCGGATTACTGCTGGCATAAACATAAGGCGTGCCTAAATATTTTTTTGCGTAAACAATTATTGAATCGCGATTGATTTCGGTTTGAGATATATTGTTTTGAATTTGATCTTTTTCCTTTTTTAAATTGAAGGAAGAAAGAGTGACAAAAAACAATAAAAAAATTACGACTAAGACTTTCATTTTTGCAGATTGTAAAAGTATTAAACGCTAAAGATAGTTCTAAATTGTTGGTTTTTATGATAGATGTAAGAATTGACATCTATAACGGTTGGAATGATGTGTTTATGTGGTGTTTTTTTATTACTTTTTGACATTTTAGTATCTTTTTGGATAATCTCTTTCCAATATATTTGTGAATCGTATTTATATTTTAACAAATAAACTATGTTTCCCAAAAAAATAGCTGTTTTAATTTCGTTTTTGCTGATTTCTCTGATTTCGAATTCACAAACTCAAAATTCTAATAAAACTTTTTTATACCAAGGTCGAATTGATAAACTTCAAAACGATCAGGTTATTTTAATTGGAACGGCTTCTTCGGTTGCTTTTAATTTTACTGGAAAAGAATGCGTAATATCTCTTCAAAGCGTTGATTCATACGAACATCATAACTATGTTCAACTAGTTCTAGATGGAAAATATCTGGGAAAGATAAGAATTGAAAAAGGGCCAATTCAATCATTTCCAATCGATGTCGCTTCTAAGCAAAAAGAACATCGACTTGAAATCTACAAAAATACAGAAGCGCAAAGTGGCAATATTTTGTTTGCTGGAACAACTGCAAAACTGACTACAATTTCATTTCAAAAGAAAAAGAAAATTGAGTTCATAGGTGATTCTATTACTTGTGGTGCTGCGAGCGATCCGTCTGATGTTCCTTGTGATAAAGGAGAATATATGGATCATCATAATGGGTATTATGCTTATGGGCCAACACTTTCGAGAACAATTGGCGTCGATTATTTGATGAGCTGTGTTTCGGGAATCGGAATGTACAGAAATTGGAACGATGAGCATAAAGACGAAGCCATAATGCCAGATGTTTATCCAAATTTATATTTAACAAAAGAGGTTTCAAAACCGAAATATGATTTTGCGTTTCAACCCGACATTATCAGCATTGCCTTAGGAACAAATGATTTTTCTGGTGGAGATGGTAAAAAAGAACGCTTGCCATTTAATCCAGAAAAGTATGTTTCGAATTATATCGACTTCATCAAAATGCTTTACAAACACAATCCGAATACACAGATTGTAATTACAAATAGTCCAATGGTTGGCGGAGAAAGAGCAGTTGTTTTTGAAGATTGTCTGAATAAAGTTAAGAACGCTTTTGCGGATGATAAATCACACAAATCAATTCAGATTTTCAAGTTCAAGCCAATGATACCAAATGGATGTTCAGGTCATCCAGATGTGGCAGATCATAAGGTTTTGGCAGAGGAATATGGCCCATTTTTAAAGAAGTTGCTAAATGAAAAATAATATTTTTAAGTTTGTTTTCTTTCTATTGATTTCCAGTACTATGAAGGCAAATGTGTCGCTTCCGAATATTTTTGGTGATAATATGGTTTTACAGCGCAACTCTCAAGTGAAAATTTGGGGTTGGGCGAATCCAAAAGAAGAAATCAAACTAATTTCTAGCTGGAATAATCAGGAATATAAAACTGTTGCGAATAATCAGGCAAAATGGGAAATTACCATTAAAACTCCAGAAGCGGGCGGACCGTTTACAATTTCGATAAAAGGCTACAATGAAGTGGTTTTAAAAAATATTTTAATTGGCGAAGTCTGGCTTTGTTCTGGACAATCGAATATGGAAATGTCGGTGAGCTGGGGAATTGACGATGGCGAAGAAGAAATGAAAAATGCTACAAATCCTAATATTCGTTTTTTCACAGTTCCAAAATTGACAGCTGAAAATCCGCAGAATAATTTGCTGGGAAATTGGACAGAATCGACTCCTGAAACCATGAAATATTTTAGCGCTGTTGGTTACTTTTTTGCAAAACGCTTGCGCGAAGATTTGAAAAATGTCCCAATCGGATTAATTTCTTCAAATTGGGGCGGAACTCCCGCAGAAATTTGGATGCCTGCAGAAGTCGTAAATAACGATCCGATTTTATTGGAAAATGCCAAAAAATTGAACGAGCAAGAATATGGACCAAGACAGCCTGGAAGAGCTTACAACGCCATGATTTATCCAATCATAGGATTTAAAATTGCAGGAACGCTTTGGTATCAAGGAGAGTCGAATGTAGGTTCTTTGGTTTATGATAAAACTTTGGGGGCTTTAATTACTTCATGGAGAAAAGAATGGAAAGACGATTTCCCTTTTTATTATGTTCAGATTGCACCATTTAAGACAGGAAAGAACAATTTTTCAAATGTAACAGTTAGAGACTCGCAGAGAAAATTATTGAAAGAAGTTTCGAAAACAGGAATGGTGGTAATCAGTGATATTTCGGATACGATTGATATTCATCCAAAAAATAAAAAATCGGTTGGAATTCGTTTAGCGAATCTGGCTTTGGCAGAAACTTACAAAACCAATTCTAATTTGGTTAATGGACCACTTTTTAAAGGGATTAAAGTGGATAAAAATACAGTAACCGTTTCTTTTGACTACGGAGCCGGATTATACTTTAAAGACAAAAAATCGAATCAATTTGAGGTTGCGGGAATAGATGGAATCTTCTATCCAACCGAAGCTTCGATTAAAAATAACGAAGTGATTGTGACAAGTAAAAAAGTAGCTTCTCCAGCAAAAGTGAGATTTGCATGGGGAAATACGATTCAGTCAGATTTGTTTAATAAAGCGAATTTGCCTGCTTCTTGTTTTGTTTCTGAGTGAGTCTATAAAGAAGAAAGAAGCAAGATTTTAGATTTTGATTTGCTTTGTCAGGCTGAGCGAAGTCGAAGCCTGCAAAGTGAGACACAAAGTTTGTCATCCTGAGGAACGAAGGATCATACATGTAACTCTACAAAGATTAGCGGAGTTCTATGCGGATCTTCTAGTGTTATCCTTCGTTCTTCAGGATGACAAGATGACCAAAACGTTCTTTTGAGACCGTTTGCGTGAGGGATAGAAGTGGAAAGCCCACAGCCGTGAGGAACGAACAGGCGAGGACTTGAAACGGATAGCCCGACCCGCTTTTTTCAGCGGGGCACGCCAAAATATAAAAACTTAGAATCTTAGCGTCTCAGTCCCGATAGCTATCGGGATAGAACCTTAGAAAAAAAACTAACTAAACCACAATGAAAAATAAACAAATACTAATTATTGGGGTATTTTCCCTGTTTACTGTTGGAAATATGAATGCACAAAAAAAGCCGTATCTGGATAAGAATAAAACTGTTGAGCAGCGTATTGATTTGCTCTTACCGTTAATGACATTGGAGGAAAAAGTAGGGCAGATGAACCAATATAATGGCTTTTGGGATGTTACAGGACCTGCGCCAAAAGGCGGAACAGCTGAGTTAAAATACGAACATTTAAGAAAAGGATTGGTTGGGTCGATGTTGACGGTTCGTGGTGTGAAAGAAGTTCGTGCGGTGCAGAAAATTGCGGTGGAAGAAACCCGTTTGGGAATTCCGTTAATTATTGGTTTTGACGTAATACATGGCTATAAAACGTTAAGTCCGATTCCGCTGGCAGAAGCGGCAAGTTGGGATTTAGAAGCAATTAAAAAATCGGCGGCGATTGCAGCAGATGAAGCTTCGGCATCTGGAATCAATTGGACTTTTGGACCAAATGTTGACGTTGCGAACGACGCGCGTTGGGGACGTGTGATGGAAGGCTCGGGAGAAGATCCATACTTAGGAAGTAAAATTGGATATGCACGAGTTAAAGGTTTTCAAGGAGAAACCATTGCTGATTTGGCTAAAGTAAATACGATCGCGGCTTGTGCGAAACATTTTGCGGCTTACGGTTATGTTGAAGCAGGATTGGAATATAATATAGTTGATATTAGCAATTCGAAATTGTACAATTCGGTTTTGCCTCCTTTTGAAGCAACGGTCGACGCTGGAGTTCGTACGTTTATGAATTCGTTTAATACTTTGAACGGTGTTCCTGCGACTGGAAGCGCCTTTTTGCAGAGAGATATTTTAAAAGGAAAATGGAAGTTTGACGGATTTGTGATTTCTGATTATGCTTCGATTCGCGAAATGATCGCTCACGGTTATGCAAAAGACGAAGCCGATGCAACAGCAAAAGCAGTGATTGCAGGTTCTGATATGGATATGGAATCGTATTTATATGTTGCAAAATTGGTTGATCTGGTAAAATCTGGAAAAGTAAAAGAATCTTTGGTAGATGATGCGGTTCGCAGAATTTTACGCGTCAAATTTGAATTGGGTTTATTTGATGATCCGTACAGATATTGTGATGAAAAACGCGAAAAAGAAGTTGTTGGAAGCAAAGCGAACAACGAAGGCGTTTTGGATATGGCGAAAAAATCTATTGTCTTGTTAAAAAATGAAAAAAATCTGCTTCCGCTAAAGAAATCTGGACAGAAAATTGCTTTGATTGGAGCATTGGCAAATGATAAAAACAGTCCGTTGGGAAGCTGGAGAATTGCGGCTTCTGATGATACTGCCGTTTCGGTTTTAGAAGGAATGCAGCAATATAAAGGCAATCAGCTAACTTTTGAAAAAGGAGCTGATTTATTAAAACAAAAAGCGACTTTCTTAACTGAAACCGTTTTCAATGCAACAGATAAAAGCGGATTTGAAGCTGCAAAAGCAGCAGCAAAAAATGCCGATGTTGTGGTGATGGTTTTAGGTGAATACGGTTTTCAAAGTGGTGAGGGAAGAAGCAGAACTGATTTGAATCTGCCAGGTTTACAGCAGGAATTATTAGAAGAAATCTATAAAGCAAATCCAAATGTGGTTTTGGTTTTAAATAATGGCCGTCCGTTGAGTATTCCATGGGCTGCAGAAAATGTTCCATCAATTGTAGAAGCTTGGCATTTAGGTACGCAGGCTGGAAATGCAATTGCGCAGGTTTTATACGGAGATTATAATCCGAGTGGTAAATTGCCAATGTCGTTTCCTAGAAATGTTGGGCAAGTTCCAATTTATTACAACAAATACAGCACAGGAAGACCAACTGACAGTGATAAAAATGTTTTCTGGTCGCATTATATGGATGTGGAGAAAACGCCTCAGTTTCCGTTTGGTTTTGGTTTAAGCTACACGACTTTCGATTATAAAAACTTGAAGTTGAATAAAACGGCTTTCGCAAAAGGTGAAAAAGTTCAGGTAAGCGTTGAGGTTACAAATTCAGGAAATTATGATGGAAAAGAAGTGGTGCAATTATACATTCATGATGAATTTGCAAGTATCGTTCGGCCAATAAAAGAATTGAAGGGTTTTGAATTGGTTAATTTGAAAAAAGGTGAAACTAAAACGATAAGCTTTACTTTAACCGATAAGGAACTTGGGTTTTATGATAATGAAGGAAATTATTTGGTAGAACCTGGAACGTTTAAAATCATGGTTGGAGGAAGCTCTGATAAAGGTTTGCAGAGTGCTTTTGAAATTAAAGAGTAGCTTTTTTGAGGGACAAAGAAGCAAAGTGACAAAGGTTCAGCGTTTTTTAATCTCGCAATCCTGATAGCTATCGGGAGCAGAGTCGCAAAGTTTTTTGAATAGTCGCTAGTTTTAGCTAGGGAAATAAGATCTGAAGTTAGAGAGGGCTTGAGTCAAACCTGTAAAGTTTGGCTAAAGCCCTTTTCATTGTGATTATGTTTTCATCCAGCTAAAGCTGGAGGCTATTGATTTGTTAAGTGTTTATATGTCAGTATTTTATTATGGAAAAAGTGTTTTGGTTTACGCTTTTGTCTTATCTTTGATAGACAGCCAATTAAAAATATTTTTTGGTAATTAAAGGTAAGCTGAAAACTTTATAGAGTAGGCAAGATTTTAAAATAGTATTATGGAACATTCTTTATTTAAAAAAGTGAAAGCAGCAATTGATTATTGGTACATTCCGTTATTAGTGGGAATACTTTTTGTAATCATCGGATTTTGGTCTTTTGCCACACCTGTAAAAGCATATTTAACATTGGCATTTTTATTTAGTGTGTCGTTTCTGGTCAGCGGAATTTTTGAAATTATTTTTGCACTTTCAAACAGAAAAAAAATAGACAATTGGGGTTGGACACTGGTATCAGGAATTATAGGTTTGGGTGTTGGAATAGTATTAATTGCTAATCCGTTAGTTTCGGTAACCCTTTTGCCGCTTTATGTTGGATTAGCTATTTTGTTTCGTTCTATAATGGCTATTTTTATGGCTTTTAATTTAAAAAGTTATTCTGTTCCGGATTGGAAAAATCTTTTAGGATTAGGGATTTTGGGAGTGTTGTTCTCCTTTTTATTATTATGGAATCCTATTTTTGCAGGACTTTCAATAGTATATTGGACTGCTTTTGCTTTCATCGCAAGCGGTATTTTTTACATTTATTTTTCTTTCAAACTGAAAAGAATTCATGATTTAGAATAAACAATATAGTTTGGTTTAGCTTTTATATAAACAATAAATCCGACCGTTTTTTGAAATTGGTCGGATTTATTGTTTATATGAATTAATAAGCACTTAGTAAATTTCTAGAATCATTAGTTCAGTATTAGTTATAAACGATTCGATTATATGCTTTTTTGAGAACAAAATTTCAGCTATTTGTTTAGTGTTTTTATTGAAAGTTTTTAGAATTATAACTTTTGGAGGGGCTCCTTTTAAAAGTAATAACTTTTCAAAATCATCATCATGAGTCAAAATAGTTAAATTATTTACTTTCGCAAATTGCCAAATCTCAATATCTTTTGCTGGTTGATTTACTGGAATATCATTAGCATGTAAACAATTGAAAAAAGTATTTTCAACTAATTTAATTATTCTCCATGAGATATTTGCATCCAGAAGTAACTTCATTACGCTGCTATTATTTTCGTAATATTTTCTCTGTTAGCAGCAAAACTTAACGCAGCAAGAATGTGCTCTTTTTTTAATTCAGGAAAATCTTCAATGATTTCTTCAAAAGACATTCCTGTAGATAACCATGAGAGAATATCAGAAACACAGATTCTGGTTCCATTAATTATAGGTTTCCCAAACCTAATATCTTGGTTTATCGAAATTAAATTTTGCCAGTTATTTTCCATAGTTTTTATTATTTAAACAAATTTACAAAAATTAAAATGAATGATGTTTTTAATTTTCTCCCGCAGATTTAGCAGATCAAGTAGATTTTTTTAATCTCCAAAATCTGCTAAATCTGCGGGAGTTTTTTGTATTTTTAAAATCTATTAAAACTTCAACTTTTAAATTAAAACAATGAAATATAACAGATGTGGAAAAAGCGGTTTGCTGCTTCCTGAAATTTCTTTAGGATTATGGCACAACTTCGGTTCGGTTGATAATTTTGAAAATGCCGAAAGTATTGCCATTGAAGCTTTTGATAAAGGAATTACTCATTTTGATTTGGCGAATAATTACGGACCAGTTCCAGGTTCTGCTGAGGAAAACTTTGGTAAAATCTTATGGCATAATTTTCAGGGAAATCTTCGTGATGAAATCGTGATTTCTACGAAAGCAGGTTATACCATGTGGAAAGGTCCTTATGGAGATTGGGGTTCGAGAAAATATCTATTGTCAAGTTTAGATCAGAGTTTGAAAAGAATGAGCATTGATTATGTCGATATTTTTTATTCACATCGCCCAGATCCAGAAACACCGATTGAAGAAACCATGATGGCTTTGGATCACGCTGTTAGAAGTGGAAAAGCTTTGTACGTTGGAATCAGTAATTATTCTGCTGAACAAACCAGAGTTGCGGTCGATGTTTTAAAGCAATTGGGAACGCCTTGTTTGATCCATCAAGCAAAATACTCCATGTTGGAACGTTGGGTAGAAAACGGCTTGTTAGATGTTTTAGAAGAAAAAGGAGTAGGCTGTATTGCTTTTTCACCTTTAGCACAAGGACTTTTAACGGATAAATATTTAAAAGGAATTCCTGAAAACTCACGAGCTCATAATCCAAATGGGCATTTGAAAGAAGATGAGGTGACGCAGGAAAGAATTCAGAAATTAATTCAGCTGAATGAAATTGCTCAGAATAGAAATCAGTCTTTGGCGCAAATGGCTTTGGCTTGGTTGCAAAAAGATAAGCGAATTACGTCTGTTTTAATTGGAGCGAGTTCTGTAAAGCAATTGTGCAATAATATTGACTGTTTGCAGAATACTGAATTTTCGCAAGATGAATTGAATGCGATTGAGAAGATATTATCTTAATTGTAAATTGTGAAATTGTGAAATGTGAATTGTGAAATGGTGGACACGCATAATTGTAGAGGCCTTACTGTGTCTACGTCTGGTTAACATCACGAATATTAAAACCGACAGGTTTTTTAAACCTGTCGTTTTTTTTATGTGCAATTGACATTTCTACATTTTACATCTTACAAAAAACATTTTCTCAATATTTAATAATCATCGCCAATCCTCCACCGTTTGCTAAACGATATTTTAGTTTAGTAGTAGAGTCAACGGTAAGGACTTCTTTTTTATAATCAGTTGCAGCTTTATCTGCGTTTAATCCATCTGAGAAGATTTCGGCTTGGAATTTTTTGCCTTTTTCAAGGAAAGAAAAATCAATTGTTACTTCTCTAGAATCCCAATTTGTTATTGCGCCTAAGTACCAAGTGTTTCCTTTTCTTCTAGCAATAGAAACGTATTTTCCAACTTCACCATCAAGAACGGCCGTTTCATCAAAAGTAGTTGGAACTTTAGCGATATAATCAGTGCTTTCTTGTTCCTTCATATATGCAGTAGGGCTATCTGCCATCATTTGTAAAGGTGCTTCAAAAATAGTGTACAATGCCAATTGATGACATCTTGTTCCTTGACTCATTGGAGTTGAATGACTTGGCTTGAATTCGCTTTTTGTAGCATTTCGCATAGCGCCTGGCGTATAATCCATTGGACCCGCCATCATTCTAATAAACGGAATTGTGGTATCGTATAACGGAACATCATCATTTGGTGTCCATTTATTGTTTTCTAAGCCTTTTACACCTTCAAAGTTTAAAATATTTGGATATGTTCTCTGAATTCCAGTTGGTTTGTACATTCCGTGAAAATCGATTATCAATTTATGATTGGCTGCTTTTTGTGCAATATCATAAACTGAATTTACCATTTTGGCATCATCACGGTCAATAAAATCTACTTTAAAGCCTTTTATGCCTAGTTTTGCATAATTGTCAAAAACACCATCAATATTTTCATGCAAAGCCATCCACGAAGCCCACAAAATAATGCCAACGTTTCGTTCTTTCGCGTAAGCGATTAAAGCTTCCAAATCGACATTTGGATTGTGTTTCATAATGTCGGTTTCGATACTCCAGCCTTCATCCAAAACCACGTATTCGACTTTGTTTTTAGAAGCAAAATCAATATAATATTTATACGTCTGCGTATTAATTCCAGCTTTAAAATCTACGTTGTAAATATTCCAGTCGTTCCACCAATCCCAAGCTACTTTTCCTGGTTTTATCCATGAAATATCCTTTATTCTAGAAGGTTCTGCTAATTTCTGAACCATATCATTATTGGCCAAAGCCGCATCATTTTCAGAAATGACAATCGCTCTCCACGGAAAAGTTCTCGTTCCTTTTGTTTTTATTAAATAATCGGCTCTTTCTGTAATCAGTTTGTTGAGGTAATTAAAACCGCCGTTGGTTTCTTGAGTCGGGTATTTAGAAAAACGAGATTCAAAGCCAGTTTTATTTTTATTATTGGTTACAAAAAGTCCCGCATAATCTTCTAGATCAGCTTCTAAGAAAACGGCTTTTTTATGGTTTTTATAATCAATTAGAAATGGAAGAAAAGCCAGTGTGTTTTTAGAAAATTCACTTACTTTTTTGTTTTCATAATGCGATTCAAACGAAGATATAAACTGATCTTTCGGATTTCTTAAATCACGTACATACGGCATTAAAGTATTATAATCTTTGTCGAAATTCAGCACCACTTCTTCGTCTTTAACCGTAATCTCTTTTTTCTTTTTTGTGATGAATCGATACGCTGCCCCATCATCAAAAACACGAAATTCGAGAGCGAAATCATTTTTAAAATTTAGAATCAGTTTGTTGTATTGATCTTTTACGGTTTTCTTTTTGTAAAAAGGTGTTTCAAAAGAAGTATTTACACTTTCTTTTTTTGAATTTAAAACAACTGGATTTTTTCCTAAAACCTCATTTTGATATAAAGTCATCGATATTTCAGACGTAGCCAAAATCAAATCTTTTTCATGAGAAATTGACCAAGAGATTTTATCATGTACAGCAATTTTAACTTCGATTTTTCCGTCGGGAGATTTCAGAATAAAGTCTTGTTTCTTTTGTGAAAAAGAGATGTTCAGAAATAAAAAACAAAAAAGAATAAATATATTTTTCATGCTGTGCTTTTTTATCAAATTTCGATTTTGTTATTCTGTAGAGGCGCACTGCAGTGCGTCTACGTCCAGTTTACGTTCAGGATATTCTTTGTGTATAAGACGCACTGCGGTGCGTCTCTACAGAAAGTTGGGATGTTTCTTATTTTATTTTTTCAATTCCAAATTATAATCTTTTACAATTTTCAATGTTGATTTATCTCCGTTAAAAACAGAATTTAACCCTTGTGGTTCTTGTGGAGGATCTGTTGTAAAAGGCTCTCCGGGATTCCATTTTCCGTCTGGGTGAATTGCTTTTCCTTCACCGCCATAACCCCAGAAATTGGCAGCTCTTAACGGACCATTATTTTTAACGCTTTCAGCGACTCTTCCAAAAATGTAGCTGTAAAATTGATTTCTGTAAACAGAAGATGCTCCCGCATTCAGATTTTCATTTTCTCTCGGAAGTCCAAATTCTTCAATGATAATAGGTCTTTTCAGATTGTTTGCCACTTTTATATGATCGTCAATGTATTTACCAGCGTTTTCAATAGTTTTTGGCATTGTCGCTTCGGCATTATCAGCTTTAAACCAATTCCAGTTTTTTGGCCAGATATGCATTGTCAAATAATCAATGTTCTGATTTTGATGTGTTCTTTCGAAGATTTCCATGCTGTCGTTCGAACTATTTTTTCCTTCAGAACCTGTAGAAACCAAATGGTTTTTGTCTAAACTATCAATCAAATCCACAATGTTATTGAGCCATTTTGTGAATTTAGCTTCATTTTCTACTGTAAAAAGTCTAGGTTCGTTTCCAACTTGCCAAGACATAATCGTGTTGTCTTCGTTATATTTCTTTTTAGAATAAGCATTTGTTCTTCCAATAATAAACTTCACATGATTATTTAAGGCTTCTATACAAGGTTCACAGCTATGAAATTGTTCTGTGTACGACATAAACTGTGGCCAAGTATTCGGCGGAATATTCGGAACAGGAACTGGACCTTTACCATTCCATTCCAAATATTGCGACATTCCGCCTGACCATTCCCAGTTATTGGTCAAGTATAAAACGGCGTACATACCGCGTTTGCTCATTTCGTTAATCAGAAAATCCAATCCATCCAATAAATCTTCGTCGTATTTTCCTTGTTCATATTGCAGTGCTGGACGAACTGTAAAATCATATTTTCCTCCATCAGCACCAACTAAAACCCGTAAATTATCGATTCCGTTTTTCTTCATTAAATCCAATTCGCGCAAAAGTCTTTTACGATCGCCTATTTTTTTAGAAGCCAACATACTTCCATACCAATAATTGGTACCAATATAAGCGTACGGTTTATCACCTTTGTAAAATTCATTTCCTTTTACGGTTATTCTCTCCTGCGCCTGACAAGCAATTGCAGTAAAAATTAAGGCCAATGAAAGGGTTTTAAAGAATCTATTTTTCATAATTTATATTTTAAGGAGCTAATCCCGCTATACGCTATATCTTTTATGGTGAACCCCACCATAAAAGGATGCCGCTTCTATCGGGGCTAGGGCTTTACGTTCTGTAAGACGTTTTGATTTTTATTTGAAACCTTAATTCTCAATTCGATGAATAAGTTCTAGGCAAGCACGGCCATTGTGATAGGGACATTTCCAGAATCCAGCTTTGTCTTTTTTCATTATACTATAATCGCCATAAATTCCCCAATACCATTCTCCGTTTTGCCGGTCGATCATGTGTTTTTTTATGAATTTCCAGTTTTTGTAAACAATATCCAGATATTCCTCTTTTCCTGTTAATTGATAAGCATTATAAAAACCAATTAAGGCCTCAGCCTGTGGCCACCAATGCTTTTCGGCAATTAACTCATTTTTTTTAGGATCAAATTCGTACCATAAACCACCATCAGCATCTAAACCTTCTTTGGTTGCCTCTGCAATTTGAATGGCATGTTTTTTATAATTGGCAATCAAAGTTTCATTTTCTGAAATTTCGGCGCATTGCTGTAAAAGCCAAGCTGCTTCAATATCATGCCCGTATGAAATAACATCTGGTTTTTCTTTCCAATTTTCATCAAAAAACAAACGCAAATGTCCCGTTTCAGTATTGATAAAATATTTTTCGATGGTTTCTAGTAATTCGATAATAGTAGCAAGCAGTTTTTCATCTTTCCAAACTTTATATAAATTCACATAACCTTCAATAATGTGAAGATGTGTATTCATGGTTTTCTTTTCATTGGCATCTTTTGCACTCAATCGCAAATCTTCAATGGGTTGCCAATCTCTTGTGAAAGCTTCAAAATATCCTTTGTTTATAGGATCGTAACTGTGTTCCTCAATTTTTAGATACAGTTTCTTAGCAATTTCTAAAGCTTTTTCTTCTTTTGAAATCGAATAATATTCAGACAATCCATAAATCGCAAAGGCTAAAGCATAAATCTGGTTTTTGGTGTCTTTTGGAGTTTTATCCTCATTAATACTCCAAAAAAGACCTCCAAATTGGGTGTCATAAAAGTAAGCTACAAGAAACTCAAATGCCCTTTCTGCCAGTTTTTTGTGGTTTTTGTTTTTTGTGGTTTTGTAGCTGGCAGAGAATGTCCAAAGAATTCGGGCGTTTAAAACCGAACCTTTTTCGGCATGGGCAATCAGATGATCGTTAAAATCGATTTGACCAACAAAACCACCATTTTTCTCATCAATAGTTCGTTGCGACCAATAATTTAGAATGGAATCCAGTTCTGCAGTTAGTTCCGATTTTAAAAGCTTTATTTGTAATGACACGGTATTTTTAGATTGCGTTATTTTTTTCGATTTGATTAATAATCGTTTGAACTGAACCTGCAGAAATAAAAGTATCTGCTGGCGTATTAATCACATAATCAACCAATTTATCAACTGTAGAAACTGCCACATGCATTCTTGTGTCAGACGAAGCATAATATATGTAAACTGTTCCGTTTTCGCCTTCAATCCATCCGTTAGAAAACAAAACATTCGAAACATCGCCAACTCTTTCAATTCCTTCAGGTCCCATAAAATGTCCTGCAGGAACATGTGTTACTTTCGAAATATCATTCAAATCGGTCATGAACATGTATAAAGTGTAGCGTAATCCTGCAGCCGTATTACGAACTCCGTGGGCTAAATGTAACCAGCCTTTTGAGGTTTTAATTGGAGCTGGACCCAAACCATTTTTCAATTCATAAATGGTATGATATTGTTTTCCAAAAATAATTTTTTCGTCTTTTACAACTGGATTTTTCATGTCTTCAACATAACCTAAACCAATTCCGCCGCCTGAACCAACATCAATAAAACCATCTTGCGGACGTGTGTATAAAGCATATTTTCCGTTTACAAATTCAGGATGCAACACTACATTTCGCTGCTGTCCAGTATTCGAAATTAAATCAGGAAGTCTTTCCCAGTTTACTAAATCTTTAGAACGAACAATTCCAGCATTGGCAACAGCCGAACTTGTATCGCCTTTTGGAGCTTTTGGATCTTTTCTTTCGGTACAGAAAATTCCATAAACAAATCCGTCTTCGTGATTGATTAGGCGCATGTCGTATACGTTGGTGTCAGGTTCTTCTGTTTGCGGAATTACGCAAGGTTTATCCCAAAATTTGAAATTATCAATTCCGTTTGGACTTTCTGCAATGGCAAAAAACGATTTTCTGTCAATTCCTTCTACACGAACAGCAAGTAAATATTTGCCATTCCATTTCATTGCTCCAGCGTTGAAAGCGGCATTTACGCCAATTCTTTCCTGTAAAAACGGATTTGTGTTTTCGTTAAAATCAAAACGCCAGTTTAAAGGAACATGAGCAGCAGTAACAACAGGGTTTTTATAGCGTTCGTAAATACCGTTTCCTGCAATTTTTTGCGGTTCATTTTTTTGCTCAATCAGCGTTTTATGTTCTTTTTCTAATGCCGATTTTCTTTCTTGAAAATGGACTGAAGATGTTATTGTTGCCATATAATTGATTTCTATGTCTTTATTTTTTATTGATTTTGATCTCTCTTTTCGTTTAAATCTTGTTCTATAATCTGTAATTTTTCTTCTGATAAAGGGTAAAATGCTATAAAAGCGACTGAGATTGCGGCGGCTATTGCAGGCAGTATGCTTAACATTAATTGAATTCCGTTTTGAGCTGTTGCAGTTTGCTCGACATTGGCCTGAAAACCAAAATAACCTAAAAGCCATCCTGCTCCAGCTCCACCTATTGTCCATCCGAATTTTTGTGACATTGAGGATGCTGAAAATACCAATCCTGTTGCTCTGCGTCCTTGTTTCCATTCTGAATAGTCAGCGCTGTCGGCATACATTGACCAGATTAATGGGAAAATACAGCCCGCACAAACACTAATTAAAATTTGGAAACTCATGATTAAGAAAACATCTTCTTTTCCGAATAAATAGAAAACAAGACTTAAAATTGCTGCCAAAGCCATTGCTCCAAAAAAGGTTTTCTTTTTACCAATTTTATTGGCAATTGGCGTTGCAATGATAACTCCGATAATATTTGCTGCTTGTCCTAGAACCAGATAAATAGAAGTTGGTGTCATATGAAAATCGGTTCCGAAAAGTGAAAAATCGAAATTCACAGCATTGCTTACATAATATTTGAAGTAATAAACCGCAGCGCCATCACGAATTGAATTGAATACCAAAGCTCCAATTCCTGCTCCCAATAAAATCCACCAAGGTTTGTTTTTCCAAAGATCTTTTAAATCTTCTTTTAAGTTGTTTTGTTCGTCTGCAATAGGTTTGATTCTTTCTTTTGTAAAGGCAAAACAAGCCCAGAAAAATGCGGTGGTAATTAAACCGAAAACGGCAATTGTTGCCAGCCAGCCCGTTTTAGAATTTAAATTTCCTCCAAAATAATTCACCAAAGGTTCAATTAGCCAAAGTGCCAATAAACTTCCTCCAAAAGCAAAAACCATTCGATAAGACGAAAGTGTATTTCTTTCTTTTCTATCAGATGACATTACGCCCAAAAGTGAGGCATAAGGAACGTTGATCAAAGAATAAATCATCATCATTAATGAATAAGTCACGTATGCATAAATGATTTTTCCTTTTTCGTCAAAATCAGGAGTGTAAAAAGTTAAAACCCCAATTACGGCAAAAGGTATCGCTACCCAAAGTAAGTATGGTCTAAATTTTCCCCATTTGCTTTTGGTTCTGTCAGCCAGAATTCCAACAATTGGGTCAAAACAAGAATCCCAGATACGGGTAATTAAAAACATGGTTCCGACTACGGCAGGTGCCAATCCGAAAACGTCGGTGTAGAAAAACAGTAAATACATACTGAAAATTTTCCAGAACATAGATGAAGCAGCGTCTCCAAGTCCGTAACCGATTTTTTCTTTTAAACTAATTTTGTCGTGCATTGGTTATTTTTTAAGGTTGTAATTTATTTTGGGGCAATTATTTTAACTTGTTTGATAAAATTATTTTTAACACATAGAAACATAGCTTTTAGGAATTTACTAAAGGCGTTTCACTTAGAATAATACACATAGAACTATGTTTTAAAGCTTGCTTTTTCTTTAATCTTAAACTTAAAGGAGAAGCAATAAAATCTATGTTTCTATGTGTTGGAATATTTCGCCTAATTGATCATTTTAATTTTTTCTGAATGTCTTTTTCAAAGATAGTCTGATCGAGATTGTAAAAATCAACAAAATCTTTTTCGCTTACTTGTCCAGAAAATGGCGCATAATAATGCATTTTTTGCTCTTTTTCTTGCCAGCCGTGATTTCTCCACATCAAGACATAAGAAATTTTATAATCTCCAATTGCTTTTAGTAAAGTTCCCGTCCACCATTTTGGATCTGGAATGGCCTCATAACCAGCTTCGGCCAGTGCCATTGGTTTGTTTTTTTGAATAGAAATTTCATTTAAAATCTTAAATTGTTTTTGAACTTCACTTATAAATTTTTCACCATTCGGGTCATCATTGTTTTGATAAGTATCAAAACTTAAAATATCGGCATAATCATCTCCAGGATAATTGGCTAAAAAGTCTGCTTCGCTATTAAAACTCCCAGTATTGTATACATATATCAAGTTATGAACGCCTTTTTTCTGCAAATAATCAACTGTAAATTTCCAAGCCGTTTTAAATTCCTCTGGAGTGCAATTTCCTTTCCCCCACCAAAACCATCCGCCAGTAAGTTCATGAAAAGGTCTAAAAAGTATCGGAATGCTCTTTCCGTTTTTATCTTTTAAAGACAAAAAGAAAGCCGCAGCTTTATCTAGCCAAGAAGTAAATTTTTTATGATTTTCGGCACCAGGCAAAATTGTTTTTAAAGAATTAGGAACGTTATCCCAAGCATTTTTTCCAGTTGCAGGATTATCAAAGTGCCAGCTTATGGTAGAAATTCCGCCTCTGGCATTGGCATCAATAATATATTGTTTCATTTTAGCAAAAGGAACGCCGTCAATATTATTAGGTTTATTATTTTCTAAACCTGCAATATCCCATCCATAAACAGCAGGATAGTCGCCAACGACATCTTTTACATCGCTTCGTCCGTCTTCATATTTCCATTTTACACCGTAAGCCAAATCGTCTTGGTGTCCAAACAGAAAACCTTTTTTTGTTAATGTATTTAGGTTCTTATAAAGCGATTGTGTTTCTGGAGTGGCTTTTTTATCTGAAAGTGACAAAATTGTATTACTGTTGTTTTTTTGAGATTCACACGAAGTGCTTATCAAAACAGCAGTTAGGAGCATAATAAAATGTTTTTTCATTGTCGGATTATTGGTTGTTAATGGCGCTAAACGATAAATATACAATGATTTATAATTTGAAAATCTACTGTTTATATTACTCGAAAATTCTTTAGCGATTACTCTTTAAAATTATTAAAACTAAAAAAAGATATTCGATTAAAAATGATTAATGTTTATTATTAATATTCTTTTTAAAGAAATGATAATTAATTTTTTCAAAGATAAACGGATGATAATAGTGTAATTAATATTATTTTATCAATTATATATCATATTATTGCAGTCAAAAAATACACATTACTTTCCTGAAAATAGTTTTAAGATGGGTACTACGAAAAATTTTTATAGAGAAATTGCACCGCTTGCTGCGGGTGACAGCTTTTTGGTTTTTGATCGTGTAAAAGATAGTTTTGATTTTCCGGTGCATTATCATCCGGAATTTGAGATTAATTTTATCCTGAACGGAAAAGGTGTTAAGCGGGTTGTGGGTGATAATATTGAAGAAATTGATAATGTCGAATTGGTTTTGATTGGTCCGAATTTATATCACGGGTGGGAATTGAATAAATGCACAAATAAAAAAATACACGAAATTACGATTCAGTTTCATAACGATTTATTTCATGAATCTTTACTGGCAAGACGTATTATGAATCCGATTCGGGACATGTTTAACCGATCGATACATGGAATTCTGTTTTCAAAAAAAACTGCCGAAGAGCTGACGCCAAGGCTTGTGAGGCTTTCAAAACTGGACGGGATGGATTATTTTCTTGAAATAACGTCTTTATTATATGATCTTGCCAATTCTAGAAATCAGCGTCTGCTTTCGACTTATACCGTCGATTATGATACGTTTGATGATTATGATAAAATGAAATTAGTTTATGAGTATGTGCAAAAACATTTTGCTGAGAAAATCACTTTAGAAGACGTGGCAAATGTGGCGAGCATGTCAATCATTTCTTTTAACCGATTTATAAAAAAACGTACAGGAAAAACTTTCGTCAATTACATAAATGACATTCGAATTGGTTATGCAGCACGTTGGCTGGTTGAGAAAGATATGAGTGTTTCTGAGGTTGCTTTTAAATCTGGTTTTAATAATATAGCCAATTTTAACCGCAGTTTTAAAGCGACTAAAAATTGCACTCCAAGTCAGTATCGTGAAGAATTTTCTGGTTTGAAGCGTATTTTGTAGTGATACTTTTTTATCACTTATAAATATTATTTTTAGCGAAATCGTTTTCTTTTCTAGATTTCATTAGCTTTTATTCATGGTTGAGTTGTTTTAGAGTATTGTCTTTGCGAATAATTCAATTTTTATTCGTATTTATTTTGATATGTGTTTTTTAAAACGATTATAGTAAAAATATTATCATTAAATGATATAATATTATTGATTTGATAATAGTCTCTGTTATAGATTTGTTAAATAATTTAAGAGTAACTTTTCCCTGGCATTTACTTTAAGATTATGCAATAAACAAATTTAACTAACCAAACACTTATTATGAAAAAACTAATTACTAGCTTCATTCATTGGAGGGCTGACCACAGAGCCGTTCCTTTGATATTATTTTTGTTACTGACCAGTAATTTTATTACAGCACAGGTAAAGGTTTCTGGAACAGTATCTGACGAGAAGGGGTTGTCTATTCCTGGTGCCAACATCATGGTTACAGGTACAAAAAAAGTAGCCTCGACAGATTTTGATGGGAAATTTTCTATAGAAGCACCTGCAAATTCTACTCTTTCTATTTCATTTATTGGCTACGTTACACAGACAGTCAACATAAAAAATGGAGGAACATTCAACGTGATTTTAAAACTAAGCGCTGAAGATTTGCGTGAAGTATTGGTAAATGTAGGATATAGAAGTGTAAAGAAAAAGGATCTGACAGGCGCTATTTCTACTGTTACTTCTAAAGATATTGCAGACTCTCCACAAGTATCTGTAGATCAATTGTTGCAAGGACGTGCTGCTGGGGTAACAGTTACGAACAACTCTGGACAGCCAGGAAGTAGTGTGTCAGTTAAAATACGTGGAACTACTTCTATTTCTGGAACCAATGAGCCATTGTATATTGTAGACGGTATTCCTATTTCTGGAGATGCAGCGAATACTGCAACTGGAGGTTCTATAGTTACAGGTTATTTGGGAACAAATACAGGAAACGTAACTTCGAGCCCAATCTCTTTTTTAAATCCGAATGACATTGAAACGATGGATATTTTGAAAGATGCTTCTGCAACTGCTATATATGGTTCTAGAGCGTCGAATGGAGTTGTTATTATTACTACAAAAAGAGGTAAGAAAGGAACAGGAAAAATCACTTTTGATTCTTATTTCTCTATTCAAAATGTAACTAACTTGTTAGATACAATGACTTTGAGTCAATATGCTGCACAGCAGAATGCTTTGGCTGCTGTTTATGGCGTAACGCCGAGAGACGAATTTGCTGTTCCGTCTGTTCTTGGTAAAGGAACAAATTGGCAAGATGAGATTTATAAAACGGCTATAATGAATAATTATCAGGTTTCGTTTTCTGGTGCAAAAGATGGTACAAACTATTATATTTCTGGAGGTTATACCAATCAGGAAGGTATTGTTATAGGTTCTGCTTTTAAAAGATATAATTTTAAAACAAATGTTGATAGCAAAATAAAAGATTGGCTAACAGTTGGAGTGTCTGTTGGTGCTGGTATAACAAATGAAGATATTACTATAAATGGAGCGAGTAATGGTATTATCAGTACTTCTATTTTATCTACTCCAGATGTTGCGGTAAAAGATACGAATGGTAATTATTCTGGTCCGCCAGCAGACGGATCAATTGGAGTTTGGATCAATCCTGTTGCTTCGGCTTTGATGAATACCAATAAATTAATCAAAAAGAATTTCTTGGGGAATTTTTATGCGAGCTTTAGAATTGCAAAAGGATTGGAATATCGTTTTGATTTTGGAGGCTCTACAAATGTTGATAATTTTGAAGGTTTTCAGCCTACTTATAAGTGGGGCTCAGCGGTTAGAGAAACCAATATGCTGACAGAAAGAGCAAGCAATTGGTATCAGCTTAATGTTAAAAACCTTTTGACTTATAAAGCTGATGTAGGGAATCATCATTTTAACGTCTTAGCTGGTCAAGAGGCAAATGATAGTCATTGGTTTGGAAATTCGCAATCTGTTTCTGGGTTATTGAGTAATGATATTCATTCTATTAGTTTAGGAGATCCTGATTCAGTTGTTGCTTCAGAATATAAAGGGAGCTCTGCTTTGTATTCTTTCTTCGGATCTTTTAATTACGATTATGATAATCGATATGGTTTGCAGGCAACTATGAGAGCAGATGGAAGTTCAAATTTCGGGCCAGGTCAAAAATGGGGTTACTTCCCTTCGGTTTCAGGTTATTGGAAACTTTCGAACGAAAAGTTTATGGAAGGAACGAGAGAATACATTGATAATATCAAGTTCAGAGGTGGATATGGAGAAACTGGAAACCAAAATATTGGCGGTGGCGGTTACATGAGTACTGTTCGTGCAATAAAATCGGCAATGGGTAACTTCTTTACGGTTAATAATATTGCAAATCCAGATCTAACTTGGGAAACTTCTAAACAAACCAACTTTGGTTTAGATTTTACACTTTTCAAATCAAAACTTCAAGCAACATTTGATGTATATAAAAAAGAATCTGAAGGATTTTTATTTGTATTGCCATTGCCGTACTACGTTACAGGTACAGATGCTTATCAAGGTGGTTTAGGAGCGCCAAGCGTAAATTTAGGAAGTTTAAGAAATCAAGGTTTTGAAATGACTTTAGATTATAATGAAAAGTTCGGAAAAGACTTTTCTTGGAATTCAAAAGTAATTTTCTCTACAAATAAAAATAAATTGTTGAGTCTTCAAGACAATTTTGATTTGACAAAAGATGTAATGCTTAATGATTATACTACTAAAGCAGTAACCAAAACTGTAGTTGGTCAGCCAGTTGGACAGTTTTACGGATATCAAGCAGTTGGTATTATCAGAACGAACGAGCAATTGGCCAATGCACCAATTCCTTTTACGGGAAATAAAGCGGTAAAAAGCCAGTTGGGAGATGTTGAGTATGTAGATCAGAACAAAGATGGTTTGATTGATGATAAGGACTTAACCTATATTGGTAACCCAGCACCGAAATTTACTTATGGCTTCAACAATACTTTTAAATATAAAAATGTTGATTTAGGTGTCTTCTTACAAGGATCTTATGGCAATAAAGCAATGAACCTAACAAGACGTGCTGGTACAAAAAACCAACGTTTGTATGAAAATCAGTTGGCAGAAGCTGCAGATTTTTGGACACCAGAAAATACCGATGCAAAATACCCAAGACCTGATGGAGGAGACGGACATCCAAATATTGCAATCTCTGATCGTTATATAGAAGATGCTTCTTATTTAAGAATCCAGCAAGTTACTTTAGGGTATAATATGCCTTCAGATGTGATTTCAAAAGCGAGCATTAGTAAATTAAGATTTTACTTTGGTATTCAAAATCTTTACACATTTACCAAATATACAGGCTATGATCCTGAAATTGGATCATATAACCAAGATCCATTATTAACTGGAATCGATTCAGGGCGTTACCCAACCAATCGTAGTTTCACTTTTGGAATGAATTTAGAATTTTAATTACTACTCTTATGAAAAAATATATCAATATAAAGACCTTAGTTTTATTCTTAACGCTAGGTTTGGCAACTACTTCTTGCAGCGAAGATTTTTTGGATCGCCCATCTGAAGATAGTTACAGCAGTGACCAGTTTTATAATACTGATGAGCAGGTTGCAAGAACTACTTACGGAATGTATGGTGCAATGTGGGCTCCTTATTATACTAAAAACTTTTACGCATTGTCAGAACTGTCATCAGGGAATTGTTTGGCTTATGCTGATGGGCCAGAATTGATTCAGTTTAAATTGACTTCTGATAGTCCAATATTGTTAGATCCTTGGAGAGCTTGTTTTGCAATTATAGCGCAAGCCAATAACTTAATTAATAATATTGAAAAAAATGCCACAGCAGATGTGAATAGGGCAGTTATTAAAAACACAATTGCAGAAGCACATTTTTTTAGATCGATCGCGTATTTTTATTTGGTTCGTTTGTATGGGCCAGTGCCTATTATAGAAGATAATTTGGCTTTGGCAAAAAATCCAATGGTGAATACAAATAGAATTGAAGACGTATATACCTTCATTGAAAACGATTTAAAATTTGCCGCAGCAAATCTAAAATCAAAAATTAGATCTAGAACTCCTAGCGGAGACAATATTTTTGTAACTCAAGGTTCTGCTGAAGCATTTTTAGCCAAAGTATATTTATATGAAAAGAAATATGCAGATTCTAAATCAATGGCTGAAAAAGTAATCAATTCTGGTGAGTTCGATTTGATGCCAAACTTCGGAGATTTGTTTCTGACAAGTAGAAATAATAACCAAGAGTCTATTTATTCATGGCAGTGGTCAGGAGCTATTAATACTTATGGAGGAGGAAATTTCTCTAATATTCAATATGGTTTAGATATTTTGAATGATAACGCTTCATACGGTGCTACTTATGTGCCGAGTAATGATGTTCAGGATGCTTTTGAAATCGGAGATTTAAGAAGAAAAGAGTCTTTTATGATTTATGGAGATTCTTATCCTAACATTAAAGGAGATGGTGTTGTAGGTTTTGTTATGGATAAAACAAAATATCCAGATGCATTAGCCAATACAGGAGCAGCGGTTAAAAAATATGTTGTTGGGCAAGTGACTAGCGAGACAGGACCAGCTGATGGATGGGGCGGAATGAATAACTGTAATTATATTATGCGTTATGCTGATCTTTTATTAATACATGCCGAAGCAACTATGGCTGGAGCTGATGAAACTACAAACGCTGCAGCGAAAGAGTCATATAACAAAGTGAGACTTAGAGCAGGTCTTGGCATTTTAGGGACTAATGTGCCTTTAACAAAAGCAGCTTTATTTCATGAACGTAGAGTTGAATTTGCTTTTGAAGGAGAATTTTGGTTCGATTTAGGAAGACTGCCACGTCAGGAAGCAATCAATATAATTTCTAAGCAAGATAGAGGTTTCGATTCTCAAGGTGTAATACATTATACGCCAACGCCAACTGATTTTATTTATCCAAAACCAGATGTCGAAGTTAGAAAAAATCCAAAATTGAAAGAGGCACCAGTTCCTTACACTTTCAAATAATTTTTTAAAAGTAAATCACTATGAAAAATATAAAAAATAGCATGTTATTGAAGTTGTATTTTTTGGCTTCGATTTCAATTTTCCTCTTCGCTTCCTGTTCAAATGATGATTCGGCAAGTTCATCTGGAAAACTCGAAGTAACAGGTATCAGCAGATCTGTTGTTGACGACCCTTTGGTTGAAGGAGACAGAAAAGTAGATGTTCCTACAGATGTTATTAATGCAGGAAACTACTATATCATTAGAGGATCTGGTTTTTCGACATTAAAATCAATTTCGTTCAACGGATTAGAGTCTTATTTTAATCCGGCATTCGTAACAGACAACGCAATTGTGGTTTTAGTAGATTCAAAAACGCCATACTATAATGAGATGGACGAAATGAAGATCGTAACCGGAAATGGCAGCTTGAGCTATAAAGTAGCGATTAGACCTCCAAGTCCTAATATTACGGGATTTCCTGTTAATCCAAATCCAGGAGATATCATTACCATTACAGGTGAATATTTCTTGCGTCCTGTAGTTAATTTTGGGGACATCCAAGTTGAGCCAATATCTTCTACATTGACAGAGATTCAGGTTAAAGTTCCTGAAGGAAGTTACTTGAAAAGTTTATCTGTAACAAATGTATCTGGAACAACAGTAGCTCCACAAGTAATAGGTTCTGAAATTTATGATGATGCTTTCACTAATATTTGGGGCTGGCAATCTCTTTGGGACGGAACTAATGAATTTGATGCGGCCTATGCTAAAGATGTTTATCAGGGAACTAAATGTATTCAATGGAAAGCTGGTGAATGGGATGGGTATGTAATTGGTATTAACAACTGGTCTTATCACGATACGGATAAATTTAAAGCAGTAAGATTTTGGGCTAAAGGTGAAAAGGCAGGAAAAGTGAAGTTTTTTGCTAATGGAGATGCTGAGAAAAACATTGTGGTTGTTGATGTTAGAACATCTTGGACTTATATTGAAGTGCCATATAGTTCACTTGGTAATCCAACTGAATTAACCCAAATTGGATATCAAGAATTTGGCGGTTTTGGAGGAAATGTAATCTATCTAGATGATATCGGTTTGGTATTGAAATAATTGGGTGGGATTCGAAAATAAATTTCGATTCTTAAACTGAGTTTGTTTAGTAAGATCCATAATTAAAAACTAAAAAAGAATTTATGAAAAATATATATAATAAAGTAAAACATATTGCTATATGCGCCTTTTTGGTTGTCGCAGCTTCTTCCTGCGATAACGAAATTGAAGATATTGGAGGAGCACAGCAAAATTATAATACGGCATACGGCTTGCTTCAGGCAAATAGTAATTTAACTACGTTTACAAAAGCGATAAAACTGGCTGGTTTAGAATCGACATTAGATACAGCTGATAATTACACTTATTTCGTGCCTAACAATACTGCTTTTGATGCATATTTGGTAGCTAATGGTTATGTAAATGATTTAGGATATCCAGATGTAAACTTAGTTCCTGTAGCAGATTTGAAACAGCTTGTTTTAAGTCACGTTATTAAAGGTGTTAAGAAAAGAGTGGCTAAATTGGAAGGGGTTCAAGCAGACTATCTGGAAACAGGAGATTATGCGACAATGGCAAATGCAGTAAATGCAGATTTATATTTGTTAAGTATTAATGTAACCAATAACACTTTAAAGGTAAACGGATCAGATAAAGAAGCGCCAGGATTGGATTATTACGGAACAAATGGTTTTGTCAATGTTTTAAGTAATGTGATTGAATTGACTCCTCCGGCTCCAGTAATTAGCAGCTTGTCGCAAGTTCTGGCTTCTCCGGGAGATGTTATAACTATTACAGGACAAAATTTTGTAAAAGTTAAAAGCGTTAAGTTCGGATCTACTGAAGCGACATTTACTACGGTTTCTAAAACAGAAATAAAAGCAACTGTTCCAGCTGATTTTGATTCGTATGCGCTTATTGTTATTGAAACGGAGTTTGGAGTGTCTGCTCCAAGCGGAATCGGACTTAAATATTTATTATACGAAGACTCATTGAAAGGATGGGGCTGGGGCTGGGGAGGAGACATAACCTGGGAAAGCACTGAAAAAGTTAGCAGAGGAACAAATGCAATCAAAAAAGTTGCTGAAGCTTGGAGCGGACTTTTCATGCACTCTGATCTTCTTCTAAAAGCATCAGATTACCAATTTGTTAAAATGTCTATTTTCCCAACAGAAAGCACGAAAATTATGGTTACCATAAATAGTGATACGGGCGATTCTGCCAAAGGTACTACGGTTACTTTAGTGCCGGGGCAATGGAATAATATTTCAATTCCTATTTCGGCTTTGCATCCTGAACTTTTAACTGATGGAAATTTTGATAGTGTGTTTATTCAGGAGTTTTCTGGAGGAACAATTACTCCGTCTAGTATTCTTTATATAGATGATATCGGATTTTTATAAAAAAAGAAATAATAGGTTATGAGTTAGTTTGAGGTATTCCCTAATTGAGAAATTAGGGAATATCTTTTTATATGTCTTTTTTAAATGAATAAAGAATGAAAAAAATAATTTTAGGGCTTATTCTGGGTATTTCGAGTTTTGCTTTTAGCCAAGGCAATACACATAAACAGCAAGGCGGTAAATTTGAAGGATTAGCAATGACACCGCCAATGGGCTGGAATTCTTGGAATACTTTTGGAACCAATATAAATGAGAAATTAGTGAAAGAAACTGCAGACATCATGGTTTCTTCGGGTTTGGCGGCTTCGGGTTATAATTATATTGTTTTAGATGATGGCTGGATGACGCACGAACGTGATGTAAACGGTGATTTGGTGCCCGATCCTGAAAAATTTCCAAACGGAATGAAAGCGCTTATTGATTATGTGCATAGTAAAGGTCTGAAATTTGGTTTGTACAATTGCGCAGGAACAAAAACCTGTGCAGGTTATCCAGGAACAAGAGGTTACGAATATCAAGATGCTAGATTTTATGCAAAACTCGGAATCGATTTTTTAAAATACGATTGGTGTAATACAGAAGGAATTACAGCAAAAGAAGCTTACACCACAATGAGCAATGCAATTAAAACAGCTGGAAGACCAATTGTTTTCAGCCTTTGTGAATGGGGAGACAATCAGCCGTGGGAATGGGGAAAACCAATTGGGAATCTTTGGAGAATATCGGGAGATATTTATCCATGTTTTGACTGCGAATTCAAACATCCAGAAAATTGGTCGTCTTGGGGATTCATGAAAATTGCCGATATGAGAAAAGATATTCGAAAATATTCAGGTCCAGATCATTGGAATGATTTTGATATGATGGAAGTTGGAAATGAAATGAAGGATACAGAAGATAAAACGCATTTTACAATGTGGTGTATGCTTTCATCGCCTTTGTTTACAGGAAATGATTATCGAAAAATGTCTAAAGAAACTCTGGCTATTTTAACGAATAAAGAATTACTGGCTGTCAATCAAGATAAATTAGGGATTCAAGGCTTTAAATATGCTATATTAGATGGAGTAGAAGTATGGGTAAAACCACTTTCACATGGAGATTGGGCAGTTAGCTTTGTAAATAGAACAGAAACTTCAAAAAAGATCGCTTTCGATTGGAATAAAAATAGCTTTAAAGACGCAGATTTTGGTTATGAAGCTGATTTCGTAAAAACGACATTTAAAATAAAAGATCTTTGGAAAAATAAAGAAGTAGGAAATACGAAGAAGCCTTTTAGTGCAGAAATAGTTTCACATGATGTTGTTACTCTAAAACTAATTCCTTAAAACTAATGTAGTATGAAATCAAAGTTCTGTTATGCTGCTATTTTACTTTTGATGTTTATAAATATTTCAAAAGCACAATTTGTGAAAAAACATGGTCAATTAAGTGTTCTTGGAACTCAGCTTGTTGATAAAGATAATAATCAGGTTGTGCTTCGCGGATTAAGTTTTGGTTGGCATAGCATGTGGCCGAGATTTTATAATGAAAAAGCAGTGAGTTGGCTAAAAAAGGATTTTAATTGTAATGTGGTTCGTGCCGCAATGGGTGTCGAACTTGGAGATTTCTCCTATATCAATAATCCGCAATTTTCTAAAGAGAAGATAGAAGCTGTTGTAAATGGTGCTATAAAATCTGATATCTACGTAATTATAGACTGGCATAGTCATAATATAAATCTGAAAGAAGCTACAGCCTTTTTTTCAGAAATATCCAAAAAGTATGCTAAGTATCCTAATATTATATATGAGGTATTTAATGAACCAGATTATGAAACTTGGTGGGAGGTTAAAAATTACGCCGAAGAGATAATTCGAGTAATTCGTGAAAACGATCCTAATAACATTATTTTGGTCGGCTGTCCGCATTGGGACCAGGATATTGATCTTCCAGCCGAAGATCCGATAAGAGATTATACTAATATAATGTATACTATGCATTTTTATGCGGCAACTCATGGTAAAGAATTGAGAGATAGAACAGATATGGCCATTAAGAGAGGGTTGCCAGTTTTTATTTCAGAATCTGCTGGAATGGAAGCTTCCGGAGACGGACCTTTAAACTATAAAGCTTGGCAGGAATATATCGATTGGATGGAAGCTAGAAAATTAAGTTGGATCACATGGTCCGTGTCTGATAAAGATGAAACTTGCTCTATTTTGAAAAAATCTGCCAAATCGGATGGGAAATGGAAAGATGAGGATTTGAAAGAGTCAGGAATTAAAGTTCGCGAGTATTTAAGAAAATATAATATAGAAGAATAGATCATTCGAGTCGTCTATACAAAAGTCCGTTCATTTAAATGAATGGACTTTTTTTTGTTTTTCTATATCGTAAAAGTGCTTTTCGGGTCTTAAGTAAGAGGTGTTTTGTAAGGGTGTTATTTGTAAGAATTGTTTTTGTTTGAAAATGGCTGGTAAACTGTTGTTTTTTGAAAATGTTCTAGGTTTTTATTTTTAGTTATTTTATGATCACCCCTAATTTTTTATGGGGTGTTTTGTTTTTTAGTTCTTTTTATGGTGTTTTGTATTTGTTTTTTGTAGTAAATTTTACTTATACCCATTGTAAAACTTGAAAATTTATAAAAAATGTGTTATTGAATTTTCAAAAACAATTATCTATAAATGTCAAATAACGATTATTGTCGACTTAATTTTTGTAATCCATAATTCTTTGTCTAAAACGTCAAAAAAGCAGTTTTGAATTATTCTACTCATACAAAAGTTAATAAATTCGCTAATGAAAATGATGATGATTTGAAGGCGCATGAAAGGTTTTAGAAATGACTTATACTATTAAATAGATATATAAAAGATTAACTAACCAGAATCAATTAATAACTAAAAACCAAATTAAAACATGAAAAAAGCATTTCACATTTTAGCCGCGATGTTAACAAGTTCTTTTGCCTTTGCCCAAGAAGAGGAAGCAGCCGCTCCAGCAACCACATGGGGAGGTTCTGCAGATGCGTACTATAAATATGATTTTTCAAAACAAATGAATGGATTAACGAGCTTTACCAACTCACAGAATTCATTCGAATTAGGAATGGCATCGATCGAAGCGGGCCATACTTTTGGAAAAGCTTCAGTTTTTGTAGACTTAGGTTTCGGAAAAAGAGCAGCAGAATTTTCATATAATGAGACACCAGATAAAGATGCAAGTGCAAAATTTATGATTAAACAATTATTTTTCACATACAATTTGACTGATGAATTTAAAGTAGTAGCAGGTAGTTTCGGAACTCATATCGGTTATGAAGTATTAGATGCAGTAGATAATAAAAACTACAGTATGTCTTATGCGTTTTCTTACGGACCATTTTTTAATACTGGGGTTAAAGCGCAATATACTTCTGGTAAATTTACAGCTATGTTAGGTTTAACCAACCCAACAGACTTTAAATCAGCTATGGATGCAGGTTCGTATCAAAAAACGTTCATTGGACAAGTAGGGTATATTGGAGATACAGGAAGCGCATATTTGAATTTTACAACAGGAAGTACTAACCCAATACCAGGAAGTTTAATTCCGGTTTCAGACGAAAACAAAACGCAGTTTGATTTAACAGCTTCTAAAACAATTTCAGATAGTTTCTCGCTTGGGTTAAATGCGACTTATGCTAAAACTACAAATGATTTTGATAGTAATTTAGACGGAGATTGGTTTTCTTTAGTAGGATATGCTACTTATTCGTTCAATCCAGCATTGCTTTTGGCTTACAGAATGGAATATTTTGATGCTAAAGATGCAGCACCAAGTTTAGGAACTTTAGCAGGATCAAATGTATTTGCTAATACTGTTTCTTTAAATTATAAAGTTGGAAAATTGACTATAATTCCTGAGCTAAGATACGATGCAGCGTCTGAAGATATTTTCTTAGATAAAGATGCATTACCAACAGGCGGAAGCTTCTACGCCTTAATTGCAACAACATACTCTTTCTAGAGATAAAGATTGATATTTTTTTTTTTTTTTGGAGCTGTCGAAACATACTCATGTTTTGGCAGCTTTTTTATTTGTTGTGGTTTCAAGTTTCAAGTTTAAGGTTTCAAGTTTGAGATTTTAGGTTTTAGGTATCTTTGCTCTTTATTTTTCTTTCTTTCTTTCTTTCTTTCTTTCTTTCTTTCTTCTTATCCCTCTTTACAGTATGTCTCTTCGTTATGATGAGTTATTATGAAAAAAAAGCGTTTCTGAATTAACAGAAACGCTTTTTTTATTTTTATGATGAGGTTTTACTGAACCTGTTTTTTGTAAATCGAATAAATAGTATCTATTGTTTTTCTGTCTAAAACCGATGTTGCATCAGTTTGTATATAATGCAATTTAAATGCCTGAATTGCTGCGGTTAGATTTTTGGTGTTGTAACCTATTATTCTTAATGCAGGTTCAATCTTAAAATCAAATGGAGCTGGTTCTAAGACTTCATCTGGCCAGATTCCAAATCCTTTTTCTGCTAAAGTTTTCCATGGAAATAAGGCGCTTGGATCTTGTTTTCTTCCTGGGGCAATATCCGCGTGACCTAAAAAGTTTTGTGTCGGAATATTGTAATCCTTTTTTAGTTTGGTCAACAAAGCTACCAAACTGCTTATTTGAGCTTCTGTAAAAGGTTTAAAACCGTTATTGTCTAACTCAATGCCTATAGAGCAAGAGTTTAGATCTGTTGTTTTTCCCCATGTTGAATTTCCAGCATGCCAAGCTCTTAAATAATCATTCAGCATTTGCACTACTTTTCCGTTTTCAGAAATAATATAGTGTGCACTTACTTGAGTTTTGGTTTTGGTAAAAGTGTTAATGGTTTGCTGTAGCGAATCTTGAGCTGTATGGTGAATAATAACGAAGCTTGGTTTTCTTAAATTGAAATTTACAGTACCAATCCATTCTGTATTAATTCCGTTTTGTAAATAAGTAGAATTTGTCTTAGACAAAGTGTCTTTTACAATTCTCAGTTGCTGCGCATAAGAAGTGTCAATAACAACAGGTGAAACTGCTGGAATTGGTTTGGCTTCTTTACTTGTGATTTGGTTTTCCAAATTTTTTAGCTGTTGATCATAAGCCTTTTCAGTATTCTTGTACGGATTTGTAGAACAGGCGCTGACAATAACTGCTAAAATCAGATAACAAAAATGTTTTTTTGTCATAATTCGTTGTTTTATAGATTAATAACGATTATTCTGATATTTTCGTATCTGGGGTATCTTTTACTTCTTTTGAATCTTCTTTAGAATCTTTATCTTTTTTCTTTTTTGATTTGGTCTTTTTTACTTCTTTTAAAGTATTCATGAAGGTTTTGTACTTTTCAACTTGGTCTGGATTTAAAAAAGCAGTAATCTTTTTATCGGTACTTTCGCGTAAAGCTTTTATCTGTTCAATTTTTTGATCTTGATTGCTGCTTTCGTTTTTTAATAAAATACCTTGTTCACGTATACTATCTGCTAAAACATTTGTAATAGCAATCGCCTGTAATTCATCTAGATTTACTTGCGGTTTCATTTGTTCTACAATAATACCTGCAGTTTCTTCAGGAGGAGTTTCTTTAGGTTTGCTTTGAGAACCCTGCTGTGGTCCAGCCATCATGCTTCTATCCATACCCATTCCGCTACCTCTTCCGTAACCATTGCCATAACCGCCACCATAACCATTATTGTATCCTCCACCGTATTGAGCAGAAACAGTAAAAGTAAATAAGCCAAAAACTAAAATAAATAAAGTTTGAAAAGGTTTCATAAAAGTATTTTTATCTGTGATTAACAATTGTTCAGCGTAAATTTAAGCAGGTTCCCCGTATAAATCAAATTCTGTTGCTTCAATTATCTTGATATTAACAAATTCTCCTGTTTTTACATAATGTTTAGAAGCATCGATTAGAACTTCATTGTCAACATCTGGACTGTCAAATTCTGTACGTCCAACAAAATGAGCGCCTTCTTTTCTGTCAATGATGCATTTGTATACTTTACCTACCTTTTCTTGATTCAGATCCCAAGAAATTTGAGATTGCAGTTCCATAATTTCGTTAGCTCTTGCTTGTTTTACATCATCTGGAACATCATCTTCCAACAAATAAGCATGAGTATTTTCTTCATGAGAATAAGCAAAACATCCCATTCTGTCAAATTTCATTTCCTGAACAAAATCTTTCAAAATTTCAAAATCTTCCTGAGTTTCACCTGGGTAACCAACAATTAATGTAGTTCTAATTGCCATTCCAGGAACTGCTGCACGGAAATCCTTTAATAACTGAGTCGTTTTTGCTTGCGTTGTACCACGACGCATTGATTTCAAAATTGAATCTGAAATGTGCTGTAACGGAATATCAATGTAGTTACAGATTTTAGGTTCGCGCTTCATTACTTCCAAAACATCCATAGGGAAACCAGTAGGGAAGGCGTAATGTAAACGAATCCATTCAATTCCTTCTACTTTCACCAAAGCTTCCAATAATTCAGCAAGATTTCTCTTTTTATAAAGATCAAGACCATAATAAGTTAAGTCTTGAGCAATTAAGATTAATTCTTTAACTCCGTTTTTAGCTAATCCTTCTGCCTCTTTAACCAATTTTTCAATTGGCTGAGAAACGTGTGAACCTCTCATTAACGGAATTGCACAGAAACTGCAAGGTCTGTCGCATCCTTCTGCGATTTTTAAATAAGCATAATTTTTTGGAGTTGTCGTCAAACGTTCTCCAAGTAATTCGTGTTTATAGTCGGCTCCAAGAGCTTTTAATAGTTGAGGTAATTCTGTAGTTCCAAAATATTGGTCAACATTCGGAATTTCTTTTTCTAAATCTGGTCTGTAACGTTCAGACAAACATCCTGTTACGAAAACTTTGTCAACAAGTCCTTTGTCTTTTTTATCTGCATATTCCAAAATCATATTTACCGATTCTGCTTTTGCATTATCAATAAATCCGCAAGTGTTAATTACAATAATGTTTCCTTCTTTTTCTGCAGGAGCTTCATGTTCAACTTCTTTTCCATTCGCACGTAGCTGTCCCATTAGGACTTCACTATCATAAACATTTTTTGAACACCCAAGAGTGATTACGTTAATTTTGTTCTTTTTTAAAGACTTGGTTCTCATACTTTTATAAATTGGAGTGCAAAATTACACTTTTTTTATTCAAACAACGATAGTTTGCCGTTTGTTTTAGCTGTTTTTTATGAAGTTGAGCCTTCTTGTTGCTAGTATTTCTTGATTTGAATTTAAAATAAAGGACTTTTGAAAGGATAAAAAAAATCCGTCAGATAAAAACCTGACGGAAATTTCAATCATCTATTTTGATTTCTAATTACAATTCAAATAATAAAGTCATAGTGACATTGTTTAATTTAGAGGTAATGTTGGCTCCATCAATGAATCCTCTTGAAAAAAAGCCTTGGTTTGAATCTCTTTCTAAATAAGAGTAAGCTAAGTCTAGTTTTGTGGATCCGAAATTATAACCTAAACCAGCAGAATAACTGTTTAGTTCTCCAACTGTAATTCCATTTTTATAAGGGCTTCCCTCATAACGGTATCCACCTCTTAAGCTTAATTGCTTGATTTTGTATTCAGCACCTATACGAAGTTCTCCAGTACTCGCTAGACTATTGTCTATCTCGTTGTTAATGCCACCAAAGCCTGCACTGCTTGGTTTGAATTTTGTGTTTCCGTAATTTCTTATGCCATAATCAATGCTTAATAAACCGGATTTTCCAAATATGTATGCGGCACTAAAAGTCCATCTGTCAGGTGTTTGTAAAGTATAAGATTCGTATACGTTTACAACATTAGGAGCTACATTGGCATTGATAATTGGTCCGCCTGCAGCTTGTCTTGTAGTGTATAAACTTTGTGAAAGCTCGTCGTACAATTCATACCAAGTGTTAGATTCGTATGCTACACCAAGTCTAAAATTGTCAGTTACTTTTCCTATTGCTCCAAGTTGGAAAGAAAAGCCATTTCCATAAGTATATAAATCATTATTGAATCTTATACTTGATATTGTTTCGTTTGGTGTAAGCACACCATTATTGGTTTCGTAAAAACTTGTTGATCTTCTATAGTCTGTGATATGAACATTTAAATTTGCTCCTAAATATAGTCGATCTTTATAAGAGGTTGCGATATTGAAGCTTAATTTACTATTATATCCTCTTGAGTAAATGTCGTTAGTTTGGTAATAGTTGGTGTTGTTGCCTTTTGGAACGTTTGTTGAATAAGGGCTGTTAGGATTATTTACATCATCAATGTTTATAATATACCCCTGATATCCTAACAAGGCTTGTTGTGCAGAAAATCCACTTAGATTAGGATATTGGCCATTTGGAAAATTAGACCCTAAATAATGATATAAATCAGAAACTGTTTCGTTGTCTTGTGTGTTAACAAATTCATGAGGAACAGGTGCGCCTCCGTTACTATAATTTGCATAATCTAGGAAATAAGAGTCAACCGAATGAGTAGAGTTGTTTCCAGCAGAAAAAACTTCGTTATTGAAATTATTTGTGTTTTCGTAAGTTGCGCCAATTGCAATTTTACTCCAGCCAACTCTTGGATCGTGGTTTTTAAAAACAAAAACACCTCCTGCTTGGTTTAGGATAAAAGAGTTTTCTTTATCTGATGTTTGAGTTCCGTTGTAATTGGAATTGTTTTTAATGTTCTGATTGCTAAAGGAAACTCCAACTTGATTACTGTTGAAAATTGCAGATCCAGCAGGGTTAACGCTTAAAGAAGATATGTCTCCTCCAACCGCTCCAAAAGCACCACTCATGGCTCTAAAACGTGCAGTTCCAGTGAGGTTTTCTTGGGAATAACGTAGAGCATCTGAAACTTCTTGTGAATATGAAGCGCTGACAGTTAGTCCTGTTATAAATAGGAAAAGTATTTTTTTCATTTTGATGAGTTTTAGTTCGAATTAAGTGTGCTGAGAAAAAAAATTATCTTCTTCCTCCGCCGCCGCCGCCAGATCTCATTCCGCCACCGCCGCCACCGCCGCTGTACGATCTTGAGCCGCCACCTCCGCCATTACTAGGAGAGTAGCTTCTTGAAGAGCCACTATTACTAGGAGTGTAGCTTCTTGATGAACCACCGTTGTTGCTAGGTGTGTAGGTTCTGTTTGTTGTGGTATTTCCGTTGTTGTAAGATCTTCTGTTGCTATAGTCGTAATTAGAACCGTTGTTGTAATTTCCTCTATTGGTGAAAGTAGGGCTAGTAGTTCCTCTGTTTAAAGTAGAGGTTCTTCTAAAGTCAGTATAGCTGTTAGATCTATTTGTGGTATAATTTCTATTTGTTGTGTAGTTTCCTCTATTGGTAGTATAGTCACCTCTATTAGTGATATAGTTTCGATTGGTTGTATATCCTCTATTGGTGCTATAATTTCTGTTGTAAGCATAGTTTCTGTCTCCATAATAAGCTGCAGAGCCTCTTCTTCCATAATTGTAAGAGTAGTTATATCCGTAGCCATAGTATGGATAGCCTGGATAACCCCATCCTGGGTAGCCCCATCCTGGATATCCCCATCCGTAATAAGGGTAGCCCCATCCATAATAGCCGTATCCATAATAAGGATAACCCCATCCAAAACCAAATGACCATGTTGGAGTAGTATAGAAGTTTACAGAAACATCAGAACTGCTGCTTCCCCATGCAGGATAAGCTACAGATGCTGTTTGAGTGCTGTCTGAGTAATTAGTATAATTGTCAACGTCAGTGAAAATTTCAGTTGGTTGATTGTCATCTTGCAGTGATCTGAAATATTCCTTGTATTGATTGTTTGTTTCATTTGCTACATATTTAACAGATGAACCACCATAAACTCCATCGTTATCATAATAAGAGGAATTTTGGTAAGAACCACACGATGCTAGCAATAAACTCAATAATCCAATTAAGTAAAAATGATTAGAGTTTTGGCGGAGTGAAAGGTAAGTTTTCATATCTGTGGTGTTTTTTATTGTTGCACATTACAAAATTAGTTAGTTTTGTCAAACTATTTAGTTAAAATTGTTTAAAACAAAATTTGTGCCAAAAAATATAATATGAGTAAGAACCTTACTACAAGATCAGAAGATTATTCGAAATGGTATAACGAACTGGTTGTAAAAGCAGATCTAGCTGAAAATTCAGGAGTTAGAGGATGTATGGTAATAAAACCATACGGATATGCTATTTGGGAAAAAATGCAGGCTGAGTTAGATCGTATGTTCAAAGAAACTGGACATCAAAATGCTTATTTTCCTTTGTTTGTGCCGAAAAGCATGTTTGAGGCTGAAGAAAAAAATGCTGAGGGATTTGCAAAAGAATGTGCGGTTGTAACGCATTATAGATTAAAAAATGACGAGGATAGACCTGGAAAATTAATGGTTGATCCGAACGCAAGATTAGAGGAGGAGCTTATTGTTCGTCCAACAAGTGAAGCTATTATTTGGTCTACATATAAAGGATGGGTGCAATCTTATAGAGATTTACCTTTGTTAATTAATCAATGGGCTAATGTGGTTCGATGGGAAATGCGTACGCGTTTGTTCTTGAGAACTGCAGAGTTTTTATGGCAAGAAGGGCATACGGCTCACGCTACAAAAGCCGAAGCAATTGAGGAATCAGAAAAAATGATGAACGTTTATGCTGATTTCGCTGAAAGTTTTATGGCAATTCCAGTGGTGAAAGGTTTTAAAACCGAAACAGAACGTTTTGCTGGAGCAGATGAGACTTATTGTATTGAAGCGTTAATGCAAGACGGAAAAGCATTGCAAGCTGGTACATCTCACTTTTTAGGACAGAACTTTGCAAAAGCATTTGATGTTAAGTTTGCAAACGCTGAAGGGAAACAAGAACATGTTTGGGGAACTTCTTGGGGAGTGTCTACTCGTTTGATGGGAGCGTTGATTATGACGCATTCTGATGATCAAGGATTGGTATTGCCTCCAAATTTGGCTCCAATTCAAGTGGTTATTGTTCCTATATATAAGACTGATGAGCAATTGGCTCAAATTACTGAAGCGGTTAAGGATTTGACGGCTAAACTGAGAAAATTGAAAATCACTGTTAAGTTTGATGACAGAACAACGCAAAAACCAGGATTTAAATTTGCAGAATGGGAATTAAAAGGAGTTCCTGTTCGAATTGCAGTTGGTCCGAAAGATTTGGAAAACGGAACTTTTGAGGTTGCAAGACGTGATAATTTGACAAAAGAAGTGGTTTCTAGCGAAAAAATCGTTGAACATGTAAACGATCTTTTAGAACAGATTCAAACCGACTTATTTACAAGAGCATTAGATTATCGAAATACTCATATTACGGAAGTAAATAATTTTGAGGAATTTAAAGAAGTTTTAGAAGGAAAAGGAGGCTTTTTATCTGCTCATTGGGATGGAACTGCAGAGACAGAAGAAAAGATAAAAGAATTGACAAAAGCGACGATTCGATGCATCCCTTTGGATGCTATTGAAGAGGCGGGAACCTGCGTATTTACTGGGAAGCCATCCTCTAAAAGAGTGCTTTTTGCTAAGGCATATTAAAAAATTATATATTTTTTTGCATTAGGTATTGCGCAACTAAAAAATAGATGTATCTTTGCATCCGCAATACAGAAGCGCGGTCCGTTCGTCTATCGGTTAGGACGCCAGGTTTTCATCCTGGTAAGGGGGGTTCGATTCCCCCACGGACTACAAGTTATATTACATATTGAAAAGTTTCCAACTTAGGAGAATATTGGTCCGTTCGTCTAGGGGTTAGGACGCCAGGTTTTCATCCTGGTAACAGGGGTTCGATTCCCCTACGGACTACAAATTAGTTGTAAATAAGTTTTGTAAAACAAAAATTGGTGTCTCGGTTTTTGTTTTATTAGTTAAAACCAAAGTGATTGTTATACGATTGTGGGAGGTTTTTCTTTTTTAACTAGTATTTATAATAATTATTACATCTAAAATTAAAAGAAAATGGCAAATCATAAGTCAGCATTAAAAAGAATCAGAAGTAACGAAAAAAGAAGAGTTCTTAACAGATATCAGCACAAAACTACTCGTAACGCTATTAAAGCATTAAGATTAGCTACTGATAAATCTGATGCTGCTGCTAAATTATCTACTGTAATCTCTATGATTGATAAATTAGCTAAAAAGAACATCATTCATGATAATAAAGCTTCTAACTTGAAGTCTAAATTAACAAAACACGTTGCTAAATTGTAATTAAAACAATTTGCTAAAAATATAAAAAGTCCTCTTTTAGAGGACTTTTTTTGTTTTAACACTAGTGTGAAATTCCAATAAAAAAAAATCCAAATTCCAATCTTTATATATATTAGAATTTGGAATTTTAATTTGTGTAGAATTTTGAAATTTTACAAATCAATTTTCTTTTTAAGGTATTCCAGCATTGGTTGTGTAATAGGCTTAGAAAGAAAATCTATTATTATAGGGTATTTTTTTGCTTTAGCAAGATCTTCGGGGTCAATTGTTGAAGAGAGTACAATTACAGGAACGGTATTAAATTCTGTGTAATCCGGAGAGGTGAAATGGTCTAAAAATTCCCATCCTCCCATAATAGGCATGTTCAAATCTAAAAAAATTAATTCGGGTCTTTTCTTTGCTTTGTCGTTTGTGTATTTTAAGACATTGAAATGATGAAGAGCCTCTTCGCCGTTTTGAGCCGTAATAACTTCATGTGAAAATGAAGATTTTGAAATTACTTTTTTGCATAACATCAATGTGATTGGGTCATCATCGATGCATAAAATCTGCTCAAGCATAATAATTAATTTTTAAATGTTATTGTAAATGTGGTTCCTTTATTGACTTCGCTATCAATCGAGATTGTTCCTCCCATTGTTTCTACCTGTGATTTTACAAGATATAATCCTAGACCTTTGCTGTCAGGGTAATTATGAAATCTTTGATATAATCCAAATATTTTGTCGCGATTTCTCTCTAAATCAATTCCGATTCCGTTGTCTTTAAAAGTCAAGATTGTTCTTTGTTCTATTTGTTCTGCCGTTATGGAAATCTTTAACTTTCTGTTTTCCGATTTGTATTTTATAGAATTGGTAAGCAAGTTTAATAAAATGCTTTCTATGTAAGCTTTGTTTGTAATAAGTTCTGGGACTTTGTCAAACTTAAGTTTAATTATAGGCTTGTGTAATTCAATTTGAAATGAAAGTTGGCTGAATACATTCTCAAAAACTTCTTTTAAGGAAACTTCTTCTTTTTGCATCGAAGGATTGTCCTTAATGATAATAACCTTTACTAAATCGTTGATGGTTTCGTTAAGTAAATGTGTTGATTTTGTAAATCCAGCTACTATTTCTTGAAGTTCTTCATTTTCTATCGGAATGTCTTCCATTAAATTTAATAACCCAATTAAGTTTGAAAGTGGTGCTCTAAGATTATGCGATGTAATATAAGAGAACTGTTTTAAGTCCTTATTGTTTTGAGTTAACTCTCGAATAAGATGTTCTTTTTCTGTTTCAAGTTTTTTCTCATCTGTAATATCTCTCTGTATTGAAATCCAGTGCGAAATTAGTCCTTCGTTACTGAAAATTGGAATCATAGAAAAGCGTACCCAATATTCTTCTTTGCTTTTCGTATAACTAATAGTTTCAATCAGGCATTCTTCTTCATTTTTTATGGCACTTAAGAGTTTTTTTAATTCATCAGAATCTGATTTTGGTCCTTTAAAAATGTTTGGCGATTTCCCGATTATTTCATCTGACTGGTAGCCAGACATTTGGGAAAATGCAGGATTTACGTAAACTATTTTAGGTATTTTTCTTTCAGAAGAATTAGCCTCAGTAATTAATATAGAATCTTTAGATTGTGTAATTACGGTTTCTAAAAGTTTTAATCGCTGTTCTTCTTCTTTTTGTTTGGTAATATCTTGAATGGCTCCAATCATTCTTATGGCTCTGCCATTTTCGTCCTTTAATAAAAAACCTCTGTCCAAGACATATTTGTAAGATCCGTCTGCACATCTAAAACGATATTGATCCTGCCATTTTTCGGTTTTTTGTTCTATAAAAGAATATAATTTTATTGACATTCGGATACTGTCTTCTGGGTGAATTTTGTCGAACCACCATTTAGAAGTTTTGCCTACTTCTTTTGGATCGTAGCCAAAAACACCTTCAATTCCTTTGTTCCAATTAATACTGTCCTCTTGAATTTTCCAGTCCCAAATCGTATCGCTTGTTGCTTTTGCTACAATGTCATATTTCTCATTTGATTCTTTTATTTCTTCATTGGTTTTGTTTAACTTTTCAAAGATGGTTATATTTCTTTTTTCGTTTTTTGAAAGTATAAAACTGAAAACCAATACTGTGATTAGAATAAATACAATGTCTTTTATTAAAGATAAATATGGATATTCTGAAGAAGAAAAGTAGGTTATGAGTAATTTATGACATATGACCGCCATAATTATCGAGATGATTGTATAAATAAGAGTAATTTGGAGAGTTTTACTTTTCATCACCTCAAATATAGTTAATTTAACCATAACTAAACGTATGTTAATATCATTTTGAGGTCGATATTTTCATGATTTATATTAACTAATTGATTGTATATACGCAAACTATGGTAGAAACATTTTTTTTTAAAAAATAAAGTGTACCTTTGCGCCCATTAAAAATCACAGATGGAATCTATTAGAAACATTGCAATTATTGCCCACGTCGATCACGGTAAAACAACTTTGGTTGATAAAATTATGTATCACTGTCAGTTATTTCGTGAGAACGAAAACACAGGTGATTTAATCTTAGATAATAATGATTTAGAGCGTGAGAGAGGTATTACAATTACTTCTAAAAACGTATCGGTTCAATATAAAGGAACAAAAATCAATATTATCGACACTCCTGGCCACGCCGATTTTGGAGGTGAAGTAGAACGTGTATTGAACATGGCCGATGGTGTATGTTTGCTAGTTGATGCTTTCGAAGGTCCAATGCCTCAAACTCGTTTCGTTTTACAAAAAGCGATCGATTTAGGATTAAAACCATGCGTGGTTATCAACAAAGTAGATAAAGAAAACTGTACTCCTGAAGAAGTTCATGAAAAAGTTTTTGATCTAATGTTTGAATTAGGTGCTACTGAAGAGCAGTTAGATTTCCCAGCTGTTTACGGTTCTGCTAAAAACAACTGGATGTCTGATGATTGGAAAAATCAAACAGAAAACATTGAACCATTATTAGACATGGTTATTGCTAATGTTCCAGCTCCTAAAGTTTCTGAAGGAACTCCACAAATGTTAATCACATCTTTAGATTTCTCTTCATTTACAGGTCGTATCGCTATCGGACGTCTTGAAAGAGGTACTTTAAAAGAAGGTATGCCAATTTCTTTGGTAAAAAGAGATGGAAAAATCATCAAATCTAGAATTAAAGAATTACACACTTTTGAAGGTTTAGGCCGTAGAAAAGTAGAAGAAGTTGTTGCTGGTGATATTTGTGCTGTTGTAGGTATCGAAGGTTTTGAAATTGGTGATACTATCGCTGATTTTGAAAATCCAGAAGCTTTACAGACAATTGCTATCGACGAGCCAACAATGAGTATGTTGTTTACAATTAACGATTCTCCTTTCTTTGGTAAAGAAGGTAAATTTGTCACTTCTAGACATATTCGTGAAAGATTAACAAAAGAGCTTGAGAAAAACTTAGCGATGAAAGTTGGAGAAACTGATTCTGCTGATAAATTCATGGTTTTTGGTCGTGGTGTACTTCACTTATCTGTTCTTATCGAAACAATGAGAAGAGAAGGATATGAGCTTCAAATTGGTCAGCCACAAGTTATCATCAAAGAAGTTGATGGTGTGAAATGTGAGCCAATTGAGGAATTAACTATCGATTTACCAGAAAACCTTTCAGGTAGAGCGGTTGAATTCGTTACTATCCGTAAAGGTGAAATGCTTTCTATGGAAGGTAAAGGTGAGCGTATGATCATTAAATTCAACATTCCATCTCGTGGAATTATCGGTTTAAGAAATCAATTGCTTACTGCTACTGCTGGTGAAGCTATTATGGCGCACCGTTTCATTGGATACGAACCATACAAAGGAGAAATTCCTGGACGTAACAACGGTTCATTAATCTCTATGGAAAACGGAAAAGCAATTCCTTACTCTATCGATAAATTACAAGATCGTGGTAAATTCTTCGTTGATCCAAACGAGGACATCTATGAAGGTCAGGTAATTGGAGAAAACACTCGTAGCGACGATATGACTGTTAACGTTACTAAAACGAAAAAACTTTCTAACGTACGTTCTTCTGGAGCTGATGATAAAGCTAGAATTATTCCAGCTATCAAATTCTCTTTAGAGGAAGCTTTAGAGTATATCCAAAAAGATGAGTATGTTGAAGTTACTCCAAAATCTTTACGTTTAAGAAAGATTTACTTAAGTGAAACGGATAGAAAAAGATACAAAATCTAATTCGGTTTAACTTTTAATATAAAAAATCCCAAATTCCAATTAAGGAGTTTGGGATTCTTTTTTATGTTAAATTAAGATTGTTTAAAGAACTGAATTTTTGATCAAGTATTGGAATTTGGAATTTCAGAGTTTGAAATGTTTAAAAGTTATCTTTTTAAAGAAAAGTGTCCTTTAACATTTTTACCATTAACAAAAAGAAGCGTAAACCAATAATCGTCTGAAGGCATTTCTCTTCCGTTGAACATTCCGTTCCAGCCTGAGCCATTCTGATTCATTTGTTTTAATAATTTTCCGTAACGATCAAAAATTGAGATTGTATAATCGGGCATTTGATCAATGTTTTTGATTACCCATAAATCATTGAACCCGTCTCCGTTTGGAGTAAAGAAACGCGGATAGTCTAAAACATATACGGTAAAAGAATTAGATATTCCACAACCATTTTTATCTTTAGCAATTGCAGTATAAACTCCTGGAGTTACTTGTGTAAAAGTTGGGTCATCTTGAAAAGCGGTACCGTCAAGAGAAAACTCATAATTTCCAACTCCAGTATACAGAATTTTTACAGAATTGTCTATTCCAGAAAAATCCTTTACATCTGCTCCTGTAATTGTTGCTGGTTCAGATAGAATTACTTTGAAATTTTTAGTTTTTGGACATCCATTAGCGTCTGTTACGGTTACCGAGTAATCGCCAGAGGCGCTAACTTGGATTGAATTTGTTGTGCCTAAGTTATTAGACCAAGTATAACTGTTAAAACCAGCTGCTACAGATAATGTTATTTCGCTTCCTTTACAAAGATATTGCGTCTCATCTTCAAAATTTGGTGGATCAAAAGTGTGTATAATTAATTCGATTGGAGTTATATCATAACAATCTGAACCGTTTGCGGCACGCGCATAAATAGTCTGGCTATTTGGCGTAGTATTTTTAAAAATATTCGGTAGCTGATTTGTCTCTGTAATAGCATCAGAAGAAGTCAGAAAGTAATTAACTATCAGTCCAGGTGGCAAACCTGTTAAAATTTGAGGAGTTACTTCTTGTTCTAAATTAAATTGATAGAGTCCATCTTGTATTTCATCTTCGTCACACTTAGCAATTGGCGATTGATCTGGAATTACAGTATTAGAAACATTTAGAGTAACTTGAGCTATTGCACTACAACCAAAAGTATTCTCAATCCTTGCAAAAACAATTTGATTTGGAGCTTTATTGGTATAACGCTGCGGATTTAAAATTGGATTTGTTTTGGCCTGTGCATCGTCCAAAATTTCATAATATCCTTGATTGGTAATCTGCGTATTATTATTTTTTACAATATTGGCAACTTTAGTCAGATCAAAAATGGTGATACCGTCTGTATTATCATCACATTGCAATAAAGAAGTATTGGTTGATTGAATTTGAGGTGAAAATTCAACTGTAATTTCTCCAATTGATGTACATGTTGTACTGCCCAAAGTTGCTTGTACTTTATATGTTCCTGTTGCGGAAACGGCATAAGATGGAGATGTAGCACCTGGAATTAGGACATAATTGTTTGAAGCGTCTTTTTTGAACCATTCAAACGTATGAGTTGTTGAACTTAAATTGGTATCTAAAACATAATTTTCTCCAAAGCAAACAGGATTGTTATTAGCCACGGTTCTATCTTCGCCAAAATTTATTTTCGTTACAAAACTGCCTGCTTCTATAAAAACGGCAGAGTTGTATTGTCTTGTGGCATCATCTGCAATAACCAGTTTTAAATGGTATTTTTTATTTGGAATGACATCTGTATAAGCATTCATTACTACTGTTTGACCAGCATAATTAATAGGGCTTGCGGCTGTATTATAGCCATTAAAGTAGTTTTCATTAACGGCTGCACAGCCAATTAAAGGTATTCCGTTACTGTTATTTACAGTATTAATTTTTGGATGAACCGTTGTTGCAGAAACTGCAGTTGTAGAATTAGGTAAAACTGCGAGATTTTTGTAAGCTTCACTGGGATTGTCTGCGTCTTTAATTAAGAAGGCAAATCCATCGGAATAGATGCAAGGAAAATTAAGTTGATATTCATTCGAGGCAAAAATATAATTAAAGCTAATCGAATTAGTTAATGCTATAAAATCAAATTCTATAAATGTTGCTTGTGTGCTGTTATTAATTCCTAAAGCTTGATTAAGATCAGGGTCACCATTCCAGCCTGGCACTTGGGTGCCCTTTGATTCTTGCTGATTATAAGGACCTTCTGCTTTTTTGCTTGGTGAAGTGCTTAAAACTATTCCACTTGAAAAAGGAAAATTTGCACCTGCCATAAAAGAGCCATAACTCTGCTGATTTGGGGTTGGATTTCCTAATGAATTTACACTTTCAGTATCAATGCAAGAACTCTTAATTAAAACATTCTGAATTAAATCTGCTGCTGTTACGTTAGAATCTACAGTAATACTCTGTGCGCTGATCTTATTATAAAAGCAGCACAAAATGAAAAGTGGTATTAAAATTCTTGGAAGACTCATAGTAACAAATATACTACAAATCTCTATTTTTTAATAATTTGTAAGAAAAATATATAAATGTAAAAGTCCAAGCTAAAACGATTAATACTGCAAAATAATCAACACTAAAATCAGCATCTGTTTCAATTCCCATTTGTGTGCCAATGTTTTTTACGACAGACAATCTTGGACCTGGATTAGCAATTAAATTCGACATTGATTCCAAAGGGAAAAACTGCGTGATTTTTTTATCAGTATCACTATCTGGAAAAATTTTAAAAGCTAAAGTGCCTCTCACAATTGCCTCAATTATGTTCCAAACCAAAAGAAAGCCCAATGCAAAAGCAGAACGTTTTACTAAAATTCCTAAAAATAAGCAGAACGAAAAGAAACCAGTCAATTTTACAAAAAAGGCCAAAAGGTAATCTAAGTCGCTAAAAATAATACTAAACTCTGTGTAAGAAGAAAAGCATAATCCTAAAGCCAAACTCATTACAAAGACAAAAACGGTAGACGCAAAAGCAAATAAAACTACAGTTAAGAATTTTGATAAAATAAATTCTTTTTTGCTTAGACCGTCAATCAAGTTTTGTTTTAAAGTTCCGTAGCTATATTCATTCGCCATCATTGAAACAATTACAATGGCAAGAAAGAATTTTAGCCATGCTGCAACATAAGTGTTAAAATGCCAGATAAACGGAAAATTAAAGATTCCCATTTCGGCTAAATGAAATTTGAAAGGCCCTATATCAAACTTAATTACTGCGATTAAGGCTATAAAAGAAAGTAATATAAAATAAGTTAAAGTTAATATACGGCTGGCTTTGTTCATCCAGATTTTTTGTAATTCTATAGAGAGAAGTCTTTTCATGGTTTAGTTTTTTTGGGCGATCGCGTTTTTGGTTAATTCTAAAAATTGTGCTTCTAAACTGTTTTTGCGTTTTACTAAATGACTTAAAACAATATTTTTAGAAAACAAAAATTGATTTAAATCTGAAGCCGATAAATCAGATTTTAGGTAAACTAAAACTCTCCCGTCTTCTTCAGAAATTCTATCTACGGCAGGATGTTCTTGCAAAGCCGATTTTAAAACAAAATTATCATTTGACTGCACTTCAAAGAAACCTTCATTTGAAGACATTCCATCAACTGAACCTGAGTATAAAACTTCGCCTTTTCTTAAAACAATGACCTGCGAGCATACTTTTTCTACTTCATCCAATAAATGTGAAGCAAGTAGAATAGTAGTTCCTTGCGAAGCAATTTTTTTTATAATATCACGAATTTGATGAATTCCTTGCGGATCTAATCCGTTGGTTGGTTCATCTAAAATTAAAATTTCCGGATCGTTTAAAAGTGCTGATGCAATTGCCAGACGCTGTTTCATTCCTAATGAAAATGTACTGAACTTACTATCTTTTCTTTCAATCAAACCTACTAATTCCAATTTTTCATTGACTTTAGAATAGTTGATGTTTTTGATTTTGCAAACCAATTTCAGGTTTTGCTCGGCTGTCATGTATGGATAAAAATTTGGCCTTTCTATAATAGCGCCCACTTTTTTCAATGCGTCATGAGTTTCCACATTACCATCAAACCAGCGATAACTGCCAGACGATTTATTAACAACATTCAATACAATTCCTAATGTAGTCGATTTTCCGCTGCCGTTTGGCCCTAGAATGCCATAAACACGACCTTTTTGTATTTGAAAAGATACATTTTTCAAAGCCTGAATTCGGCCGTATCTTTTACTTAAATTCTCGATGGTTAATATGGTTTCCAAATTTTTCTGGTTTTAGTTTTTAGTATGACGAGCCAAGTTGATTTTTGTTACTTTAAATTCTGACTTTAAATCGTATTCACGTAAATTTGTAATAAAGATATTCAAAATGAGCGAGCCTTTAATGGTTTTAAAAAAACCGTCTTACCCTTTAACACAGCCACTTTTAAGTTATTTAGAGCGATACGAACGTATTTCTAAAGTTTCTGTGTTTTATGATGACTTGCTTCGTTTTTCAGGTTCTATAAATGTTTACGACAAACACGATACAGATACACTTTGGATCAGAGTTTATTATGGAGAATTTGAGCGTAATGAAATTGATTTAAATCTAAAGAAAATATATTCGCTTCTCCATTCTGATGGAAATAGTGAAATTATTCAATATCTAAATGTCGATGCAATTGATTATTGTACTTTCGGGAATTCGAAACCTTTTAGAATTAAGGTTCGAAATATTCTAAATGACAACTATGTTCATTTTTATATCAAAAAAGCAGATGCTTCCCGTATTTATGGATTAGAATTGGAAGATATTCTATCGCCAGATAAAATCAACTTTCTAGTTTATAAAGATACTCTGATAGAGGAACATATTATAGGAATTCCAGGCGATGTTTTTATGGATATGTTGCTGGATAAATGCAGTGAAATGGAAAAGGCTCAAATTGCCAAAGAATTCGTCAAGTTTAACGAACGCTGTATGATTCGTCTTTTAGGTGATATGCGTGCCTATAATTATGTAATTGTCCCAATTCACGATTTTGATCAAGTGGTTTATAAAATTCGTCCGATCGATTTTGATCAGCAATGTTACGAGGGAAATTTTAAAGTATATCGTCCGCAGTTTTTCAAGGAAAATTTTCCAATGATTCAATTGATTAAAGAGAAATTAGAAGAACGTTCGATTATTCAATATAAAGATGAAGAAAGAGCGATTTTAGCAAAACGTATTCATTCTGCTGAAACGAGAATCAAAAAACTGCTGAATATTATGTGTCACGATACCATTTCAACGCAGGAGCATTTACTGCAATTAAAAATGGAATTATACCGTTATACAAACGATATGAAATTCAAAAACGCAAAATCGATGGGACATATCATGCATGCTGCATTTGAATTTATTACACGTAATTTTAAAAATACTAACTTAGTTTAAAGTTTTAGCCACTCCCGATAGTTATCGGGATTCACAGATTAAAAAGATTTTGGAATCATTATAATCCTTTTAATCTGTGGCAAAATAAAAAAAATATTATGAAAAAATCTTTTTTAGTAGTTGTTTCTATAGTCTTACTAGCTTGCCAGAAGCAATCAGGTTCTGATTTAAAAGAGCTTTATTCCCTTCCAAAGAAATTAAAGGAAGTTTCTGGAATTACCTATTTTCCTGAAACCAACATTCTTTATACCTTAGAAGATAGTGGAAATAAAAATGCTCTTTATGCTATCGATTCTAAAGGGAAATTAGCCAAAACCATTACGATTTCAAATGCCACAAATGTAGATTGGGAAGATATTACTAAAGATAAAAGTGGAAATATTTACATTGGTGATTTTGGAAATAATGATAACGAAAGAAGAGATTTGTGTATTTATAAAGTCGCAAAAAATCAATTGAATAATGATGTGGCTAAAGCCGAATATAAAATTTCATATTCATACCCAGAGCAAACAGAATTTCCTCCAAAGAAAAAAGAAATGTTCTATGATGTTGAAGGTTTCTTTGAACTGAACGGCTATTTCTATCTATTTACAAAAAACAGAAGCAAAGGTTTTGACGGCACAGCTTTTATTTACAAAATAAAAAATGCTGCTGGAACTCAAAAAGCTGTTAAAGTTGGAGAATTTAAAACCTGCAACAATTATAATCATTGCGTTCTTACAAGTGCAACCATCAGCCCTGACGGAAAAAAAGTTGCTTTATTAAGTCATGACAAAGTGCTTTTATTTAAGGGTTTTAAAGGAGATTTATTCCATAAAGGAACTCAAACCGAAATAAACCTGAATCACTTCTCACAAAAAGAAGCTATAGTTTTTAAAGATAACAACACCTTACTTATAGCCGACGAAAAAACAAACAAAATAGGAGGAAAGGTTTATGAGTTTCTTCTAAGTCGCTAAGGTTTTAAGGTACTGAGGTGCTAAGAAAAGATTAGCCACGAATTCGCGAATTTTAATTAAATTATTCGTGAATTCGTGGCTGTTTTTTTAACTCAGAGTAGAAAACCTTAGCATCTCAGTACCTTAGCACCTTTTTTAAAAACTATATGCTGCCCCAAAAATCACTCTTCCAATTTCGTCAGGAGATTTAAAGTATGAGATTCTAGCTGTAATAACATTTATGGCATTCAGCCAGAGTCCGCCACCATAATCTTGGTGCCATTTTCTTGATTCTTCGCCATCAAGCCAAACTCTTCCGTAGTCGAAACCGCCTAAAACTCCGTATGTAAAAGGAACAATCGTTTTACGTATTTTCCCAATACTTAAACGCAAATCAGAGCTTTGAGAGAAATACGAACTTCCTAAGAAACGCTCATTTCTATAACCGCGTAAATCGGTGTCACCACCAAGAGAAGCACCTTGATAAAACTCATAATTATTGTTGAAAATAGCTTTTCCTTTTACGTAAGTGGCTAATATCAATTTTCCGTTATGATCAATTTTATGAGTGAAACCTAAGAAGCTTTCCAGAGTAGGAAAGTTTTTCTTTGTGTCATCTAAATTAGTTGTCCAAGTTGCTGCAATCATAAATGCCATTCCTAAAGTTGGTTTTGCGGCAAAATCTGAATTTTTAAACTGATATTTTACTTTTAAACTTCCGTAATTCTGACTGTCAAATACATCTGGATTTACAATTCCAGGAATATTTATGTATCTGTTTTCGGTATCTTCAACTGTCATTCTCTGGAAAATTGGCTGAACGCTAAACTCACTTCCATATCTTCCAACATGACGAATGGCTCCCGAAGCATTAAATTTTCTAATGCGGACACGATTGTAGTCCATTCCTAAATTGTCGTCATATTGCGATTCATTTCCATAACCAAAATAATTCATGGCAAAGTTTGGAGTCGTATATAATGATTCCACATCAATAACCCATTTGCCTAATAATCCAGGGAAATGTGCAGCATAATTAAACTCTAAACCGCCAGTAGCAAAGTAGTAGAAAGCATTAAAAATATGTCTTTGCGTATACGGATTTTGCTTGAAATTATTAACGGTATAATTTACATTAACTCCCATTTTTACTCCATCATCTGGATTGTATCCAATGTTTGGAAGACCAGAAACTACATTATACTTTGGTCTTTCATAATTGTAGGCATTAACTTCGTAGTCGTCTGTAAGTTGTGTTTGAGTTTTAGAATCGAGATTATACGTGTTTTCTTTTGATTTGAAATCATAAACAATAACCTTTTTTCCGTTTTCAATGTTATAAGTATCATTATTTTGGCCTCCAATCAAACGAATTTTGATACTAGATTTTTGATCTCCTTTTACCTCAAAAACATCATTATCGTCTAGTCCGTAAATCCAAAGATTTTTGGTTTTGTCGTCGGTTACGTTTTTGGTATAAAGCAATTCATCACCTTCTTTTTTGATTCTGAAAACCTGTATTTCAATGCCTTTCTTTACATTATGATTTAAAACAAACTTATCTTTTTTGTCAGTTCCCGCAATCATAACAGTTTTATCTAACACATCAGAATATTCACGAGCATATTTCTGAAGATCTTTTTTTCTGCTTTTTAGTTTTGTTTTAATTTCATCTACCGTTTCGTCCTGAACTTCTTTAGGCATATTTTTGAAAGCTAGATCGATATCTGCATCAGTCAAGTTTTCTTGAATGTATTTGGCTTGTTCAACCCAGTCTTTTTCTCCAGCAGTTTTTAGAAATGCCAAATCCATTGGGTACGGTTCTCTTCCAAGCCATTTAACATTGATTCTGTCTCCTTTAAAAGTTCGCATGTGACGAAGAGGTGGCATATTCATTAAAAGTGAAAGCAAAGCGCCATCGTATTTTACAAAAGCCTGATCGCGATCTCTCGGAATCGGTCTGTAAATCACCCTTCCATCTTCTTTATATTCAGCCCAACGCCATTGATCGCTGTGACGGTCCCAATCACCTAAAAGAATATCAAATAAACGCGCTTTAATATATTCTTTTTCGTCAACAGTATATTTTTCATCTTTATGAAGGTTCAGCATCATATCATCAGTTCCGATAATATTGCTTGGTTTTCCAAAATTCTTGCCATCAAGATGATTGTCGGCTGGTCTTTCTTCAACCATATATAATTGGTCACCAAAACTTGCATTAAATTCGCCTAAACCATTTTGTTTCGGAATATAATATAAAATAGGATTCGTATGTCTAAGTCCAATTTGATCAGACATGCTTCCGATAGCAAAAGAAGAATAAGGATGAGAAGTGGTATAAAAATCAAATAAGAAATCTTCGGCGTATGTTTTTTCAAATTCATTTACCACATATTGATCTTTAAAAGCTACTGACTGTAAAAATACGGTTGCACTTTTTTTCATTGCACGCATGATGTATTCACGTCCTTGAGGATCAGACATTCTTAAGGAAACAGATTGATGTCCTCCGCCTTCGCGAATTGGTTTCAATCCGCCTTTTAAAGTGTCGACTGTTGCTGTTGTAGCTTCAATTGGCATGCTGTAATATTTTCTATAATGCTGACCGAATAAAAATCTGTGAAATGCACCTTTTTGAGTCATTTTTGGAGAATAAATCGAAGTGGTCACAGTTGTAGGAAACTTGTTCGGGATATCTGAAGCCCAGTTGATTTCTTTGGCTTTTATTATTTCGCGTTCAAAAAGCAGTTTTTCTTTGCTATTTTCATTTCCATAAAAAGAAACTTTTGCATCTCCGCTTTTAAACATCGTTAGTGTTGCATAACCATTTCCGCCATACGAAAAATCATATGGACTAATAGCTCTTGCAGCTTCCGATTTTGACCCTGCGCCACTAATAATCTGCTGAATATTTTCTTTACTGATATATTGAAGGTTATGATCATGACCCGAAACTACAATTACATTTTTCTGCTTCTGCAAAAGGGTCTTAATTCTTTTTGCGTAAATTGTATATTGTTTGTTTTGAATGTCCTGCGGACTTACACCAGAAGTTTTTCGCAATAAATTAATAAATGAACCAATTACCGGAAGCGGAATTTTTTGCTCCAAAGGAAATAACTGTTTTTCTAATGAAAATTGTCCACCATGTGTTCCGTTGCTTAATAGCGGATGATGAATCGCCAAGACAACGGTCTTTTCTTGGTTTTTATTTAAAAGTCCTTCTAATTCTTTAAAAAAAGCTTCTCTAGTTTTGATTTCGCAATTGTCATTTATTGTCGGGTGATCGTTCCAATCTTCTAGAAACCACTCACTATCAACAGCTATCAAAGTTGTAACGCTATCAATTTTTACATTTTCAATAGGACAGGATTTTCTCGGAAGAAATGCTTTTTTATCGTTTAAATATTTCGTTACAAAATCGGCCTGACGTTCCAAGCCTTTAATGCCGTTATACCAATCATGATTTCCAGGAATTACAACTGTTTTTCCTTTAAAACCTTTAGTTAATTTTAATTGATTGGTGAGTTTAGTTTCTGCCAAAGCTTTGTCTTCAGGATGTTTATCACTAGGAAAGCCTTTTGGATAAATATTATCACCCAAGAATAGCAGTGTCGATTTTTTGCTCGCTTTTTTAAGTTTTTGATGTAAAAGCTCCAGTGTTTGCTGCGCCTGTTCTTCATCGGCATTTCCAGCATCTCCAACAAGAAAAAAGGTGTGTGCAATTTTTATAGTATCTGTCGCGTTTTCTGTTTCGTTGGCACTTACACTTTTTCCATATTGCGGTTTGCGGGTCGCGCAGGAATAAACAATGAAGAGTGACACTATTGCTATTAAAAAGTTTTTAATCTTGGCAATAAAATGATTATCCAAAAACAATTTCATAATTTAGTGGTATAAAAATATTCTTTATGAATCTAATAGAACAATCCGAGGATTTTGTCGGGAATTTACTCAAAGATAAACTTTCTAATTTATATTCTTACCATAATTTTAATCATACTTTTACAGTTGTTACAGCAGTAAAAGAACTTTGCAAAAAAGAAGATGTAAGCGGTGAGGATAAGGAAGCGCTTTTGGTGGCGGCATGGTTTCACGATACCGGATATATTGAAGGGTATGAAAATCATGAAAAGAAAAGTACCGAAATTGCCGCCAACTTTTTACGCGAAAAAGGAAAATCGGAAGAATTTATAGCTCTCGTTTCGAGTTTAATTTTGGCGACAGTTAAAGAATATGAACCAAAGACACATCTTGAAAAAATTATAAGAGACGCAGATTATGCTCACTTAATGGGAGCTGAATATGCTACAACTTGCGAATTATTGCGTTTGGAATTGAAAAATGCAGGGATAGTTAGCTTTTCCAATGCAGAATGGACAAGAGAAAACCTCAATTTCTTATTAAACAAACATAGATTTTATACCGATTATGCTTTGAGAAAATGGCAGCCTTTGAAAGAAAAAAATCTATTATTAATTCAGAAAAAAATAAATAAACAGGAATTGAAGGCAGCTGAAGCGTTAGAAGAAGAATCCAAAAAGAAAGATAAAACAGAAAAACCAGACCGCGGGATCGATACTTTATTTCGTGTCACTCTCGGGAACCACACCCGTTTAAGCGGTATTGCAGATAGCAAAGCCAATATTTTATTGTCTGTTAATGCGATTATCATTTCGATCGCATTATCGTCTATTATTCCGAAATTAGATAGTCCTAAAAATGCGCATTTGGTTGTTCCGACATTTATTATGCTAATGTCGAGCGTGATTACGATTATTTTTGCGATTCTTTCTACACGTCCAAAAGTAACTTCTGGTTTTTTTACGAGAGACGATGTCGAGGCTAAAAAAGTGAATCTGATGTTTTTTGGAAATTTCTACAAAATGCCTTTAGAAGATTATGATTGGGCAATGAACGAAATGATGAAAGATCGTGATTATTTGTACTCGACGATGATCAAAGATTTGTATTATCTAGGATTGGTTTTACAGCGAAAATATAATTTACTCCGAATTGCTTATAACTTTTTTATGTTCGGAATCATCATAACAGTGATCGCGTTTGTGATTGCTTTTAAGTCTATATAAAATTTAGACGCTGATTTTACGGATTCGCTATCGCGAAAACGCGGATGAATACAGATTCTTTTTTTGATTTATTATAGATTGAAAAAATCCTTTTTTTTCCGCGTTTTCGCGATAGCGAATCCGTTTTATCCGTGTTCAATTATTTGGTCAATAAAAAAAGCTCAACTATTTAGTTGAGCTCATCTAATAAATCCTGATAAGTTATTTTTTTAATTCCTGGGTTTGAACTATTGTTTATTACTTTGACACGAATTGCTCTTAAACCAGAAACTCCCTGAAGATCTTCAACTTCAAATTGCTCTATTGACGGTTCAAGTATTTTCTTGTGCTGTAAATATTTAATATACTTTAAATATTCTGCCTCTTCGCTATTTTGAGAATATACAATTGTAATTTTCTCTTTCTCGGTAATTCTTTCGTTTGTTCCTTTAATATGCGATTTGTCAATTCGTTTTTTAACAACTTCATATCTTGCATTGTAAGTTCCATCTACATCAAAACGTTTTTCGTCCATTCTAAAACGGATAGAAAGTGCAGAACTAAAAACGAGAATTAAAGAAGTAACATCCAGTTCGTATGGAAGAGATTCCTTAAGTTCATGGTGTTCCAGTTCCATTTCGCATAAAGTTTGCAGCTGCCACAAACGAAGATTGTGTAAATACATAATATCGAAAGGTTTTGTTGGAGAAATTGAAGCTCCGATATATAAGTTGTGTTCAACACCATCCGTTTTAAAACGTTCGTAATAATGCGGATAAATCTGCTGCGCTTCAACTTGTTTTTTATCCAAAACCGTTGCTAGTCTTTTATTGATAATCGACATGGCATTATCAAACTTCTTTCTTTCCTGATAAAACATTCCTGTTTTTTCATCCAGACTGTCAAAGTATAATTGCTCTAATTTTTCAGATTTAGGATTGCTTTTAGTGTTTTTCAGTATCGGATGAATTTCTTCTTCTATATAACGCTGAATATGCTGTTCAGTATCTGCTTTTAGTGGATAATCCAATTCGCTTCGAAGCGATTCCAATTCAAATTTTCTTTGCTCTAGAAGAACTAGATTTGAATTTTCTTCTTGATTATCAAAAATTTCCATAAGAGCAGTCAATTGACTTTTCAAATCAATTTTTACCGTTTCATTACGATGTTCAGAAGAACCTTTAATATCAATTTGTCCGTACAGCGGATATACATTTTTAAAGACAATTTCTTTAAAAATATAATCTTTAGTATGATTCATATTTTGAAAATAGTTCTGAGATTCTCTTTTGAATTTCCAATATACGCTTGGGTGAATCGTAGTATATTCGCGCTGAATAATCGCTTCAATCTGATGCTGCATATCGGTATTATAACGATCAATAGTATCAGTTAAATACGGTAGAACCAAATCTAGTTTTGTGGCATTGACACTGTTTAAATCTCTCGGGTTTTCAGAAACCAGTTCAACAACGCCCAATAATTGTCCGCTTTTAATTACCGGAGCAAAAATGCAGCTTTGAATACCTTGCGTAAGTAAATGTTCGCCAAGTCTTTTATTTGTTGATTCTTCGGTAAACTTGCTGACATTAGAAATAACAAAAGGTTCTCTTTTGTCCAATAAATTTTCGAAAGAACAGCCAAAAAAAGCATTTTTGCAATCTACTTCCTGATCAGCTGAAAGCAAAAAGCTCTTCATCTGATTTTCGTATTTTGCAGGCCTCATAAATTTCTCTTCTTCAGGATTATAGATAATAAACCCGACTTTTAAATTCGGAAGATTAAAAATCGACTGAAAAATATTAGAAACTTCCTGATCCGTGGCAACTGTTTTTGGGCCAGGTTTTAGTAAACTGCTTTTCAATATAGAAATAGCACTTTCGGTTGTGGCATCAAATAAAGAAACAATACCGAAACCTCTTAATATCCAGCTTCCTTTTGGGAATTTAGATTTCCATAAATTGATATCGTTATAATTATCAAGTAATTGATCAATATCTTCTTGAGTTAGCGGAACAGCGTTTTCGGTTGGAGTAATTTCCATGAAATCAGCATTATACAAAATGCGATAATGTTTTTCAATTCCATTTTCATTCGGAATGTCATAGAAAAACGGCTGATTGAAATCGATATGCTGTTTGTAATAACTGCTCAAAATTAAACAACAGTTATTGATATAGAATTGATGGTCACTAAAGTCACGAATTTCCATATAAAATTCGTCTCCCGCATTTTTGAGGATTTTTTTGAAACGCTCTGTATAATTAAAGGAGATGTTTTGAAATGGAATCGTTACCGCTTTTATTTCGTTGTGCGTCAATGCAGTCGGAAATAAATCGGCTAATATATTTTTAATTAAAGCTTCATTGTTTTTGATAACCGAATAATCCTGGATTCCAGTCCTTAATTCCGGAATTAATTCAATTTGTTCTAAAATTGCTTTGGCATAATTTGATCTGTAATCAACGTCTGACTGCGCAATCTCTTCAAAAGATTCGATTAGCTTGTGAAATGAAATTATAGTGGTAAAAGGACTTTCTTTAAAAAATTGAATATCCATCTGAGTTATTTTTTAATGCAAAATTAAGCATAAATTAAGAATCAGCCTCATTTTGCGATTTCTTTCGTTTATCATTCTATAGATAATTCCTTATTTGACGGGCGTTTCTCTTCTAAATTAAATATTTTAACATAAATTTAACTTTAATAATAACGGAACGATCGTTCCGTTATTATATCTTTGTATTGTAATAATTGAATAATCAATAACTTAAATGATAAATAAAATGAAAAATTTAGAAAACAAAGTAGCAATCGTGACAAGTGGAAACAGCGGAATTGGATATGCAGCCGCAGCAGATTTAGCAGCAAAAGGAGCAAAAGTAATTGTAACAGGAAGAAACAAAGAAGCTTTGGCAAAAGCGGAAAAAGAATTGAATGTTACAGGAATTGTAGCTGATCAATCTGATTTAAAATCAAGCGACAATTTAGTTGAAGAAGTAAAAGCAAAATTTGGTAAAGTTGATATTTTATTCTTGAACGCTGGAATTGCAGCTTTTGCGCCACTAGATTCAGCTTCAGAAGATCATTATGACAGTATTATGAATGTCAATGTAAAAGGAGTTTATTTTACAGTCCAAAAAGTGCTTCCAATTTTAAATGACGGCGGTTCAATTATCTTTAATACTTCTGTAAACGCTCATGTTGGAATGCCAAATTCAAGTGTATATGCAGCGAGTAAAGCAGCTGTATTATCTTTAAATAAAGTTTTTGCTGTAGAATTGGCTTCAAGAAAAATTAGGGTAAATGCGGTTTCTCCTGGTCCAATCGAAACACCATTGTACGGAAAAGTTGGTTTAGAAAAAGAAGAAGTAGAAGGTTTAGGATCTGCTTTGGGAGAGAAAATTTTATTAAAACGTTTTGGACAAGCTGCTGAAGTTGCAAAAACAGTTAGTTTCTTAGCTTCAGATGATGCTTCATTTATCACTGGATCTGAAATTGTTGTTGATGGTGGACTTATCGTAAATACAGTGCTATAATTTTTTTGACTTATTCAGGAACGATTGTTCCGTATTTTTATATCTTTGTAAATGAATTTAATTTGAATGTCATGGCTAGAACGAAAGAATTTGATGAAGATCAGGCTTTAGATAAAGCAATCGAAATTTTTTGGCACAAAGGTTATAACGGCACTTCTGCTCAGGATTTGGTGACGCATTTAGGTTTAAGCCGTTCTAGTTTATATGATACTTTTGGAGATAAGCAGCAATTGTTTACAAAATCTTTGCAGCGTTATCAGAAGCAAGCTCAAGATGCAGTCAAAGAACTTTTAGAAAAATCTGAGAATGTCAAAGAAACTTTGCAGGCTATTTTTAAGCAAGCAGTGATCGAAAGTTTAGAAGATCGAATTACAAAAGGCTGTTTTATGGTTAATTCTTCTGTAGAGTTAGCGATGCACGATGAAGAAATTGCCAAAATTGTAAAAGACAATAGCCAAACTATGGAAGAAGTTTTTACAAATGCTGTTAAAAAAGGGCAGGAGGCAGGACATATTTCCAAACAGCTGGATGCAAAAGTTTTGGCTCGATTTATCTTTAATAATTACTCAGGAATTCGAGTTTTAGCTCGCACTGGAGAAAGAAACAAACAAGTGTACGATGATATTGTAAAAGCCGTATTCTCGGTTTTATAACATTGAAATTTAAGATAATAAAAAAACGGCAGTTACTTTTGTAATTGCCGTTTTCTGTTTTAAGTAAGTAATAGAAAATGAAAACTTCTTAGCTTTTCTCTTCTTTATTGAAGTAAACTAAGTAGTAATACATTTGTTTTTCTTCATCCCAGCCTTTTTCAACAAATTTTTCTGCACTTTCAGGGTTGATGAAATCCATTTTAATCTGAATATGAGTATCCAAATTAATTACGTTTTTAATCGATTTTCTAGCGTCAGAAACTGCTGCGTTGGCGATAGGGAATGAGGTTACATCTTCGATGCTGTATTTTTCTCCTTTATCAACTTTATAGTTTTTAAATTCAGGAATCAAATCAGGATTGTCTAGTACTTCATTCAAGAAATTCTGCTCTTCAAACTGATCATTTTTAGCGAAATAATTCACAGATCGGTTCATAAACATTACTTCCTCTTTCTTGTCTTCTGCTGGCAAAACCACGTCTTTTGCGAAGTTTTGACAGAACTTTAAATATTTTTTTGTGATGAAATTTTCATCTTCAAAAGCATCAACAGATAAAAAGTGTTCTAACCAGTAGCGTGCGTCATAGCGGTTGCTGTCTACAGTTAAAATTTTGTATCCTTCTTCTTTTTTATAGTTGAAAATCAAACACCCTTTATCCAATTTACTCAAGTTGATTCCTTGCTGTAAAATCATTTCAAGGTTACTTCCGTTTTCTTCAAACTGTAAAAAGTCGGCTTGTAACTCGCTTTTAAAAATACCGATGGCATCAACTACATTATTATCAATGCTTAAGTTTGTTAAGTAAGTTACGTAAACCTCTCCGTTTTTAATGTGCGGGTGATTTGACTGCTCAAATAAATGCTTTGTGATGTTCTTAGAAACCTCATGAACATTTGACGGATTAGCAAAAATCTCAGTTGCATATTTAAACATGTCGTTGTAATCCAAGTCCACTTCGTGTGCAAACTGATAATAGTTTTCTTCTTTTTCTCTAAAAGGCTTAAAAAAGAATTCTTTTATCAAAGGAACGATCTCGTCATTTAAATTAAATGGCTGCTCCGATAAAAAAATTGCTTCGTTACGGCTTTTGTTTCCTACGCGGTGTATTGACAGCGTGTCGATGTGGGTGTTGAATAAATTTATCATATTTTTTTAGGTACTGAGGTTCTGAGATGCTAAGGTACTAAGGTTTGGTTCTGCTTTTATTTTTTTTATAAAAGAAACTAACATTCTTTCTATCTCTCGGGTATCCTCATATAAATTGTTAAAATCGTCTTCTTTTAAATAAGATATATTTTTTGCGATTTCTAATTGCGTTTGCATTTCGAATAGAGAACCAATAGAAATGCTTAAAAAACGCAAAAGTTCTTTATTGCTTTCTCTTCCATATCCTTCGGCAATATTACTGGGAATTGAAATCGAGCTTCGTTTAATTTGAGAAGTTAATCCGAAGACTTCTTCTTTTGGAAATTTGTTTGTTAAGGAATAAATTTTGGTAATCAAGGTCATAGATTTCTGCCAAACCAATAAAGTTCTAAAATTGCTCATGCTTAATATTTTTAATTCGAAGAATTAAAAATAAGAAAAAACTTTCAAAAATAAAACCTTAGAACCTTAGCGTCTCAGAACCTTAGAACCTCAAATTAATTCCAATTCTCCTCAAATCCATAATCTTCGAAGCTGTCATCACCTTCGAACATGTCAAGATCGTCTTCGTCTAAGTCGTCTTCAAATTCTCCGTAGATATCGTCGTGCATGTCATCGGCTTCGAAGTTTTTTTCGTGAGCTTCGTCTGGCATTTCACCGTGAGAGAATAAAGTTTCTGGATACGTTGCTCCTACAGCTTCGTCTTCGATTGCAGCCAATTCAACTAAGAAAGTCCACATACTTATGAAATCGTAAACGTAGATAATCTTTGTATTTTCTTTGTCTAAAATACTAGATAACGGATAATCGTTCATGGTTCTCATTTCGCCAGGAACATCTCCTGTATCAAAAAGCGGAATTTCATCTTCCTGATTCCAAGTGTCATCACAAGTATAAAATGAAGCCACTTCTGATCCGTCAAAGCCAAAAGCATTGAAGATTGCATTGTGTAAATCTTCAAGTGTATCTTCCTCAAGAATAGCAATGTCTCTAAAAATATCTTCTTCGGCGTCTAGAATAACTCTAAATTTATAAACCATAATCTTTGTTTTTATTGAGAGGTCAAAGGTAAAATATAAAAAACGAAATACGAATCACGAATTACGATTTGTTGAAAAGATTTTAGTCTCTTGTTTTTCTGTGTTTTAATTTTTTTATGATCCTGCGAGGTTTTCAAAACCTCGTAGGTCTTATTAATGCTGAAGTTTATGCTTACAAAGTTTTGAAAACCTTGCAGGAGAAGGGCCAGAATTATTTTCTCGCCAGTCTTTTTCTAATTTTATGATAATGTTTATGATAAGTGCTATGGCTTGGATAACTTCTGCTTGAAGTAATATTATTAAAAAACAAGGCAGTCACAAATAAAATTAAAACACCAACAAGAACAGGAGAAATCACATACATATATCCTAAGCCCTTTATTTGTGCTGAACCGGTAACTGCAATTAAAGCTGTTGCACCTCCAGGTGGATGTAAGGTTTTTGTAATCTGCATGAAAATAACCGAAAGAGAGACAGCAAGAGGAGCCGAAATCCATACAATATCAGGTACTAGTTTATTTACGGTAACTCCTATAAAGGCTGAAATAAGATGTCCTCCAATTAAATTTCTTGGTTGTGAAAACGGACTTTGTATAATTCCGTAAATCAAAACACTCGAGGCGCCAAAAGATCCAATCAAATAAACGACATCGCTTCCTGTAAATTGTGAAGATTCAAGATAGGCAAGAATCCCAATTCCAACAAACGAACCTAGAAATGACCAAAAATGCTCTTTATAATCAATTAAAGTTTCTTTATAAAGAATGTAACGTGTTTTGCGATAGCTTCTTTTTATTTTTTCTGTTGGCATTATTGTGGTTTTATATTTTACTCGTTATGCTTTTAAATATACTTTGCTATATCTTTTAAATCTTCAGATTGTAATAGCCTGAAATTATTTAACTAAACTTGGAGAATAGCTATAAACAGTGTAAGGATAAATTGTTTTGGCTGTATATTTTGAAATCAAGCAAACTGCAAGAATCGGAAAAAACAAAGTATAATCGTTTGTTAAACCGCAAACTAAGAAAATAGCTGTAAATGGTGCATGAATACTTGCACTAAGAACCGCAGCCATTCCGATAATCATAAAGTTAACCGGAATTACATTTACATGAAAAAAGCTGTTTAAGATAGAAGCCAACAATAATCCTAAAAATGCACCGATGAATAAACTTGGTGCAAAAACACCGCCGTCACCGCCAGAAGCTAGAGTAATTGAAGTTACAATAGGTTTTAGAATCAATATTCCGATAAATGTTACGGCCAATGTAATGGTTAGCGGAAGCTGAGATGAAGGCCCAAAAATTCCTTTAATGGCATGATAACCTTCTCCGTATAATTGAGGAAAAAAGAATAATGAAATACTTAAAACCGCAGATCCTAAAATGATTTTGTAATAATGCGTATCGATTTTTCCAAATTGAGATTTGAAGAATAAAACACAACGTGTTAGATAAACAGAATTCATTCCCGCTAAGATTCCTAAAAGAATGAAGTACGGAATTGCTTTTAAGTTCCATGTTGTGATGGAAACTGCAAATAATGGTTCTTCTTTTAAAATCGTTAGTAAACCAAAAGCGATAGAAACGGCAATTAAATTTGAAATGATAAATGCTCGCGTTACTTTTCTAGAAATTACTTCGAAAGCAAATAAAACTCCTGCAATCGGACTGCTGAAAAGTGCTGTGACTCCCGCCGCAACTCCCGCGCAGATAAGTTCTGTTTTATATTGACGGAAAACATTTTCTTTTTCATGCGCTACAGAACCAATAGTTGCTGTGGCTACAACGGTAGAAACTTCAATTCCTGTAGAACCTCCAAAAATAACGGTCAATAAGCCGTTTATGAAGTGAGATGGAATTTTATAAGAAGGCAGATTTTTAGATTTTGATGCAGTGCTTTCAAAAACTTCTTTGATTCCTTTGTTTTCTTTTTTCTTAAAAAGATATTGTCTAAGAAAATAAATTACTGATAATCCAAAAACAGGGAAAACAATATAAAATATTGGATGAACCGAAACTTCGTGAAAGAAAATTTCTTCGTAATATTCGGTTATTTTTTTTAGTGAAATTCCGAGAAAGGCAGAAAGGAAGCCAATTAAGATAGAAACAATAACTAATTTTCGGAGTTTAATTAATTGATGATTTTTTTTGATTTGCGCCGTTTTGTTCATCATTATAAGTTTGAGAATCGCATTTTTTTTCTGCGGATTACAAAATTAAGCATCAAATTCGGTTTTTTCTAGGAAATCTTTATTTTAGTGTGTTAAAATGGATATAAACAGGAAAATTCTTTCGACGTTATTTTTGCCACAAAGGCACTAAGACGCAAAGATATTTAAATAGCCCCTAGCTTCAGCTAGGGGAGTAAGTTTTAAACAATGAAAGGCTTTAGCCAAACTTCGCAGATTTGGCTAAAGCCTTTTTTAAATGTTTCTATTTGACATCCAGCTAAAGCTGGACGCAATTCAATCTTAAATACTTAAAAAAAAACTTTCCGTCTTAGCGCCTTTGTGGCAAAAAGCTTATCTCTCATAAAACTCAATCGGCAACAAATCTGGATCTGCAATAAAAGTGAAACGCTTTTCTGTGGTTTCATCAATTCTTATCGGTTCCGATTCTATATTTTTTGAAGTTAAAAAAGCAATCGTTTCTTCTAGATTAATGACTTCAAATGCCAAATGTCTTAAACCAACCGCTTCTGGTCTTGAAGGTCTTTGCGGCGGATTTGGAAATGAAAATAATTCGACAACATACGAACCATTCAAAGCCAAATCCAATTTATAAGATTGGCGTTCTTCGCGGTAAATTTCACGAATAATGGTTAAACCTAAAATCTGAGTATAGAAATATTTCGATTTTTCGTAATCGGAACATAAAATGGCAATATGGTGAACTTTATTAAGGGTAAGCATTATTTTTTTGATTCAGGTTCTTGATTTAATTTTCGAATAACTTTTGCTGGATTTCCAACAGCAAGCGAGTTGTCAGGAATATCTTTTGTAACGACAGATCCAGCGCCAATCACACAGCCTTTTCCGATGGTTACACCTGGGCAGATAACCGAATTTCCGCCAATCCAGCAATCGTCTCCAATTGTAACGGGATACGCATTTTCTAATGTTTTTCGTAGTTTAGCGTCAAGCGGATGTGATGCAGTATAAATCTGAACATTTGGTGCAATAAATACATTTGAGCCAATATTTACTGGCGCGCAGTCTAAAACGACACAATTCACATTAAAATAAACATTTTCGCCAGCAAAAATATTGTAACCGTAATCACAATGAAAAGGTGGTTCAATATAAAGACCAGCCCCAGCATTTGGAATCAGCTCTTTTAGTATTTCTTTTGCTTTTTTGGTAACTCTATATTCTTTTACATTTAAGCTGTGTAAAAGGTTTTTTGCCGCACGGCGTCCTTTTACTAATTCGGGATCAAAGGCGTTGTAATATTCGCCAGAGATCATTTTTTCTTTTTCTGTTTTCATATTTTACATTTTCGTCTTGGCAATTTTTTCATGCATTTTCGGAATTTCCTGCAAAGCTGCGGTGCAGTACCAAGGCGTTAATTCGGCTTCGAGTAAATTGGCTTTTATTGCCGGATCGGTGGCAACAAGAGCTTTGGCTTCTTCTACGGTTTCTACATTAAAAATATAAATGCCACGATAATTTCTATCATTTTTCATGAAAGGTCCTGCAACAACCAATTTTCCTTCTTTGGCTAGTTTGCCAATGTTTTCCATGTGTCCTTCAAAAAGTTTTTTACTTTCTTCTTTAGAAGCTGTTGTATTACTTCCGGATTTTAGAAGACAAAAAACATATTTCTTCATTCCGTATTCGTCGGCATGAAGTGATTTGGCTAGAGCTTCATCGTATTTCACTTCGGTTTCTTGTGAAAAGCCGATGCTACTGAACAATAATAATGCGAGCATAAAAAGTATATTCTTCATAGTCGATGATTTTTTATTTTAACACATAGAAACATAGATTTTAAAACGTAGTAAAGGCATTTTATTTTTAGAAAATCACATAGAGCTATGTGTGAAATCTAGATTTCTAAATATTCTTTTTGAGTTACAAAACCTATGTTTCTATGTGTTAGAACTAAAATTAAAGCAATTTCTTCAAAATAACAATCTGTCCTAAATGGTACACGTCATGCTGAAATGATTCCGTGAATATCTTCATAAAAATTATGATTATTGTTTAGATCTATTTTCTCGAAATCCTCATCATTAAAATCACTGAGACAAGCACTCCATAATTCTTGAGATTTTGCCAGACTTTGCAGTGATTGTTCCCAAGCGGGCTCAGATGAATCTAAAATTGGCACAAAATAATTATGATCGGGAGTTGTAATTATTTCTCCTTGAACACGTTTTAATATGTTTCTTCTCCATTGTATTAGGTGATTGACAATTTCCCAAATCGTGTTTAAGTTAGGATTGATTTTTTTATAAGCCTGAGCTGCAGTTACATCTTTTAAAGTATCTGCTAATGTCACTTCAAGCCATGGATTTCCATTATAAATGGATTGATACAAATTCGAAACTCTTTTACTTTCTGACATAGTTAATAGTTTTTAGAAACACGTTAGCTAAGATACAAATTAGTATTTTACAACTCATCCTCGAAAATCTACAATTGGGTTATTATATATTTTTTAACATGAATTGTTAAAATACATTTGCTTCATCAAAAACCAAAGATGACATGAAAACCAAATTATTTTTTACAATAAGCTTTTTATTTTTTACAGCTTTAATTTTTGCTCAAAATACGATTTCTGGAAAAGTACTTGATCCAAAAGGAAAACCTGTTGCTGGCGCTAATATTTATATTGACGGAACTTACGACGGAGCGACAAGTTCTGAAACAGGAGAATTTTCTTTTGAAACTACAGAAACTGGAAATAAATTTTTAGTGGTAAGTTTTTTGCTTTTCGAAACTTACAAGCAAGAAATTGATGTTGCTAATTATAAAAATCAAACGGTAAAATTAACAGAGAATATTAATAATTTGGATGCCGTTATTATTACAGCTGGAACTATGGAATCTGGAGAGAAATCGAGAGTTTCTGTTTTGAAACCTTTAGATATTGTAACTACGGCAGGTTCTGCAGGAAATATAGTGGCGGCTTTGCAGACTTTGCCAGGTACTCAAACGGTTGGTGAAGACGGACGTTTGTTTGTGCGCGGAGGAGAAGCTAGCGAAACACAGACTTTTGTTGACGGAATTCGTGTAGCGCAACCTTATGGTGCAACTACAAATAACTTACCTACAAGAAGCCGTTTTTCTCCTTTTTTGTTTAGCGGAATCGCTTTTTCTACAGGTGGTTATTCTGCAGAATATGGTGAAGCCTTGTCGAGTGTTTTGCTTCTAAATACACAAGACGAAGAGGATCATGATAAAACAGATATCGGATTAATGACGGTTGGTTTGAGTTTAGGAAATACACAGAAATTCAAAAAAAGTTCACTTAGTGTAAATATGATGTATGTGAATTTAGCGCCTTATCAAGCTGTTATTCCGCAAAACGTAGAGTGGAATAATCCGTATCAATCGCTTGGGGGAGAGACAGTTTATAGATATAACTTCACAAACGGAATTTTTAAACTGTATGCTTCTTTTGATTCTGAGAAGTTTGATTTGAATCAGAAAAATGTCAATTTCGAGAACCCGATTCGAACTGATATGAACAATAATAACTTTTATTTGAATTCATCTTACAAAGGAAGTTTTGGAACTGGATGGCAGATTACTTCTGGAGTGAGCTACGGTTACAGCAAAAACAAACTGAAATATGATATTACAGGAATTGAAAACCAAGAAAATGCAGCTCAGCTGAAACTGAAATTAAGCAAGAAATTTTCGAACTTTTTTAAATTGTCTTTCGGAAGTGATTATTTCATTACAAAATACGATGAAAACGTAGCCGATAATATTTCACTTAATGTTACAAATGGTTACGATTCAAACATTTTTGCAGCTTATACAGAAGGTGATATTTTATTTTCTAAAAGACTAGCCTTAAAAGTTGGTTTAAGATATTCAAACAACAGTTTGTTAAACGAAAATAATATCGCACCAAGAGCTTCATTAGGTTATAAAGCTTCAAAAAACAGTCAGTTCTCGTTTGCTTATGGAGATTATTCTCAAACACCAGTTGTAGATTATATTAAATTTTCTAAATATCATCAGTTTGAAAGTGAAAAAGCAAGACATTATATTTTCAATTATACGTTTACAAGAATAGGTCAAACACTTAGAGCAGAGGCTTATTATAAAGATTACAGCAATTTAGTGCAATATGATACAAGAGATATTCAGTACAATTCGGTTTTTAATAATAATGGATCTGGTTACGCAAAAGGATTCGATTTATTTTGGAGAGACAGCAATTTGCACAAAAACCTAGAATATTGGATTTCGTACTCTTATATCGATTCAGAAAGACAATATAAAAACTTTCCAAATATGGCAACTCCAAGTTTTATTGCCAATCATAACTTATCTGTTGTAGCAAAATATTTTATTACAGACTGGAAATCTCAGGTTAGTTTAACAAACAGTTTTAGTTCAGGACGTCCGTACAACGATCCGAACCAGACACAGTTTATGAACGGGAAAACGAAATCGTACAATAGTTTAAGTTTCAGCTGGGCGTATTTATTAACGACACAAAAAATCCTTTTTTTCTCAGTTTCAAATGTTTTAGGAACTCAGAATATTTTTGGATATGATTACGCCAAAACACCAGACGCAAGCGGAGTGTATCAAAGACAAGCGGTAGTGCCAACAGCAGACAGATTCTTTTTCGTAGGTTTCTTTTGGACGATCAGCCAGAATAAGAATGAGAATCAGTTGAAAAACTTGTAGTTCGTGGTAAAGATGCTAAGCTGCTAAGGTTCTAAGTTACTAAGGTTTTGCCATAAAAAAACTTAGAATCTTAGCGATTCAGAACCTTAGCAACTTAAAAAAACAATTCATCATCAAAAATCAACAACTCAGCAGCATTTAATTTTAAAAGACTAAAAACCGATATACTTTTGAAGTGTAAATTAACAAACCGAGTTTTAATCATCAACAAAAAAACTTAGAACCTCAGAACCTTAGTAACTTAGAACCTTAAAAAAAATAGAAATCATGACCAAAATTATTACAATAACTATCTTATTTATCTGCAGCTTAATGTCTGCTCAAAATGTGAAATTAACTGTTGCCGTTTCAGGTTTGAAAAATGACACAGGAATCGTGAAAGTAGGATTATATAATTCAGACGGAACTTTCCTTAAAACAACTTACAAAAGTTTGGCTTCGGAAATTAAAGACAATAAAGCGGTTGTAACTTTTGATGATCTTCCAGCGGGAGAATATGCAATCTCAACGTATCATGATGAAAATAGCAACGGACAGCTTGACAGAAACTCAATGGGGATGCCACTAGAAGAATATGCAGCTTCAAATAATGCTAAAGGATTTATGGGACCTCCTTTGTATAGTGATGCTAAATTTAACGTCAGCAAAGATTCAAAAATTGAAATTGTATTCTAAAAAACAAATAACTAATCCATTAAACAAACCATTAAATAACTTATAAAATGAAAAAAATCATCACTTTAATTGCACTATTTGTAGCAGTAGTAAGTTCGGCTCAAACACAATTTGAACAAGGAATGAATAAAGCATTCGGACTTTGGAAAGAAGGAAAAAATGCTGAAGCTTCGGCTTTATTTGAAAGAATTGCTGCTGCAGAAAAAAATAGCTATCTGCCTAATTATTATGTTGCTATGATCAACGCGACAGCTGTTTTTACAGAAAAAGACAAAACAAAAATCGATTTGTTATTGACCAAAGCACAAGATGCATTAGATATAGAGTTGATAAAAGACCAAGCCAACTCAGAATTGTATGTAATGCAAGCCTTAATTTATACAGGATATGTTGTAGCAGACCCGATGACAAACGGAATGAAATATTCTGCTAAAGTGATGGAAGCTTACGCAAAAGCCAAAGCATTAGATCCAAATAATCCGAGAGCAGTTTTTGGCGAAGCAGATTATCAGATAGGGGGAGCAAAATGGACAGGAGTAGATACAAAACCTTTATGCGCGCAAGTTGATAAATCTATTGAACTTTTTAATACTTTTAAACCAGCAACACCTTATTCTCCAAAATGGGGATTAGAAAGAGCTTTAGAAATTCAAAAAACTTGTAAATAATTCAGTATTATAAATATGATGATATTAAAACCTAATTTGTTAAAAGCATGCTTAGTTGGAGGAATAGTATTTTTGTTCTCTTTTCTAATTCGGTTCGCTTCTTTAGGAACAGCAGTCTTTACCAAGAATCTTTATATTTATTTCTTGTATTGCATGCTTTACAGTGTGGTTTTGTATATCGTAAATGTCGTTCTTTTTGATTTTTTAGATAGGGTCTTCCGAGAAAATCCATATTCAGTAAAGAGAATTTTAATTGGTTTTGCAAGTTCTTTTTTAATATCGATGATCGTAATTTTAATATTACGTTTGTTTACAAGTGTAATAATCGAGAATAAGACAATTATTGGTTTTCTTGCCAATGAAAAGGCTGAAAATTACATAGAATCTGCAGTAATGACTTTTATTGTTCTACTGTTTTTTCACGGACTTAATTTTTATAAACTCTATCAGGAAAATAAGGTTACACAACAAAAGATTATTGCGGGAACAGCAAATGCCAAATTTGAAAGTTTAAAAAACCAGATTGATCCGCATTTTCTTTTTAATAGCTTAAATGTTCTTAGTTCTTTAATAGAAGAAAATCCAGATAATGCACAGCGTTTTACTACTTCATTATCTAAAATTTACCGATATGTTTTAGAACAGAAAGATAAAGAATTGGTTTCGGTTGAAGACGAGTTGTCGTTTGCAAAAACCTATATGAATCTTCTGAAAATGCGTTTCGAAAATAGTTTATTTTACGAATTGCCAACAGAAAACATCAATCCAGAAGCCAAAGTGGTGCCGCTTTCTTTACAGCTCTTGCTAGAGAATACTGTAAAGCACAATGTGGTGAGCGAGCAAAAACCGCTTCATATTAGAATTTTTATTGATAAAGATTATCTGGCCATCCAGAATGATCTTCAGAAAAAAGAAGTTTTGCAGGATAGACAAGGTGTCGGATTGCAGAATATTGTAAACAGATACGGAATTGTAACAGACAGAAAAGTGAAGATTGAGGAGGACGAAAAGAATTTCACAGTTAGAATTCCAATTTTAACGAAACAAATTGCGGTTATGGAAATGAGTGCAGAATATACAGATGAAGCAAAAGCTTATTATAGAGCCAAAAAAAGAGTCGAAGAACTTAAAGGATTTTATGGAAATATAATTTCATATTGTTGTGTAATTCCGTTCTTAATATTTATCAATCTAAAATTTTCACCAGGATTTCAATGGTTTTGGTTTTCGGCTTTAGGCTGGGGATTTGGAGTTGCCATGCATGCCTTTAAAGTGTTTGGATATAGTTCAGATTGGGAAGAAAGAAAAATTCGCGAAATTTTAGAGAAAGACAACAAACAAAAAACGTGGAAGTAATGGAAAATAATTTCACAGAAACAGTTCGTTATTATGATGCTCAGAAAAAAGTAAAAGAGATAAGAGGATTTTACGAGCATTTGACAGTCTACGTTTTATGTAATCCAATTGTGATTGTTGTAAATTATATGACTTCTCCTGAATATCTATGGTGGATTTGGTCTGTAATGGGTTGGGGAATGGCAATAATATTGCACGGACTGAAAGTTTTTAGTCTTCCACCTTTCTTTAATAAGAAATGGGAAGAAAAAAAGATTCAGGAAATTTTAGAAAAAGAAAATCAAAAACGACTTGAAAGTAATTATGGAAACAAATTTGAGTAATGATCAGGAACAAATAATACTGCAAGAATTGGCAAGTAAAAAAGTAATTCAGCTGAAATCTTTTTACAAACATTTGTTCATTTACACCATTGTATTGATTGTTTTTCTTTTAAAAGAATATACCAATCTGCCATTGCAATTTTTCCCCATAAAATATATTAATTGGGTGATTGTAATAATTTGGACTGCTGTAATGGTAGGATCTGCAATCGATTTGTTTGCTTCGTATAGAATTTTCGGACAGCAATGGGAAGAGCGTAAACTAAGAAGCATTTTAGAGAAAAAGTATAAAAAACAAAAATGGGAATAATTATGGAAAGGAATTTAAGCGAAGAGGAAAAATATATTCAGGCCAAAAAGAAAGTAGAAAATATTAAAGGTTTTTATGGAAATCTTTTGGCTTTTGTATTAGTAAATGCGATTTTGATTTTTATAAATTTATATACATCACCAAGTTATTTATGGTTTTTCTGGCCATTATTATGGTGGGGAGTAGGAGTAGTTTTTCACGGATTAAAAGTATTTGAAGTTTTTCCAGGAATGGGTAAAGAATGGGAAGAAAGAAAAATCAAAGAATTTATGGAGAAGGAAAAACAGAATAAAAATAAGTGGAAATAATTAAAATATAGTTATGGGACGTTTTAGAAGAGAAATGTATGAAGATTACGCAAAACAGCATTTTGGGGAGTATGCAGACGATCCAAATTACAATGCAGCTTATAGAAGAGTAAAAAGACTTAAAAGATTTTACTCGCATTTGAAAATTTTCATCATTGTAAATATTATCATAATTGTATCAAGTTTGACTCGAGACAGGTCTGCTGGTTTAATGGTGATGGATTTAAGTGGTTTAACAGAGTGGCAAACGTACTCTACGGTGTTTTTTTGGGGAATTGGTCTCTTAGCTCATGCATTATCTGTTTTCGGTGCTGATTGGTTTTTTGGAGCAGATTGGGAGAAAAGAAAAATCCAAAAATACATGGAAAAAGATACTGCAAATAAAAATAAATGGGAGTAACTTTGACTTCATAATTTTTTCAAATTTCACATTATAGTAAATGATCACATTAATTATAGAAGACGAAAAACCAGCAGCAAGATTGCTACAAAGAAAACTTGAAAAGTTAGATGTAACCGTAGAAATCATGCTTCATTCAGTTGAAGAATCGGTTCATTGGTTTGAAAATAATCCGCATCCAGATTTGATTTTTCTGGATATCCAGTTGTCTGATGGTTTATCATTTGAGATTTTTGAAAAAATAGATATCAAAAGCGCTATCATTTTTACTACTGCGTACGATGAATATGCGTTAAAAGCTTTCAAACTAAACAGTATAGATTATCTTCTTAAACCAATTGATGAAGATGATTTGGAAATTGCGGTTTCAAAATTCAAATCGCGTCTTCCAAAAACAGCAGAAACTTCAAATCTGCAATTAGACTTCGAGCAAATTCGTCAAATGTTGTCAAATCCTTTTGAGAAAACGTATAAAAAGAGATTTACAGTTAAAATAGGACAACATTTAAAAGTAATTACTACAGAAGAAATTGAATGTTTTTTTAGCGAAAATAAAGGAACTTATATTCATACCTACGACAATCGAGATTATTTGATCGATTCGACATTAGAGATTTTAGAGCAAGAACTCGATAAAAAGGATTTCTTTCGCGTAAGCAGAAAATTTATTGTTCCGTTAAAGGCAATCAAAGAAATTCAGGTGTATACTAATTCTCGACTTAAAGTGATTCTTCCAACTTATAAAGAAGATGAGGTCATTGTAAGCAGAGAAAAAGTGCAGGATTTTAAGGCTTGGTTAGGATAATTAGTTGTCAATTGTTGACATAATTTCTATAGCTCCAAATTTCCAATCAGGATTTATTATTTGAGCGTCAGTAGGCTTTGTAAAAGTTATTGACGCAATTTTTTTTGCTGTTTCATTGTTTGGAGTAATGCTGATATAATTTACAAGCTCATCATAAGGCTGATTTATATTACCAGCAATACTTCCTATAATACCAACTTTAGATAAATAATTCGTTGTTGGAATGTCTTTTTTTAATGGGGAGTTTTCAATATTGTTTTGATAAAACGTATTAAGAATATATTTTTTGGTAGCAAAGATTATAACTCCCGATTTAGAACCGAACTTTTGCTCCACTTCTTCAGCACTCCCTTTATAAATAAATATCAGCAGATCGCTTTGGTTTATATTTTTCAAGGTACTTTCTGCCTGATTCATATATCCAATACTTTTAGAATCCAAAATAACTAACGGATTATCTTTGGTTTGCCCAGAAACAAGGCAAGTAAAAAGAATAGTAAATAAAAAAAAGACTGTTTTCATAAATATTTTTTTATGAAAGTTAGTTTATTTACTCAATCTATGCAATGTATATGTCATAGCACTTAAAAGGAAAAATGCCATAATTTGGTGAATTAATCCTAAAGCTAAAGGCACGCTGTATAATAAAGTGAAAACGCCCAATAAAAACTGAATGAAAACAAAAACAACTAAAGTTTTGATTCCGTTTGATTGAGTATGAGTAAGTGTGTATTTTTTGCTTTTGAAGAAAAGAAAAAGAATAATCGCTACAACTACATAAGCAAAAGTTCTGTGTACAAACTGTACACCACTTTTTCCTTCAATTAAATTTTTTATTAAAGAAGATTGTTCAATAAAAACCGATTCGTGAATAAATTCTCCATCGCTCATTAAGGGCCAGTGATTGTGAATTAATCCAGCATTTAGTCCAGCAACAAATCCGCCATAAATAATCTGGATAAGAAGAGCTGCCAAAGCATAGCGTGCAATATTTCTTAGAGGTAAAATCTTGTTGATATTTCTTTCAGGATAAATCAAATCTAGTGCAACCCAAAGCGTATACGCAAATGTAATAAAAGCAAAAGTTAAGTGTAATGAAAGTCTAAAATGGCTTACATCTGGATTGTCAATTAACCCGCTTCTTACCATAAACCAACCTAAGAAACCTTGGAAAGCTCCCATTGCCAAAAGAACGATACATTTTTTAATGGTTGGAGTATCTAATTTCTTTTTGGCTAAAAAGTAAACAAAAGGAACAAAGAAAACCAAACCAATAATACGGCCGATAAATCGGTGAAACCATTCCCAGAAATAAATGAATTTATAATCAGTTAATTGAAAATCGTTGTGAATATTGATTTTCTGATACTCAGGAAATTTTTTGTATTCGTCAAAAGCGGCTTGCCATTTGGCTTCTGTTAATGGTGGAAATGTATCGGTTACCAAATGCCAATCAGTCATAGATAAACCTGAATTGGTCAAACGTGTAATTCCTCCCACGACAACCATTAAAAACAATAAAACACAGCCTGATAGTAACCAAATGATTACTGATTTATTCTCTTTTTTCATTTTATTAAATAATACTTATTTCTCAACTTTTTTTAAGCCTAATTTTTCAGCTCTCTTAATTACGAAATCATAAGCGGCCTGATATTCATTCGGAATATCGCCTTCCAAAATGGCTTCTTTGACAGCTTCTTTTAAAATTCCGATTTCTCGTGAAGGTTTTAAGTCGAACATTTCCATAATTTCTTCTCCCGTAATTGGTGGTTGAAAATTACGTACATGATCGCGTTCTTCTACTTCAACGATCTTTTTGCGTACGAGTTCAAAATTTTTATGATATTTCTTGAATTTTGACGGATTTTTGGTTGTGATATCTGCTTCGCACAAAGTCATTAAGTTTTCTACATCTTCACCAGCATCAAAAACCAAACGGCGAACCGCGCTGTCAGTCACGATATCCTGCGCCAAAACAATCGGACGTGAACTCATAATAACCATTTTCTGAACGAATTTCATTTTATGGTTTAAAGGCATATGCAAACGTTCGAAGATTTTTTTTGCCATTTTTCCGCCCAGAAACTCATGTCCGTGAAAAGTCCAACCTTGTTTTTTAGTGAAACGTTTGGTTGGTGCTTTTCCAATATCATGAAGTAATGCCGACCAGCGAAGCCAAACATCGTCTGTATTTGGGCAAATATTGTCAACAACTTCCAACGTATGATAGAAATTGTTTTTATGAGTATGACCTTCAATTTCTTCCACCTGATTCAAAGCGGTCAATTCAGGTAAAATAATATCTAAAAGTCCGGTTTTGTATAAAAGTAAAAATCCTGTTGAAGGTTTATCGGTCATGAGAATTTTGTTTAACTCATCAACGATTCTCTCCCCAGAAATTATTTTGATGCGATCAGCATTTTTGGTGATGGCGTTTAATGAATTTTCTTCAATTTCAAAATTCAATTGATTTGCAAAACGAATGGCACGCAACATTCGCAAAGGATCATCAGAATAGGTAATGTCTGGATCCAAAGGCGTTTTAATTGTTTTATTTTCTAAATCGGTTAATCCGTCAAACGGATCTAGAAGATCTCCGAAATTAGTTAAATTTAATGATAAAGCCAATGCATTGATGGTAAAATCACGACGATTTTGGTCGTCTTGCAAAGTTCCATTTTCTACAATCGGATTTCGACTGTCTCGAGTATAAGATTCTTTTCGAGCGCCAACAAATTCGATATCGGTATCTTCAAAGCGAAGCATTGCGGTTCCGTAAGTTTTAAAAACCTGAACTTTTGGTTTGTTCGGAAGTAACTCTGAAACTTTAAGAGCCAATTCGATGCCGCTTCCAACTGCAACAACATCAATGTCTTTTTTAGAACCTCGGTTTAAAAGCAAATCACGAACAAATCCGCCGATCACATAAGAGTCGACTTTTAATTCCTGAGAAGCTTTCGAAATAACATCGAAGATTTTGTTTTGTAAAGCAGTTTTATAGTTTGTTTGTATCGCCACGAATTCACTAATTATTGAGTAAAAATGCAATTTCAAATTTCTAAGAAATGAAATGCATGCAAATTTACAACATAGAAAATGCCTATTATAATCTAGAGCTTACTTTTTTGAACAATTTCACATTTTGTCGTGCAGAATTTTATTAAAATGAGAATGGTTGCCACGAATTGCACGAATTTCCACGAATTTATTTTTCTGCCACAGATTAAAAGGATTAAAAAAGATTTTTAATTAGTAAAAATTTGTGCAATTCGTGGCAGAAAAAAAATAGTAATAGATTAAGAAAATCTGTGTAAATCATTTTAATCTGTGGCAAAAAAAATATAACAATTTGCGCAAAAGAATAATTTGTGGAAATTCGTGAATTTGTGGCGAGAAAAAAATACAACGATAGAACAAATCAATTGCAAACGATAATTTTTAGAAATTCAATTTGTATTTTTGAATCATAGAAAAAAGCACACATGAAAATTGTTATATCTCCAGCGAAATCATTGAATTTCGAAAAAGAATTACCAACATCTCAATATACAGAACCTTCATTCTTAAAAGAAGCAAGAGTGGTTCATAAAGTAGTAAAAGCAAAAAAGCCTTCTGAATTATCAGAACTAATGTCAATATCAGACAAATTAGCCGATTTAAATTGGAAACGTAATCAGGATTGGAAAACACCTTTCACACCCGAGAATGCTCGTCCAGCAGTTTATACTTTTGATGGAGATGTATATACAGGATTAGATGCATATACTATTCCGTTAGAAAAATTAGATGTTCTTCAAGATAAATTGAGAATTTTATCTGGACTTTATGGACTTTTAAAGCCGCTTGATTTAATGCAGGCATATCGTTTGGAAATGGGAACAAAAATGCCTGTTGGTGAATATAAAAATCTGCATGAATTCTGGAAGCCAGTTGTAACTAAAGCTCTAAATAAAGAATTGAAAAAAGATGAGTTATTCGTGAATTTAGCAAGTAATGAATATTTTTCTGCTGTTGATGTAAAAGCCCTAAAAGTTCCTGTTATTACTCCAGACTTTAAAGATTATAAAGACGGAAAACTAAAAATGATCAGTTTCTTTGCCAAAAAGGCTAGGGGAATGATGGTGCGTTATATTATTGATACCAATGCTGAAACTATAGATGATCTAAAAGGTTTTAATTACGAAGGATATCAGTTTGATGCGAATCTTTCTAAAGGAAATCATTTAGTTTTTACAAGATAACTTTGTAAGGTGCTGAGGTTCTGAGTTTTTTTAACCGCAAAGGCGCAAAGTTTTAAGCAAAGTTCGCAAAGTTTTTATGGCAAAGCTTTGCGAACTTTTCGGTTAAACAGAAAAAATAAACGCCGAATTCTAAATGATGAATTCGGCGTTTCTGCGTATTATAAATCTATTATCATTAATGCATTGCGTCGGCTGCACTAATTTTGTTCTTCCCTTTTTTGATAAAGAGAATAATCGGTATGCAACATAAAAACATAATTCCTAGATAAAGGAAAATATCCATATAAGCCATTACAGTGCTTTGTTTCATTATGGAATATTCTATCGCCTGATATGCTTTTTTCAAAGCAACATCTGCACTATATCCTTTTGCCATAAAGGCGTGCTGCATTCCTGCGATACGCTGCTGCACATCAAATTTGGCCGGGTCTAGGTTATTAATTAAATCTACTCTATGAGATTGACTAAAACGTGTGATGAAAGTGGTAATAATTGCAATACCAAAAGATCCGCCTAATTGACGCATCATTCCAGTAAATGCCGCTCCTTCACCAATTTGTTTCCCTTTTAATGTGGAAAGCGAAAGTGTTGTAATAGGAACGAAAAGCAATCCTAAACCAATTCCTCTCAAAATTAAAGGCCAGTACATGTGTTCAACTCCTGTGTCAGGTGTCATGCGGCTGTACATCATAAAGGTAAAGAAGAAGAAAATTAAAAATCCTACTCCAACCATATAAGCTTGAGGCACACCTTTCTGAATCATATTTCCAACAAATGGCATCATAAATGCTGTTGTAATCGATCCTGGAATCAATAATAAACCGGCATCAGTTGCGGTCCATCCTAAAATTGACTGCGTATAAATTGGGATGATTAATGTTGAACCATATAATCCGAAACCAAGAATAAAACACATTACGGTTCCAATTCTAAGATTTCCGTCTTTTAGAACGCTTAGGTTTACAATTGGATATTCGTAGGTAAGCTCTCTCCAAATAAAGAGAACCAATCCAAGAACAGTTACAACACTTAGGGTTACAATTGTAGAGTCATTAAACCAGTCGTCCTGCTGTCCGTGTTCTAATACGAACTGTAAAGAACCGATAAATGCTGTCAACAATATAATTCCCCACCAGTCAACCTGATTGGCTTTTAATTTTTCTCCATATTTCGGACTTCTAACAAAGGTTAAAGCCAAAATAGTAGCAATAATTCCCAACGGAATATTGATATAGAAAATATATGGCCAAGAATAGTTATCTACTAAATATCCTCCCAAAGGCGGACCTAATGTTGGACCAACAATTACACCCATTCCGTAAATAGCCTGCGCCATTCCACGTTTTGCTACGGGATAACTTTCTGTAATAATCGTTTGGGCTGTTACTAGTAATGCTCCACCACCCATACCTTGTACGAAACGGAAAGCTACTAGTTCCCAAATATTAGTGGCATTACCACACAAAAAAGAACAGACTGTAAATATTATAATGGAAGCCACAAAATAATTACGTCTTCCAAATTGCTGCGATAGCCAGCTCGTCATCGGAATTACAATAACATTCGCAATTGCGTATGCTGTAATAACCCATGCCACATCGGTCAAGGTAGCACCAAGACTTCCGCGCATGTCTGTCAGCGCTACGTTTACAATCGTAGTATCGACAATTTCCAACAGTGCACAAAGCACTGCTGTAATCGTAATGATAACACGTCTGAAACCGTATTCTACTAAATCGTCGTCTTGTACTGCTGTAGCCATTTATTTTATTTCAAATGTACATCTACGTCAACGTTCATACCTGGTCTTAAAAGTTTTACTTTTTCAGGATCGTTAGATTCGTCTATGGTAATTTTTACTGGTAATCTCTGAATTGTTTTTACGAAGTTTCCTGTTGCGTTATCAGGAGGCAATAATGAAAAACGAGATCCTGTTGCAGGAGAGAAAGAAGATACAGTTCCTTTAAACTCATAGTTTGGATATGCATCTACTTTTAAGCTTACTTTTTGTCCCACAACCATTTTGTTCAATTGTGTTTCTTTAAAGTTAGCTACAACCCAAGCTTCATTATTGTTGATAATGTAGAATAAAGATTGTCCTGGCTGAACTAATTGTCCTGGCTGAATATCAACTTTAGATACTTGACCATCAATTGCAGCTGTAACTACAGTATAAGATAGGTTTAAGTGAGCCACATCAAGCATTGTTTTTGCTTTTTTGATGTTTGCAGCAGCAACTTCTGTCTGTTTGTCAGAAACTTTAGATTTTGACTGAATAACCGATTTTTGGTAAGAAGTAGCTTTTTGCTGTTGTTCTAAAACACGTACTTGATTTTCAGCTTCTTCTTTTGCAGTTAAGGCCTGCTCATATTGCTGTTTTGTAATCGTATGTGTTTTATACAAGTTGTTATAACGGTTATAATCATTTGTAAGCTGTCTCAATCTAATTTTTGCACTTTCTATAGAACCGCTTGCAGATCTCATTTGAGCATCAGAAACAGAGATGCTTGCATAAGCACTTCCAATATCTGCTTTTGCAGCTTCAAATTGCCCTTCAGCTCCCAATAATGCAGCGTTAGCTTCATCAATTTTTAATTGATAATCTCTCTTATCGATAGTAAATAAAGTATCTCCTTTTTTTACATAATCATTATCTTTCACATAAACTTTGCTGATATATCCTGAAACTCTTGGGATAATCGGATTCATTTTTTTCTCAATCTGAGCATCATCTGTTTCTTCGTGAGCTTGGCCGTGTAGGTATTTAGATATTCCGTAAGTTCCGCCTCCTAAAATCAGAACTGCAAGTATGATGATGAATTTTTTATTTGTTTTTTTCTTTTCCATGAGAGCTATCGATTATATTTTAGAAAGATTGAATGATTGTGATAATTGTCCTGATACTGAAAGTAATTCGTAATATTTTTGAATAATGGTTGCTTTAGATAAAGCAGTTTGAATTTTGGCATTTAAATGCTCTACATCTGCTTCTACTAAATCATTAGTGTCAGATAAACCATTGTCAAATTTATCTTTTACTAATCTGTAGTTTTCGGCTGCTTGCTGTAATGCTTCTTCATATACCACACTTTGATTAATTGCTAGGTCGTAATCTTCAATAGATTTTTGAACCTCTACTTTAATGCGGTCTGTCATAATTGCTTCGGTATTTTTTACTTCCAAAGCTCTGCTTTCTGCTTCTTTTACGTGAACATTATTTTTTAGAATTCCTGATAAGTCATAAGACAATCCGATTCCAAAGTTCATCGCATATTTTACAGTTACAATGTCTTTTAAGTCAAATGCAGTATAACCACCTAAAAGTGAAATTGAAGGATAATATCCAGCCTTTGCAATTTTTACATTAGCTTCAGAAGCTTTGCCTTGTAATCTTATTGCTTCTAAATCTTTTCTGCTTTCAAGTGCAACAGCATCAGATGTTATAGAATTGCTTGTTTTAAGATTAAAGAAATCCTCTTCATTTACCTGAATTTTTACATTAGGATCTAATTTTAATAAAGTAGTCAAATAGAAGTTGATATTATTGATGTTATTATTAGCTTCGTCAATAGATAATTGCGTTTTAGAAACTAATAATTGCGCTTTCAACAAATCGTTTCTCGGGATAATTCCGTTTTTCTCCAACTCTGTAAAATCAGTAACACGCTGTTTTGCACTTTTTTGATTTTCGTTTAAAACATCTAAAGTTTTTTGAGCCTTGTATAATGCTGTGTAATAAGTGATTGCTTTTAAAGCAACATCTTCTTTAGTTTTTTCAGCATTAGCAGTTTCTGCTTCGTACATTCCTTCATATGCATCAATGCTGTTTTGAATTTTAAATCCAGCAAAAATAGGAAGACTTAAGTTTGCCATTCCAAGCATTGCTCTATCTGGAGAAGCTAATGAAGCACTTTCACCTTGATTAGGCATATCAATCGATGCTTTTGTAAGACGCTGATATTGTCCCGAAACTTTAATATCTGGGTATTGATTGTTTTTTACGGTTTTTAATTCGTATTTTTTTGTGTTTACCTTAGTATTGGCAAGTGTAACTTCGTTACTCTTTTCCCAAGCCATTTGTACGGCCTCGCCCAAGGTTAAACTTGTTTTCTCTTGTGCTTCCATTGAAGATATTCCGATAAAGAAAACTCCAAAGAGCATTAATTGACTAATTTTCATAAACAAGTAGCGCTTTTATAGTTTGTTGAATGTGCTTTGTAAGATCGTTTTTAATGTAATTGTTAAACATTTCGTCGGTTTTCAAATCAAATATTTCTTCGAAAAAAGAGCGATTCATGTGAAAGTGAAAAAAGGTTCCAATAATCGTGGGTGTAATGAGTTGGATATTAACATCTTTTCTAAATACCCCCTGAGCTTGGCCTTGTTTGATAATACTTTCAACCGATTTTAAATTTCCTTTTTTAAGTTCAGTAAAAGCTTGAAGGCTTTTTTCTCTCTTCTTATTATAAAGTTCAAAATGTAAAACCCTGTAAATCCCTTTGTTAAGGCAAATTCTGTTGATGTAAATTTCGATTAATTTATTGACTTTTTCAAGAGGTTCAATGTCTTCTTGTAATAAATTTTCGAGTTGTAGTTTTAAATCAACGGTTTTGTGAAAAATAAGAGCTTCCAGTAGCCTCTCTTTTGAACCAAAATAATAAGAGACCATTGCGATGTTAATTTTGGCCTCTTTGGAGATATCCCGTATCGATGTACCCTCAAATCCTTTCTCAGAAAATAGCGTTTCTGCAACATTAAGAATCTGAATTTTTTTATCGTTCAATTCGATGTGTGACATGGTATTGTTTCTAATCGGATGCAAAATTAAACACTTGTTTAATTTAAACGCTTGTTTAATTTTATTTTAACATAATATTAACATAAAGCGTTTTCGATAATTTATGTTAAATCGTGCATTAATTAGTTAAAATAAAAAAGCCTGAAAACTCTATTTTTTCAGGCTTTTTTCGCAATCTTGTCATTTCGACGAAGGAGAAATCTCCACAAGTAGTTCCGTAAAGTGAAATCCAATCTTTGTCGATTTTGCAACGAAGATTTCTCCTTCGTCGAAATGACAAATTAAACGGATATTATATTTTAATCCGATTATTTATCGAATTTCTCCAACAAATTCCTCAATTTTTCCACTTCCTTTTTCACTCAAATGTTTGATAAAAGCACTTCCAATAATAGCACCTTTAGCATATTTAGTTGCCTGATTAAAAGTTTCTTTATTCGAAATTCCGAAACCAACTATTTGAGGATTTTTCAAATTCAGATTAGAAATTCTTTCAAAATAGCTTTCTTGAACATCTCCAAAACCAGATTGAGATCCTGTAACACTTGCAGAACTTACCATATAGATAAATCCGTTTGAAACGCTGTCAATAAAACGAATACGTTCGTCTGAAGTTTGAGGGGTAATTAAGAAAACATTGATCAAACCATATTTTTCAAAAATCGCTTTGTATTCGTCAGCATAAACATCAACCGGAAGGTCAGGAATAATTAAACCGTCAATTCCAATTTCGGCGCATTTCTGGCAAAAAGCTTCAACTCCGTATTGCAGCATTGGATTAAAATATCCCATGATAATCAACGGAATTTTTACGCTTTCGCGAATGTTTTTCAGCTGATCAAAAAGAATTTGAGTTGTCATTCCGTTATGAAGCGCCTGTGTAGAACTCGCCTGTATAGTTGGACCATCTGCCAAAGGATCGCTAAAAGGAAGTCCGATTTCGATTAAATCAACTCCGTTTTTTTCTAAATCCTGAATAATCTGCACAGTATCGTTTAAGTTCGGATATCCCGCAGAAAAGTAGATCGAAAGGATCTTTTTATCTTCTTGTAATTTTTGAGTTATTCTGTTCATTTTTAGTATGTTTTTCTCCTGCAAGGTTTTTAAAACCATGTAGGTTTCTTGTTTTATGTAATTTAATTATACCTACAAGGTTTTGAAAACCTTGCAGGAACTTAAACTGTTATGACTTTATTTATCCAATTATCATTTTGTTTTTCAACCAACAATAATCCAGAGTCAGAGTCATTCATTTGGGCAACTAATTCGCCTTTATTATTCCAAAAAGCACTTTGTCCTGCCGAAGGAGATCCCCAAGATTCTCCACTGAAATTGGACATCAAAACATTCATTTGATGCTTTTCGGCGTAATTTTGTAAATCTCTGTACGCATTTGAAATTCCGTTTGGCGAAAAGAAAATGCTCGCAATATAAATGTCTGCGTTATTTTTTGCAGCATTTTCAGGATGCTTTGGATTATCAATATCAGCACAAATTGCAAATGCAATATTTTGATCTTCAATTGTAATCATCGGATTATTATCAAAAGAAGATTGGAAAAATTCATCTTCGCCTTCATGCAAAAACTGCTTTGTGTAAATAGAAACCGAATCGTTGGGAGCAATAATGTATTGCCCAATAAACAACTGATTTTTAATTAAAATTGGAGCACCAGCAATAATGACAATATTATTATCGGTTGCCAAATCTTTCAAATGATCTATTCTATAATCATCTTCGGCAAAAGCCAATTCTAAAGCATTTTCTCTTTCATATCCTGTAATAGACATTTCTGGGAAAACGATTAATTGAGCTCCGTTTTGTGCAGCCGATTCAATAAGCTGATAATGATTTAATAAATTTGAAGCAATATTTTCGCGTTTTGGTTTTGTCTGCGCCGCTGCTAAAATCATTTTTGTAAATTATTTATTTTCGGTATAAACCCAGGCAACTGTTCCAGATTTCAATTTAACCTGAACTCTTCGGTACGAATTAGATTCAAATAAATCAACTTTTGCTAAATCTGCATTAGAAACATTAAAAACTACGCCATGTATATTTTCTTCGGCGTTTTCACTTGCAATTGCTACCACATAATCTGCCATTCCAAATTCTTCTTCGATTTGTAAACTTTTTAGTTTATAACCCAAGAGCTGATCTGGAGTTCCTACTAATACTTTTTTAAAAATCTGCATTTGAACTTGTTTAGATCTTAATGTTCCGTATGAGAATAACTTTTCCATAATTATATTTTTCTCGTTAATAGTTGCGATTAGAGAGGTGCAAATTAATACTTTTATTACAATTTAAAGTAATCAATGTAATTATCTAAATCTTTATCGCCGCGTCCAGAAAGACTGATTACGACAACATCTTCAGGTTTGAATTTCTTTTGATCTAGAACCGCAAATGCGTGAGCACTTTCTATAGCTGGTATAATTCCTTCTAATTTCGTAAGCTGTAAACCAGCATTCATAGCATCGTCATCGGTTACAGAGAAAAATTCTCCGCGCCCCGTTTGTGCCAAATGAGCGTGTAATGGGCCAACTCCAGGATAATCTAATCCTGCTGAAATAGAATATGGTTCTGTAATTTGTCCATCAGGAGTTTGCATTAAAAGCGTTTTACAGCCGTGAATAACACCTACTTTTCCTAGTTTGCTTGTTGCTGCGCTATGACCGCTGTCAACACCTTTTCCGGCTGCTTCAACTGCAATGATTCCAACTTCTGGTTCGTGTAAAAAGTGGTAATAAGTTCCTGCAGCATTACTTCCTCCACCAATACAAGCTACTACATAATCAGGGTTTTCACGACCTTCTTTTTCTTTTAATTGCCATTTGATTTCTTCTGAAATGATACTTTGAAAACGCGTTACCATGTCTGGATAAGGATGTGGTCCAATTGCTGATCCAATAATATAATGTGTATCAACAGGATTATTGATCCAATCGCGAATTGCTTCGTTTGTTGCATCTTTTAAAGTTCTCGAACCTGAAAGCGCTGGACGAACTTCTGCGCCTAACATTTTCATACGCGCTACGTTTGGAGCCTGACGTGCAATGTCAATTTCTCCCATATAAACAATACACTCAATTCCCATCAAAGCACAAACGGTTGCTGTTGCTACACCATGTTGGCCAGCTCCAGTTTCGGCAATAATTCTTTTTTTGCCTAGACGTTTTGCAAGTAAAATTTGCCCGATAGTATTGTTTACTTTGTGCGCTCCGGTATGGTTTAAGTCTTCTCTTTTTAAATAAACTTTGGTGTTATATTTTTCAGACAAACGTTTTGCAAAATACAACGGACTAGGGCGCCCAACATAATCTTTCAACAATTGATTGAACTCTGCTTTAAAATCAGGTTCATCCATTATGCTTAGATACTTCTGACGTAATTCTTCTACATTTGGATACAGCATTTCTGGAATATAAGCTCCTCCAAATTCTCCGTAATATCCTTTTTCGTTAACGTTAAAACTCATTTTATTTAAATTTTAAAAGTTGGCAACATCAAATTTGCGTTTGAAGTTGCTAAATAGATTTTTATTTTTCAGCCCTGGTTCGATTTCAAATTTACTATTTACATCGACTGCATAAATAGGTAATTTTGTTTTTGAAATTTCTTCTATGGCTTTTAATTCATTCATTCCGATTCCGCCACTCAAGAAGAAAGGTTTTTTCGAATTGTATTTTTTTAATATGGTCCAGTCGAAAGTTGTTCCATTTCCGCCAGGTAATTTTCCTTTTGTGTCAAATAGAAAATAATCACAGACATTTTCAAAAGGTGTAATTGTTGCGAAATCAAAATTCTCATCGGCTGAAAATACTTTTATGATTTCGATTTTCTTTGGCAGTTTTTCTTTTAATTCCGTTAAAAATTCAACTGATTCATTTCCGTGTAATTGAACGGCTTGTAAATTGTATTTTGTTACTTTTTCCAGAATTTCTTGCTGAGTTTGATTGACAAAAACACCTACTTTTTTGATTGTTTCAATAAGTTCAGGAATAGTTCCGTTAAAATATCGTGCGGATTTTTCCCAGAAAATAAATCCCATATAATCGGGTAGGAGTGCACCTACTTCGAGTATGTTTTCGGGATATTTCATGCCGCATATTTTGAGTTTCATTTTTTTAAATGCTTTAAGCTTTAAGCTTTAGGCTTTAGGCTAAATTAGTAATGTTGAGAAGGCTTATTGCTTAGAGCTTAAAGCCTATAGCTGATTAATGAATTCTGTTGCGGCCAGACCTGCGTTATCGGTTTTCATGAAGTTTTCTCCAATTAGGAAACCTTTGTAGCCGTATGGTTTTAGTTCTTGAATGGCTTCTACTGATGAAATACCGCTTTCTGATACTTTTACAAAATCATTCGGAATTTGAGAAGCTAATTCTTTGCTGAAATCTAAACTTACTTCAAACGTTTTTAGATTTCTGTTATTTACGCCAATCATATCTAAACTTGGCATAATTGATTTTTCTAATTCTTCTTGATTATGGACTTCTAAAAGAACTTCTAAACCTAAGCTTTTTGCAAATTCAGATAATGATTTGATTTCTTCACGCGTTAAAACGGCTGCGATTAATAAAATCAAATCCGCGCCATGTGCTTTTGCTTCAAGGATTTGATATTCGTCTACAATAAATTCTTTTCGCAAAAGCGGAATATTTACTGAAGCTCTTGCTAAAAGTAAATCGTCAAGAGAACCACCGAAATATTTTCCATCAGTTAAAACTGAAATTCCGCAAGCGCCTGCATTTTCATAACCTTTTACTACTTCTTCAACCGTAAAATTATTATTGATAATTGATTTTGAAGGCGAACGGCGTTTGTGTTCAGCAATAATTCCAGAATTGCTTTCTCTCAAATTTTGACTAAGAGAAACAGTTTGTTTTCCAAAAAAGACCGAAGCTTCTAATTGAGAAACCGGAATGATTGATTTCTTTAGAACAACTTCTCGTTTTTTGTCTATTATTATTTTATCTAAAATGTTCATTGTTGTGTTGTTTCATGTTTCATGTTTCATGTTTCAAGATGTAGAACGTTCAAAATAACTTGAAACCTGAAACGGGAAACAAAATTTTATTTACTTAATTCTTGTAATTTCTGTAAAGCTTTTAATCCTTTTCCAGACAATAGACTTTCTTTTGCTAATTCAAATCCTTCCTTTGGAGAACATTTGGTAACGGTTGAAATTGCCATTGCTGCATTTGCACAAACCACATTATTTTGAGCTTCGTTTCCTTTTCCAGAAATGATATTCGTGAAAATTTCTGCTGATTCTTCGATGGTCTTTCCGCCTTCGATTTCTGTTTGAGATAAAAGATGAATGCCAAAATCTTCTGGATTCAACATTCCTTCCATATGGTTGGAAATTGTTTTTGTCGGACCAGTTAATGAAATTTCATCATATCCGTCAAGCGAATGTAGGATGGTAAAATTCACATCGGTATTTTGATACAAATAAGCATACATTCTAGCCAATTCTAAGTTGAAAACTCCAACCAATTGATTTTGTGGGAATGACGGATTTACCATTGGCCCTAACATATTAAAGAATGTCTTTACTGCCAATTCTTTTCTAATTGGGCCAACATTTTTCATTGCTGGGTGAAATAGGGGAGCGTGCAAAACACAGATTCCAGCCTGATCAATACATTTTTCTAAAAATGAAGGATCGTTGCTGAATTTAATTCCCATTTTTTCCATTACGTTGCTTGATCCAGAAATAGATGAAACTCCGTAATTTCCATGTTTTGCTACTTTTATTCCTGCTCCCGCAGATACAAAAGAAGCTAAAGTGGAGATATTGAAAGTGTCTTTTCCGTCACCGCCCGTTCCGCATAAATCGATGGTGTTATAGGCTGATAAATCGACACGAATACATAAATCTAATAAAGCTTCGCGAAAGCCCGAAAGTTCGTCAATTGTAATGCTACGCATCATAAAAACAGTCAAAAATGCCGAAATCTGACTTGGATTGTAGTGACCGCTTGAAATATTAATCAATACTTGTTTTGCTTCTTCTTTAGTAAGAACTTCGTGGTTGATTAATTTATTTAATATAGTTTTCATTTTTTCTTTTAAGTTGCTAAGGTTCTGAGATGCTAAGATTCTAAGTTTTTTACTGAGACTGTAAACTGAGACTGAATACTGTAAACTAACTCTTAATCCAATTCTCTAAAATCCTTTTTCCGTTTGGTGTTAAAACGCTTTCTGGGTGAAATTGAACGCCTCTTACATCATAATTTTTGTGGCGTAAAGACATAATTTGTCCGTTTTCGTCTACCGAAGTTGCTTCTAAATCTTCGGGTAAATTGCTGTCAACAACCCAAGAATGGTATCTTCCTACTTCAAATTCGTTTCCTAAACCTTCAAACAAAATTTCGTCGTCGACTAAAGTCTTTACATTTGTTGCAACGCCGTGATATACTTTGTCAAGGTTGGAAAGCGTTCCGCCAAAAACTTCTCCGATTGCCTGTTGTCCCAAACAAACGCCAAGAATACTTTTTGTTGGACTGTATTTTTCGATTACTGCTTTTAGCAAACCAGCTTCATCTGGAATTCCAGGTCCTGGAGAAAGTAATATTTTCTCGAAACCAGCAATTTCCTCAATATCAAATTCGTCGTTTCTGTAAACAGTAACTTCGCAATCTAAATCTTCTAAATAGTGCACTAAATTGTAAGTGAAACTATCGTAATTGTCTATAACTAAAATCTTTTTCATTGTGTTGTTTTTTGTTTCAAAGTTTCAGGTTTCAAGTTTCAAGTTAAAAGCTACGGTGAACTTGGAACTTGAAACAAGTAAAACTTGAAACTAAATTTTATTTCTCTCGAACGTATTTTTCTACTATAACACGATCTACGCCTAATTTTTCTACTTTTTCTATTCCCTTTTGAATTAAAGTGTCGTTTTGAACTTTTACTACAAATTCAAATTTGTTGTCTTCCCAATCGCGGTTATTGAAAAATTCTAAATGTTCTGTATAAATACTGTCCTTTAAAGTATATTTTCCGCCTCCGCCAAAGAATAATGCTGCTGTTGTATCTTTTCCGTGTTTTAAATCATGATTAAAAAAGGCAAAATGTGTATCGTTAATAATTTTAATCATTTTTGTTTTTGAATTGAAAGTCGAGAATGTTGAATCTTTCTCAGTTGTTTCAGCTGATATAAGACGCCAGGTTCCTTCAATCGGATTTTGTTTTTTTTCTGAATTGCAAGAACTAAGGGTAATGATTAAAACTAAAATTGATACTGCTTTTTTCATAGTTTGTGGTTTTATGGTTTGTTTTTAATTGTTTAAGGTTTCACGTTTCAGGTTTCAAGTTTTACGTTCCAATAACTTGAAACTAAATTTGTTCTGCCATTTCTAGCGCTGTGTTTAAAGCTCTTAATTTGTTGTAAACTTCCTGCATTTCGCTTTCTTCGTCAGAGCTTGCTACAATTCCAGCTCCTGCTTGACAATGCAATTGGTGATTTTTAGAAAGGAAAGTTCGAATCATAATCGCATGATTAAAGTTTCCTTCAAAGTCCATAACTCCGATTGCGCCTCCGTAGAAGTTACGGTTTGTTTTTTCGCATTCTTCTATTAATTGCATGGCTCTGTGTTTTGGTGCGCCGCTTAAAGTTCCTGCTGGAAAAGTATCTGCTACAACTTGCATTGTAGTTGCTTTATCGTGTAAATGTCCTGTAACTTTAGAAACTAAGTGAATTACGTGAGAGAAAAACTGAACTTCTCTGTATTTTTCTACATTTACATCATGTCCGTTTCTGCTTAAATCGTTTCTAGCTAAATCAACCAGCATAACATGTTCGCTGTTTTCTTTTTTATCTTCAGAAAGTTCTTTAGCTAAAAGTGCGTCACGTTCATCATTTCCAGTTCTTTTGAAAGTTCCAGCAATTGGGTGAATTTCAGCTTTTCTATTTTTTACAATAATTTGTGCTTCAGGAGAAGAACCGAATATTTTGAAATCTCCATAATCAAAAAAGAATAAATATGGAGAAGGGTTGATGCTTCTTAAAGCTCTGTAAACATTGAACTCGTCACCTTTGAAACCTTGAGTAAATCGACGAGAAAGAACTAATTGGAAAACATCTCCGCGGTAGCAGTGTTTTTTCGCTAAAGCCACATTTGCTTTAAATTCTTCATCGGTTAAATTAGAGAAACCTTCACCTTCTTTAGAAAATTTATAAGAAGCAATATTTCTAGATTGTAACAATTGCTCGATCTCGGCAATATTGTTTTTATTATCTACACTATGGCAGAAAATATAAGCTTCGTTTTTGAAGTGGTTAATGGCAATAATGTTTTGATATACTGCATAAAAAACGTCTGGAATTGACGTGGCATTATCCTTTTTAGCAATAGAAACTTTCTCAAAATAACGAACAGCATCATAAGAAATGTAACCAAACAAACCGTTATTAATGAATTTAAAATCATTTTTTTCTGATTGAAACTGACTTGAAAATTCCTGAATTACCTGAGGAATATTTGTTGAAGCATCGATCAACGTTTTCTCAGAAGTTCCGTCAGGAAATGTTTTTGAGATTGTTTCATTTTCGATTTTAATTGTAGCGATAGGATTGCAGCAGATATAAGAGAAACTGTTGTCATTTCCGTGATAATCACTACTTTCTAGTAATAAACTATTTGGGAATTTATCTCTGATTTTGAAATAAATGCTTACCGGCGTTACTGTATCTGCCAGAATTTGTTTGTAATGTGTATTAAGAATAAAAGGTTTCAAAATATATAGTTTTATGTTGTTCGTTAATTTGTTTTCAATTGGATCAAAAAAAAAGGGCTTGTCGTGATGACAAGCCCTTTATATTTTTATATTTCTTACAATACCATAGGAAGCTTCGTTCACGACGTCTGACGTAAATTGCTCCACCACCAAGTATTGTTTAAAATTGTTCTCATTTCTTTATTTTGATGTGACAAAGATATAAATGTAATTTTAATTAGAGTACATAAAATTTGAAAAAAAACTTTTCGAATCTGTAAAATTTGTTAAATTTTGATTTGAAACGCTTCTATAACTCCTTAGTTTCCAATTGCTATCGTGTTGTTTACATTTAATCTGAAATCTGGATTTCCTTTGATGTTTGGAAGCGCAAATAACTCGTTAAGTTTCATTTTTGTATATTCTATTCCGTAAGCTGGGTTTCCATAATAGTTTTTTATACCCGGAATATTGCTTCCAGATTCACTTTCAATTTCACCTTGGCAATTATTTGCCACAACGTTTTTAAAAGTGATTTTTGATAGATTGGCTTCACCATTTCCGATATTTCCTTCCAATAAAATGAAAGGAGCAAACCCAGAAACGACACTATTAGTTAAGTTGAAAAAAGTATTTTCTCTAATGTAAGCAGATTCTCTAACCAAACCTTGATTGTTTTCTTCTAAATTAACCAAAGTGATGTTGCTTGCATTAATTTTGGTCATTTTTTTAGTCATATCTGTAGTAGCAACTTTCTCGTATGAATCTACCTCAAAACATCTTGATCCCGAAATATCTGAAGAAAATGGGTGACGAATGGCAATACTGTTTGAGATATTAATTTGGGCACCTTGCGTAAAATCAAAATCGTCGTCTGTTGTTCGGTATGAAACTAAATTACTTAGATTCAAATCTCCGCCGTAACATTCAAAAGAATCATCATTTGAATAACTAATTTGAACATGGCTAACTGTTGTTTTTCTTCCAACGCCAGCAAGAGAAAGACCGTTTAATTCTTTTGATGCGCTTAATTTTCTACCAGCATATTCGATTCTCACATATTTCATAACTCCAGAATTATCTTCTGGATCTTGACCTCCATAATGATTTAAAGTTGGATCTAAATCGAAAGGCAAAGTATGAATGCCTCCTAAAGAATTTATAGGAGCTTTTCCTAAAACAATGATTCCGCCCCAGTCACCAGGTTTTCTGTTATTTATTTCATTTTCAGATGTAAAAACAATTGGGTCAGTTTCTAGTCCTTCGGCCATAATTTTTGCACCATTTGTAATTACTAAAGTTCCGCAGGTTTTATCATCGCCGCGAATAACAGTTCCAGGCTCAATAGTCAAAGTTGCATTGTTTGTAACATACACAACACCAACTAAATGATAGATATTACGCTTTACTAATCGCGTGTCTTTATCAATTGTTCCAGCAATTATATTGGTTGCTTCGCCATAGTCATTAGCAGCCGGTCTAAAGCTTGTCCAGTTGGTCATCCAGTTTGTAGTACCAGTTATTCCTTTTGGCTGTTGCTGAGCTTGTGCGAAAAAGCTGATAATGAAGAGTATGCATGCAATATGTAGTTTTGTTTTCATAACTATGACTTTGATTTCTAGTTTTTGATTTTTTTTAATTGCCCCAAAAATAGAAGCCGTATGTTAATCAAAGTCCTGATACTTATTACGAAAGAGTTATTATATTATTAAGAAGGTTAAGGTTTTGAAAAGTTTTTTTAAAAATAAACCCCGACAGTTTAAAACTGTCGGGGTCTACTGTATTTCTGAATTAGTAAGGCCTAAATATTAGAATTTTAAAGCTACTGTCAATTCGAAATCGTCATTGATGGTTTTGTCTCCTAAGTTTTCGAAGAAGTTACCAGAGTTGTATTTAATATCGTATTTAGTTCTGTCAACTTTGAAAGCTGTTGTAGCAGTGTTTCCTTTTACAGTGATATCAAAAGTTACTGGTTTAGTAATTCCTTTGATAGTTAAATCTGCAGTTACAGTGTAAACGTCAGCAGATTTTGCACCGATAGTTTTGAAAACTAATTTTGAAGTTGGGAATTTGTCAGTTCCGAAGAAATCGTCAGCTTTTAAGTGACCGTTTAATTTTCCTTGGTATTCTCCAGTTAAGTCTGTAGAAGTTAATGAAGTCATGTCAACTGTAAAGTTACCACCAGCTAATTTTTTTCCTTTGAAAATAACAGCACCATCTTTGAAGTTTACAGTTCCAGAGTGCTCTCCAGTTACTTTTTTACCTACCCATTTAATAGTAGATGCTTTTACGTCGATTTTTTTAGTTTGAGCGTTTACTGAAATTCCAGCAGCTGCTACGAATAATGCTATTGCAATAGTTTTTAAATTTTTCATGTTTTTAAAATTAAATTTGAATTTGATTAATAAATAATTATAGTGTGATAAATAATTCCTCGTGTGATTTTCTAACTTTTTTCTGGTGCTGAGATTTGTCGTCATCATGTCTGTAACCTACAGTTGCAATAACTGAAGCGTTTAGGCCTAATTTATCAAAACCTAAGATTTCATTAAATTGAGCCGCATTGAAACCTTCCATAGGAGTTGCATCAATTTTTAATTCAGCAGCAGCGTTTAATAAGTTTCCTAAAGCTAAATACGTTTGTTTTGCAGTCCAGATGTGTTTTGCATCTTCAGATAAATTTGAAATTACATTTTTCATCATATCGCTGAAACCTCCTAAAGCTTCTGCTGGAACACCTCTTACTTCGCTAATGTTGCTAATGTATTTGTCAACAGAACCTGCATCAAGGCTTAAATCATTTGCAAAAATGAATAGGTGAGAAGCATCAGTAATTTGAGTTTGTCCCCAAGCTGCGCCTTTTAATTTTTCTCTCAATTCTTGATTTTCAACAATAATTACTTTGTATGGTTGTAATCCGTATGAAGAAGCACTTAATCTAACGGCTTCTTTTAGTGTATTTAAATCAGCGTCTGATATCTTTTTTGTAGCATCAAATTGTTTGGTTGCGTATCTCCAATTTTGATTTTCTAAGAAATTGCTCATAGTTTTTATTATTTTATTTGTTGGTTCTAAATTTTTCTAATAATTGATTTAAGAAAACTAATTCTTCTGGTTTTAAATTGTCAGCAAATGTGCGCTCATGCTCATCTACTTTTGGATCTAATTCTTTTAAAACGTCTAGTCCTTTTTGGGTAATCAGAACTTCAATTTTTCTTCGATTATCTGGACAGACATTTCTAGTAACAAAATCTTTTAATAATAATTTGTCAACTAATCGTGTTGTATTGCTCGTTTTAGCAAGCATTCGCTCTTGTATCACGCACATATTAGCAGGTTTTCCTTTTTGCCCTCTTAATATACGTAACACATTATATTGTTCTCCAGATAAGTCATACGGTTTAAGCAACTCGTTGAAATGATCCTGAACCACATTTTGCGTGTACATGATATTCAGAATAACTTTTTTCGCATTATCCATCTTAACCGTACTCTTAATAACCTCTTCAATTGTCATAGTCGTAAGTGTATAATTTGTATATACAAATGTATAACTTTTAATAGTTGTATATACAAGTGTTGTGTTAATTTTTTGTTAATCTGTTTAAATGCACTTTTGTAAAGAACTGAATAGAGGTCTTTTAAGGGATAAAAGTAAGCTAATTTTTTGTTGTAATGTATTGATATATTGTTATTTAATGATTTTTTAAAGTCTAAAAATAATTTTAAACTGAAAAATTAGAGAACAACTTTTTTGTAAGATAATTTTAAACTGAAAAACATTCAAAATCAGCTCATTTCACGATTTATTGAAACTCAGACAGCAGAAAACCTTTTGCAATTTGCTTGAAATTGGCAATTTCATTGTTTATCCAAGCTTCATCGTGACTTAATTCTTTGGCAATTACTCTGGCTGTTTTCTCCGAAACTTCAATTGCAGCTCTGGCATCTAAGAATAATAAACGAACTCTTCTTGCCAGTATATCATCAACAGTTCTTGCCATTTCGTAACGAATTGCCCAAACAACTTCTGCCATCGTAAATTCGTGATTAGGATGCAGTTTTTCTTTTAATGCCGCTTCGCTTTCTTGCAACTCGATTATTTTCGAAATATCTGTACCATATATATAGAGGTGATTTTCTCTGTCGACAGAAGTTGTAGGTTGGCTGCCGTGAATTGAAAGATGTTCTGTTGTACAGGTTCTCTTTGGTAATTTGCCTGTTTTGATGGCTTTGTCAATTATATCTTGAGCAATTTTTCGGTAAGTGGTCCATTTTCCTCCTGTAATAGTAATAAGACCAGTTTCTGAAACTATAATTTTATGGCTTCTGGAAACTTCTTTAGTGCTTTTTCCTTCTTCTTTTGGAGCTGCCAATGGACGCAAACCTGCAAAAACAGCTAATACATCTTTTCTTTCTGGTTTTTTTGCCAAGAATCGCTGTGCAGTTTCAAGTACAAATTGAATTTCGCTTTCTAAAGCAATTGGTTCTAAACTTTGTTTCTTTATTAAAGTATCAGTCGTACCAACTACAACTCGATTATGCCAAGGAACTGCAAATAAAACTCTTCCATCTTTTGTTTTCGGAATCATTAAGGAATGATCTCCAGGCAGAAATGATTTATCAAAAACCAAATGAATTCCCTGACTCGGAACAATATATTTTTTATAAACATTATCATTGAGTTTCATAATAGCATTTGTAAAAACTCCTGTAGCATTTATAATAGCAGAACCTTTTAAATCATATTTAATTCCGCTTTCTTGATCCTGAACCTGAACTCCAATTACTTGATTGTTATTATCCTTTAATAAATTAACAACCTTAGTATAATTTAAAACACAAGCTCCGTTTTCTACCGCAGTTTGAGCCAGATTGACAGCAAGACGAGAATCATCAAATTGCCCATCGTGATAAATTACGCCATTTACTAAACCATTTTCTTCTACATTAGGAAGCATTTCAATAGTTTTCTTTTTTGAAAGATATTTTGAACTTCCCAAACTCAGACCGCCAGATAAAAGATCATAGATTTTTAGTCCGATAGTATAAAAGTAACCACTTAACCAATGATAATTCGGAATAATGAAAGATTGGTTTTTTACCAAATGACTTGCGTTTTGTGCCAGTAGTCCTCGTTCTTTTAATGCTTCTCTAACTAAATGTACGTCTCCTTGCGCCAAATAGCGTACTCCGCCATGAACCAGTTTAGTGCTTCGGCTTGAAGTTCCTTTTGCAAAATCTACCGCTTCAAATAAAATGGTTTTATACCCGCGACTTGCCGCATCAATTGCAGTTCCTAGTCCGCTTGCACCTCCGCCAATAATTATTACGTCCCAATTTTCTGTATTTTGTAGTTTTAATAACTGCTCTGAGCGATTCATATTTTTTACGGGACTTTTTGTTTAAAGCAAACTTAACGAAATGAAATTAAAAATTGATGAAGAAAAAAGTTTCAGGCTTCAGGTTTCAAGTTTCAAGTTTCAGGTTTTCGGTAGGCAACGTTAAACAAAAACAAACCCGACAGATTCATAGAACATGTCGGGTTATCAATTGTATATATTGTTTATTTAGCTCAATCGTTTTTCAAATGCTTTTCTTGCAGAGCCTCTAAAATAGACTTCTCCGCAATACGTATATTTTAATCTGTCTAAAATTTTCAACATCGGAGTATTATCGAAGTTTGTGTCTACTTTTATACTGTAAATTTTATTTTCGACAGATAAACCTTCGATGCTCTCAAATAATTTGGTTGCAATCCCTTTTCCTTTTGCCAATTTCGAAACGGCTACACGATGCACAACAGTATAATTGCCATCAGTAAGCCATTTGCCTTCGATATTTTCGTAAGCAGGCTCTTTGTCAAAAATAATAGCTGCATAAGCCAGAATGGATTCGTCTTCTGTAAAAACATATCCATAACCATTTTCGATATCGCTTTTAATAGAAAGCTCGTTCGGATAGCCATCTTGCCACTGCGTGCTTCCGTCTAATCGTCTTTGTTCAATTGCATCTTGCAGTATTTCCCAGATTTGAGGTATTTCTGAAAGATTTGCTTTTCTTAGAGATAGCTTTTCTGTTGTATTCATTTTTTAATGAGGCAATTTATCTTTAATCAAACCATAAACCCAAGTTCCAGCAATGGCGCTAACCAAAGTCACTACAATTACTGTAGCTCCTGTACCAATTTGAGCAAAAAGCGGACCTGGACAAGCTCCAGTAATTGCCCATCCGAAACCGAATAATAAGCCACCGTAAATTTGTCCTTTGCTGAAAGTCTTTGGTTGGATTTCGATTTTTTCGCCATCAAGAGTTTTGATATTGAATTTTTTAATCAATTGTACTGATATTAATCCAACTACGACAGCGCATCCAATTACGCCATACATGTGAAATGACTCTAGATTGAACATTTCCTGAATACGAAACCAGCTGATGATTTCTGCTTTTACGAATACAATTCCGAAAAAGATACCAACAACTAAATACTTAAGATTTCCTAATGCAGTTTCTTTTTTCTGGCTTGCGTTGATTCCTTCGCCGTCTATATTTTTATTTTCTAAATTCATTTTCTAAATTTTAAAGTGAAAGAATATAAGGTAAAATCAAAAGTGCCATTACAAAACCACCAATCATAAAACAAATTGTAGCTACCAATGATGGCCATTGTAAGTTTGATAATCCCATAATCGCGTGTCCGCTTGTGCATCCGCCAGCGTAACGAGTTCCGAAGCCAACTAAAAATCCACCAACAACAATCATGATAAATCCGCGAAGCGTTAATAAACTTTCCCAAGAAAATAATTGTGCAGGAACCAAACCACTATGATCTGTGATTCCGTAAGTTGCTAATTTCTCTGATAATTCAGGAGCAATCTCTATAGGATTTGGATTCGATAAAAAATGAGCAGTGATAAAACCGCCTAGAAATATTCCTAAAACAAAGAATAAATTCCAGCTTTCTTTTTTCCAGTCGTATTTAAAAAATGAAATATTTGCAGGAATACAAGCCGCACAAATATGACGAAGAGAAGAACTAATCCCGAAAGATTTGTTTCCGATAATTAATAAAATTGGAACAGTTAATCCAATCAAAGGGCCTGCTACGTACCAAGGCCATGGTTCTTTTATGATTTCTAACATATTTTTTTAGGTTCTAAGGTACTAAGATTCTAAGGTTCTTTAGATTCTGAGTTGTTAAGTCCCAAAGGTCAAAAATCTTAGAACCTTAGCAACTCAGAACCTTTAATTATTTTAATGTTTTGCTTTGACAAACAAAATCCGATTTAGGAACATTGGTTTTAGAAATTGCACCAAAACCGCCTTCAACTTCAGAGAAATTTCTGAAACCTCTTGCTTGAAGGATAGAGGCAGCAATCATACTTCTGTAACCTCCTGCGCAATGCAGATAAAAATGCTCATTTGGATTAATGTCTTTTACCCAGTCATTAATATAAGCCAGAGGTTTGCTGTAAGCATCGTCAATATGTTCTGCTTCATATTCTGTTTCTTTACGAATATCTATTACTTTGTCTTCGCCAAGTTTAAATTCATTGGCAAATTGCTCCGCTGTAATTCGGTTAACAGTGTCTATTTCGAAACCTGCATTTTGCCAAGCTTCAAAACCGCCTTCCAAATGTCCAATAATCGTATCAAAACCTACACGGCTTAAACGAGTTACCGTTTCTTCTTCCATGCCAGCGGCGGTAACCAATATAATTGGCTGTTTTACATCGGCAATTAGAGTTCCAACCCACGGCGCAAAATCACCATTGATTCCGATATTAATAGACTGCGGAATAAATCCTTTACTGAAATCAGCTGCACTTCTTGTGTCCAGAATTAAAGCACCAGTTTCTTCAGCTACAGCTTCAAAATCTTTTACGTTTATAGCTTTCATTCCGTTGTTTAAAACAGTTTCAAAGCTTTCGTAACCACCTTTGTTCATTGCAACGTTCATGCTGAAATAGGCAGGAGGAGGCAATAAACCGTCAGTTACTTCTTTGATGAATTCTTCTTCGGTCATATTAGCTCGCAAAGCATAATTTGTCGCTTTTTGATTCCCGATAGTAGAAACAGTTTCTTTGCTCATGTTTTTTCCGCAGGCGCTTCCTGCACCGTGCGCAGGATAAACGATTACGTCATCTGCCAAAGTCATGATTTTATCTCTTAACGAATGATATAAAATTCCAGCCAATTGATCTTGCGTCATTCCAGCCGCTTTTTGCGCTAAATCGGGACGTCCAACATCACCAATAAATAAAGTGTCTCCAGAGAAAATGGCATGATCTTTTCCGTTTTCATCAATCAGTAAAAAAGTCGTGCTTTCCATAGTATGTCCTGGAGTATGCAATACTTTAATAGTTATTTTTCCGATTTTAAATTCCTGTCCGTCTTTTGCAGAAATGCAGTCAAATTCGCAGGCAGCATTTGGTCCGTAAACAATTGGAGCTCCTGTTTCTTTGCTTAAATCAACGTGACCCGAAACGAAATCGGCGTGAAAATGCGTTTCAAAAATATATTTTAGTTTAACGCCATCACGCTCTAAACGATCCAGATAAGGCTGAATTTCTCTAAGCGGATCAATAATGGCCGCTTCGCCATTTGAAGTGATATAATATGCACCTTGAGCGAGGCATCCGGTGTAAATTTGTTCTATTTTCATGATAGGTATTGTAAAAATGATGGGATACAAAGGTAACTTTGTTTTTTAAAAAAATAGGTGACTAATGTTACAGAAATTAGGTTTTTGTGTAAAAAAAGCGCAGTTTGCCATATTCGATTGAGATAACTTAATTTTAAGTTGAGCAATTACGCTTTAAGCTTTAATTTTGCGTATGACGAATGTCATTTTAAAACAAAAAAGAAAATGAATACACAGGACTTATTAGATCAAATTGCTTTTATAAAAGAAATTGATAAAGTAAAATACATTCAGCGCAAGACAAAATTATTCAACAGCGATAGATGCGAAAATGATGCAGAACACAGCTGGCATTTGGCCTTGATGGCAATCGTTTTAGCAGAACACTCCAATGAACCCATTGATGTTTTGAAAGTCGTAAAAATGGTTTTAATTCATGATATTGTCGAAATTGACGCTGGCGACGTTTTCATTTATGATACTGTTAAAAGTCATGACAATACAGATGAAGAACGTTTAGCCGCCAAGAGAATTTTTGGTTTGCTTCCAGAAAAACAAGCCGAAGAATTAATTGCTATTTGGGAAGAATTTGAAGCAGGAGAAACCAACGAAGCCAAATTTGCAAGATCAATGGACAGATTAGAGCCTTTGCTGCAAAACACATCAAACAACGGTGGAACTTGGAAGGAGTTTGGAGTGAAATATGATAAAGTCTATGAAAAGAAAAGCGTTATTAAAAATGGTTCAGAATCGATATGGAATTATGCTGAAGGTTTGATTAATGAAAGTGTTCAAAAAGGTATTTTAGAAAAATAACAAAACATAACTCACATAATCAAAATCAAACATAACCTGCGGTTTCAACCGCAGGAAACGTATCGGATATGCATTTTGTTCCCGTGGTTGAAACCACGGGCTATATTTGATCACGTAAATCTACATGCAATCCTGTAATTTCGACGAAGGAGACTCGAGCGATAGCGAACAGGCGAAGCAAATCTTCACAAGTAACTCCGCAACGAGAAGCCATTCTTTGTCGAGCTTCTTGTGGAGATTTCTCTCTTCGTTCGAAATGACAAACTGTACCTAACGCAAAAAATGACAAGTGTCATTTTCACCCTTTAAATTGTTGAAAAGTTTAACAAATATCGGGCGATAAACTTTTTTTAAAGGAGGTTAATTCGGGTTCTAATGGTTAAATTTGTGGAACTTCATAAACAAATTACCATTATGGAAGAAATGCTCTTTTATGATCGAATGCAATTTGCCTTCACGATCACTTTTCATTATCTTTTTCCGCAACTTACAATGGGTCTTTCGTTGATCATTGTGTACTTCAAGTGGAAATATCTCAAAACTAAAGATGAACAATACAATCACGCCACCCATTTCTGGATGAAAATCTTTGCCCTCAATTTTGCAATGGGCGTTGTAACCGGAATTCCGATGGAGTTTCAGTTTGGAACCAACTGGGCAAAATTCTCCGAATTAACAGGCGGAATCATTGGTCAGACATTGGCGATGGAAGGAATGTTTTCTTTCTTTCTCGAATCTTCTTTTCTCGGATTATTTCTGTTTGGAGAAAAACTACTCGGACATAAATGGCATTTTGTAACTGGATTATTAATCATGATTGGTTCGTGGGCGAGTGGTTACTTAATTATTGCCACACATTCTTGGATGCAGAATCCAGTTGGTTATGAAATACTCGAAAATGGAAAATTTGTTCTAAATAATTTTCAAGCTTTATTCTTAAATCCTTGGCTTTGGCCTTCTTATTTGCACAATCAAGCTGCTTCTTTGGTAACGAGTTCTTTTGTTGTGGCTGGAATTGGAGCTTTCTATATTTTAAGCAATAAAAATGTTTCTTTCGGGAAATTGTTCTTGAAGACAGGCGTTATTTTTGGATTGATTTCAAGTGTTATTGTGGCTGTTCCAACAGGAGATTTATTGGCTAAAAATGTTGTGAAATACCAGCCTGTAACTTTTGCTGCTATGGAAGGAATCTTTCATACCGAAAAGAAAGGTTCAGAAATTGTTTTAATCGGTCAGCCCGATGTAAAAGATAAAAAATTGGATAATAAAATCGCTGTTCCAAACATTCTAAGTTTCCTGACTTATGGAAACTGGGATCAGGAAATAAAAGGTTTAGATCAGTTTGAAGAAGACTTGCACCCAACCAATATTTCTGGATTGTATTATGCCTATCATATTATGGTTGGACTCGGAACAGTTTTTATAGGATTGATGGTGCTTTCGCTTTTTCAATTAATTAGAGGAAAATTGTTTGAAACCAAATGGATTTTATGGTCTTTAATGTTCATGATGCCATTTCCATACATTGCTAACACAACAGGCTGGTATACGGCAGAATTAGGGAGACAGCCTTGGTTGGTTTATAATTTACTGAGAACGGCAGCCGGAGCTTCACCGACGGTTTCATCAGGAAATACCTTGTTTACATTGCTTGGTTTTATCGGTTTATACCTTTTACTGGGAATGTTGTTTTTGCTTTTAATTGGAAAAATTATCAATAAAGGTCCGCGTCATGTGGAACTTTCAACAGAAAAAATATAAGTATGGAATTTTTTTGGTACGTAGTTTTAATGGGAATTCTGGCCGTTTATCTGGTTTTAGACGGTTACGATTTTGGTGCAGGAATTATTCATTTATTTTTTGCTGATACAGAAAAAGATAAAAAAGCAATTACCAATGCCATTGGTCCGTTTTGGGATGCCAATGAAGTATGGCTGATTGCAGCGGGAGGAGTTTTGTTTTTTGCTTTTCCGACTTTATATGCATCATCTTTCAGCGGATTTTATCTGCCTTTGATTATGATTTTATGGCTTTTGATTTTCCGTGCCATTGGATTGGAAATGCGCGGACAAATTCACAATCATATGTGGGAAAGCATTTGGGATAAAGCTTTCGGAATCGCGAGTTTGCTTTTGGCTCTTTTCTTCGGAATTGCTTTAGGAAATATAGTTCGTGGTGTCAATCTTGGAATGGTTCAAAACGGAGTTTCTACGCAAGAAGCACATTTTTTCTTTCTGCCTTTATGGAATCCTACATTTAGTCCGCAAGCAGATGAATTGGGAATTATTGACTGGTTTACGCTTTTCTTAGGAATTGTGAGTGTTGTAGCTTTGACGATTCATGGTGCGAACTGGATTATTTATAAAACAAATTCGGCGCTGAATCCGAAATTGAAAAATGTAGTTTTTAGACTGAACTTTGTTCTGCTGATTTTGGTTTTTATTTCTTTGGGAATTTGGCATTTTATCGAGCCGAAACCGTTTCATAATTTTGTTGAAAATCCGATTCTTTGGTTTTTTCCTTTAATGACTTTTGTCGGAATTGCGGGATTATTTAAAGTTCGTTCCTTTAAAAAAGACGGTCACGGATTTCTGTTTTCGACTTTGTTTTTAGTTGGAGGATTTGCCTCGACAGCGGTTTCTATTTTTCCGAATGTTTTGCCTTCAACCAATAAAGTGAATCCGTCTTTAACGATTTACAACACAGCAGCTCATGAATACGGATTAAATGTAGGTATGAGTTGGTTTTTTATCGCTTTGTTTCTCGTGATTATTTATTTTGTTATTCAATATCGTGTTTTCAGTGGGAAAATGGATGATATTGGGTATGGGGAACATTGATTTTTTTTGTAGCCACTAATTGCACGAATTTTCACGAATTAATATTTTGAAAATATAATCAAATGCCTCCAGTTTTAACTGGAGGTTTTTTATTTTAATTTGAATTGGGCTTTAGCCAAATTTTGCGATTTTGGCTAAAGCCTTTTCATATACATTTGTTTACCTCTGGCTAAAGCTGGAGGCAATTTAATTTTATAGTGAGAAAAATATGTATTTTTACCAATCAGATAATTTTTCAAGAATTTTAAATATCTTTGAATTATGAGCACAACAGCAAAACCAAAACATATAGGACGAAACATAAGCCGAATTAGAGAGCTTAAAGGAATGAAACAAGAAGCTTTGGCAATTGCAATTGGTTTAAGCCAGCAGACTATTTCGAATATTGAAGCTAGCGAAACAATTGATAAAGAAAAATTGACTGAAATAGCAAAAGCACTTGGTGTTACTATTGAAGCAATTGAAAATTTTTCGGAAGAATCTGTTTTCAATTTCTTTAATAATTTTTATGATAATAGTTCAAGTCAAGGAAATAGTTTTAATCAAGGAATGTATGCAACTTTTAATCCTTTAGATAAAGTGGTTGAACTTTACGAGCGATTAGTTCAGGCTGAAAAAGAAAAAGTAGAATATTTAGAAAAACTGCTAAAAAAATAATAGAAAACCAAAAGATAAAAATGAATTGCCTCCAGTTTTAACTGGAGGTTTTTTGTTTGAATTTGAATTAAGGCTTTAGCCAAACTTTGCGGTTTTGGCTAAAGCCTTTTTTAAAAATGTTTTTTACCTCCAGCTAAAGCTGGAGGCAATTGATTGAAAATTTTAAAGACTTAAACGTCATTTTACCTGAGTCTGCGTTAGGGATAGGAGCGGTATCTCCCGATTTAGAAAAACAAGGCTTTTTAGCCGTAGTTTTTGTTAATCGGGAATAAAGCGGATAGCCCGGCCGAAGGAAACGCCCAAATTATTGTCTTCTAAGAATAAATATATTTTGGCAGTTAAAAGTGTATGATAATTTTTACGAAAGATTTAATTACAACTGATAGTTATATTCTATAAGCTGTACTGTAAGAAAAAAAAGCAGTTAATGCTTAATATTGCGTATCTAAGAATTTTTTCCCCCTAAAAAATTTTTAGCAATTCATTTTTACTAAAAGCGTAAAGCTATTTTACCTACTTAATTATGCCTTTAACAATTTTTTCCGATGAGGTTAGATTTCGTTATAAATCTAAAAACTGGCAGTATCAATTTGACGAAATTAAAGAACTTGGACTGCTCAAAAAAAAGAAAAAGTATTTTCTTGAAAATGGTGCTTTTATTGCCGTAACTGCTGCTGCATATTATTGTATGCTATTTTCTAATATAATGGATCTCTATTATATTATTCCTTCAATTTTATGCTATGCTTTTATTATAGCTGCGAGGTTTAATGATAAAACTGAGTTTGTATATTTTCTTTTTGTTAAAGATATTTACCAAAAAGAAATTAAAACCAAAATAGCACCAGAGGACCGTATATTGGTTGGAAAACAGATCGATTACTATTTAGATCTTCAGTTTGAAAGAAGTGTAAAAAGAACTGCCTAACAAAAAAAAATCAGAAATGTTTGAATTTACTATTTCCCAATATGACTTTATTTTCATAATGGCAGCTTTGATGTACGGTTATTTTATTACCAAAAGAAAGAATTAACAAAAATGCTTATCATATTTCTTTATTGATGAAGCTTCAATAATAATACCCAAAAAGAAGTGTAGTTAAGCCGTTGTAATTTAACGGCTGGCTGTTTTAACTATACATGACCCCAAATCAGATTAAAAAATTATGGCCACAACAATTAAAAACAAGATTAGAAACATTAGAGAGTTAAAAAATTATACTCAAGAATATATGGCAGAAAGATTAGGTGTAACTCAGGCAGGTTACAGTAAAATTGAAAAAGGAAAGACTTCTTTGAGTTACGAAAAATTGGTTGAAATAGGAAGGATTTTAGATGTCAGCGTTGAGGATATAATTAGTTTTGATTACGATAAATATTTTAATAATTACAACAAAATAACAGGAAACAATAACGGCAGTATTTTGATTAATGCCGATAATTCTTCGGTACTTAAAGAGCTTTATGAAGACAAAATCCAGTTATTAGAAAAACTGCTTTCGAGAACCGAAATTGAGCTGGAACGTTATAAAGATAAGTTTGGAGAAATTTGAAGGTTTTAGTTTCATCTTTGTCAAAGTTATAAACTTTGACAAAGATTACTCTACAAGTGAAACTAAATAAAAGTTTTGAAATTACGGTTAGAATAAAACTTCTTTGGCAATGATATAAAATCCCATTACGAGGACAAACCATCCAAAAAGAGGTTTTAATTTTGTGCCATCTATTTTTTTAGAAAGCTGGCTTCCAATCATCATTCCGATTAAGGCCATTGCAGAAACGCTTAAAAGAAAAGTATAATTTATAGGTGTTCCAATGTATAAATCTCCGGCAAAACCTATTGAGGAATTTATGGTGATAATTAACAGAGAAGTTCCAACAGCTTGTTTCATGGGCAGTTTAGCGAAAAAAAGCAAGGCAGGAATAATTAAGAATCCGCCGCCAGCGCCTAGAAATCCAGTTACGATTCCGACCAAAAAGCCAATTAAGCTAAGTTGCGGATAATTGGTTTCTGCTGCTGTTATTTCGGGCTGATTTTTTTTAATCATAGAAATAGCAGCTGTAATCATCAATATAGAAAAGACAATCATAATAAGAAAATCTTTTGAAATGGTATAAGATGCAACTGAAAACAGAGTTGATGCAATTTGCGGAAAAATTACTTCACGAATGATTAAAATAGAAATAACAGAAGGAATTGCAAAATACAAAGCCGATTTCAGCTTCAGATTTCCCATTTTGTAATGGCTGTAACTTCCAAACAATGCTGTTAATCCGACAATAAATAAAGAATAAGAAGTGGCCTGATCAGGATTTACTTCAAATAAATAAACTAAAATTGGAATAGTCAAAATAGAACCGCCACCACCAATTAAGCCAAGCGAGATTCCGATTATGATTGAGGCAAAAAATCCTAAATATTCCATTGCATTTGTTTTAATGCAAAGTTGCCTCGGAAATTAGAATCCTACAGTAACATTTATCACAGAAGATTTTTTTTCGCCACGAATTCACGAATTTTCACGAATTATTTTGTCAAATTGAGCGAAGTCGAAATGCTTTGCGAGGCTTCGACTTCGGTCAGCCTGACAACAGGAAATATTTTTGCCACAGATTAAAAGGATTAGATGGATTTTTCTATTCTTAATAAAAAGAAATCCTAATAATCCTTTTAATCTGTGGCTAAAAAAAAACTATTTCAATAATTCAATCTGGTTTCTGTTGAGTTTGACTAAACCTCGCTGTTCCATTTTTTTGAGTAATCTGGAAACTACTTCGCGCGAGGTATTTAATTCGGTTGCGATTTCTTGGTGTGAGAGATTCACTTCAGAGCAGCCACAAGCATCAGAGTGGCGTTTTAGGTAAAATTCTAGTCTTTCATCCATAGAACGGAAAGCGATATTATCAACCACTTCGAGAACTTCTTCAAAACGGCTTCGATAAGTTTCAATTACAAATTCGTACCAAGAACGGTGTTCCATCATCCATTTGTCCATCAATTGTAACGGAATCATCATTACGGTAACATCTTCGACCACTTTTGCCATAATTTGACTTTTTTCGCTTTTGGCAGTACAGATCATCGAGATGGCACAAGCTTGTCCAGGTTGTAGATAATACATTAAAAACTCTCCGCCATCTTCGCCTTCGCGATAGATTTTAATTTTTCCTTTAATAATCAAAACTGTATTTTTAATATACTGTCCGGTACGCATTAAAATGGTTCCGGTTTCAAAATCTTGAAGACTTCCGTTTTCTTCTATTGTAGCGATAAGCTCGTTAGAGAAATTAGGAAAAATGGTTTTTAATGAATGCTGCATATTGTAGATTTTTTTGCCGCCAATTGCATTAATTCGTGAGAATTCGTGGCGAATATTTTTATCAAAATCGAATAAAAATATATGATTGATTGCAAAGATAAGGGTTTGAGATGGGAATAATTATCAGAAAACTAGATTTAAGATTAATTTTATATAAATGAAAAAATCCTATTTTCTATCGATTTTGTAGGCTGAATTTTTGAAAATAGTAAGTAAATTTGTAATTCACTGATTATAATACTTTCTCTAAAACGTTTTCTGAGAATAATAATCGAAATCGCATTTGGTACGTTTTTCATATGGAGAAACGTCGTAATTTTACAAAAACACATTTTATTATGAATTTATCACAAGAAGATTGGGTTGCTCAGTTAGAGGCTGACGAAAATGCAGTTATACTTGATGTAAGAACTGAAGACGAATTTAATGACGGCTACATTGAGAATGCTCTAAACATTGATATCAATAAAGGGCAGGCATTTATCTATGAAATCGAAGAATTAGACAAAAATAAAAATTATTATGTATACTGTCGTTCTGGTGCTAGAAGCGCAAAAGCGTGTCAGATCATGAACGAATTGGGTATCGAAAACGCTTACAATCTGCTTGGAGGTATCCTGGATTGGGAAGGCGAAACAGTACAACCATAAAAGAAGAAGAGGCATTAAAAAAGCCTCTTTTTTCTTTTGAAAATAGAATTACCAGACCATTAAACAAACCAAATTATGAGTTTTATACCAGAAGAATATCAGATTAAAAGTTTGATAAATCAAGATACTTATCTTGTAAATGGAGAATTGAAACAATGGACAGGGCAAACCACACCTGTGTTTTCTACTATTTCTTCAACTGAAAAGTATTCGCCTACTTTATTAGGATCTATCCCTTTTATGGGAGAAAAAGAAGCAGCAGAAGTTGTCGAAGCTGCTACCAATGCATACGATATGGGCCAAGGTTTATGGCCAACTATGAAAGTAGTGGATCGTATTAAATGCATGGAAAAATTTGTGAAGCAAATGAAAGAAACCCGCGAAGAAGTAGTAAAACTTTTGATGTGGGAAATTGGAAAAAACCTTGGAGATTCGCAAAAAGAATTCGACAGAACGGTAGAATATATTTACGATACCATTGCAAGCTACAAAGAATTAAACGGACGCAGCTCGCATTTTGAAAAAGTGCAAGGTGTAAACGCCATGATTCGCCGTGGACCTCTTGGAGTGGTTTTATGTCTTGGACCGTATAATTATCCTTTAAATGAAACATTCTCATTGTTGATTCCAGCTTTGATTATGGGAAATACTGTAATCTTCAAACCTGCGAAACATGGTGTTTTATGTATTTCTCCATTGTTGGAAGCTTTCAGAAGCAGTTTCCCAAAAGGTGTAATTAATATTGTTTATGGTAGAGGACGTGAAGTGGCTTCTCCAATAATGAAATCTGGAAAAATTGATGTTTTGGCATTAATTGGAAACAGTAAATCGGCGATTGCTTTACAAGATCAGCATCCGAACAAAAATAGATTGCGTTTAATCTTAGGTTTAGAAGCTAAAAATCCAGCAATTATTCTTCCAGATGCCGATTTGGATTTGGCTATTCAAGAATGTATCACAGGAAGTTTGTCTTTTAACGGACAGCGTTGTACGGCTCTAAAAGTGTTGTATGTTCACGAATCAATTTCGGAAGAATTCAACAAACGTTTTGCTGAAAAAGTAGATAGTTTACTTTTCGGAAATCCGTGGGAAAAAGGAGTTTCATTAACGCCGCTTCCAGAAACAGATAAACCAAAATATATTCAAGGTTTAATTGATGACGCTCTTCACAAAGGAGCAAAAGTGATTAATGAAAAAGGAGGAAAACATACTGATAATTATATTTTTCCAGCAGTTTTATATCCAGTAAACAAAGAAATGCGTGTTTACCACGAAGAACAGTTTGGTCCAGTAGTTCCTGTACTTTCTTTTAAAGATATTAAAGAACCATTGAAAGATATGGCAGAATCAAATTACGGGCAGCAAGTAAGTTTGTTTGGTAAAGATATTAAAACGCTTGCACCACTAATTGATGCTTTGGTTAATTTAGTTTGTAGAGTAAACCTCAACAGTTCTTGCCAAAGAGGGCCAGATGCTTTCCCTTTCACAGGAAGAAAAGATTCTGCTGTAGGAACTTTGAGTATTCCAGATGCTTTGCGTTCATTCTCAATCCGTACGTTTGTAGCTTCAAAAGATATTGATTATAATAATGAGATTCTGCAGGAATTGCTTAACAGCAAAGAATCGAATTTTATTAATACAGATTATATTTTGTAGCCATCAAGTTATATATTAATTATAGATGCCGTCTGTTGCTTTTGGTGATAGACGGTTTTTCTTTTTTGTGAAATGTTTGAAGTAAAATGTAAAATGTGAAATGTAAAATGTGAAATGTAAAATGTGAAATGAATGTTTTTCGCATTTCACATTTCACGACTCGCATTTCACAATTCACCATTAACAATTAATAATTAAATTTGTAACATTGTTTAAAAAAAACAGTCTTATTATATACCAAACAATTTAAAGACATAAAAATCATTTATGAAAAAGAGATTTTTACAATTTGCATTAATAACATTCGTTCTTTTTGCCCAAGATACTATTGCTCAAGAGCTTTACATGCCTCGAAATATAAAAAAAGCCTACGAGAACGGAACACGTTCTAAAGATGGAAAACCTGGTGTAAACTATTGGCAGAACCGCGGAAAATATAATATGGAAATTTCTGTTGATCCTAAAACAAGATTGGTCTCGGGAACAGAAACCATTATTTACGAAAACAATAGTAAAGATACTTTAAGAAACTTAGTTATTCGTTTTGTAAATAATCTTCATAAACCTACTTCGTCTCGTGGAAACGATGTGAGTGAAGATTTTTTAAGCGACGGATTAACAATTACTTCATTAAAAGTTGAAAATGAAGTATACAAAGAAGACGCTAGAAAATGGGGAACGGTTGGGAATGTGAAATTGCAGAAACCGATTTTACCGCATTCGAAAACTACTATAAATATTCAGTGGAATTATCCTTTGTCTAAAGAGAGTGGGCGAGAAGGGCAGATTGACCAAACTACTTTTTTTGTGGCATACAGTTATCCACGAGTTTCAGTTCTTGATGATTACAACGGTTGGGATAGATTGCCGCATACAGATCGACAAGAGTTTTATAATGATTTTAATGATTATGTTTTTTCTGTAAAAGCACCCAAAAATTATGTTGTTTATGCAACAGGAGATTTATTGAATCCAGATGAGGTTTTACAGCCTGAGTTTGCTTCACGTTTGAAAAAATCATACACAACAGATGAAATTTTACACATTGCAAACGAGCAGGAAATGAAAAGCGGTATCGTAACGAAACAATATGATTGGAATGTCTGGAAGTTTGAAGCTAAAAACATTACCGATGTATGTTTTGGTTTAAGCGACCATTATTTATGGGATGCTAGCAGTGTTGTTGTCGACAAGAAAACAAATCGTCGTGCTAGCGTTCAGGCGGCTTACGATGTTAAAGGAACAGATTTTGTGAATTCTGTAAAGAATAATCAATATGCTTTAGATTGGTTTTCTAACAACTGGCCAGGAGTTCCATATCCGTTTTCTAAAATGACAGCTTTTCAAGGTTTTGCCGATATGGAATATCCAATGATGTGCAACGATTCGCAAATGGGGGATCCTAATTTTGCACAGTTAGTGCAAGATCATGAAGTAGCACATACTTATTTCCCTTTTTATATGGGAATCAATGAAACGCGTTATGCATTTATGGACGAAGGATGGGCGACAACTTTTGAATATTTAATCGGAATTGCCGAACATGGCAAAGAAGCTGCTGATAATTTTTATAAAGAATTCAGAGTAAAACACTATATAAACGATCGATCTTCAGAACAAGATCAGCCGATTATAACAATGTCTACACAGGTTTCTGGAGCAGGTTATGGAAACAATTCTTACGGTAAGGCTTCTCTTTCTTATTTGGCTTTGAAAGACCTGTTAGGAGAAGATTTGTTTAAGAAGGCTTTACATACTTATATGGATAATTGGAATGGAAAGCATCCAATTCCATGGGATTATTTTAATTCGTTTAATACTGCAACAGGCAAGAATTTAAATTGGTTTTTTAATAATTGGTTTTTTACCAACAACTATTTAGATATCGCTGTAAAAGGTATTTCTGTTGATAAAAAAACTATAACAATAGATAATATTGGAGGTTTTGCAATTCCGTTTGACGTTATTATTACTTATGCTGACAAATCGAAAGTCACACTTCATCAAACACCTGCAATTTGGGAGAAAAATCAAAAAACAGCCAAAATAATTCTGAAAAGTGCAAAGAAAATAGCCCAAATTCAGTTAGATGGAGGTATTTTTATGGATGCGACTCCCGAAAATAATATTTTAAATGTTAAATAATTATTTAAATTTTAATAAAATAAAAAATAAGGCTGCTTTATTTAATAAAGCAGCTTTATTTTTTTGAAAAACATTAAAAATGTCTAAAATATAGAAAAATATAGGAATATTTCTCTAAAATAGACTAGGTTTGCAGAATACTAAGAAAATACCCCGCCCCCTAATGAAAAATATTTTTGTGTTTATTGTATTGTTAAATACATTTCCGTTCTTTGGACAAAATGATCAAAAAACTGCATTTCAAAAAAGTAAATACGAATTGGCAGTTTCCTACTACAAAAAAGCTGATTTCGTAAAGGCAATAGATTTATTCTCTTTAGCAGCTAAAATTAAACCAGACAATGAGATTGGAAAAGATGCTGTTAGTAAAGTAGATACTTTGCGCGGACTGTTGAGAAAAGAAATTTTAAGCAACGTTCTAGGAACTTGGAAAAGAACAGGAAGTCAACCAGTTTGGTCAACAACAGCATCGCCAGACAGTAGTCAATCTAGTTTTGATGAATTGATCGAAATTAAAGAAAACGAAATATTGTTTTATGAAGTAGATAAAAAGACGAAAGTAAAGAAACTTCTAAAAACAGAAAATTTAGTTTACAATGATAATAGCACTACAGTATCAGTATTCTCAGAGATTATTCTTTCAGATGGAACAGTTTGGAACTGCAGTATTAATGAAAAAGCAAACATATTACATGTTATTAATGTAGCGGTTAAGACTGAAAATGGAGTCGAAAAGATAAAAGATGATAACGAGGAAAGTTATTACGTTAAAATATAATAAAAAAAGGGAATCAACTGATTCCCTTTTTTATGGCTTTATGTTTTATAAAAATTTAAATCCTAGTGAAAAGTTTGTTACCCCGGTTTTAATTTCTCCATTAGAAGCATCTATATCGGTAAGTCCTGCAAGATACCTTATGTCAAAAGTCAGTCTCCAAACATCAACTCCAACACCTCCAAGTATACTGTGATTGTTTCTTTCAAAAGCAATAGAATTCAGATTGTTATTGCTGCTTATGTCTGAATAATTCTTCCAATTGTATCCCGCAAAAACTCTTACATTACCTATTTTTCCCAGCGGAATAATTTTAAAACCGGCAATTAAAGTGGCATCAGTTCCAGAGAGTTTAAATTCGGTTTCTCCTCTTCCGTCTTGAAAAACGCTGAAATTACTTTGGGCATAACCAAATTCGCCTTGCGCATAAAAAACGGTAAGATTTACTCTAGCAAAAGCGGCAAAGCCAATTCCTGTATTCGTATGATCGGAGCTGAAGTTTTTTGCATCGACAGAAGTAATATTAGTCGAAAATTGCGGTCCTATTTGTATTAATTGCGCAAATCCATTGGCACAAATACATAAAAATGCTGCTAAAAAGAATTTTTTCATAACGGAATCTGTTTGATTTTGGTTCTATAAAAATAAACATAATAGATTAGAATTGAATGATTTGTCTGATTTATTTTTATGTAAAGTTTTGATAGTTAGCTATGTCTGATTTTTGTTTTACTTTTTCTATTCAGATTAAAATGAATTATTTTTGGAAAGATTTAATAGATACTTATGGAAATTAAAGCAATAAAAGCATCAGATACTTGGCAGATCCGTCATGAAGTAATGTGGCCAGAACAGCCTTTCGAATTTGTAAAGTTAGACGAAGACGATGCTGGGTCTCATTTTGGCGTTTTTGAAGATGATCAATTAGTTTCTATAGTTTCTTGTTTTATTGAAGGGAAAGAAATGCAGTTTAGAAAATTGGCTACTTTAGAAGAATATCAGGGAAGAGGAATTGCGTCTTATCTCTTAAAATATATTTTGGAATTTGCAAAAAGTAAAGATTTGCAAAAAGTTTGGTGTAATGCCAGAAGCAACAAAAAGTCTTTTTATGAAAAATTGGGACTTATAGATACTCATAAAACATTCGTCAAAGCTGGACAGGAATTTACAATAATGGAAATTAAGCTATAGAAAAGTAATTTTTTTGTTTGCATAAATATTTGTTTTGTAGTTGTTTATATTGCATTTTTTGAATAGGATGATGCTTTTCTTCATCTAATCTTCATATAAAAAGTTACCGAAAACGTTTTCATTTTATGTAACTGTTAAAGCTTGTTAAAAAATCTTTTTTTGTTTTAATTCTTTTATTACTTTCGCACCGAAATGAGAAAGTTAATAGTATTTTTAGTATTCATGAATATGCTTCTGTTTGGCGGAGGCCAATATTTGAATGCAAATACTTTTGGTCCTCATAATCACCATCATCTACAAAAACACAGAGTTAAATTTACTAATCAAGATCGTGGGACTTCAACAATTGAAGAAGCTACAGATATTGATTTAGAAGAAGATCTTGTTGGAGGCGAAGATGTTGATTTACTTACGAACAAATATTTTACTGCTTCGTACAGTTTGGTAGACACTTTGTATCTGGCACTTTCAGATCAGTCTGCAGCGAATGATTCTAATCGTTTAAAATTTTCTACGCCTATATTTGGGCATTCAAATCCTATCTATATTACTCAACGAGTATTAAGAATTTGATTCTAAAGTATACATCGGTTACCTGAGTTTTGATCTCTGCGTATCTTGCTGTTGTATATTTTTTCTACTTCCGCTTATATGAAAGTTATGGTCTGGACTAAGGCTGACTGATGCATTTTAACATCCAAAAGGAATTTTTATTCCAAAGCATTCAATCGCTTAATTTCCAAACTAAATCATGAAAAAAATCATTGTTTTCACAGGCTTAATGGCCTTGGTGTGCTTAACGAGCTGCACATCTAAAAAAGAAGAAAAAGAAGAAGTTGAAAAATTTACCGTTACTAATCCGGTTAGAATTGATACTTCGTTTACCAAAGAATACGTTTCACAAATTAGATCGGTTCGTAATATCGAACTTCGCGCCCAAGAAAAAGGGTTTTTACAAAATATATATGTTGACGAAGGACAGTTTGTAAAAAAAGGACAGCTGTTGTTTAAAATTATGCCAAACATGTATCAGGCAGAATTGTTAAAAGCGCAGTCAGAACAAAAATCAGTAGAAATTGAATTACAAAATTCAAAATTACTGGCTGATAAAAATATCGTTTCAAAAAACGAATTAAGTGTAGCTCAAGCAAAATTGCAATCTGCAAAAGCTGAAGTTGCACTGGCAAAACTTCACTTATCATTCACAGAAATCAGAGCTCCGTTTGACGGAACAATCGACCGTATTCCTTTAAAATTAGGAAGTTTAATCGATGAAGGCGAATTGTTGACAAGCCTTTCAGATAACAGTCAGATGTTTGCTTATTTTAATGTTTCTGAGCCAGAATACATCAGTTATGAAACGCATATTAAAGATCGTGCAGATAACAAAGTGAATTTAGTTTTAGCAAACGGAGAACTTTTTAAAGATAAAGGAAATGTTGAGGTTATCGAAAGTGAATTCAACAACGAAACAGGAAATATCGCTTTCAGAGCAAGATTCCCAAATTCAGGAAAATTACTTAGAAATGGAGAAACAGGACAAGTTCAAATGAATGTTCCTCTTAAAAATGCTATTGTAATTCCGCAAAAAGCGACTTACGAAATTCAAGATAAAAAATATGTTTTTGTGGTTGGTAAGGACAACAAAGTTAGTTCTAGAGAAATCACCATCACAGGTGAAATTCCTGATTTGTACGTAATCAAAAGCGGTATTACAGAGAATGACAGAATCCTACTTGAAGGTGTTCAAAAAGTAAAAGAAAACGACAAGATTAAATTCGATTACGAATCTCCTAAAGAAGTAATCAATCATTTACGCTTAAAAGCAGAATAGTTTTTTGTTTTAATAGTTTCAAGTTACGTACTGAACCAAAAAACTTGAAACCAGAAACTTGAAACATTTTAAACTTCAATAAGTTTAATCATTTAAAAAATATAAAAATGTTTAATAAATTTATTCAAAGACCTGTTCTTTCGATAGTAATATCGTTGATTATTGTCTTTTTAGGGGTGTTGTCGGTTTTAAATTTACCAATTACACAATTCCCTACCATTTCACCTCCAATGGTGAATGTTACCGCAGATTATCCTGGATCTAACGGTGAGCTTATGGTTAAGGCGGTGGTTATTCCTTTGGAAAGAGCCTTAAATGGTGTTCCAGGAATGAAATATATGGCTTCTGATGCCGGAAACGACGGTGAAGCTACAATTAAAGTAGTGTTTAATTTAGGTACAGATCCTAATCAAGCTGCTATTAACGTTCAGAATCGTGTGGCTTCCGTTACCAATAAACTTCCACCTTTGGTAATTAGAGAGGGTATCAAAATTACTCGAGAAGTGCCGAGTATGTTGATGTACGTGAACCTTTACAGTACAGACAAAAATACCGACATGAAGTTCTTATACAACTATGCCGATATCAACGTACTTTCTGAATTGAAAAGGGTAAACGGTATTGGTTCTGGAGATATCTTAGGAACACGTGAATATGCAATGCGTATCTGGCTGAAACCAGACCGTATGCTAGCTTATAAAATTTCTGCTGATGAGGTAATGGAGGCATTATCAAGTCAAAGTTTGGAGGCTTCTCCAGGTAAAACGGGAGAAAGTTCTGGTAAACGTTCTCAAGCATTTGAATATGTGTTGAAATATTCTGGACGTTTTACAACAAAAGAACAGTACGAGAACATTGTAGTAAAAGCAAATCCGAATGGTGAGCTTTTAAGATTGAAAGATGTTGCTAAAGTGGAATTTGGAAGCTCGATGTATGATATCTATTCTAATTTGAATGGAAGACCATCTGCAGCAATCGTATTGAAACAGTCTTTTGGAAGTAATGCGAATCAAGTTATTGAAGAGGTTAAAGCGAAACTGGAAAAAATCAAACAAAGATTTCCAAAAGGAATGGATTATGAGATTTCGTATGACGTTTCTAAATTCCTAGATGCTTCTATCGAAAAAGTAATTCATACTTTGGTTGAAGCCTTTATTCTGGTAGGTTTAGTAGTTTTCCTTTTCTTAGGAGACTGGCGATCTACGGTTATTCCGGCAATTGCGGTACCTGTATCGTTGGTAGGAACTTTTGTGTTCATGACATTCTTTGATATATCATTGAACTTGATTACGTTATTCGCTTTAGTATTAGCAATTGGAGTCGTCGTCGATGATGCGATTGTAGTTATCGAGGCCGTTCACGCCAAGATGGAAGAAGAACATCTCTCGCCATTTAAAGCGACTAAACAAGCCATGCATGAGATTGCGGGTGCAATTGTCGCAATTACATTCTTAATGGCGGCAGTATTTATTCCGGTTGCATTCATGTCTGGTCCGGTTGGAGTTTTCTACAGACAGTTCTCTGTAACTATGGCAACGGCGATTATTCTTTCTGGTATCGTGGCTTTGACATTGACGCCTGCGCTTTGTGCAATGATGTTAAAAAACAATCACGGACAGCCTAAAAAACCAACTCCTGCAAATAGATTTATTGATGCTTTCAACGAAAAATTCAATTTAGCACAAGGAAAATACCAGCATTTATTAGGTAAAATTGTTGACAGAAGAGTTGTTACTATTTTGGCGCTTGTAGTTTTTTGTATTGGAACATTTTTAATAAGCAGTTCAGTTCCTTCAGGGTTTATTCCGAATGAGGATCAGGGAATGTTTTATGCCGTAATTCAGACACCTCCAGGTTCATCTTTAGAGAGAACGAATAATATTGCTGAGAGAGTTCAGAAAATTGCGGAAGATATTGATGGAGTAAAATCAGTTTCTTCATTGGCAGGTTATGAGATTCTGTCTGAAGGTACAGGAGCCAACTCAGGAACGTGTTTGGTTAACTTGAAAGACTGGAGCGACAGAAAAGAATCTGTGTTGGAGATTATGCATGAAATGGAAGAAAAATGTAAAGATATTACAGGTGCTAATATCGAGTTTTTCCAACCGCCTGCTGTACCAGGATATGGTGCTGCCGGAGGATTTGAGCTTCGTTTGCTAGATAAAACAGGTTCTGTAGATTATAAGAGAATGGAGCAGGTAAACAATGACTTTGTTGCCGAATTGAACAAACAGCCAGAATTATCAAACGTATTTAGTTTCTATAGTTCTAGTTTCCCTCAATACATGATGAAAGTTGATAATGACTTAGCTCAGCAAAAAGGGGTTTCTATCGAAAATGCGATGAATACTTTGTCAACTCTTGTAGGAAGTAACTACGAAATCAGTTTTATTAAATTCGGTATCAACTATAAAGTTATTGTTCAGGCTTCACCAGAATATCGTGCACAGCCAGATGATATCTTGAAATTATATGTGAAAAACGATCGTGATGAAATGGTTCCTTTTTCTGCTTTTATGAAATTAGAAAAAGTGTACGGACTTTCAGAAATTACACGTCATAACATGTATACCTCAACACAAATTAGTGGTTCTCCAGCTGCTGGTTATAGTTCTGGTACAGCGATTAAGGTAATTCAGAGAGTAGCTGCTGAAAAATTACCAAGAGGATATGATATTGACTGGGCAGGTATTTCTGCCGATGAGGTGGCTCAAGGTAATCAAGCAATTTGGGTATTCCTCATCTGTTTAGGATTCGTTTACTTGGTATTAGCGGCACAATATGAAAGTTTCATTCTGCCATTATCAGTAATTCTTTCGTTGCCAGCGGGTATTTTTGGAGCTTTCCTTTTATTGAAATTAACAGGATTAGAAAACAACATTTATGCACAGGTTGCCATGGTAATGTTGATTGGTTTATTAGGTAAAAATGCTGTACTGATTGTAGAGTTTGCCATACAAAGGCACGCTGCAGGATTATCAGTTTTACAGTCAGCAATGGAAGGAGCAAAAGCAAGGTTCCGTCCAATTTTGATGACCTCATTTGCCTTTATTGCAGGTTTATTGCCACTTGCATTTGCAACAGGACCAGGTAAAATTGGTAACCGAACAATTGGTACTGCAGCCGCGGGAGGTATGCTTATCGGAACCATTTGCGGTGTTTTTGTAATTCCGGGCTTGTATTTCATTTTTGCCAAAATTGCTGAAAAATACAAATTGGTAAAACATGAATTAGAAAATCCATTAACAGAAGAAATTGATAACAATCATGTATAAAGTTAAATCATATCAATATAGTATTGCGTTAGCTGTTTGTCTAGCAGTTGCAGGGTGTAAAACCCCTGCACCTGAGGCAGCAGTTACTACAAGTACACCAGTTCCTGAGTCGTTTGGTGCAACAGCTCAAACGCAGGATGCAAATAATAATACGGCAGCATTAAACTGGAAAGATTATTTTAAAGATCAGAATCTAGTAGATTTAATCGATGTTGCACTAAAAAATAATCAGGAACTAAATATCACTCTGCAAGAAATCGAAATTGCCAAGAATGATATCCGTGTAAAAAAAGGACTTTTATTGCCAACAGCGGGTTTACGTGCTGGAGCTGGAGTCGAAAAAGTGGGTAGATATACCAGCCAGGGTGCGGGTGATGCTACAACAGAGATTAAGCCTGGTAAAGAAATGCCAGATCCGCTAGGAGATTTTACTATCGCCGCTTATGCTAACTGGGAAGTTGATATCTGGAAAAAACTGCGCAATTCTAAAAAAGCAGCTTTAAACAGATATTTAGCTACAGTAGAAGGCAAAAACTTTGTAATTACAAACCTCATCGCCGAAGTTGCCGATTCTTATTATGAATTATTGGCCTTAGACAATCAATTGGATATTGTAAAACAGACTATCAAATTGCAAACTAACGCTTTAGAAATCGTAAAAGTTCAAAAGCAAGCGGCAAGAGCAACAGAATTGGGAGTTAAGAAATTTGAAGCAGAGGTTTTAACTTCACAAAGTTTGGAATTTGATATTTTACAGCAGATAAAAGAAAACGAAAACAAAATCAACTTTTTGCTAGGAAGATATCCGCAGGAAATCAAAAGAACAAGCAGCACTAACTTCTTGAGTCTATTGCCAGCACAAGTAAGTTCTGGAATTCCATCTCAACTGTTACAGAATCGTCCAGATGTTAAACAAGCAGAATTAGAGTTGGTTGCAGCAAAACTAGATGTAAAAGTTGCCCGTGCTGAGTTTTATCCTTCTTTGGATATTACTGCAGCAATCGGAGTAAATGCTTTTAAACCTTCTTATTTGTTCACCATGCCAGAATCGCTTTTATATTCATTGGCAGGAGATCTTGTAGCGCCTTTGATTAACAGAAATGCAATCAAAGCGGAGTTTGCAAGTGCCAACGCAAGACAGATTCAGGCATTATACAATTACGATCGTACGGTTTTAAATGCTTATTTAGAAGTTTCAAACCAAATGTCTAAGATCGAAAATCTTCAAAAAGGTTACGATCTTAAATCGAAACAAGTTGACGCTTTAAATACTTCGATTGACGTTTCTAACGATTTGTTTAAATCGGCTAGAGTGGATTATTTTGAAGTTTTGATGACGCAGAGAGATGCATTAGAAGCAAAACTAGAATTAATCGATACTAAAAAAGAACAATTAAATGCTGCAGTTCATGTTTATAGAGACTTGGGCGGCGGATGGAAATAATATTGCCAATTAATTTGTAGAGGGAAAGCCTTTCGGAAGTAAAATTCTGAAAGGCTTTTTTGTAAAAAAATATTTTGTATTTGCAATTCACTGTTCTGAAAAAAGGAACCTTAAACCTTGGGAGCTACAATTAGTTTTCAGGGTTATTTTTATGCTTTTTGTTTTTCTTTTTTATTGTTACTATTTTTCTTACTTATTTTAAACTATTTATTATATTTACAATATAAATTATGTAATATTTTATTTACTTAAATACCACTTCTCATTTATTGATTAAGGTTATAAAATCTACACAAACCTGTAAAATAATCAATACCCTTTATATATGAGTTTTTTAGCAAAATTAGAATTAGACAATGCAGTGTTTAATGTTTTAGAATTTGATGTTCACTTTAGCCAGAATGTTGATAACAACGGAAAACCTGCCAACAAGACAAAAGGTGGACAGATAAAACTGGTGGTAGAAACGACACAGACAGACCTGTTTTCAGATTGGATGGTATCCCAAACGAGTGTAAAAGACGGAAAAATCATTTTTTATCGTAGAGACGCAATGAGCACCATGAAAAATGTAACCTTCAAAAAAGGCTATTGCATATCGTTTCATAAAAGTTTTAGAAGTGAAGGATCTGTTCCTATGGTCACCGAGATTTTAATTTCATCAAATGAAGTAAAAATCGGAAACACACTTTTTGAAAATAACTGGAAAAATTCATAGACCTTCTAAATGACTAATTAATATGGCATTACAAACGATCACAAATATTAGAATTGGCGAAATTCGAATTACTAATTTCAACAAATTAGAAGTTTTTCAGACCATTCACGACCATCACACTTTTTCATTTGAAGTTAGACAGGATTTATTGGTAGAAGAATTTAAAAGCGTTATGCCTTTTTCTCAGAAATTATATGGAGAAAAAATAAGCATAGAGATAAAACCTATAGACGGACTGGAAGATCTTATTATTGGGGCGGATCCTAAAGATTATATTATGCAGTTTTATGGTATAGTGACCGAAGTCAAACTGCAAAAATCACGTATCAAAGACATCGAAGGAACCATTGTGATAAAAGGAAAAAGCTCCACAATAGTGCTGGAAAATGGGCCAGAATGCAACTCTTTTACCAATATGTCTTTGAGCGATATTGTAAGCAAAGTAAAATCAGGCTGTGATATCGATATGGATGTCAGGCCATTTTATTTGGAAAATCTGCCTTATACCGTGCAGTATAACGAAAGCAATTTCGCTTTTCTGAACCGTTTGGCAAAAAGAAACGGACACTGGCTATATTATAATGGACGGACAACCATTTTTGGAAGTCCTGGCGGCGTTGGCGGACAGCCAAAATTAATCTTCGGAATAAACATGCAGGATTTTGATTATACCATTAAACTTTTGCCTGCCCAGTTTAAAATAATGGAGAATGACAATTATGACGGCCAGTATAAAACCGACGAAACTTTAAGATACAGAAAAGAAGCTGACGGATTTCATCAAAACTTTTTAAACAGGTCTAATGAAGTTTTTAATATAGAAACCGTAATACAGCTTAACCAAACTCCTGTTGGCGGATCTGGAAGACGGTCTTCTGAGGAATATGCCAAAAATAAAATGCGCGCAGTTTTAAGCGGTTTGGTAGAAATGAAAGCATCGAGTGAAGTTCCAGGCATTACTGTAGGAAACGAAGTGCGCGTATTGGGTGTCGACATGCAGTTGGAGAGCTCGTACCGCGTAACCCAAATTACGCACGTCTGCGATGACGGCGGCGGTTACGAAAACCACTTTACAGCCGTAAATTTCAACGGTTCTGTATTTTCTCCAGAGACAGATCCAGATTTAGTGCCTTACTGCAAGAGCCAGACCGCGATTGTAACCGCCAACGCAGATCCTGATGGATTTAGCGGCGTACAGGTACAGATGCCGTGGCAGGCAGCCAAAGGCCAAACCACGCCTTACATTCCTTTAGTGCAGAATTACGGAGGCGATGCCAGAGGCGCTCATATCATACCTGAAATTGGCGACACCGTTTTTGTAGATTTTCAGGGCAATAATGCAGAACTGCCTATTGTAATAGGAACGATGACCAGCAAAAAAGAAAAAAGCGGTTATAGTACGCCGAATAATGATATAAAAGCAGTAATGCATAGCCGAAGCGGAAACCGAATTATTAATGACGATGCTACGGGTGACATAACAATTGAAAGCCAAAAAGGCAAAACAATAGCCGTGATTCATGGTGATGGAAACATTAGGTTTAAAGCTCCAAAAAATATAGAATTTGAGGCAGGTGAGGATATTGTTATGAAAGCTGGTAAAAATGTAAAAATTGAAGCTAAAGAGGATATTGAGGTTGATGCAGGTTATAATATCTCTCAAGAAGCTCAAAATGATATTTATGTAAATGCAAATGGGAATATTATGGAAAAATCAGATAATAGGACTGAATTGGTTGATAAGGATTTTAGTCGTACTTCAGACATTTCAAATGAAATAGCTTCGGAAGCAAGTCTTTATAGTCATGAAGAAGATATGACCATACAAAGCGGAAAGCAAGTGCGTATTAATAGCACAGAAAAATCTAATCTTTTTTAATTTAATTTTTATGGCGATTGCAAAACAAGCGAAGATTATTCAAATAAAAGTGAGTGATTCTTATCAATTAACTGTTGGCAGAAAACTTGAAAAAAATGCCAATAAATTGAATTATGAAGCTACAAAAGACGATTTAAATTTGATTTGTGGTAAAAAAATAATAATAAACGGTGAGAAAAAATAGTATCAAGAAATACAACATCTTATTATGTTTCATCATAATAATAGTGATAACTGTAGTAACAATAAGAATGAGTTCATATATAGAAAAAAAATATGAGTGGGCAGCAGATATTTGTGCACCAAGAGAGTATCCTGTAGAAGTTTATACAGGAGCAGCAGGAGGCTATTTTTTTAGCCAAATGGGCGGATTTAGCAATTCTGGCTGGGGAGGATTGGGTAGTATCGATTATATAAAAGCACCAGTGCCAGACAGACTTGATATGACATGGTTATCATATGTAGATAATAAATTCTATAAAGGTGACTGGAAACTACCTACAGAAAAAATAAAAAAGCTTTTTGATGAAGGATTTCCTGCTAAACCAGGTTTAGAAAATGTAAAGGAATCTTATGATTATATAAATATTGGTCTCGGACCAAAAGGAATGGTTATAGTATGGGTAGCGGGGGCTGGTAGTCAGGTGGAAGTGGCTCGATTTCAGGCTCATGAAACGGTAATAGATCCTAAACTTATTATCGAAAGCGAAATGTATATGTTTCGAAAAGGTTATAGTCAACATAGATTAGAAAACAATTTTGTTATATCTGAAGACATTCGGGAACAAATCAAACAATACGGTTATCCTCAATCAGAAGTTTATGAGGAGTATAGAGAAAAATATTTATGGAAACCACGAGTAATCTTGCCGGAAGGTGCTAAGCTTACTTCAATGTACATTAAAATGTGTAATGGAGAAAAGGAAGATCCTTATGATAAGCCAATAGATACGAAATATAGAGCCATTCCTTACGCTTTTCAAATTTACTGGTCAGTTGCTAATGGCAAAAAAGAACGACGGTTTGTGTCTAGAATTGCTTTTACTAACGATAAAGAATATTGGGAAAAATATCTTAAACCTATGGGTAAGGATGAAATTCCTGTAGATTTTGATAAAATTGAGATTCGAAAATTATTTAAAAAACATCTTGACAAAAATAAATCTGCAGAAATGGTAATAAAAATTGATCCTACAAAACAAGAGGATGATAAGTGGGTAGTAGATTTTTATATAGAACAAGAAGGGAAAAAATATAATTTAAATCAAAATTGCCAAGATTCTGGTAAACTAAACTAAGATGAGTATAGTATTTGGAGATTACACGCCACTGCCGCCACCCAAAGGAACAATTGATATACGAATTGGTGTTTTCTTCGACGGTACGCAAAATAACAGAACTAACACTAATGCTAGATTAGCAAAAAAAGGAAGCGACGCTAACAACGCCTATCGTAAAATGTCTGATGAAGAAACAGACAGTTACATGAACGATCTTTCTAATGTAGCCCGCAAGGAACTGCATTATGCAAAAGAAAAATATGCAGATAGTATTTATATAGAAGGTATTGGGACTGATGATTTAGGTGCTGATACAGACGATACAACAACTGCGTTTGGAGAAGGGCATTTAGGGGTTGCATTTGGCGCAGGGAGACAAGGTATTGTTGCCAAAGTTACAAAGGGATGCGATATATTGGCTGAAAGAGTAAGCAAATTAAAAGGAAAAGACGACATAAATACATTAATCGTTGATGTGTTTGGTTTTAGTAGGGGTGCCGCGGCAGCCCGAAACTTTATTTATGAACTGAGTAAAAAAAGAAAGGACGACATTTGGGGTTCAAAACTGGTAAAACATAAGGTGCAATATGCACGTTTGCAAGTACGGTTTGTAGGATTGTACGATACAGTTTCTTCTTATGACCCCAATGCTACAAACACCACGACAGATCCAAATTATGACAATGATGTGAGTGAGCTTCATTTAAACAACCTTAATGTGGAAATCAATAATTTGTATAAAGCAAAAAAAATAATTCATTTTTGCGCCAGCGATGAACATCGCAAAAACTTTATGCTTACGCCTACTGCACGAGCAGGTGGGCAAGATTTTTATTTGCCTGGCGTGCATTCTGATGTTGGTGGATGCTACACCGATAAAATGAATGAGTCTAAACAAATAATGGATTTAGATAACACTTGGGGTGATGGTTATGACGACGATGAATATGACGAAATATTAAATAATGATCTAAACAATCTTATACAGCAAGGTTGGGTTAACGAAAATGAAGTAGAACGTCCTGATAGCTGGCATCAAACCTTCATAAACCGCAAAGGCATACGCAATACCTATAGTTTTGTTACTCTACACTTGATGGTTGAAAAACTCAACAATGAATATTCTAAAACAATTGATATGGATAGACTGAATGAGAAATTTAGTATTCCCAAACCTTCAAAAGTGGATGAATTAGATTTGCTTAAAGTAAAAGAACGCCTAGCTGAATATATCAATGGCAAACAGACTCAAATGAAATATTACACCAGCAAGGAGATTGAACAATTGCGAAAAAAACTGGATTTGAAGAACCCGAATGATGTAAAGAGTTTTAATATAAAAGTGCGTGACCATAATATGCTCAAAGATTTAAGACACAAATACATACACTGGAACTCTTAATTTGGAGATACCGTAGGAGCTTATTTACCCAATTACAAAATAGAAGGCAAAACCATTGTTAGATTTCGTAAAATAGAACCCCACTCATGAGAATTTTAACCTCTTTGTTATTAATAACTATAATATCCTGTAAACCCGAAATGAAAAAATACGAATGGTTGCCCACATCTAATGCTCCAGAAATTTATCCAACAGAAATTTTTGATTTTGACTCTCATTTTTATTTAGAAGATGGTGGTAGTGTTTATATTCCAACATCAGTCCCAAATTGTAATGGTTGGGGCAATTCTGGCTCTACCCATACACAAGGCGAAGATTTAAAAGCACTGCCTGTAAGAATGGAAATTACCTGGGCATCTTTTAAAGAAAACAAGTTCTATACAGGCAATTGGGACATGCCTATTGATACCCTGAAAAAACTTTTTGAAAAAGGGACGATAGATTGGCGAACCGGTAGAATTTCAAATTATAACGAAATAATAGTAAACTGTGCACCTGGGGGCATAGTGGTGGTTTGGGTATATGGCAATGACCAGCAAATAGAAGTGGCTCGTTTTCAGGCAAAAGAGACACAATTTGATATTAAAAAATTATCTAATAATCCAGAAGTAACCCAAAAAGGTTATTTTGAAGTAATGGGCAAGTTAAAACCTGAGTTTGAAGAAGAGTTTAAAAAGAAAGGCATTCAATATGATATTTATGATATCTACAGAAAAAAATACACTTGGCGTGCAAAAACCGAAATAGAAGGACATCAATTAATGAACATAGGATTTAAGATGTTTAATGGCGAAGAAGAAACAATTTTTAATGAAAAAATTATTGAACCCATTAAAGAAAACCCTTTTAAGCCAAGAGCTGTCCCTAAACAGCTAAATTTCATTTTTCAAGACAGTAAAAAACTTCAAACTGTTTTTGAAGTCAAGCCTTTTGACGAAGACGAAATCATGAGTCTATTCCAACAAGCAGACCCAAATATACCTATAGAAATTATTTTGCGCATGGATGCAGATTTAAGTAATAGGAAATTAATTTTTAAACAATGCGAAAAGGAAACCCCAATCAAAAAAATAGATTTTGAGAATATTTGGAAATATAAGGGTTAAAAAAGTTGATTTAAAAAAGCCCCGATAGCGCAGATTTGCAATCCGTGCCCGCAAAGATTGGTTTTCTATTTTAAGTAAAAACAAAACCCTGCAAATATCAATTTGCAGGGTTTTTAATTTTATTGAAATAATTTATCTATTACTAGCGCAAGCCTTATAGATCTGCTTCTCTGAAAATGACGATAAGGCTTCGGCGAGATTTCGGCTGGTTCTTAAGCAGCTCAGTATTTTTTGCCTTAAATTGATATCGTCTCCAAACTCTGTATGCATTAAAAGCTCGAAGATTTCTTGCAAATACATAGGCTGTTCTTTGTAATCTCCCTCAAACAATTCGTCTGAAAGGAAATTAATTACGGATGGCATTACATCACGATGTGTTGGTTTTTGATTTTCTTTTGACATTTTCGAAAATATTTAAACGCACGAAGCCCTCATCTTCGGTTGTGTCAAAACACTACAAGGAGTGGAATTAGGGCTATCACTAGCTCCTTCAACGTGGATGAGGGCTCGTTATGTTAACTTAAAATTTAAGTTTCGGATTTCTCCTTGTATAGTATTTTGACTTTACAAAGATATGCTTTTATTTTAAAAAGAAAGAAAAAACCTACTTTTGTTTTTACTGGATTTTAACTCTTAATTTAAGTTTAAAACAAAGATAGAAATTATTATTTGTGATTGAATTGCGCCCTAACTTTGATTGTAAAATTTAGGTTTGCTGGAACTTGGGCGGCCGATGGAAATAATATTCCCAATTAATTTGTAGAGAAAAAGCCTTTCGGAACTAAAATTCTGAAAGGCTTTTTTGTGTTTATAAAATTGTCAAACCAGTATTTTTATACGGCTTTAAAATTTCCTCGTCCGGAGAAACATTGGTTACCAAAACATCGATATCTTTTATTGGACAGACAAAATAAGATTCGGCAGTTTCCACTTTTTCGATAGAACTTAAAGCGATGACAAAATTGGAATTTTTAATCATATTTTTTTTCAGCACAGAATCGTCGTATAAAATTCCCGTAATACCACGTTCATGATGAATACTGCAGATTCCTAAAATGAAGATGTCTGCTCTAAAATTTCTAAAGAAATCAATTGTTTCAATACTCGATGTCGCAAAAGAAGTCTTGCACATTTTACCGCCTGCAAAAATTAAATCAATATTGGGTAAATCTTCCACCAACGAAGCTATGGGAAAACTATTGGTAATAACCGTCAATTTTAAATCGTAAGGAAAGCTTGCAACTAAAGCTAGAGAAGTGGTTCCGCCGTCAATAAAAACAACTTGTCCGTCTTTTAAATACGAAATAGCTTTTTGAGCGATAATTTTTTTGTTTTCGATATCGTGTTTTTCTCTTTTTCTATAATGAAGTGGAATCGGAGAAGGAGCGACCGCACCGCCACGAACTGCTTTTAAAAGTCCTTGATCTGAAAGCTCTTTTAAATCACGTCGGATCGTATCTTCTGAAACGCTCAGATATTCGCTTAATTCTACAGAGCTAACTCGATGTTCTTTAGATAGATATTCTAAAATTGCTTTTTGACGTTCTTCCTTTTTCATTTTATTTGCGGTTTTATATTGCAAAAATAAGTTAAAAATTGCAATGTTTTGCAATTTTTGCATAATTTTACCGCAAAATAAAATTATCATGAGAAAAAAAACCATTGCAGTCGATATGGATGGGGTACTAGCGGATATAGAAACCCAATTGATTGAAGAATATAATAAAGAATACGGAATGAAACTTTCAAAAGAAAGCATTCAAGGATTAAGTGAAGAAGAAGCTTTTAAGGAAAGAGCACTTTTGCACGGAATTTTAAATAAAGGGAATTTTTTTAGAAACCTGCCTGTAATGCCAGATGCAGTCGAGAGTTTGCAAGAACTCCAAAAGAATTTTGAAATTTTTATTGTTTCCGCAGCAACAGAATTTCCTGTTTCCCTAGCCGAAAAAGTAGCTTGGCTCGCAGAGCATTTTCCTTTTATAAAATGGGAAAATATTGTTTTATGTGGCAGTAAAAGAATTATAAATACCGATTATTTAATTGATGACCATTGTAAAAATTTAGATTACTGCATGGGCAAGCCTATTATGTTTACTGCCTTTCATAATATAAACAAGACGCACCATTTGCGGGTAAATAACTGGAAAGAAGCGGTGGCGGTTTTAAACGAAACATTATAAGCTAAATAAGGTTATAATAGGATTGTTTTTTGAAGAGAAAAGCCTTTCAGATTAATTCTGAAAGGCTTTTTATTTAATACGCGAATTTTTCTTTTACTTTAATCTGAGTTTGTTCTGGCATTGATATTTTTACTTTAAATCCTTTGCTAGGTTCTGTATCGATATCAAATGTTCCGTTGACGGCTATAATGCGATTTGACATGTTTTGAAGACCATTTTTTACAATCATACTTTTTTCGCAGCCTTTGCCATTATCTCTATAATTTATTGAAATCGATTTTTGGTCACTTTCAAATCGTATTACAACAATACTGGCCTCGCTGTGTTTTTTCATATTCACCATTAATTCCTGTAAAATTCGGCTGATGGTGATCTTTTTTATATCGTCAATATGCTCCCAATTTATATTTTCTAAATTGGTAATCATAATATTTCTCTCTCGTGTATTATAAGCAGAAAGCATTTCTTTTATACTGCGGGTAAAATTTGCTCCTGTATCAATACTATTATTTTCTCTAGAAATTCCCCTTACGCGACTATAAATATCATCTAGTTTTTGGAGTAAATTTTCCTTGGTGTTTTCTACAGACAATGGCTGAGATTCTGCAAAAGCGATAACTTGAAAGACGTCGTTTGCCAATTCATCATGAATCTTTTTAGCAATTCGGGTTTCGGTGTTGTACGAAGTTTTAAATTCGATGGCTTTATTTTTATTTTTATAATAGCGTATTAAAATGAATATTAGAATAACTAAAAAAGCAAAAACAATTACTGATACGATTTTTAGGTATTGCGCTCTTTGGAGCGATAATTGATTCTCGGCCTTTTCTAAACGAAGTTTTTCGTTTTCGTCTTTTTCTTTTTGGGCATCATATTTAATTTTGGCAGACTTGTTTTTAAAATTATTTCGAACCTTAATAATGCTGTCATTTAATGTAAAGTACTTTTGTGTATATTTTGCTGTATTAGGACTGTTGTCATTTGAGATTAATATTTGCAGCGCTTCTAATCTTTCATCAACGCTATTCATTTTTGTGGAAATGGTATACGCTGCAAGAGCGTTTTCATCTGATTTCTTTATGTCTTTTTCTGAATAATAATCAGCAAGGTGTAAATAGCTTTCAATGCTTCCATAGATATCTTTAGTGTCAATTTTGATCTGGAGTGCTTCGTGCATTAAATGAAATCCTTTATCTTCCGCTCCCTTTTTTAAATAAGCATAACCTAAATTGTCTTTTATTGTAGCTTTAAATTGAGTATTGGAAACATCGTTTGAAAAATTCATTCTTAAAATAGATTCAAGAAGAGTAATTGCTTTATCATATTTTTTTTGCTGAATATAAACAGCTGCAATATTTTGTATTGGATATTGTTTGTAAGTAGAATCGGTATACTGATCTGCTGCCTTTTTATAGTAATAAATGGCATCATCATAAAGAGAAAGTTCTTTGTCTGCTATGCCTAATATATTATTTATAGAGGCTATATGATCCTTATCCTTAGCATAAATGAGTCCTTCCGTTACAGTTTCCTTGCTCCCGTAATAATCACCATTTACCAGTTGGATAGACGCCATTTGAATAAGTATATAAGGAATTTTGGCGCTGTCTTTTAAGGTTTCAAAAAGGGCTTTTGATTTGTTAAATTCATAAAAAGCGGTGTTAAAGTTTGCTTTTTCATAATTTTTAGCAGCCTTATCTCGTAGACTAAGCGCTTCTTTTCGAATCAATTCAGTGTTAGGAGTAGTAGGACTTTCTTTCTTGCATGAAAAAAGAGAGAGAAGTAGAATAAAATAAAAAAACGGGGACCGTAACATATAAATTTACTTTCCCCGAAAATAGTAATTAATTAGATACTAAAATTATAATTTTAGTTTATGGTTTAACAGGTGGTTTTGCATCACCAGGACCATTTGGAGTAGCATCTCCAGCGTATGAAGGCTGAGTAGTTTTTTCAGTTTTCATAACTGGTTGTGTCTCATACTCATCAGGAGTGCAAGAAAATATCGTGAACAATAGCGCAAAAGCGATAAATAGTATTAGGTTTTTCATTTTGTTTATTTTTAAGAAATTAGACATAGGTATTGCTGTCCGGAATGATCCAGAGGCTTTCTGTGGCAATACCAACATTGGTTTTGGGAAGTGAAGAGAGTAAAACAGTAAGACGTTATTTATACTTCCCGAATAAACTCGGTCTTACGGTTTTTACACTCCTAATTAGAACTAGTTTTTACGATTGTTTTAGTCTGCAGACAAAACTTGAACTAATTTCTTGGTGCAAAGTAAAGGCGCTTCTAAGCCTTAACTAGCAAGGGATTCCCGGAATTCCTGCGTTTTCCTGAGATTCCCGAGAATTCCCAGAAAAAAGTATGCAAAAGGCTAGTTTGAATTATTTAAGTTGAAAGAGATCTCTTTATTATAGATGCAATAAGCCCGTCAAAAGTTGGCTGCGAACGGTTAAAAGATGCAGAAATAATATAGGATTGAAGTAAAGATCAAAAGCACTTGTGACAATTTAATTGTCGAAGTCAAAAATAATGGCATATAAAAAAAGTTTTTGGTGAAAAATGAACATGAAGAGTCGAAAGAGATTCCTAAAAAAGGAAGTCTTTTCATGAATTTGGAAGTTTTATTTTCTAAAAACGGAGTTCAGAAAATAGATCTTCGCAAAATAAATACGATTATGGCTGAAATTTTTGTGCTACTGTTTTCTGTCTGTTTACACCTTGTCCAGAAAAAAGATTGGTAAGATTAATTTCGAAATGAAATTGGATCGCATTTTGAAAAATAAAATGCTTGAAGAAATAAAAAGAATAATTTTTTGAAGGGTAATTGAGGCATTTAAAAAGTTTGTTTTTCGGCATATATTTACTGTTATTTACACTATAAAGATAAAAAAAAAATCCCGTTAAACCTAATGAAATTCAATAAAATAAGTGATTTTTAAGCCTTTTTTTTGAAGTTTTTTTTAACCGAAATTGCTCGTTTTAGAAACAGTAAAACTTGAATTTTGCATTAGCAGAATTGCCATAAAATTATCTATATTTATAAACAAAAAATAGATTTTGAATTTCTATTAAGGATCAGTTTAAAAAATATCTTCTATGAAAAAACTCTTATTATTAGTAATTATTTTATGTGCTGTAGGCTGTAAAAAATATGTTGTTTCGTTTGAACAGCCAACAGATATGAAATTGGACAATATAAAACTAGAAGTATTTCTGGATAAAGAAAAAGTTCAAGAAATTACCCTAAAAGCAACAGAAGCGCTGCCTACTTACGAAACAGTTGGATTATCAACTTCTGGTGAAGGAAAACACATACTTCAGGTTAAAGCAAAAGATACAACCTTTAGTTTTGAGGTAAAATATCCTGAGGAGAAATATATCAGGATTATAACGAATTTAAAACCTAATGGAAAAATTCATGTTGGAATCTTAAAACAGAATTATAAATATAAGTCGTAATGATATTTGGGTTAGTTTTCTAACCGCAAATGGCACAATCCCGATAGCTATCGGGATACGCAAAGTTCGCAAAGCAATTTATATCGTTTTGCGAACTTTGTTTTAACGGTTACGCACTTTTCGTTAAAATAAAACAGTTAAGATAAGAAATCCTTAAACCACAATCCAGAGTTTTTAATAGTTCTTTTTTGGGTTTCAAAATCAACGTGAATTAATCCGAATCGGGCATTGTAACCTTCGGCCCATTCAAAATTATCAGTTAAAGTCCACACAAAATACCCGTCAACATTTAGACCTTCATTTTTAGCTTTCAAAATTTGCTCTAAATTGTCTTGAATAAAATGAGTTCGTTTTATATCGTGAACCTTTCCGTTTTGGACAGTATCTGGAAAAGCAGCTCCATTTTCGGTGATAATTATTTTTTTGATTCCGTCATATTTGTTAAACTTTTTAAGAATATGGTACATAGCAGGCGGATAAACTTCCCAGCCCATATCGGTCGAAATCACATTTCGTTTTTCAGCACTTATTAATTCGGCGCCAATGTATGGAGTCAAGATAGAATGTTTTACAACTTCTCGCGTATAACATTGCAATCCGATAAAATCAAAATCGAAAGCGAGATTATTTAAATCATCTTCTAAAATATAATTGTTCAGTTTTTTAAGAACCGGAAGATCCTTTTGCGGATAGCCTAGTCCTAAAATTGGTTCTATAAAAGTTCTGTTCAAAAGAGTATCCACACGTTTTGCGGCTTCAATGTCTTTTGCATTTTCGGTCGCAGGTTCAATATGCGTGCAGGAGAATGTAGTTCCAATATGTGCATCGGGAACTTTTTCGCGTATTATTTTACCGCCTGCAGCTGTTGCCAGTGTAACATGATGCATGGCTTTTAGATAATTGGTAATTCCTTTTTTCCCAGGCGCATGTATGCCTAAAAAATAACCCGCTCCAGTAAATACTGAAGGTTCATTAATTACCATCCAGTTTTTGACACGATCGCCAAAATACTGTACGCAGACTTCGACATATTCTTTAAACCAAGAAACCGATTCGCGATTGGTCCAGCCTCCTTTTACTTCCAGCTCGTGCGGTAAATCCCAATGGTAAAGTGTTATCCAAGGTTCTATTCCAGAAGCCAGAAGCGAATCTATAATTTTGTTGTAATAATCAATTCCCGCCTGATTTACAGGATGAACGCCAGTCGGCATAATTCTAGGCCAACTGATAGAAAACCTAAAATTCGGAATATTTAATTCTTTAATTAAATTAATATCATTCTGATAGGAGTTGTAGAAATCACAAGCAGTTATAGCATGATGTCCGTTTTTGATTTTTCCTTTTTGAGAAGTAAAAACATCCCAGATAGAAGAACCTTTTCCGTCGGCGTCATGTGCTCCTTCAATTTGGAAAGCGGCGGTAGAAATACCCCACAAGAAGTCGTTACCAAATTGGTTTTTGTTCAAAAATGAGCTTTCAATTTTATTCATTCAATAGTACTTTCCTTTATTTTTAAATAGTTTATTAATGCAGGAAAGAAGATTGCATTGCTCTTAAAAAAAGCCATTCTTTGAATGATACCAGAAATTTTAGATTAAAAAGTTTCATAACGATTAGTTTTATATCAAATTAAGAAAACTAATGTGAAATTATTGTAAAGTGATTATTATCAAATGATTAAATATGGAAAATGGGAAGACGATTAATCTTCCCATCCACAAAGTGTCAATCCTAAACCTTGAGCTTGTTTAAGTGATGTTTTTACTGTTCCATGACTACAAGAACTCAAGCCACGACAATTTTCATTATAGTGGTATTTTTTTGCGCCTGTAGAACCACAAATAAAAACTTTTGTTTCTGGTGGTCGAAAAGAAGTAGCAAAAACAAAAAGCAAGAGTACAGTATATTTCATTAGTTTCTATTTGACAATTAATTGATATTCGTTTCCGCTTTTATCGGTTGCTTTTAATTTTCCGTGGGAAATCCATTCGGTGCTAATTTCGATTTCTGCAATTGTATCGCTGGTTAAAATTCCTGCGCCGTATTTTCCCTGAACATTAATATTTCCGCAAACCGAATCGCCAATGTTATTAACTCCTTTTACATCATAATTGTATTCGTAATTTTCAGGATTTCCCGTTCGATATTCATATTGATACGTTTTATTTACATGATACGTTCTAGCTTCTTCCGGCGTAATCGTCTTTCGGTCATCTGGTGTAATTACCGATCTGTAAAATGAATTTACTTGTGGCAGCGGAGGAGGAGAAGCAGTCTTTTGGCAACAATAAAACGAGAATAATGCAAATAAGATGAGGTAGTTTTTTCGCATAGGCGATGTGATTTTAATATGAAAAAATAAATGAAATTGTTATTTCCAAAAAAATCTTCCCTCTTTTAAATATGATTTTAGAGGGAAGAATAAAGTTTAGTAGGGATTAACTAGTATGACATTCTTTACAACAAGTTTTACATCCATTTGATTTCGTGTAAGTTTTTTTTGCCTCAATAACGGCATCCTTACAGTTTGAAAAGATTCCTAAATATTTTCGATTTTGAGATAATGGTAAATAAATACAATCTCCAGTGTGGACTTCATGATCACCGTTTGATTGTGCGTTTTGATTTACATAATAATTTTTCATGATTTTAAAATTTTAGTTTTAAAAATATTTATTTTGTTCAAAAGTAAAACCAATTAAAATCAGTGTGTTACGGGAATCCGTAACGGGTGAATTAATGATAAAATGGGGTATCAACTGTTGGGATAAACCATTGTAAGAAATGTTCAAATATGGTTATTAAAGAAAAAGTAAAAGAGACTAATAAAATTCCTTTTATAAGATAGTAACCGATGTTCTCTTTTTCAATTTCAATATTGTCTAATCTTTTACCAAATGATAATTGCAGTATTTTTTCAACAGTAAAATAGGATATGAAAGTGAAGAAAAAAGTAAAGCCAATAAAAATTGTAATTTTTTGTATTGATATTAAAAATGTATTTTCTATAGTTTTAGAATAGATGATTATTTCAATTGAATTTTCTATTAATTCTAAAGCAACCTTTAAGAATAAGAAATAAGTGACGAGAATTGAAACATGCCATATTGTATATGAAAGGTTTATTTTTTCTTGTTGTTCAGATTTGATGTTTAATTTTTTTGCTAAAAATTGAATTGACATTAGCATTAATAAAGTTGAAACTATTGCCACAATACAGGTAAAAAATAAGCTTTGTTTGTCCATAATTATTTTGATTTTAAAGAGATTCTCCAGTTATTTAAATTTGAAATTTCGTTTGGTATATTTCCAGGCTTAGCATTTGGAGCTGTCGTTTCCCATAGAATATATTTTTGGTTGTTATAACTAAAAGCAGTGCCGTTAATTGGTAAATTAATTCCAATTATTGAGTGTCCATACAATTCACTACTCATAAGTGCAATATCATAATTGTAATGAGTTAGAATACTGTACAATAATAATGTGCGTGTGTCACAGTCGCCTTTTAGATTTACTAAAAATTCTACAGGAGTATTGATTCCAAATCGTTGGTTTCCATTGCAATCTCCTTTATTGCTTAAAAGATAATTTCTTGTAAAACGATCACTATATAAATTAGAATTGCAGTCTTTATCAAGTACTAAGGCATATGGTATATCTTGAACAAATGTTACAATCATTTCTGCAAATTGTATTTTGCTTAATTTTTTTGCTTTACCAATACTATCAAAAAGTTGAAATAGACTGTTAAAATTATTTTTATCAAATTCTTTTAAATCAAAAATAACCTTATCATAAGCATTCATGGTATTTGTGCTTAAAGGAAGGCTTTCTTTGAATAGGTGAGCTTTTTTATAATCACTTAACTTAATTTTATATTCACCTTCATATTTATTTCCATAATAATCTTTCCATGATCTATATCTTGTTATGATACTATCATTTTCAATACTTTGGTCTTCATGTTTAGTTTCGTCAATAGGAATATAGGGAGCTACTTCTCTTGGTGAATCAACAATTAGGGGTTTTGGGTTATATGTATGTGATTGTGTACTAAAAGAATGAATTAGAGAAGCAATAAATCCTATTAAAAATAATATTCCAATTATTCTAAATAATGGTTTGAAAAATGATCCAAGATTACCTAAAATTAAAATAATTGCGAAAAGAGCAATAACATATAAAATGCTTGGAAGCATAAATATGATAAACGCTAATCCGAATAAAATGCCAAGAATTCCAATACCTTGACTTGCGCACCCTGAATTATTGCCAATATTATTACGAGATCTAAAATTTAATGGCTGACTATTTTTTAAATATTCCCAATTACCCCAAACATTATCATTATGATTTTTGCATTTATATTCTCTTCGGATATAATTGTTTTTAATTTCTGTTTTACCTGTTTCAATATTGCTACATACACAAATTGAAGGAGTTTCTGGAATAGAAGTTATTTCATCTTGAACCAAAATGACTTTTTCTTCGATTTCTCTTGTTTTATCAATAATATATCCTGTAATGTAAGCATTAAAAGATCCGAAAATTTCATCACCTTCTGTTTGGTGAAGTTTTCTTATTATTTCAAATTCAAATAATTTTGGTTCTAATACATTTACTCCAAATAATTTTTCATTTGCAGTTATTGTAACGGGAAGATCTTTAGGTAATTTTTCTTTTGGAAATTTATTTCCTTTTATTCTTTTTCTTTTAATAACATTTTCAAAATCTCTGGGAAAAATAAATGGTTCGTTAGCTCTAAAGTCATCACGACTTTCAGTTGTTACATTTGCTTCATAAATTTCAAAATCAAACAAATCAGCTTTTTCATAATCGTCTTCGATTTTGATACCTCTATATTTTCCAGAAATAATTCCTTTTAAATATATCTTTCTTGGTGTAAGAATTTCATATGTAATTTTTTTATAGGTTAGATTGTCTTCTCCTACAAAAGTTTCTTCATTGATGATATTTACTGCTTTATCTAGCATTTTCTAATCGTTTTCAGGTTTTTGATCATAGAGAAATTCTAGTAGTCCTTTTTCATCATTTGAAGTCTTTGTAATTAACCTCATTTTAGTTCTAAAAGGAGAATCTAACCAATATTCATATTTAAACATTTCTTCGTCCGTATATTCTTTATTAATCGATCTTACAATCTCATTATATTTTTGAATATTAAACTTTTTTAGTTTTTCTAATAGAGGAGTTAATCTATTTAATGATTCTCTGTTGAAATAGGATATATTATGAGACAATTTTTTTGTAAAAAGTTTTTTAGAATGGTCGTATTCTTCTAAAATAATTCGATGTTCAATTAACATTCTTTGGAAATAATAATCTGATGTATTAATACTATTTATGTTTACTGATTTTATTTTATTTTCTAACCAATTAAAATTAGTTGTGTTTATAAGTTCTTGCCTTAATTTGATAATATCGGGTTCGTTACTTTCTTTAGTATTGAATATTCTCGAACATAAATCACGAGTTTTATATTTAAAATAGATTGGTAATAGAAATATTAAGCAAACCATTATTGTAATAATCCATGAAAATGGATTTCCAGTAAATAATAACTGAATTGTTTTTACATAAAAATTACTTTTATCTAAAAGAATATTTAAAGAATTATAGTTGTCAATTTTATTTGTGACTAAAGCGTTTAATTTTTCTTTGAAACTATCAAAATCTGTTTTTAGTGAACCTTCTACAGCTATGGAATTAATATTTATTAGAAAATTCTGATCTGATGTTAATTCATTGTCTAATAAAATTTCAAGGCTGTTTAATATTTTCGCTTTCTGTAATTCTTCTTTATTACTTAAACTAAATTGCTTATCAATTTTATTAAATTTAGCTAATTGCTTTGATGCATTAATGATAAACAAACTATCTGTTTTAATTTTTAAATCGATTATACCAATTTGTTTTTTTAAAGAGTTTACTTCTTTATAACCTACCTGACTGATAATTTTAGAATTGAAGTCTTTTTGATTTAGAAATTCTTCTTTAATTAATTGCTTATTTGTTAATGTATATAGTTTAATTCTTTCCGAAATCTTATGTTTTTCAATGTCACTTTGTACGGAGAAAGAAAGAAAAGATACATTTAAAGGCTGAGCAATAATAACAGCCAGTAAAGTCATAAAGCCAATTCTCAAAATCATAGAAAGATTTAAAGAACTGTTTTGGCTCGGATTTATTCCTTCGAGATTGTTACTTGAACTTTTATTCTTTTTTCGTTTTGATGATAAAGGGATTATTGCTGGTGAGATAGTATGAAGTAATAATAAATACATATTTACAACTACCGCTCCCCAAATAAGACCAATGATGATGCCGAAAAAGTGAGCTCCATTAAATAATGAAATAATGAAAAATGTTGCACTGAAGAAGCATCCAACAAATATTAGAAGTACAAAAAAGCCAAGTAAAGCAAATCTTTTCTGGATTCGTTTATTACATCTTTTTAAAATGTAATTATCTTCTCCAGAACAGGTAAATAAAAAAAGCCGAATTTCGTTAACTGCTTTGTTCATTTTTTTCGATTGAATTTATATAAGCATCAAGATTATTATCTATTTTACTCATTTCTCTTTCTTTGTATTTTTTTATAGCATATTCTGTAAGTTCTTTTTGAATTTCAGTAACTTTTATCTTTTCAAAAATTAACTTTTCGGCCTCATGATTAACAACCAAATGTTTTTCAACTCCCTGCTTGTCTTTGTAGTAATCGTATTTTACTTCAATCCCGTACTCTGCCTTAATTAATTCATCACGGTTTTCTGCTAAATAGTCATAGGTAGTTTTGGTTAGCATTAATTTGAAAAAAATAGGAGTAAGTTCTATTGCCATAAATAGTAAAGTGATAAAAAGAGAAATCCAAAAACCAGCTACTTCATGAGCAATTTTTATACGCTCAAGTAAACCATCAAGGCCATTAGCTATTTTAGTATTATCTGCTCTGGCTTTATCTTTTTCTATTCTTAAGAAATCTTTTCTTTTATTTAGTTCGGCTAAATCTTTTCCATTTTGTCTATCAAAAGTTGCTAATTGATTTGTTAAATCGTCTAATTGTGATTTTAATGCTTTTGATAATGGTCCATTCCCGCCAACAATTCCTTTGGCTTTTCCCATTAAATTATCAGTATAAGCTTGTTCTGCTAATTTAATTCGTTCGTTTAATGCATTTCTTTCTTGTGCAATAGTTCCAAATTCAGCTGTTAGTAGTTTCTCTCGATCGGCGTATGTTTTATCGACTTTTTTCTGATATTCTGCTTGCTGTTCCAGTTGTTTCTCTCGAAGCTTTATATCAATCTCAGTTTTAAACATTCGGATTTCTACGGGTTTTGAAATCGTCATAGCTATAATCATTCCCATTAAAATTCTGGGCAGAGCACTTTTTAATTCTCCTATAGTTATGGCTTCGGTTCCATCTCCTTTTCCAGTACTTGTTACAATAAATCTGTCTATGTTGAATATCATTAATCCCCAAACAAGTCCAAAAAAGATAGCGATACAAATAGTTTGAAAATCTATAGGATTATCAATTGCTGATCCGCGAGGCTCGAATATAGTATAGAAAGCGTAGCCTCCCGCAATACCAGCTAAAGCGCCAGTCGCAAAAACAATTCCTCCTAAACACATATATTTTATTTGATCAGAATAGGTAGCTCTTTCAAGTAAATAGCGATCGCCACCCGCACATTTCCATAAAAAGCGCATTAATGCACTAGATTCCGGTAGTTTGTAATATTCTCGTGTCATATAAATTCATTTTGGTTATAAGTATTATGTTTAAAATTAATTGCTTGATATTTTATATTAACTTTTGCTGTTTCTATTTCTGGTTTTGAAATAGAAATCTCGGTTAGAGGATGAGTTAATCGAGGAATTAGATTCTCTTTCAGATTTAAGGAAAGATTTGAAAAACTTGTTTTGAAACTTTGGTTTTCTATTTTTAGCGTTGGCTCAAATTTTAGCGAATATTTCTTTTTTCTAAAAAAACCATGAATTACTATATTCATGCTTGGAGGTATATTTTCTAGATTGAAAATTTTGATGCTCCTTTCTAAAGTTTTTTTATTGTTAAATGAATACCATAAAGCATTTTTAGACTCATATTCAATTATTATAAAACTGTTTTTGAACAAATAATTTGTTTGGTAGTTTAATTTTAATATCTCAATATTTTTATTTCTCTTAAAAAGAATGATTAGGAATCTGATCAATACTGTTTTAGTAAAGGCTATCTGTTTGAATAAATATTTTAGATGTTGTGAAATCAAAATTTAAAGACTTTAAGATATATGATATTAAATAAAACTAATTAGAATTGAGTCCTTCAGAAAGAGTACAAATACCTGATTTTGTTTTAGATTTAAGTAATTAATCTTTCCGAAATTTCTTCCTTCTCAACTATAATAAGAGAAGGAAGAATTATTTGGATTTTATTAGTAACAGGATTTTTAAAAATTTGAAAGCCATTTCGGCAATTATTATATCGAAATCGAAATGCTTTTAGGCCACTTATCAAACCTTCTTTTTGAGTTGTTTCAAAAACATAATTTGAACAGGATTTTTTAAAAATGCATTTTCTTCTTTTAGACTGAGGAATTAAAATCCAATACATTCGAATAATTAATAATATGATATATTTCATTTTTTCTGAAAAACAACCATTTGGCTATTTGTTGTGTAACCTGGTTTAGCACCTAATCCAAAACATCCACTATCAGGATGAACAAATGTTGACACGCTTTCCAAACGCACATATTCCCAACCTTGATTAGTGAAATTTTTTATCAAACTTTCAAGTTGTTCAGCAACATGATTAGAAGTTCCTTTTTTGGGATCGATTGAAGCCACGAATGGCACTACTTTGTATTCCATAATTTTTGGGTTTAATTAATATTAAATTGATTTATAATCCAAAAGTAAAACCAATCAAAACCAGTATTTTACGGAAATCCATAATCTGAATTTTTTAAATTCTGAGAATAAAAAAAGCTCCCGAAGGAGCTTTAAATAAGAAGTAAAGTGGAAATTAAATTATCCCCATATCTTTTGTAATCGAAACCAAATGAACAGTATTATTGGCTTTGAAAAAATCTTTTAGCTTTGCCAATCTTTTTTCCATGGCGCTTTTGCTATTTGGTTTTACATCGCTGTTTTTAAAGATTTCTATAATTTCATCCTGAGATGTTCCATCAGACAAATATTTTAGGATTTTAATATCGACATCGTCAATTTCGTAATTGCCTTTTTCTTGAAGCGCAGAAGAAACTTCGGGAGAGATAAATTTTTGATCAGAAGCCGAAATTAAGGTTAGCGCTTTTTTAAGTTCTTCAATACTGTTTCTGCCTTTTAGAACAAAAGCATTAATTTCAGAATCTTCAAAAAGCGATTTTATGCGAGCATTTTTATCTTCAATAGAGTAGGCGATGATTTTAATGTCAGGTTGCAGTTCACGAACTTTTTGAATCAATTCATCTCCACTGCCAATTTTTACTTCGCGATGGTCTTTTTTAAACGAAAGATCACTAATTAATAAATCGTATGGCTCATTATCCTGAATGGCCTTTCTAATTTTAAGAAAAGCATCATCACAATATTTTGCATGTTGAAAATTGACAATATTGAAATCATTCAAAGTTTGCTTTATGGCTAAATTGAATTCTTCAAAATCCTCGGCTATAATTACTTTTTTAAACATAGGCTTTTATTTAGGCATTGTTATTTTTACTTTAAAACCTTTATCAGGTTCAGTTTCAAAAGTAATAGTTCCTTTTACAGCCAGAATACGGATTTCCATATTTTGCAGACCATTTTTTATAATTTTTGATTTTTCGCAACCTTTTCCATTATCACTATAGTCAATAAGTAAGGAATTTGAGTTAGTATCAAATTTTATGGATACGACTGGAGCTTCACTATGTTTTTTCATATTGACCATTAATTCATGCAATACACGTTGAATGGCAATCTTCTTTAAATCGTCGACGGAATCCCAATTTATTTTTTCAACACCATTTATAATAACATTTGTTTGACCACTGTTATAGGTAGAAAGCATTTCTTTTAAATTATTAGAGAAACTTGGACCCGTGTCTATATCATTATTTTCTCTAGAAATTCCTCGAACGCGTGAGTAAATATCATCGAGTTTCTGGAGTAAGTTTTCTTTATTGCTTTCGTTTGTTAAGGACTGAGTTTGCGTATACGTAATAGCATGAAAAACATCATTCGCCAATCCGTCATGAATATCTTTGGCTATTCGGGTTTCTGTATCGTATGCAGTTTTTATCTTAACAAGACGAGTCTTGTGTTTATAGCGGTTTCTTAAATAAACACCCAAAAAGACTACAGCAATTAAAGTAGAAAATAAAATTATTTTGTCTTTTTCACCTTCTTTAATAGCAACCAAATCTTCTGCTTTTTCTAATCGAAGTTTTTGGTTTTCGTCTTTTTCCTTTTTAGAATCGTATTTGATTTTGGCAAACTTGTTTTTAAAATTATTTCTGACTTTGATTATGCTGTCATTTAAAGACACGAATTTTTTTGCATAATAAGAGCTTTTTAAATTGGAGTCATTAGAAATAAGGTAAGATAAAGCTTTTAAACGTTCATCAATACTATTAGATTCTGTTGCAGTTTTATAGGCAGTTAGCGCAAATTGATTCGAATTTTGAGAATTAGTTTTGGCATAAAACTCAGCCAGATGTAAATTGCTCTCAATGCTTCCGTAGCGATCATTTAAACTATTTCTTATTTGAAGACTTTCTTTCATGAGAGAAAACCCTTTTTCAGACATGCCTTGTTTGAAATAAACAAATCCTAAATTGTCTAGAATTCTAGCTTGGGTTTTTAAAAATGTTTTATCCGTTATTTGACCTTTAAATAGAATTGATTCTAAAATTGGAATTGCTTTATCGTATTTATTTTGCAATAGATATATAACAGCAATATTGTTTAAAGGAGCTTTTTTGCAAATAGAATCTTTGCATTCTTTTAAAGCTTCTTTATAGTAATAAACAGCATCTTCATAAATGAAGAGTTCTTTATCTGCTATGCCGAAATAATTATTTATAGCTGCACTATAAATGTCTTTTTGTTTAATATAAGGCAGAGCTTCTGTGAGTGTCTCTTTGCTTCCATAATAGTCGCCATTAATTTGTTGTATAGCCGCCATTTGGATAAGATTGTAGACAATGTTGGAGCTGTCTTTAAGATTTTCAAATGCTATTTTTGATTTGTTAAAATTATAGAAGGCGCTGTTGTAATCTTTATTTTGGAAGTTTAAAAGTGCTTTATCTCGTATGGCTATAGCATCGTCACTTTTTGTGTTATTTTTTGATAAGTGATCATTGGTTTCTTTTCGGCAAGAAAGAAACAAAGTCATAAAAAGCAAATAAAAAAAAGGGGAACGCAGCATAAAACTTACTTTCCCCGAAAATAGTAATTAATAACTTACTAACTACTGATGATTATCATTTTTTTGGTGGCGGTGGAACATTGATAGGTTCATCACCAGGCCCGTCGTCTGGTGCATCTGCTTGTCCTTCTGACGGGACAGCATCTTTTTTTACCTCAGTTTTTTTTGATTCTGTTTCGAATTCATCAGCAGTACAAGAAAATAATGTAGTTGACAACAGCGCGCACGCTCCCAATAAATATAAAGTTTTCATTTTTTTTAAAATTTAAAAGTTGAACATGGGTATTGCTGCCTGAAATCTTTTTTCAGGTTGGTTTTTAAATGGCAATACCAAATTTTGTTTGGGAAGTGAAGTGCGTAGAACAGTAAGATTTTCATCTATACTTCCCAGAATAAAATCCGTCTTACGGTTTTCCGCACTTGGTACATGAACTAGTTTTGTACATTTGCTTTTGACCTGCAGATCAAAACGATAACTAATTTTGTTGAGGCAAAGTAACAACGGTTTTGAGCCTGTATTGATACGGATTTCCGGGATTTCCTGATTCTCCGATGATGTCCGATAAAAACTTGAAAAAACCGATAATAAATCCTGAAAATCCTAATAGCTTATGAGAAAAATTACTCAAAATGATATTCAAAGTGACTATAAAGAAGCGATTCGAGAGAAATATAGAGTTGAAAAAAATGAAGGAAAATATTCTAATTATTTAAGCAATCCTTCGCAAGCAGTTTTAAGAGATTTATGCTGGGAAATTTTCAATTCAGAACCTAAAGTCGATGACATTGCGGTATATCGAAACTTTTTTAAGGCTGATTTTGTTCCAAAAGAAGTTGATACTTCGCAACAATACACAGATAAGTTTAAAAAGGTAGGTGCTTTTTTTAAAGCAGAAAGAGAAACAGCTAAGATAAGTACGGTTGAATTAGCTGCGATTTTGGTAGATTTTCAACCTAGACCTTTTAATAAGTTTAGAAAAGAAATTGATCCAGAGAATTTGAAATTGATAGAAGAGTTAAGAAACACCAAACATTACAAACCTGAAATTTCTCCTGCTGGCTTTAGTGATGAGGTCGAAGTGGAAAATTTTCCTAATTCGAAAAATGAAGAAGCAGAAAAAAATAAAAGATATATACCTCTACGATTTATTACCAACGATAGTTATGCCTCTAATACAGTAGAACGAAAAAAAACAGATACTACTAAATTTGAAGCAAATTCTAAGGAGATTGATTACGCTAAAATAGATCAGCCTAAATGGAATGATCCTGAGTCACAGAAATCCGAAACAAAAAGAAAAAAGTTTTTAGAGAGAATTAAGCAATTCCTATTTGAAAATTTCTTAAAAAGATTAAGAAAAACAGCAATGGTTACTGTTTTAATTTTTTGCTCAATTGGAGGAGTGGTGTATTTTGCTTTTTTTAAAAAGCATTGCATGCAATGGTCAGGAGACCATTATGAAGTTGTAAATTGTACTTCAGATAATGAGGACAATAATTTAAATGAAATAATTCCATTGGATAAAAGCTTATTAAATTTTAAAAAGGTAAATGCTTGCGACACTACAAAATGTTTTCTAACAAATGGTCAAGCTATTATTTGGTATGGAAAAACTGCGCATGGAATTGATTTTTTTAATGACAATGGAGCTGGAAGACATCCAGAAAATAAAAGAGCGCTTCGCCCGATGACAGACTACATGTTTACTAAGTATTTAAAAGGGAAACCATGCGAGTAATTAAATATTTAAATTTTGCCTAAAATGCGATTTATGTAAGATATTCATTAAATCATGAAATTTTTTGTAAGTATATACTTTTAATTTAGTATTATTGAATTAATTAAATAAAAAACAAAGAAATCATGAAAAATAGAAACTTTTTATTCGTATTAGCCTTAAGCGCGGGAATGTTCGTAACCTCTTGTAGTAACGACGATAATGAAGGAGAAACAATAGTTCCAATTCAAGGGAAATATAATCTAAGCCAAACAGGAACAATTGTTAATGGACAGGAAGTGTTAGTTGATGCTCCGCAGAATCAAGCGGGATGCAACAGAGATTATTTAGATTTAAGATTAAGTAATGCAGCGGTTATTGGTGATTATAACGGAAGTGATTGTGCCTTAACAGAAACTACAGGTACTTATGTAAGATCTCACAACGATTTAACGCTTACTGTTGGAAATATCAGCTCAACTAGCGATATTATGAATCTAACCAACAAAGAGCTAAAAATTAAAGACAAAACAACAGGTATAATTACTGTTTATACTAGATAAAATTTGTTTTGAGATAATTTCAATTCGTTTGAAATGGAAAAACGGAAACCGCTTACTTGCAGTTTCCGTTTTTTTTATGGAATTTGGAGTTTAGAATTTGATAATTTTTATTTTACAGGAATGTAAATATCAAAAGAAGCTCCTTGATTCTGAATTCCCGAAGCGGTGATGATTCCATTGTGGTTATCGATAATTTTTTTCACAATCGCCAATCCGATTCCGGTTCCATTATAGCGATCGCGTCCGTGGAGACGCTGAAAAACTTCGAATATTTTTTTATTATACTGCGCTTCAAAGCCAATTCCGTTGTCTGAAACTTCTATGTGACAGTATTTTTTTGCAGGAATTAGTTTTTCATTTTCTAAATCTTTTCCTAATGCAATTTTACTTTTTATTTTAATTACAATTGGAATATCGGGATTTGAGAACTTTAATGAATTGCTGATGAGGTTATACAGCAATTGTTTGAATTGAAACGGAATAATATCAACTTCAACGCTTTGTTCAATTTCAATTACAGCACTTTTCTGATCTAGTTCTTCGGTTAAATCTTCTTTTACTTCTTTTACAATCTGAGCAAGATCTGTTTTTATAAAAATACGTTCTTGGATATTTGTTCTAGAATACGCTAATAAATCATTAATCAAAGTCTGCATTCGCTGTGCGGCATTCTGCATTCTTTTAAATTTATCTTTTCCGTTTTCCGATAAATTTTTCGCCTCTTTCTCTATAATCTGAGAAGCAAAAGTCTGTATTTTTCGAAGCGGTTCCTGCAAATCATGACTCGAAATGTAAGCAAAGGATTGTAGTTCTTTATTCATTTCTTCTAACTCATTGTTTTTCTGAGCCAGCTCTAATGCATTCATTCTGAGCTTGTCTTCGTCTTTCTTTTTTTCGGTTAAATCGTGTGTTACTTTAGAGAAACCAATAACTTCTTTTTGTTTGTTATGAACGGCCGTTATTACCACACTTGCCCAAAATAGACTTCCGTCTTTACGTCTGCGCCAGCCTTCATGTATTACTTTTCCTTTTTCTCTGGCAATCTGCAGCAGTTTTTGTGGAAGATTGTTTTTCTGGTCTTTTTCGGTATAAAATACAGCAAAATATTTTCCGATGATTTCTTCTGCTTTATAGCCTTTTATTTTTTCTGCACCAGCATTCCAGTTTTCAATAATACCATCGCTATTCAAATATAAAATCGCATATTCCTGAACTTCTTCTACCATCAAATGATAGCGTTCTTCGCTTTTTTGAAGTGATTCGTTAATTTGGATTAATTCTCTGGTTCTGGCTGTAACCTGTTGCTCAAGTTCATGTGTAAAGGCCTTTTCGGTATGAATATCGGTAAAAGCGCCAACCCATTTTATTATTTTGTTATCGAGTCCAAAAACGGGTTCGCCAATAACGGTGTGCCATCTGTATGAACCATCTTTTCTGCGCATTCGCACGTCACAGCGATACATTTCTCCAGTTGCTAGTGCATGCTGCCAAATTTTGACATTTTCGTCAAAATCGTCTGGATGAATCATTTTTTGCCAAGAACCCTCTATTCCGGGTTCAATACCAGTATATTCAAGCCATCTTCCCGAAGTAAAAAGGGCATTTCCATTGGCATCGGTTTCCCAAATTAACTGCGGAATACTTTCTGTAAGCAGACGAAATCTTTTCTCGCTTTCTTCGATTTTCTTTCTCGCTTCAACTTTTTCGGTAACATCAATAAGTGTTATTCTAATTCCAGAAATAGAATTATCGCTTTCGCGGAGCGGTGCAAATTCAAAGTCTACATAAAATTGATTGCCACCGTTTTCATTGTCAATAAAAAGCAAAGACTCAGATTCTGAATACACTTCTCCAGATTCGTAGACTTTATTTAATAATTGATCATATTTCTGTTTATTAAGCTCAGGAAATAATTCTAGTATTTTTTTTCCTTCAACTTCAGTTTCTTCTTTTTTCCAGATATTATTTAGAAGTGCAAAATTGGCCATTTCGATTACAAAATCGGTTCCGCGCAAAATAGCTTTCGGAACAGGCGACTGCATAATAAGATTTCGCAGTTTCTTTTCGCTTTCTTCAATTTTCTGCTGATATTTTTTTTCTTCAGTGATATCTCGAATAGTTCCAATTAATTTTTGTGGCTGATGGTTTTCATCATAAAAAACTTTTCCTTTTCCTTCAATCCAATGTATAGATTGGTCTTTCCAGATTACGCGAACTTCATAATTTAAAAAACCTGAACTTAAAGCTTCTTTGAAACCTTTATTTCGAATATGTAAATCATCTGGATGAAGATGTGCCAATAATTCTTCGTGAGTAAGCATTATATCTTCGGTATAACCGCCAATAATCTCAAGATATCTTTTAGAATAAGTTGGAATACGGGTTTTTACATTCAGTTCCCAAGTTCCCAATTCGCTGGCTTCCACGACAATTTTAAGGCGATCTTCGTTCAGTTCGACCCTTTTTCTCGCTTCGACTTTTTCGCTTACCTCGGTAACGGTTACCAAGATTCCCGAAATAGTTCCGTTTTCTTCTTTTAAAGGATGATAAAGGAAATCAAAATAAGAAGTTTCTATTTTTCCATATCGTTTTAGAGGAATAGGAACTTCAATTCCATGAAAAGGAATTCCTGAATTTAAAACACCATCTAGTAAAGCACTAACGCTTTCTTTAACTTCTGGCAATGAATGATACAAAGGTTTGCCAACAAAAGTTTTTTCATCTCGATCTACCAATTTAAGATAAGCCTCGTTGGCCATTTCTACTATATATTCTGGTCCACGAAGAATTGTGATTCCAACGGGAGCTTGCCTTACCGTATCACGGAATCGTTTGTCGCTTTCTTCAATTTTTTGTTTGGCTAAGAATAAGTCGGTAATTTCTACAGCAGTATTCATTACACCGTAAATTTTTCCAGTCAGATCGTACAAAGGCGTAAAGCTGTAGTTGAAATAAAACGATTGCAATTCATTATCGATCACAATATCAATACGGGAATTTCTGGAATGAAACGATTGTCCAGTTTCAAAAACCGATTCAACTTGCTCAAATACAGATTGATTTTGCAGTTCGGGTAGAATTTCACGATATGTTTTACCAATTACATCTGGGCCTTTTCCCCATATTTTTATAATAGATTCATTAGCGAGCTCAATACGCATTTCTTTTCCGACATAAACACCAATCGGGAAAGGGGCATTTTCAACCAGCTGTCTTATTTTTTGTTCGCTTTCTTCTACTTTTGTACGAGCCAAAACTTGGGCTGTAACTTCTGTGGCGATAGCTACAACTCCAGAAATAGTGCCGTTGATTTCTCGTAAAGCTTCATAAACAAAATTGATATAAGTGTTTTCAGTTTGTCCATTTCGGTTTAGTGGAACAAAAAGTTCGTCAGTAACTACCTTTTTTCCTGAGATAAATACGTTTTGCAGAATTTCATCAAGACCTTGTTTTTTCAATTCGGGAAGAACTTTAAAAATAGGTTTATTGATGATGTTTTCAGCTTTTGCGCCCCAAAGCTGTAACATTTGTTCATTGGCGATTTCTACAATATTGTTTTCGCCTTTAAAAATACACATGGCAACCGGAGCCTGCATAATATTATTGACAAATCGTGCATTACTTTCTTGTAAAGCGTCTGCAACAATTTTCTTTTCGGTGGTTTCGATAACTGTCACCAAGATGCCGCCAATAGAGCCGTCTTCTATTTTTATAGGACTATACGAAAAGTCAAAAAAACAATCTTCTGTATAACCGTTTCGATTAAGAGGCACTTTAAAATCAGGAAAACTTACCGCTTTTCCCTGCATCACATCTGCAAACATTGGTCCGATGGTATCCCAGATTTCAGCAAATGTATTTTTAGAACTTCCGCCCAAAGCTTCTGGGTGCTTAGAAGCGCCCAAAATAGGACGAAAGGCATCATTGTATATTTGAGTATAATTTTTCCCCCATGCAATGTACATTCCAAACGGATTGCCGAGCATCATTGCGGTCATTGTTTTTAAACTTTGTGGCCATTTTTCAGGATCTCCCAACGGAGTTTGGTTCCAATCTGCAGAACGAATTAATTCTCCCATTTCTCCTCCTTCGGAAAGAAAATAATGTTCCTTTTTTTTGCGGTTCATTTCCAAAGAATTAAGGTTGCAGAATGAAACTAGCTCTTTCGGGCTGCTTGAAATTATTTTCTGACGCAATTGTTAATGCTTTTTCAATTACGTTTTTGAGTTTTGAAAATTCCCCAGGTTTCCGAATATAATAAGAGGCGCCTTTTAGGTATAAATTGTTAACTATTTCGCTGTCCAGCGAAGTAGAAAAAATGATGATGGGCAGATTTTTTAATTTTTCGTCTTTTTTAATCTCGTCTAGACATTCTAAGCCATTTTTTCTAGGCATATTTAAATCCAAAAAAAGAACATCTGGAAGGTTTAAGATGTTGTTTTGTAGATAATTAATTAATTGTACGCCGTCGTGAACGGTAGATAAATCAGCACTGACCGTTATTTCATCGAGGGCTTCTTTAAAGAAAAGGCAGTCGTCTTCGTCATCATCAGCCAGCAAAAGATAATAATGCTCTTTACTCATTTTGTAATCTCCTAAATTTTAGAGTTAAGTTTGTTTCGATAAATTTAACTTTTTTCAGCAAGATTTCTTGTTTTTTTAGGAAGAATGTTTCTTTAAAAACGAAAAAAGCAATAAATTTTATCTATTTTATTTTGCTTATACAATTTTATGTAGAGAATTGCGTTTTAATAATTCTTGCCATTTTGTGCTCAAAAAGCATACTTTGAGATTCGGGTTTTTTATTAGAATAGAAAATAAAAACAAGCCAAAAGCCTTATCAAATCTCAATTCGCAGTTACAAATTTCTTCCCTTTTAGTGTATACCGTATCCAGAAAGTGTAAAATAATTACACACTCTTTTTTGTGCTGTTTTTTCTAAATGGCTCTATACCAGTTTAGAATCGTATTGGCACGCCGCTTGCAAAATGTGTTATGTCAAAATCTTTGATGTGTTTGTTTTTTTATTGTTTCTCGAAGTAAGAGCAGCAAATAATTAGAAAAGAAAAGATTTTACTAAAAGCCACATTAAGCAAATTAAAAAGGAGTATAAGCATGGAAAGCGAAACAATTATCTCAGAACAATTTTACGCGAACACTAGTTCAGCGATCAGCGAAAAAACAATAAATGGTTCTTTTTTCGGAACTAAACAAAAATCAAACAAAGTGCATGTAGAAAGACCAACAAGTCCGTTTGGATTGGCGGTTCTTATTGGGACTTTTTTATTACTATTAGCAGGTGTTGGAGTAGTATTTCTATTGCAGGATGATTTTGAAAAATTTCATTTTGAAAGAATTGCTTCAACTTGGGGATTGCCATTTTTAATTATCACAACAATCTTATTCTTTTACCAAGCAGGAGTTTTCTTGTATAGCTCTTATTTGTATTTAAGATATAAAGCGATTCCATCAGTATCAGACGATTTATTGCCAACTTGTACGATTATTGTTCCAGCATACAATGAAGGAAAATTGGTTTGGGATACTTTATTAAGCCTTGCAGATAGCGATTATCCAGCAGAAAAACTACAGCTTTTGGCTATTGACGATGGAAGTAAAGATGATACTTGGTACTGGATGCAGGAAGCAAAAGCAAAATTGGGAGATCGTGTAACGATTTTTCAGCAGCCAAAAAACCAAGGAAAACGTCAAGCATTATACAGAGGATTTAAATTAGGAACTGGCGAAATTTTTGTAACGGTAGATAGCGATTCTATTGTGAAAAAAGATACATTGAGAAACTTGGTAAGTCCGTTTGTAGTAAACAAAAAATGTGGTGCCGTTGCAGGAAACGTTCAGGTTTTGAACAATAAAAAAGCAATATTGCCAAAAATGCTGAATGTAAGTTTCGTAATGAGTTTTGAATTCCAGCGTTCTGCAGAAAGCGAATTAGGTTCTGTATTATGTACACCAGGAGCTTTGGCAGCTTACAAAAGAGATGCCGTTTTTAACTGTCTTCCAGAGTGGATCAACCAAACTTTTATGGGTGAACCATCAGATATTGGAGAAGACCGCGCTTTGACTAATATGATTTTGAAACAAGGTTTTGAAGTTAAATTTCAAAGAAATGCAGTGGTATTGACAAACGTTCCTGAAGAATATAAAGGATTATACAAAATGTTCATAAGATGGGCGAGAAGTAATGTTCGTGAAAATCTTATGATGGCAAAATATGTTTTTACAGATTTTAGAAAAGAATCAAAATTTGGAGCAAGAATGTTATTCTTAAACCAGTTCTTTAAAATTGCAATGACATATCCGATTATATTATTTATGTTTTACTTTATTGCTGTTCATCCAGTATTATTTTTAAGTTCAACATTAATGGCAATTTTAATCTTCTCTACTTTTTCAATGGTATTTTACGCAAAAAGATACACGCTTTCAGAATCATTCTGGGCTTATTCTTATAGTGTTTTTTACACTTTCAGTTTATTCTGGATTGCGCCTTATGCTATTGCAACAGCCAACAAAAAAGGCTGGTTGACAAGAGGATTGTAAACAAGTACACTATTCATTCTATATATAAAACTCCACCCAAGAATTACCCGTTGCAAACTTTTGCAGCGGGTTTTTTAATTAAATGCCATTCATTCCGTAGGAATGTCTGGTAGCAAAAATTGAACATTCACGTAGTAATTATACGTTCCGTAGGAACGTTTCATCGGTAGAAAAAGAATGGTGTCCAATCCAATTTCGTTCCGTAGGAATGTTTTGTTGGTAAAAAATTCGTTGGTAAAAAATGGAGACCAATATAATTACGGTCTTGCGAAGCAATTACATTCGGAGGATTTTTATGCGTTTTTCTTTAAATCCAAAGCAGCAATAATCTGCTTTTTCATTGTAGTGTTGATATAATCTAAAGCTTCAGCATAAGAAATAGCATAACGTCTTTCTATATTTTGAAAATGCTCTGGAAAACTGCCTAAGATTTTATCATAATAAATATCCAGCTGTTTTTCTGAAGGCATTTCATATTTCAAACGAAGCTGAAATCTTCTTAATAAAGCGCTGTCAATTATTTCGTAATGATTCGTGGCACAAATCAATAAACTATCAGAAGGGAAATAATCAAAAAGCTGAATTATCGTGTTTACCAAACGCCTCATTTCGCCCACATCTTTATCATCGCTATCACGGCTTTTTCCAATCTGGTCAAACTCATCCAAAAACAAAACCGCTCTTTCTCTGATGGCTTTATCAAAAATTGCTTTTAAATTCTTAGAAGTTTCACCAATTCTAGAATCTACAACGGTGCTAAGATTTACTATAATAATCTTTTTGTCTAATGCATTGGCAATTGCTTTTGCCGTTGTCGTTTTACCGCAGCCAGAACTTCCATGCAATAAAATTTTATTGTCGACTTTAAGATTGTACTTTTTTAATTCCTCGATATATTGATGCTCTTTGATAATCTGCAGTAAAGCGGCTTTATTTTCATCACTAAAAAATAAATCGTCTAAAGCAATTTTTTCAGTATCAATTACGGTAAGATCATTCAGGTTCATCTGCTTATTATTTGCTGCAAAATTAAGTTTTATTCTGCAATGTTTTCGTTCCAGATTTCTTTGCCTAAAAAGCGGTTTCCGAATATCGAAGTACCAATACGAACCATATTTGAACCTTCGGCAATAGCAAGTTCCAAATCCTGTGACATTCCCATAGAAAGTTTTAAATCGGATAAACCTTCAATTCCTTCCGAATAAATTTCATCCCGAATAGTTTTTAAGAGTCTTAAGGAGGGAATCATTTTTTCTTTCTCCACATCCAATAAGCCAATTGTCATTAAACCTTTAATATTGAAGGTTTCGTAAGTTTTTATTTTTTTGATGAAAGATAAAACGTCTTCTGGCGGTAATCCGAATTTACTTTCTTCATAAGATGTATTCACTTGTACAAAAACATCTAATTTTCTGTTTTGGTTTTGAAGCTGTTTATGAAGTTCGTCAGCCAGATTTATTCGATCCAAAGATTGAATGCAAGTCGCATATTTTAGTACATCTTTTAACTTATTGGTTTGAAGATGTCCAATAAAATGGCGTTCTACGGGAAGATTTTGCAAAATATCATTTTTATCCCGCAACTCCTGCATTTTATTTTCTCCCATTAAAGTTTCTCCAGCTTCAATAGCAATTCGGATTTTCTCTGCTGGAACCGTTTTGGTTGCCAATAAAAGCTGAACTTCATCAGGATTTCTGCCAGCAATTCTACAAGCGTTTTCGATGCGCTGATGTACTTTAATCAAATTAAAAATAATGTCGTTTTTCATATTGCAAAGCTATGTCTAAAACATAAAATTGTACTGGACCAGTATATTTCAAAAAATGAAAAAACTGGATGATTTTAAACTTTTAAAGCCAATATAAATTTGCATCATTAAACAATAAAACTTAGTCCCTTAGCGGCTTAGTAACTTAGAAACTAAAAAGAAATGAAAATAGCAGTTTGGGATACTTATGTAACCCGCAAAGACGGAAAAATTATGCACTTTGATATTTTGGTTGATGAAAATATTAATGATGCTGAACAAGTATATGAATATGGTAAAAAGTACTTGAAAAGTGTAGCACAAGAAGGACAGGCTTTGTCAGCAAAAGAATGCCGTTTTTGCCACATTGATAAAGCGCCGATTGAAGTAGAAAATCAGATTCGGGAAAATGGGTTTTCTATTATTGAAATGGAAAACTGTAATTAGCTTGTTGTAAGTTAATTGAACGCGGATAAAACAGATTCGCTATCGCGAAAACGCAGATTCGCGCAGGTTTTTAAAATCAGTTTTTTTCCGCGTCTTTGCGATAGCAAATCCGTAAAATCTGCGTCTAATTTTAGTTACTTATAGTAATTTAGCAAGTGCTTTAATTCCTTCCTCCATTTGTTTTTCTGAAAGAGAAGCATAACCCAAACGAAAACCCTTAATGGTTTCATCAAAACTAAATCGATCTGGGCTCATAATTTGGATGCCTTGTATTTTTAGCTTTTCAAAAATTTCAAGAACATTAATATCTTCTTTTGGAACAATCCAAAAAGCAAGTCCGCCTTCGGGTTTTGTAAAAGTGATTTTATCTTGAAGATATTGATTTAGCAAACTTTCAAAATAATCCCTTTTGCTTTTGTAAACCAAATTGGCTTTTTTAAGATGACGTTTTATTTTGCCTTCATTGATGAGGTTTAAAATTGCTTCTTCCATAATATTGTCGCCTTGTACATCGATGATTTTTCTATGGTTTCCAATTTTCTGAATGTTTTCCCTAGAACTGGCTAAGTATCCAATACGAAGTGCAGGAGCAACAATTTTGCTGAAAGTGCCAATATAAATATAGTTTTTCAAAGCTGCATAACTGGAAATTGGAAGTATCGGGCGCTGGCCAAAATGAAACTCATTATCGTAATCATCTTCAATAATTGTAAAATTGTATTGATTAGAAAGTTCAATCAGTTTTAATCTCTTTTTTAAAGACAAAGTTACCGTGGTCGGAAATTGATGATGAGGTGTTACATAAATGGCTTTTATATTTTTATGCTGCAGATATTTTTCAACCTGATCAATATCCAATCCGTCCGAATCTACATTTACAGGAAGTAATATTGCGCCAGCATTTTCAAAAGTTTCCCATGCGGGTTTATAACCTGGATTTTCAACCAAAACAAAATCACCAGATTTTAAAATACAATGCGAAGCGAGATACATAGCCATCTGACTTCCGCGCGTGATACAGATTTGATCCTGCGAAATACTCATGCCTCGTTTAAAATTCAGCATTTGAGCAATCGATTTTCTAAATTCCAAATTCCCCAATTCACTGCTGTAACCCATAATCTGCCAGCGCGATTTTCGACTGAAGAGTTCGCGGTATGCTCTTGCTAGATCATTCATGGGAGCCAATCGGCTGTCTGGGAGGCCGTCATCAAAAACTAGAAAGCTTTTAGGTTCTTCAGTTTTAATCTCGGAATCTTTTTTATTTTCTGATGAATGATTGATGCTGGGAAGTGAATCGGTTACAAATGTACCCTTTCTATCAATCGTAATAAGCCAACCTTCGGCAATCAAAACATCCAAGGCTTCCACAACCGTATTTCGATTCACTTTTAATAATTGGGCAAGCTGTCTGCTTCCAGGAAGTGCATTCCCACTTACTAATTTTCCAGTTTTTATGGCCTCAATAATAGCATCGGCAATTTGAAGGTAAATTGTCTTCTCTGATTTTTTATCGAGCTGAATTTCTAATGGCCAAGGTCGAAGCATCTGGACTGTTTGTTTTTAATGAATTTGTTTTATAAAATAGTCCAAATATAATTTTTTTGATGGATGTGGACTATTATTTACATTGAAAAAAATCTTATTTTGTTGTTTTTTAGTCTTTTAGGACCACTTTGCTGAAAGTTAGAGTTTTAGTTTTGCAGCATTAAACAAATGATTATTAATGCTTTAAAATTGAAAAGATAGATTAATGAAAATAGCAAACTTATTGTTCCTGTTTACCATGTGTTTCTGGGGAAATTCCAAACCAAGTGAAAGAAATTTTATAGACGATTCTGAAGAAGAACGTTTTAATCAGCAGATTGAAAATGTCAAAAAAATGAGCGCTTCTGGTGCTTATAATTCTAAAATTGCATTTTTTATCGATATGAAAATTAAATCGGGTAAAAATAGATTCTTTGTTTATGATCTAGTAAACAATACAGTAATTGACGAAGGTTTAGTTGCAAACGGTTCTGGTTCTGAAACCTGTATAAAAGGAGAACTGAAATTTAGCAATGAACCCAATTCGAATTGCACATCACTTGGACGCTACATTGTTGGAAAATCGTATAGAGGTATCTTTGGTAAAGCATATGTTTTAAAAGGATTGGATCCAACGAATAATAATGCTATTAAAAGAATGATTGTATTGCATTCGTATTCAGCGGTTCCAGAAGGTGAGCAGGATCATTATATTGCTCTTAGCCACGGCTGTCCCATGGTAAGTGAAACATTTTTTAAAAGACTTGAAAAAATAATTGATACTTCGAAGTCAAATATTCTCTTGAATATTTATTATTAATTAGAAAGAATTATTTTTTGAGGGAAACTAGATTTGAACGCAGATAAAGCAGATTCGCTATCGCGAAAACGTAGGTTAACACAGATTTTTTTAAATCAGTTTTTTTTTCCGCGTCTTCGCGATAGCGAATCTGTTTTTATCCGTGTCTAATTTTGTGTTTCTTTTTTATTTAGGAAATTTTGAGTTAAAAAAGAAAGTGTAAAAAAAACAATTTTAGATTTAAAGAAATTGGCTACGTCATTTTTTTGAAATTTAATAAAAATACAATTTTAACGTAACAGCGATTTAAATCTGATATTTTAAAAAATTCATTTTATTTTAATCACGAATATTGCTTAAGCTTAAAAAATAAAGCAGTTTGGTAGTTAGAATTGAAAAATATACAAAGTTATGTCGACTATGTAATTAAGGTTTAATGCAAAGATAAAAAGGTGTTGTCGAGAACAAATTAGGATTATTAACGGAATTTATTAAGTTTGTTGCGAATTATTCAATCTTCATAAACTGCCATCATTGCCAAATTCCATCTTAAATCAGGATCAGATTTTAATCGATCGTCTTCGCGACGGCGATGAATCGGCATTGACAGAATTGTACAATAAATTTTGGCAGGCACTTTTTATGTCGGCTTACAATGTAATTAAAGACAAAGAATTGTGCGAAGATATCATTCAGGATATTTTTATGAATATCTGGCACAATCGCGAGAAAATCGAAATTCATATTTCGCTAAAAGGGTATATGTATGCTTGCGCGAGATATCAGGTTTTTAATCATTTGAGAAAAAATAAAGACAAAGTTCATGTCGAACTTTTTGATGATTTAGAAAAACGTTTCTTATCTACAACTCCAGAAACACAATTAATGCACAACGAATTGGTGCAACAGCTGAATTTAATTATCGAATCGCTTCCAGAAAAATGCCAAGCTGTTTATAAGCTGAGTCGTGAAGAACAGCTGAGTCATAAAGAAATTGCCGAACGACTTAATATTTCTACAAAAACAGTCGAAAACCATATTACAAAAGCATTGAATACGATTCGATCTTCTATGGGCGAAAGCATGAGTATGGCGATGATTTTATGGCTTTCAAAAAATATCTTTTAGCAAAATTAAAAATGAAGTGGTTGGGTTGATGATGTATGGTTTTTCTTCTTTTTTAATTCTTTTTCAAAAAAAATCAAAAAAAATGCAATTTGGACTAGGGGGTATATTCCTTTTTGGTTACTTATCTCATATACTCCCGAAATAATACAATAAAAAATGAAAAAAGAGGATTTCTTACTGTTACTAAATAGATATCTTTCCGGTGATACCAATCTCGAGGAGAATAATAAATTATTGAATTATTACGAAAGTTTCCAAACCGATAAAGATTGGGATGAAACTTTAGGTTCTAAAGAAGAGCTAGAGTTTAGAATGAGAACTCGTCTTCAAAACGCCATTCAATCTGAAGAATCTAAAGTAATACCAATTCAACCATTCTATACCAAAACAGCTTTTAAACTAACTGCAATGGCGGCGTCATTGTTGTTGCTGATTTCAATTTCACTAATAGTAAGCAAAACAAATCCGCTTAAAATTGAAACTCCGCAAGTGGCACACAAAGAAATCTTAATCGGAAGCGATAAAGCCACTCTGACTCTTGAAGACGGTTCTGTAATTGCTTTAGAAAAAGGAAAATCATATACCAAAGGAAATGCTTCTAGTAATGGAGAAAAATTGGTTTACAATTCGAATGGAAAATCTGTGGCAATTGCCAATAACCTTTTAACAATTCCAAGAGGTGGGCAGTTTTTTGTGCAGCTGGCGGATAGCACCAAAGTGTGGCTGAATTCTGAATCGCAATTAAGATATCCTGTTGCTTTTGTTGATGGACAAACCAGACAAGTAGAATTGGTTTATGGAGAGGCTTATTTTGAAGTATCGCCAAGTACCAAACATAAAGGTTCAAGATTTAAAGTTAAAACCCAAGAACAGAATGTTGAGGTTATTGGAACCGAATTTAATATTAAGGCGTACAGAGACGAACCAGCAATTTATACCACTTTGGTAGAAGGAGTTGTTGCTGTAAGCAATGCTGCTAAAAAGCAAATTCTGACTCCTAGCCAGCAGTCTAAAATAACGGAGTATAACGGAAATATCAGTGTTTCTGAAGTCGATGTTTATAATGAAATTTCTTGGAGAAAAGGCTTATTTGTATTCAAAGGAATGCCTTTAAAAGATATTGCGAGAGTATTGTCAAGATGGTATGATGTTGATATTGTATTTGCAGATCCAGCACTTGGCAACGTTAAGTTTAATGGAGTTTTAAACAAGAATCAGAAATTAGAAGACATATTAACCACGATCAAGAATATTAATTTTATTAATGCCTATGAGAAAAAAGACAATAAGATTATAATCAAATAAAAAAGAAAAGGGATTAAAGTTTAGACCTCTCACCGTACTGCGCTTTATCCCTTTCTGTGTATCAACCAGTAAGTCAGTTTTATTAACCAACCAACCAATTAACATGTAAATTTATGAAATTTAAATTAACCAGTGCCTATTTCTATTTTAGAAAGCGGCTAATTATTAACATTATGAGAACTTTTATCTTCTTGTTTTGTACTACAATTTTTGGTTTTTCTCCCGTAAATCTATTTTCACAAAACACGAAAGTTGTAATTACAGCTGATAAAACAGTATCTGTTGACGAAGTTTTTGACATCATTAAAAAACAGACCAACTATACTTTTATTTATCAGGAAGATTTATTTAAAAATTTACCTAAAGTACATTTAAAAAAGGGAAAAATTAAAGTAAATGATTTATTGGAAGCCAGTTTCTCTGATAAAGATTTTGACTTTAGTTTTTCTGCTGGAAATACGATTATTGTAAAAGAACGAAAAGCTGAGAAAGTAGTTGTTCAGTCTAAATTAATAGAAATTAAAGGAACGGTTACGAACGATAAAGGAGAGCCTATTCCTGGGGTTAATATCAAGGTAAAAGGTACAGGAGCTGCTGCTCAAACCGATTTTGATGGTAAATATACCATCATGGCTCCAAACGACGGGCAGATTTTATTTACTTATATAGGACATCGCGCGCAAATTGTTGATGTTAATAACAGAAAAGTAATTAATGTAAAACTTCAGGAAGAGCGAAAAGAACTTGAAGGAGTTGTTGTAAATACGGGAGTTACAGTTCGAAAAAAAGAATTGATAACTGGCGCAGTAACTATTTTTAAGGGAGAAGAATTAAGACAGATTTCTACGCAAAATGCGGTACAAGCTTTAAAATCATTAGATCCGTCTTTCATTGTTGTTAATAATAATATTGCAGGTTCAAACCCAAATATTCTGCCAACAATAGAGGTGAGAGGGCAGACAAGTTTAACAGCCAATCAGGTTGACAGCCAATTTAGAGATGATCCAAATCAGCCTTTGTTTATTTTGGATGGATTTCCAACTACTTTACAACAGGTTGTCGATTTAGATATTAATAGAATTGCCAGCATCACTTTATTAAAAGATGCGGCTTCGACTGCGTTGTACGGTTCTCGATCTGCAAATGGTGTTGTAGTTATCGAAACCAATAAACCTCTTCCAGGAAAACTGCAGTTTAATTATGTGTACAATTCGTCGTATGAATTGGCCGATTTGAGTGTTTATCATTTAATGAATGCCGCGCAAAAATTAGAATTCGAAAGGCTTTCAGGAGCATTTATTGTTAAGGATGGAAGTGCTGAAACAACACCATTAACTTGGGATAAAGAATATAATAGACGTCTTGCAGCAGTGCGTAGCGGTGTAAATACATATTGGTTAAACGAGCCGATTCAGATGGGAATTACTTCTGGTCACAGTTTAAATTTTGGTGGAGGCTCTGATGAGTTTAGATTTAATATTGCTGGAAATTACAAAACGCTTACCGGTACAATGAAAGGTTCTGAGCACGATACTTGGGGCTACAACACGACTTTAACTTACAGAAAAAATAAATTAAGTCTTAACAACCAGTTTTTTGTTTCTGGAGGAACTAATCAGGAATCTCCATATGGTTCATTTGAAATTTGGGCAAAAGCAAGTCCGTATTATCCAAAATATAACGAAAACGGAGTTATTACACGTTATATGGATGGAAGTTCATTGCCTTTAACGAGTTTGCAAACTATTGTAAACCATCCTGCAAATCCGCTTTACAATGTATTTTTAGGAAGTTTTGATAAAGGAAAAGATTTTAATTTTACCAATAATTTTGCGATCAATTACGATATAAACCCGCATATTAAAGCAACAGGAGCTTTGTCTGTTTCTAGATTGGATAACCACAATACAGTTTTTGTTTCTCCAGACGATACACGTTTTGTAAATAATATTGCAACAGAAAAAGGATCGTATAGCAGTTACGAAGCTATTACAGATAAGTGGAATGCAAATCTTGGCGCAACTTATTCTAATGTTTTCAAAAGTGTTCACTCTTTCAACTATACCATAAGAGCTCAGGCTTTAGAGACAAAAAACAATTCGTATAAAACATCTTTAAGAGGATTTCCTCTTGGTGTTGGTGGAAATCCAGCATTTGCTTTTGGATATGAACCAAATGGAAAACCAGTTGTTTTTACCGAATTGATAAGAAGCGTCGATTTAACCAATCAGATTAACTATGCCTACGACCGCAGATTTTTATTCGATTTTACTCAGACCATTTCTGGAGCGACAAACTTCGGAACAAATAAAAAATATTCGCCTTATTGGGGAGTTGGTTTTGGGTGGAACTTGAACAATGAGTTTAAAATGAACCAAGATATTGTCAATATTTTTAAAATACGTGCCAATATTGGTCAGACTGGAAATCAAAACTTAGTAGGTTTTGCTTCCTATGATGTATATGCTTATAACCCAAATACAAACGTTTTTGGTGCAGGATTAGCAGTTTCTCAAATTGCAAATCCAAATTTGGAAGCACAAAGAACAAAAGATTTGTCTTTAGGATTAGATCTGGCTATGTTTAGAAACAAATTTACGATGACTCTGGGAGCTTACAAGCGTAAAACGTCTCCACAGATTGTTGCTATCGACCTTGCGGCTTCTACAGGACTTAACGGTTATCCTTTAAATGTTGGGTATTTAACTACTCAAGGATTAGAACTAAAAATGAACTACAATTTCATCTACGATTTGAGTCGAAATTTTGTTTGGGGAATTGGCTTAATGGGAACTACTGGAGACAATGAATTAGGAGGTTTCGGTAACGCATTATCTTCTCTAAACTCTGAAGCGCAAAAAACAACCAGCTTAACGAGATATTATGACGGAGCAAGTAGCAACGATCTTTGGGCTGTACCTTCATTAGGAATTGATCCTGCAACGGGTAAAGAAGTTTTCTTAAAGAAAAATGGCCAGACTACTTTTGATTTAGATAAAAAAGATGAAGTTGTAATGGGGAATTCTAGAGAAACGGCTACGGGAGTAGTTTCTACAAACTTAAACTATAAAGGATTTAGTTTTGGATTATTTGTACGCTACAGTTTTGGTGCAGAAAGATTTAACTCTGCCTTGTATAACAAAGTAGAGAATATTTCGCGAGACAATATTTTTGATAATCAAGATGTGCGAGCTTTCACAGACCGTTGGACAACTCCAGGTCAAATGGCACAATTTAAAGCAATTGGTTTAACCAATAATACGCCAATTTCATCGCGTTTTATTCAAAAAGACGATTATATCTCTGGAGAATCTATTCGTTTAGGCTACCGTGTTACAGATAGAGCTTGGTTAAAAAGAGCAGGTTTAACCGCATTAGGATTTAATGCTTTGGCAAACGAATTCTTCCGAGTTTCAACAATTAAAGCAGAACGTGGTATTGATTATCCTTTCTCAAGAATATATTCTTTGAGTCTTAATTTATCATTTTAATAAAGAGATTATGAACAAGTATTTATATAAAATTGCCTTTCTTTTGCTTGCATCTTTTATTGTGGTAAGCTGCAGTGATTTTTTGGATGTTGTGCCACAAGATAAAATTTTAGAAGATCAGGCTTACAGCTCAGAAGCTGGTGTGCAGAATATACATAACGGACTTTATCTTCAATTGTCTGTAAACAACCTTTACGGCAGACAGCTAACTATGGATGCAGTGGAGATTTTAGGCCAGCAGTATAATATGTCTGGATCGCATGTTAAAAACAAAATATCGACGTATTCGTATGAAGAAACACTTTCTAAAAATACTTTTGCTGGAATTTGGCAAAGCGCTTTTACAACTGTTTTGTCTGCAAATAAGTTTTTAGAGAGTATTGAGGAACATCCTGAAGTTATTTCAGCCGAAAAAAAAGCTATTTTAAAAGGAGAAGCAATCGCTATTCGTGCAATGATACATTTTGACATGTTAAGAATGTACGGGCCAATTTACAAAGTAGCGCCAGCAAATCCATCAATACCTTATTATGATGCTGCCGTAACTGTAAATAAACCGCTTTTGCCAGCTCAAGAGGTTATTGCCAAAATCATAGCCGATTTAGATGCTGCCATTGTACTTTTAGCAAAAGATCCCATATTGACTACAGGAAAATATACGGGTTCTACAGAATTTGATTCTAATCCGTATTATTCTGTAAATCGCGGACAAAGAATGAATATTTTGGCTGTAAAATGTTTAAAAGCCAGAGTCCTTTTATATGCTGGAGATAAAACTGGAGCTTACGCTGTGGCAACTGAAGTTATAAATTTCGTAAAAGGACAGCCTGTTATTACTTGGACACCATTCTTAGAAGCTACTAATACTTCTAATCCAGATCGTATTTTTTCTTCAGAAAACTTCTTTGCTCTTAGCGATCAGACTTTATACTTAAAACAAAAAGCACTTTTTGATTCAAGTTTAGATGATTTTAATATTTATGCTCCAATGTTGAGCAGAATAAATGCTGTTTTTGAATCTAATGATAATGATTATAGAAGTTTGCCAAGCTGGAAAATCCCAATTTCGGGGGGAAAAACCCAGAAGACATTTTTTAAATATGAAGATGTAACAGACAAAACGAAACTTTTCCGTTTTCAGATTCCAATGTTTAAACTTTCAGAACTGTATCTTATTGCGGCAGAAACAGCACCAGTTCCAGCAGATGGTATTGCTTTTTTAAATACACTTCGATTTAATCGAGGTCTGACCAATTTAGCAGCTACTGCAGTGTTAGCTACAGAAATTACAAAAGAGTATAGAAAAGAATTTATTGGCGAAGGACAATTATTTTTTTACTACAAAAGAATCAATTCTACTGCAATTCCAAATGGTTCTGCATCTTCAGGAAATGTAAGCATGAATGCAGTTAAATACGTGGTGCCGTTGCCAGATAGTGAAGTTAATTTTCAAAACTAAAAAAGTAATCATGAAAAAAATATTGATTTTAAGTATCACTTTTCTATCGCTGTTAGGATTGACATCATGTGATAAAGAAGAAATTGAAGTTTACTCAGATACAGATAACATTTATTTCTCGCGTGCTATATTTCCAGAATATAATAACGGACCTCTTATAGACAGTACTGGGTTTAGTTTTGGTTTGGATAAAATAACCATTACAGAAAGAATTTATCCTCTTGCGATACGTGTGCAAGGAAAAGTAAGCAATGTAGATCGTGCTGTTAAACTTACAGTCGACCCAACAAGTACAGCCGTTTTAGGAACTCATTTTATATTGCCAGAAAATATTGTAATGCACGCAGGGAAAGAATTAGACACTGTTTTTATCAAAGTGCTTAGAACCCCTGATATGAAAGATAAAGATCTGACAATGGTATTAAATCTGGAAGAAAATGAATTTTTCACCACCAACATGCAATCTAAGGTAACGAATGTTCTTACTGGGAAAACTAGAAGCTATATTCGTTTTAAATTGTCATTTAATGACAAATTATCAACACCAATTGGATGGCAGGCTGTATTTGGTGTATTTACCGCAAAAAAATTCTTTTTAATGTGCGAGCTTATGAATCTTGAACCAGAAATGTTCAATCAGACTCCTGGCTCACCAGGGCTCTCAATTCCTGAAACGCTCTATTATGCAAGTTTTATGAAACGTTATCTCGCCGATCAGAAAGCCAATGGCAATACTATTTATGAGGAAGACGGAAAAGAAATGTTATTTCCATAAAAACCATTCTTTAATTTAAAAATATAAAGTGATGTTTAAAAATATAAAAATGCAGGTAGCTGTACTAGCACTTCTCTTATTAACTTATGGTTGTGTAAGCGATGAAGGAAATTACGATTATAACAAGATAAATGAGTTTAACGTAACAGGAATTGAAAAAGAATATACCGTTTACACGGGAGATTATTTTAAGATTACTCCAGAACTAAATCCGACTCTAGATGATGGAGCAGATTCTGATCGTTATGAATATAAATGGGTTGCATTAAATCCTGGAAAATTGGCCATCGAAGCTAGAACGACTATTGCTACAACTAAAAACTTGGATGGTATTTTAAAATTACCGCCAGCTAAATATGAGTTATATTATTTTATTAAGGATAAAGTAACCGGAATCAATTGGCAGCAACCTGTAATTACTTTAAATGTTGTTTCTTCTATTTATGAAGGATGGCTGGTTGTAGGAGATGCAGACGGAAAAGCTCGACTAGATATGGTTTCTATAATTCCAGGAATTCCGGAGCCGCGTATAATTAATGATGTGTTAGATGCCGCTGGGTCTGCATTGAAATTAAAAGGAAAAGCTGTAGATGTAGAAACTTTTAGCGGGCCTTTACCAGGAAGTATTATTTATGGAATCTATGTAACAGCGTCAGAATCTGGAACAGCAAGATTAGAACCCGATTCTTTTGAATGGAATCAGACCATGAATATTGCATACGAAACTGTTGGAGGAAATTTTCCAACAAATTTTGCAGTAGATTTTATGAAATGCCCTATTGGATCAGAAAATTTACTGTATAAAGATGGCGATATTTATTATTATAATAGAGCACTGCAAATTAGATATGGATTGCCGCAAAATAAAGTAGATCTCGAAACTAAAACTTTCTATGCAGCTCCTTTTATCGCAGAAGGTTCGTCAGCAGGAACTCCTGTCTTTTTTGATGTCGAAAAACATCGTTTTCTGCGTTATAGTACTTCGAAAGGAATTTGTTCGGCAATGCCTCCGGTTACCCCTTCTGCAACAGTTTTAGATTGGAATAATACGAACTGTGAACTGATTTATATGACCACATCAAATTTCAATTTGAACGAAAGTTTTGCGGTATTAAAGAATATGTCAACAGGTAAATTCTATTTGCTTCGTTTTAGTTCAAGTACTGTACAAACGTATTATAAAGAGATGCTGAATGCGCCCGATTTAGATAAAGCTACAAAATTTGCAGTAAGTCCAGATGCTGGATATTTATTTTATACTGTTGGAAACAAAGTGTATGAGTACGACAGCGGCACACAATCTGCAAAATTAATGTTAGATAAAGGCAATGAAGAAATTACCTATCTAGGTTTTAGCAAGAGAGGGGTAAAAGTAACTAGTAAATTAATTTTAGGTTCTTACAGCACAACAGGAAAATTAGAATTGTACACCGTGCCGCCTGTAAACGGAAATTTAATTTTGGAAAACAGTTATTCAGGATTATGCAAAATTGTTGATGTTGCATATCGCGTGAGATAATTATAAAACCTAAAAATAAAACCGAATGAAGAATAAATCTCATTCTTCATTCGGTTTCTAAAAACCACATTTTATGAATCGATTTATTAAAATCGCAAGCGCAGTTTTGCTGCTTGCCTGTCCATCTATTGCCTTAAAAGCACAAGCGCAATCCACTCAAGAAAGTTGGGAACAAGCCAAAAAACAAGCGCAAACAGAGAAAAAATTAATCTTTGTCGATTTGTATTTTACAGGCTGTATGCCATGCGCACAAATGGACAAAGAAGTATTTCCAGATCCAAAAGTTGCTTCAGTTTTAAATGCTGATTTTGTCACTTTCAAATCAGATATTTTAAAAGAAGAGATCGGTAAAAAGCTATGCATGAAATATGGCGTTACTGGGTTTCCGACTTTTTTATTGATGAATTCTGACGGAAAAATAATTGACATTGAATCAGGATTTAAAAATGTAGAAGAGTTTACCGCTTTGCTTCAAAGCGCGAAAGACTTAGCTAAAAAAGGAATTTTCAAAAAGTATAGTACAGAAATTCAGGAAAAAGATTATCCTGATTTTTACAAAGTAGCTTATTTGAACGGGAAAAGAAATGTTTCTTTTGAAACTGCCGATGCATATTTAAAAGCACAACCTTCATTAACTGCAGAAGTTCCTTTTGTGATGATAAGCGGTTTAAGAATTGGGCGCCAATATGATGATTTTTATTTAAAAAATGCAAAGCAGCTTTTTAAAGATTATGGTTCTGCAAGTGTTTCAAATCACGTATTTACAATTTTACAGCGCAAGAAAAAAGAGTTTGAAAAAACGAATGATTTAGCTTCTTTCAAAAAACTTATAGAAGAAATGAAACCTTTTTATACTGCAGAAGAATACACCAAATATGAAGGTATTTTATTGAAGGATTTTGGAGCAGAAAAAGTTGTAGTGAAACCAAATGCAGCACAAAAGTAATTCGAAATGAAAAAGATACTATTCTTTTTAATGCTGATTTTTGGCTGTACAATTCATGCTCAAAATAACATTCAGAAATCTATTAAAACTTTCGAAAAAGCTTTTCAGAACAAAAATTATAATGAAATTAAAGATCTTCTGGCGCCTCAGTTTACTGTTGGCGTTGGAGATTCTTCTTCAAACGAATTTTATCTGAATGGTATTTTTAAAGCATTTCCAGCTTTAGATTCTATTCAGATTGGAAAATCTGTGGCGATTAAAAATGAAACTTTTGTTTTGGTAGATTTCTGTTTTAATGGAAAAGAAAAAAAGCCGTCTCAAATTGTTTTCAACTCAGAAAATAAAATGCTGTACGTGACTTTTTTTGATTCTTTATACAGAGTTGACAGACACGCGCAAGTAAAAGAAGTAGCAAGCATTCCGTTTGAAATTATTGAAAACGGAATCGCCATTAAAATAAAACTGAACAAAGCTGATCGTGAGTTTTTAATGCTCTTTGATACGGGTGCCGACGGAATGGCGCTCAATCCAGACAGCGCTTACAAAGCTGGCGTTGTCGTTACCAAAAGCAAATCGGCTTCTGTAGTTGGCGGAAGTCAGCAAGTGCAGTATTCGGCAGACAATACCATTTATATTGGTGATCAGGTTCTGAAAAATCAAGGTTTGGTTATTTTTCCGAAACATGGTGTTTACGACGGATTGTTTGGTGCAAACCTGCTTCGCAATTTTATCACTTCTGTCAATTTTGATACGATGACGATTGACTTGTACAATTTCGGAAATTTTACGTATTGGGGAAAAGTAAAACCATTAGTTTTCGATTATAAATCGGGACTTCCGGTAGTAAAAATGAATTTGACTTTTGAAGATAAAAAAACAGTAGAAGGCAGTTTCACTTTTGATACCGGAGCAGGTTACGATTTAATTGCTTATGGACCTTTCAACCATAAAAATAATCTCGAAGCAAGTTTAAAAACCGAATATACGTCTGTGAATTATAGTTTAGGAAAACAGACCAAAATTGTAGGAGGAGCCATTCCAAATATTGCCATAAACGGAAACAATTTTCCGAACGTAACAATTGCCTTGCAGGAATATGACGAAGCCAATAAAAACTGGGCTTTTGCCGATGGATCTCTCGGAATTGACTTAATCAGACGATTCAATTTTACAATCAATTTATTGGATAAAACCGTTTATCTCGAACCGAATAAAAGTTTCAAAAAAGCGTCTTCTATCTATTTGAGCGGACTTATTTTAGATTTTGACGAAAACCAAAATCTTATTGTAAAAAGAATTATCGATCAGGAAAATGAAGATTTGAAGAAAGTCAAAATTGGCGCAAAAGTCACACAAATCAATGATTTTGAAGCCAAAGATTTATTGAATGCTGAAAATCTTAAAAAGCTGAAAGAAACTAAAGAAAGCAAAGATTTAATTATCGAACAAGGAGATCAATCCATGAGAATTTCAATTTAAAACTATCAACCAAAAAACAAAGAAACAATGAAAAAACACATTTTTTATTTCATTTTAACCTTCATCATGGTTCAAATGAGTTTTGCTGCAAATCTTTCAGAATATGCAGTAATTAGAGGAACAATTTCAATTCCAGATTTCAAAGCAAAAGAAGTTACACTTTACAATGTTGAAGATGGAAAGCCAGCCGTTGCGGCTACCGCAAAAGTCAATTCGCTGGGGGAATTCGGCTTTATGACACCAGTTTCAGCTGCTGGCTTTTATTATGTAGATTACGGTCAATTTAAAAGCAGAAACCAATTAATTCGTTTATATCTAGAACCTAAATTAGATCTTAATCTGGTTGTCAATAAAGAAAATTATGTTTTAAGCGGAAAGAACATCGGACAAAATGCTTTGGTGCAAAAAGCAAATGAAATTTACAACGATTTTGCGCCTTTCGCTAGATTAGGAGGCAATGTAACTTATGTAGAATTTTACCCTTTCATTGATAAAGGAATTGCCAAAGCAGATGAATTTTCAAAATCGATTAAAACAAAAGATGCCAGTTTCAATAAATTATTAAAATTGGCTGTTGCAACAGATGTTGAAGAGTTGACTTATACTTTTTTCAGAATGCCAAGAACTGCATTTCCAGACAAAGACGATCGTCCAGCAGTGATCAAAACTTGGATGATAGATAAGAAGTTTACAGATCCAGATTTGTTAAAATTAGCAAACGGAGTTTCTTTAATGACCAATTATTTTTTCTATGTAACCATTAATGGTGGTGAGAAACCAAAACGTTTAGATTTAACAGAATCAATTACTCATATTACAGATCCAGCTTTAAAAGATGTTTACCTTCGTGAAGAAGTTGCCACTTCAAGAATGAAAATTGAAGAATACGAAAAAATTGCGCCAAGCATTAAACCTTTCATGGTTTCTGATGCGAGCAAAGCATTTTTAGTAGAATATGAAAAAGTATTGCATAAGAATGTCGGGCAGAAAGGTTTAGATTTTACATACAATGACATTAACAATAAACCAGTATCGTTTTCAGATTTTAAAGGTAAATTTGTGTACATCGATTTATGGGCAACTTGGTGCGGACCTTGTAAAGCTGAGATTCCTCACATGAAAAAAATCGAAGAAGACTATCACGGAAAAAATATTGTTTTTGTAAGCCTTTCGTTAGATAAACCAAAGGATGCACAAAAATGGAAAGATTATGTTACCAAAGAACAGTTAAAAGGAATTCAGCTAATGGCTGATAAAGATTTTAGTTCTGATGTAGCTAAGAATTATGATGTAAATGCAATTCCGAGATTTTTATTGTTTGATCCAAAAGGAAACATTATCAATGCAGATGCACTTCGTCCGTCAAATCCAGAGTTGAGAGAGCAGCTGGATAAATTATTGAAGAGCTAAATAAGCACCTAATAATATTTTAACACATAGAATCATAGATCAAAAAAATGGAGAAAGATATTTTTATAATCAAGATTTTCCACATAGTCACTATGTTTTTTAAGATTAAGTGAAACACCTTTTATAGGTTACTATCGCGATAGCTATCGGGAATGTTTCTATGTGTTTAAAAATATTTAAAACATCAAACAAAAAACAAATGAAAAAAATATCTATAGTTCTTCTGCTTATGACAGGTTTTATAAACTTGTCGCAAGCGCAAAACTTTAAAGCAACAGATCCGATTGCAGTCAACCAAAAAATAAAAAAGGGATTGCTGTCAAACGGAATGACGTATTATATTTATCCGACAGATGTCAATAAAAATACGGCGAGTTATTATATCATTCAAAACGTTGGTTCGATTTTAGAAAACGATCAGCAGAAAGGTCTGGCGCATTTCCTGGAACACATGGCGTTTAACGGAACGAAAAATTTTGAAGGAAAAGGAATCCTGAATACGCTTCAAAAACAAGGTGCTGTTTTCGGAAGAAATATCAACGCGTACACAAGTACAGATGAAACCGTTTACAACCTAGACAATATCCCGTCAAAAGATGGTGGAGTAATTGATACTTGTTTGCTGGTTTTGCACGACTGGTCTAATTTCTTATCGCTTACGAACGAAGAAATCGATGCCGAACGTGGTGTAATTACCGAAGAATGGCGTACAAGACAAAACGCAAGAGCAAGAATTTACAATCAGTTGGCGCCGTATTATTATAACAATTCGCTTTATGCAGACCGCATGCCAATTGGTGATATGGATATTGTAAAGAATTTTAAATATCAAGTTTTAAAAGATTTTTATAAAGATTGGTATCGTCCAGATTTGCAGGCAATCGCAATTGTAGGAGATATTAACGCAGACGAAATCGAAGCAAAAATCAAGAAACTTTTTGCAGATATTCCAACTCCAGTAAATCCTAAAAAGCGTTTTGAAATCGCGATTCCAGAAAGAACAGAACCAACTTTTAAACTGGCTTTAGATAAAGAAATTTCGGCTTCAAACATTAGTTATATGATTCGTCATACAGCTGAAAAATCAACAAATACCTATGCCGAATTAGAAAAATCTACTCAAAGAAGTCTTGCTTTTTCTATTCTAAATAATCGTTTGACAGAAATGGCGCAGAAACAAGAATGCCCGTTTAAAAGTGCTTCAATTGGATACCAAAACTATACTCGTTTAAATGATATCTGGATTTTGAATGTTTCTCCAAAACCAGAAAAACAAGCCGAAGCTTTTGCAATGGTCATGAATGAATGGGTTCGTGCGTACAAATTTGGTTTTTCTAAAGGAGAAATTGATAGAGCGGTTACAGAAAACATTTCGGGTTACGAAAATTATTTAGAAAAGCTAAATGAGATTTCGCATAAAGATGTTATTGGAATGGTGAAAGATGATTATCTAAATCACGAAGTTATTGCCGATCCTAAAGCTGAATTTGAAATGGTAAAAAGCATTTTGAAAAATGTGGACACTAAAATTCTTCAAGAGCAAATCAGTACATTGTATACGGCACAAAATCGTGTTGTAGCGGTTACAGGTGTAGAAAACGAGAATAACTTAACTCAGGAAAAAGCTTTTGATATTATTCAGAAAGCCGAAAACGATGCTTCGTTACAACCTTATGTGGATACTTTTGAAGGAAAAACACTTTTAGGAAATCTGAAAATCAATTCAGGAAAAATTGTTTCAGAGAAAAAAGAAGCGGCAATTGATGCTACTACTTTTGTATTGAGCAATGGCGTAAAAGTGCATTATAAATTTGCCGATAAAAACAAGAAGCAAGTAGATCTGAAAGGTGAAAGTTTAGGAGGATCTTCTTTGTATGAATCTCAAGATTTACCATCAGTTAGTCGCGCAAGCGAATTAGCTCTAATGTCTGGAGTTGGTGAGCTGTCAAATGTTGATTTGACAAAAGTTTTAAAGGGAAAAATTGCGGGTTCTTCTGTAGATGTAGGCTCTTTGAAAGAGACCGTTACGGCATGGGCAAATGTAAAAGATATCGAAACAATGATGCAATTGGTTCATTTGCGTTTTGTGCAGCCAAGATTTGATAATCAGATGTATGCGCTTATGAAGCAAAGATTAGAAAATTCGCTTAAAAACAGGGCAAATGATATCAATGCAAAAATGGGAGACAGTTTAATGGATGTGGTTTACGGGAAAAACAATCCAAGAATTCTGCCATTGAATCAAAAATTTATCGACGATTTATCTTTTGATAAAATGAAAGCTTTCTATTTGGATCGTTTTGCAGATGTTTCAAATTTTGAATTTTATATTGTTGGAGATGTTACTCCAGAAGTTTTAAAACCTTTGTTAGAAAAATATATTGCGAGTATAAACGGAATTAAACGCAAAGAAAAGTTTAAAACAGACATTCCGAAATGGACATCAAATAAAATTGATAGAGATGTTTTCATCAAAATGGAAACACCAAAAAGTTCTGTTCGAATTTCCTTTTTAAAAGATCTTGCTTTTTCTCAAAAAAACAGAATCTTGGTTTCGTATTTAAGTGATGTGCTGACTTTACGTTATACTGAAAGTCTTCGCGAAAAAGAAGGCGGAACTTATGGTGCACAAGTAAGAGGAACTATGGATAAACTTCCGATTTCAAAAGCAAATCTTCAGATTAATTTTGATTGCGATGCCGACAAAGTAGAACATTTACTACCAATTGTGTATCAGGAAATTGATAAAATCAAGAAGGGAGAAATCGCTGCTGAAGACATTGAGAAAACAAGAACAAACTATTTGAAATCGAGAGAAGACAGCAAAAACTTCAACAGTTATAGCATGAACTTGATTTATAATTATTTTGAGAACGATTACAATATGAATGATCCTGCAACTTATGTTGATATTGTAAAAAGCATCACAGCAAAAGACATTCAGGAATTTGCTAATTCATTTTTGAACAAAGCAGATTCTTATGAAGTAGTTTTCAAACCATTAAAATAATCTGACCCCTTTATTTATTAGAGTTTAATTTGTATTTCCCTATCAAATAGTTATTTTGAATTAGTAAGCAATTTAGTTTGTATAGCGGATTACTTAGAGGGTTGTTTTTTGCTATTCAACCCTCTTTCTAAAGATTTTTACCCATGAAAAAGAATATTTTTTTACTGGGCTTTTTCCTGCTGTTTTCCATATTCGTAAAGGCTCAGATATACAATCCCATAAAATGGAAAACCAGTGTCGAGAAAATTTCTGATACTGAATACGAATTGCAGGCAAAAGCCATTATAGAATCGGGCTGGCATTTGTACAGTCAGGAAGTTGCAGACGGAGGACCGATTCCAACTCATTTTAATTTTATAAAAAGCGCAGATTTTCAGTTAACGGACGCTGTAAAAGAAGAAAAAGGAAAAACGGTTAACGATCCTGTCTTTAAAATGCAGATTAAGTTTTTTGAAAAAGAAACGACTTTTAGACAACGCGTTAAAATACTTTCATCAAAACCTTTCAAGATCAAGACTGAAGTTGAATTTATGGTTTGTAATGACGAAAATTGTTTGCCACCAAGTTCAGACGAATTGGAGTTTGCCGTTAGCCCTTCCGCGAAAGCGAAAACTTTAATAGAAGCTGCTGTCAAGGAAGAAACAAAAACAGCAGTAATAGATTCTTCGGTTACCGAAATAAAAGAAAAAACAGAAGAAATTGTTCCTTTAGAAATTGTAAAAACGCCTCAAAAAGAAATCCAAAAAAGAGAACCTAAAACCGAATTTAGAAGTTTATGGACGATTTTTCTATTGTCATTTTTCTCTGGATTTGCAGCATTGCTAACGCCTTGTGTTTTTCCGATGATTCCGATGACGGTGAGTTTCTTTACCAAACAAAGTAAAACCAAATCGCAAGGAATAAGAAAAGCCGTTTTTTACGGGATCGCCATTATTGCCATTTATATCTTTTTGGGTGCTGTTGTAACTTGGATTTTTGGAGCAGATTCGCTTAATGCACTTTCTACAAACGTTTGGTTTAATCTGATCTTCTTTGTGCTTTTAATGATTTTTGCGTTTTCATTTTTGGGTGCTTTCGAAATCATGCTTCCAAATGCATGGGCAAACAAAGTCGATTCGCAAGCCGATAGAGGTGGAATTGTCGGAATATTATTTATGGCTTTGGCTCTTGCAATTGTGTCTTTTTCTTGTACAGGACCAATTGTAGGCACTTTATTGGTCGAAGCCGCTTCTCGCGGAGGAATCGCACCTTTTGTCGGAATGTTTGGTTTCTCTCTAGCTTTGGCTTTGCCATTTACTTTATTTGCCGCTTTTCCGGGCTGGCTGAATTCGCTTCCAAAGTCGGGAGGTTGGTTAAATTCTGTAAAAGTATTTTTAGGATTTTTAGAAATGGCTTTAGCCTTCAAATTCCTTTCTAATGCCGATTTGGTTTTGCAATTGCATTGGCTGGAAAGAGAAACTTTTCTAGCAATTTGGATTGCCATTTTCGGAACACTGGCTTTTTATTTATTCGGAAAAATTCAGTTGCCACATGATAGTCCAGTTTCAAATATAAGCGTTGGAAGACTTGGATTGGGGGTTTTGGTTTTAGCTTTCACCATTTATCTAATTCCAGGTATTTGGGGAGCGCCACTTAAAATGATTAGTGGTTTTCCGCCTCCAATGCATTACAGCGAAATTCCGAATGGTTTGAATAATGCTTCTTCGGGCGAAATAACGCAAAATCTTCCAGAAGGAGCAGAGCTTGGACCGCATAATATTATGGCTTTTACCGATTATGATTTAGGTATGAAATATGCCAAAAAAATAGGAAAACCGGTTATGATAGACTTTACAGGTCACGCATGTGTAAACTGTCGAAAAATGGAAGATAATGTTTGGTCTGACGAAAAGGTTCAGAAAATCTTAAAAGGCGATTTGGTTTTAATTTCACTTTATGTAGATGACAAAAGAGAACTGAATGCGCATGAGCAGATTACTTCAAAATTAACGGGAAAAAAATTAAAATATATTGGTCAGAAATGGAGCGAATTCCAAACGCTGACGTACAAAACTAACGCACAGCCATTTTATGTTTTAGTAGATCATAACGGAGAAACGCTCAACGAAACCTCTGCTTATAATCCGGATATTGAAGAATATTTGAACTGGCTTAAAAAAGGCGTTTCTAATTTTGAGAAAAGCTAAAGTTCAGGGTTAGTACTTTATTTATAATTATGTTGTTAATCAAAAAGGGAATAGTTTTTTAGCTATTCCCTTTTTTGTCCTAAGAATATTAAGAAATTACTGTGTCTAGCAGAACACAAGTTTTTTGCACTCCCGATAGCTATCGGGATAAATTGATTTTCACAGATTCTTTTGAGTTTCCTGACAAAAAAATAATCATTTTAATCCTTAAAATCTGTGGCGAATAAAATCAATCGCTTTGTATATAATTTTTTAATTCGTGGCAATTCGTGAGATTCGTGGCAAAAAAATATTAAGAAAGCACTGTGTCTGGCAGAACATTAACTTTTTGTGTAAAATTTAAAGTCAGCTGATCCAAATGCCCAAAGAAAAAAGTATCTAAAACCTGCTGGAATACAGGATGCGCGTTTTCTACCTGAACAAATAAGCTCATAGAAGAATGCAGTTTTTTGGCGCCTAAATCTCCTAAAATTCCCTCTGCCGATTTTTTGTTTAAAGTCAGTAAAAGCTTCGAAATCTCAATTAAATGTTTCGACAAAATCGGATGATTTAAGAATTCTGTAGCTTCTTTTAAATCGGCAACAGCATAATAATCAGAAATAGTGCTTTTTCCTAAACCTTTAATTTGAGGAAAAATAAACCACATCCAGTGCGTTTCTTTTTTGCCTTTTTTAATTTCAGAAAGAGCAGTCAAATACAATTTGTTTTGTGCGTCTAAAAATCGCGTCAAATCATTCTTAGCGTAGATCATGTTTTGATTCTGTATTAAATCGTTTATATATGGAGTTTCTTTAATAGGTAACACGGTTGTACTGCTTTAATATTCTTTGTCAAAATTTCGAACATCAAAGGTAAAACACCCATTTTAGTAGAAGTTATAGAATTGTAGTTGGTCGTTACATAATTCCGATAGCGGTGTAAGAATGCCTTGTTAATATAATTTTAAAGTTTTGAAGCGTTTTAAATTCTAATGTTATTTTAATGTTCTAAAAAAAAATAGGCTCTAACTTGCGCCCTCATAAAAATTACAGTAAACGCCTTAAATCATTGATATTTTGATTCAAAAACGATGTGATTTAATTAAACTTTCGGCCTTTTAGAATTATGTTGAACAAAATTAAAAATAGCTTTTTATGTAAATGCCTTCAGGCGTTACTTGTCGGCTATTTTCTAATTAGCAGTTTAAACATTTCTAATAGCGTTGGAAGAATCTTAAGCGATAATGCTGAAACTTATACTGTAAAAGGGATTACTTGCAACTTCTTAAAAAAGATCTTTAAATGCGACGGAATTCCAGAAGAATTGGACGATTACAAAACAAAAGATACTAAAACAGCCAAATTAGCAAAAGGAATTCCTTTAATGGAATATCTGGTTTCAGCAGAATCGCTGATGCCTAATTTTTATTTTTTAATAGAAGTTGAAGGTAAAAAATATATTGATAATACAATCTTCTCGTTTGGTTTTCATGGTAAAATAGATATACCGCCTCCTCGATTTAATTCATAAATACTTGTTTTTTAGGGGTTACGATAAAAATCTTAATCCATTACTGCGGTTTTTGCCGTATATTTATTCTATGTAATAATCTTGTATTTATACTTAAATTCATGACACCACTCAAACGATTTTACAACTTATTGCAGCTAGATAAGCGCGATGTTTATCAAATTATCTTCTATGCTGCGTTTGCAGGGATAGTAAATCTTTCTCTGCCTTTGGGAATTCAGGCCATTATTAATTTTATTCAAAGCGGACAGCTAAGCGTTTCATGGATCGTTCTCGTGATTCTGGTTACGATTGGTGTTGGTTTTGGAGGAGTGCTGAACATTTTACAGCTGCGTATTGTAGAAAATCTGCAGCAGCGAATTTTTGTTCGTTCCTCGTTTGAATTTGCCTACAGATTGCCCTTAATTAAATTTAAAGAAATGTACTCAGAGTACGCTCCAGAAAAAGCAAATCGCTTTTTTGATACTTTGATGGTCCAGAAAGGAACGGCAAAACTGCTGCTGGATTTCTGTACCGCATTCCTGCAGGTAGGTTTGGGAATTATTCTTTTGGTTCTTTACCATTCTTTCTTTATGGTGATCGGACTTCTTTTTATTGTCATTTTATATGTCATTTTTAAATTTTCGTACAAAGACGGTTTAGAAACCAGTTTAAACGAATCGAAATTTAAATATAAAGTTGCAGCATGGCTTCAGGAAATTGCGCGAAATAGAGAAAGCTTCCGTAGAAAAGGAGCTTTTGAATATGCTTTGGACAGAAATGACGGCTATGTAACCAGCTATGTAAATTACCGCGAAAAACACTTTCAGGTAATGAAGAAACAATATATTCAGCTGACTATTTTTAAAGTAATTGTTACTGCTGCCTTATTATCGATCGGTGGTTTTCTGGTAATTCACCACCAAATGAACATAGGGCAGTTCGTAGCAGCTGAAATTGTAATTGTACTATTGATCAACTCGGTAGAAAAAATTATCTTCGGATTGGAATCTTTTTATGATGTACTAACTTCTGTTGAAAAAATTGGTCAAGTGACCGATATGGAAACTTCATGTATTCCTCAGACTTCAGGCAAAACAGAAAACGGAATCAATATTGAAACCGAAAGCATCAATTACCATTATCCAGAACACAATAAAAAATCGCTTAAGAATATTAATTTGAAAATTTCTCAAGGCGAAAAAATTATTCTTACCGGAACAAATGGTGCAGGAAAAAGTACTTTGCTTCGACTTCTTTCGGGGGTTTTGGAGCCAGTAAGCGGTGCCATGTATGTTACCGATAATTATATGAATCGCCTTAACGAAGACACATACAGAGCTCAGGCAGGAACTTTTTTGCAGGGCGACACACTTTTTGCAGGAACAATTCGCGAGAATATTGTTTTTGGAAATGAAGAACTAAATAGTGATGATTTAAAATGGGCTTTAGATAATGTTGGACTGACACCATACATTAAAACTTTCGAAAACGGATTGGAGAATCAAATCCATCCCGGAGGTCGTGAACTTTCTGCTTCTGATGTTCAAAAAATTCTTTTGGCCAGAAGTATTGTGGGTAAACCAAATATCTTATTCTTGGAAGATCCGGTTGATAAAATGGACGAAATAACGTCGAGTAAAATTATTGATTTTTTACTTTCTGAAGAAAACGACTGGACTGTTATTGTAACTTCTAAAAATGATATTTGGAAAAGCAAATGCAGTCGTATGATTACGATTGATGACGGAAAAATTATTAACGACATAAAGCTTTAATCATGCTCAACCTATCTAAAGATAACAACGTACTTATAACGCCGGGCAAATACAAATCGATTACAAGCGTTGCCCGAAGACCTCATTACGAGATTTTAAATAAAGTCATAATCGGATTTTTGATTTTTGGTGTTGCCTGTCTTTTTCTGCCTTGGACGCAGAATATTTCGGGAACAGGTTCTGTTACCACTTTAAAACCAGATCAAAGACCGCAAACGGTTCATAATGCCATTGCAGGACGTATCGAAAAATGGTTTGTAAAAGAAGGAGATTATGTAAAAAAAGGAGATACGATTCTTTACATTTCTGAGATCAAAGAAGATTACCTGGATCCTAATTTGGTTAACAATACCAAACAGCAGGTAGACGCCAAAAAAATGGCCGTAGAGTCGTATGGCGATAAAGTAAATTCGCTAGATGTTCAAGCGCAGTCTTTGAATACAGAAAGACAATTGAAATTGCAGCAGGCGCAAAACAAAATTCGTCAGGCACAGCTTAAAATAAAAAGCGACAGTATGGATCTTGTTGCGGTAAAGACACAGCTTAGAATTGCAAAAACACAATTTGACCGTTCGACAGCATTAAACAAAGAAGGTCTAAAACCAATGACAGATGTCGAGCAGAAGAGATTAAAACTGCAAGAATCGGAAGCGTATGTAATTACGCAAGAAAATAAACTGTTGAGCAGTAAAAACGAATTGATCAATGCAAAAGTAGAAATCAATAGAATTACGGCCGAATATGCTGAGAAAATATCAAAATCTAGAAGCGATAAGTTTACAGCTTTAAGCACACAATACGATACAGAAGCTCAGGTTAATAAACTAGAAAACCAATATACCAACTACAGACTTAGAAACGGTTTGTATTATATTACAGCGCCACAAAGTGGTTATGTAAACCGTGCATTATTGGCTGGTATAGGAGAAACAATAAAAGAAGGAACTCCAGTAGTAAGCATTATGCCGTCTAAGTATGATATTGCAGTAGAAACTTATGTAGACCCAATCGATTTACCGTTGGTGCATAAAGGAGCAAAAGTTCGTGTTTGGTTTGACGGATGGCCTAGAATTGTATTCTCTGGATGGCCTGGTTTGTCTTACGGAACTTACGGAGGTAAAGTCGTAGCGATAGAAAACTTCATTAGTCCAAACGGTAAATATAGAATTTTGGTTTCTCCAGACGGAGAAGATCGCCATTGGCCAAAAGAATTGAGTATTGGTGCTGGAGCACAAAGTATTGCATTGTTAGAAACCGTTTCGGTGTGGTATGAGATTTGGCGAAACTTAAATGGTTTTCCGCCAAACTATTATAATTCAGGAGAAAAAGAAGAAAAAGGAAAGGAGAAAAAGTAAAATGAGAAATCTTGTAAAATTGTTTTCTTTCTTATTTCTATTGAGTTTTTCTACACTGCAGAGCCAGAATTTTAATCAAGAGGAACTTACTTTTATCGAGTATTTGGGATACGTAAAAAAATACCATCCGCTGGTAAAACAAGCCAATCTTGAAGTAACCAATGCTCAGGCAAAATTGATGCTGGCTCGAGGCGGATTTGATCCAAAAATTGAAGTAGATTACAATAAGAAAGAATTTAAAGGCACAGAATATTATTCGGTACTAAACAGCAGTTTCAAAATTCCGACTTGGTATGGAATTGAAGTAAAAGCTGGTTTTGACGATGCAGAAGGGCAATATCTTAACCCGCAAAATAAAACTCCAGAAGCAGGTTTGACTTCGCTAGGAATTAATGTTGCTTTGGGGCAAGGAATGTTTATCAATCAGAGAATGGCCGATGTGCGTGAAGGAAAACTTCAGGTAAAACTAAGTGACGCACAGCGAAAACTAAGAGCTATTGAAATTTTATATCAAGCGAGTGAAGCTTATTTTGAATGGAGAAAAAGCTACAACGAAGCTGAGCTTTATAAAAATTATTTAGGTTTTGCCAGCACTCGTTTTGAAGGCGTTAAAAAGCTGATTGCAGCAGGTGATGCACCCGCAATTGATAGCGTTGAAGCTAAAATTACAGTACGAAACAGAGAACTGAATGTTGAAAACGGAAACCTAAAATTAGCGAAAGCAAAATTGAAATTGGCTAATTTTTTATGGATTGAGAATGTTCCGGTTGAATTGGGAGAGTTGGTGAAACCAGAGCAAAATTTAATTCAGACTATAGAAGAAACGTTGAAGACAGATGCCATGATGGTCGATGTTGAATCATTAGATGCACATCCAAAAATTCAGTCTTTAGAAACCAAAATGGATATTTTGGAAGTCAATCGCCAGTTGAAAGCCAATTCGTTGCTTCCGAAAATCAATGTGGGTTATAACTACATTTCAGAACCCAATTACTGGAATAATTTTAATGCCGATGATTATAAGTTTAATGTCGATTTCAGCTTTCCTATTTTCTTAAGAAAAGAACGCGGAAGTTTAAAAATGGCAAAACTGAAGATTCAGGACATGCAGTTCGATATTGACCAGCAGCGCTTAGAACTTAAAAATAAAGTAAAAGCGCAGCAGACCGAAATTGCGTCATTAAGAAAGCAGAAAGTCGTAATTGACAATCTAGTAAAAGATTATATGACAATGCTGAACTCAGAAGAAAAATTATTTTCATTCGGAGAAAGTTCGATTTTTTTGATCAATTCAAGAGAAAACAATTTGGTTAGTGCAAAATTGTCGCAAATAAGTTTAGAGAATCAGTTTTATCTGTCGAATGCCGAATTGTACAAGATATTGGCAAATCCAGATTAACAAATTTCGATGTATAATTGGATAGTTGAAATTTATTGGAATCTAAAATGCCGCTCCTCTGGAGCTTCTGAATTAAGGAGCATAGATTTTTAGCTATAAATATATCGCTCTTCCAGAGCTTTAAAAAGTCACAGCAGGATTATATATCGTTAGTCCCAGCGGGACGAAATATCATATGTACACAAAAATAACAGTCAGCTTTGTACCTGTCTGTATTATATTAATTTTCAGAATTTGAGTTTAAAAAAGCTTTAGATGTTTGTCTAAAGCTTTTTTGTTTTGAAGAAATGTTTAAAAAGCGGTTTCATATTATAACATGAAACCGCTTTTTTTTAAAGTAAAAAACATCTTTATTTAAATTTGATAGACTTTCTTATTTCGAAGCCGTATAATTTAATATTGACGAATTATGAGTTTATTAAAAAAGAGTTTCCTTTTATTCTGCTGCATCATTCTTTCTCAAGTTTTAAAAGCCCAAGACGCTCCTTACACAATGGGATTTATTCCGGCCTCTATAAGCGAAGTTGACGTTGCTTTTCCGTTAATAGAAAAATGGAATTTGAGCGGTCAGGCAGACATGCAGCTCGTTACACAAGGTGCTTACACAAACGGAAATCCTTTTGAATATACACAGAGAAAAGTAATACGACCTTGGATTATTTATTCTGGTTTTAAAAATATGAAGCTTTGGTTAGGATATGCACACAATCAGAAATATGCGATAGAAGAAGCGGGAAATTACAAAACTTTAGAAAATAGACTTATTGTTATGGGAACCTATACGCAGGAAATGCCCAAAGGATCTCTTTTCGAACAAGTGCGATTCGAAACCAAGTTTTTTGATGACAGAAATGGCAATCATCAAACGATTCCTAGATTAAGAGCACGTTTTGGAGTCAATCATTATTTGAGACAAAGCAAAGAAAAACCAATCTTTCTGGCGCCAAATATTGGCTATTATACCGAATTGATGCTGAAATTTGCCTCTAAAGATTATGCCGACGAACATTTCGATATTTTCAGATTATCGGTTTATTATACTGCCGGAATTACGCCGAATATTCATTTCTTGGCAGGCGTAATCGGTCAGATGCAGTTACGTACAAACGGAACTCAATTTGATGTTTACTATGGACCTATGGTTTCATTAAAATATAGCGTAAGACCAAAAGAACGCGAAACATTTGATAGCGTCGATGGTGGCGCAGATTAATTTTTTTACTTCATTATTTTTCTTCAATTTTATTTTGAAATCTTTTTTGCACTGCTTTTTTAAAATAGTTCTTAATATTTTAAAATAATTTAATATTAAAGACTGTATTTTTATGCTGATTTAAAAAATAATTTAAATTTGTTGTGAACCAAATTAGGAAAGCAATGAGTTTAAAAGATTTATTGGATAATAGCAAAGACAAAAGTTTATCCGAACAAAAGTGGCATTTGCTTAGACAGTCAATTGTAAAAAGATTGTTGTCAGGCGGAAATTCGACTATTGCAGAATTGAGTACAGAACTGCAATCCAGTGTTCCTACAGTTACAAAAGCAGTCAATGAATTATTGGCTGAAGGTTATGTGGTCGATCTAGGGAAAATAACCAATAGTGGCGGACGTAGACCTTCGTTGTTTAGTATAAATCCGACCTGTGCCTATTTTTTAGGTGTTGAAGTTGGACTTACAACTATGTCTATTGGTCTCCAGAACATAAAGAACGAATTAGTAAGCATTGAGCTAGGAACTTCCTTCGCTTTAGAAAACACGCAAGAATCACTTCTCAAATTCTGCAGTTTAATCAACTCTTTTATTGAAGATAGCTCTGTCGAAAAGAAAATGATAGTTGGAGTTTGTATCAATTTCTCTGGCCGCATTAATTCGATGGAAGGCTTTAGCTATAATTATTTTTTTAGTGAGAATAGGCCATTGACTGAGATTATTTCAGAACAATTAAATCTTCCTGTTCATTTGGAAAATGATACGCGTGCAATGGCTTTTGGCGAATATTGTGAAGGTGTTGTAGACGACGAGCAAAATATCATCTTTGTCAATTATAGCTGGGGAGTTGCAATTGGAATGATTACAGACGGAAAACTTTATTACGGGAAATCAGGTTACTCGGGAGAGTTTGGGCACAGCACGATTTTTAATAATGAGATTATGTGCCAATGTGGAAAACTAGGCTGTTTAGAAACCGAAATTTCAGGTTGGTCTTTAATCAATCAGTTCAAAGAAGCCATAAAAGATGGCAAGCAGTCTAAAGTGGTATTGGATGAGAACTCACCTGTATTACAGCATCATGCTATTATTTCTGGAGCAGTAAATTTAGAAGATACTCTTTGCGTAGATCTTGTAACGCAGCAAAGTGAAAAAATGGGGCGTTATCTTTCTATTTTGCTCAACATTTTCAATCCCGATCTTTTGGTCATTGGAGGAGATTTCGCACAACTTGGCGATTATGCACTTCTGCCAATACAATCAGCTTTAAAAAAGTATTCGCTTGGTTTAGTAAACCGCGATATGAAGCTTAAAAAGTCAACATTAGGGCGTCGCGCGGGAGTTATCGGTGCTTGTTGCGTCATTAAAGAGAAGCTGTTGTTTCCTTTAATTAATAATTAAATTAATAAACTAAAACACAATTATTAAATTATTTTAATAACTAATGTTATTATTTTAAAATAATTTATATCTTTACAAAATAATAATAAATTGTTTAAAGAAAGTTTACATTTAATTTTTAGCGATTAGCTGTTAAAAAGAAAACTTTAGAATTAAGATTTGATGTTCAAAACCAAACTAACCATTTGGAAAAATATATTGTTTTTAGATCATAAAAAAAGCCAGCCAATGCTGTGAACATTGCTGGCTTGTTCTTCTTGAGAACGGTGATTTAGGAATAAATAAATTGACCTTAACAAAGTTTTATTAACCAAACCATTACAAAAGTATGAAATTATTGCCTAAAAGTAAGCCTAAAAATTTTAGGTTTACTCCTAAACACGTAAAAGTTATTAAACTTACGTCTACGTTACTTTTAGCTTTTACTATGCAATTAGCATCAGCTAAAACAGAAAAAAGCGTTGTGTTTACGGATAAAAATGTAAAAAAGAACAATCCTGTTCAGAAGAAAGTTACTGGAAAAGTGACTAACGAAAAAGGAGAATCTCTTCCAGGTGTAAATATTGTTGCTAAAGGAACAAGTGTAAGTACTCAAACCGATTTTGACGGAAATTTTGCTTTTGAAGTTCCAGATAATGCCACTACTTTAATTGTAACTTATATCGGATTACAAGATCAAGAAGTTGCTATTACCGGAAGTCCATTAAATATTGTCTTAAAAGAAATAGGACAGCAAATGAACGAGGTGATTGTAGTAGGATATGGAGCTCAAAACAGAAGAACTTTAAGTACTGCAGTTTCTAAACTGGATAAAAAAGTTCTTGAAAATGTACCTTATTCAAACGTTACACAATCTTTACAAGGAAGCGTTACGGGTTTGGTGGTAAAAACTTCTTCAGGACAGCCAGGAAAAGCTTCCAATGTAATTGTTCGAGGTGGTACTTCGATTGATAATCCGTCTGGGGCAACTCCTTTATATATTGTTGACGGTGTTATCAGAAATCAGATTGATGATATTAACTCTTTAGATATTGCTTCACTTCAGGTGCTTAAAGATGCTGCTGCAACTTCTATTTATGGTGCACGAGCTTCAAATGGTGTAATCATTGTCACTACAAATACAGGTAAAGCAGGTAAACTAAAAGTTACTTATAATGTTTCAACTCAAAACAGTAGAATTGGCAAAAAATACAATTTTATGGATGGAGGCGATTACATTAAAATGCAGCGTGAAGGATTGTATAATGCAGCCGAACTTGCTGGACTTTCAACCACTACTGGTATCGCGCGTTTAGGACAATTAACTGGTGCAACGCCTGCGGGTACCGGAAATAATCTAGAAAATAATACTCCGTTTGCTACTTTATTAAAATCGAATTTATCTGCAGAAACCATAAGTACACTTCAGGCAAAGGGTTGGCAGGAACTTGCAGATCCTTTAAATCCGAGCAGTACAATTATGTATAAGAGTACCGATTGGAATGATATTTTGTTTCAGGATGCTATTACACAAAGTCATACACTTGGTTTTAGCGGTGGAACAGACACAGGCGTATTCGATTTGAGTTTAGGATATTTAAAAGGTGATGGTATTACGATATTCACAGGATACCAAAGGTTTACCAGTAAATTAAACGCTTCTTTAAAAGTTGCAGACAATTTTACAATTAACGGCCGCGTGTTGTTTTCTAAAGCAAGCAATAATCAAGTTGTGGCCAACAATGTAGTTTTCAATAGATATTTAGGAAACTCGCCAACTACAAAATTATATTTAGAAGACGGAACTTTAGCTCCAGGACAAAACAACATTAACGGAAATCCATTGTACCAGATGGGGAAAGTTAAAGGAAAAAATGAAAACGATAAGCTTCAAATGAGTGTAGATGGTGAATTAAGACTTGCGAAAGATTTTACTTTCACACCAGCCATTTCATTATACAGTGAGAATGAAAATGACAATACTTTTCAACAGGCATTTTTAAGCGGAAGCAGTGGTTTGGTTGATAATACAAGAACAGCGACAAGATTAAGCAATCAAACCTATCAAGTGCAATACGAAGGAGTTTTTGCTTATAAAAAAGATTGGGAAAATATTGGAAACTTTGATGCTAAACTTGGAGTTTCAAAATACGATAGAACCATTAAATATTTTAATGCAGCAGGAAAAGGAAGCCCTTCAGATTTAGCGCAGACTTTAGATTCATCTCCAATTCCGGTTTCGGTTTACAGCAACAATACCAAATTGGTTTTAAATAGTGTTTTCGGACGTGTGAATTACGATTATAAAAACAGATATTTTGCAACGGCTTCATTTCGTTATGACGGTTCTTCAAGTTTAGGGCCAGATAATAGATATGGTTTCTTTCCTGGAATTTCTGCAGGATGGAATATGCAGGAAGAGAAATTCTGGGCCAACACAATGCCAAAATTCTTTTCTTCTCTTAAACTTCGTGGAAGTTATGGTGTAAATGGAAACTTAGGAACTTTAGGAGATTTCCAAGCTGGAGGATTATATGCTGGAACTACAAACGGACTTCCAAATAGCTACAATGGGCAATCGGCGATTATCAACTCTCAAATTGCAAATCCAGGATTGAAATGGGAACAATCTGAAACGATAAATGGTGGTTTTGATATCGGATTAAACGAAGATAAAATTAGAATCATTGGAGATTTCTACAACAAATTGACATCAGACTTATTGACGAATCTGACATTGCCTTCAAATAGTGGTTTCTCAACTGTTTTAACCAATTTAGGAGGATTAAGAAGTAAAGGTTTTGAGCTAGAAGTTCAGGCAAATGTTTACAATAAAAATGATTGGAAAGTAAATGTTGGAGCAAACGTTTCGCACAATACCAATACAGTCGAAAAACTTCCATTTAATGGAAATGGAAATAATAGAATTGGAGGAACTGAGATCTGGGATGCAAAAAGTGGTAAATATGTATATGTAGGAGGTTTACAGGAAGGACAAAAAATTGGAAATTTCTACGCTCATAAACAATTGTATATTCTTTCAACTCAAGCAGAAGCAGATGCATACAACGCAAAAGTTCACGATACTTATGTAACGAAAACGGCTGCAAATGGTGGTAATCCTGATGGAAGAAAATTTGCTGGAGACGCGGTTTTTGAAGATACAGATAATAACGGAATCATTGATAGCCGAGATAGACAATACATGGGTAATATGTTCCCAACATTCGTAGGTGGTTTCAATTTTGATACTTCATACAAAGGTTTCTCTCTAACAGTTAGAACAGATTATTCATTAGGAGCAACAATTTACAACGAAGCAAGAGCACGTTTCTTAGGTCAGTTTCAAGGTAATTACGGATTATTGGCAGAAAGCGCACAAGCATGGCAGAAAGAAGGAGATATTACAGATGTTCCTCGTTACCGTTGGGCAGATCAAACCAATCAGAACAACTTATTCAGATCTGAAGCGAGTGGAGCAGCTTACAATACCAACATGTTCCAAGGTAACAGCCGTTACTACGAAAGTGGAGATTATTTATGCATAAGAGAAATTACGTTCAGTTATAGTTTTCCAAAAACGCTTATCGAAAAAGCAAGTTTAACATCACTTCGTCTGTATGTTACAGGAAGTAATTTATACTACTTTACAAAATACAAAGGATTAAGCCCAGAGGTACAAGGTATTGATGGAGGATCTAGTTTAGGATTAAACGCAGCTGGTTCTACAGGAACTTACCCAGTGCCTAGAAACATTATTCTTGGTTTAAATATCAGTTTGTAAATTTTTAATTAAAAAATCATGAAAAAGAAATTTCTTTTATACACAATACTTTTTTCAAGTCTTTCTCTTTTTAATTCTTGTCAAGATGATTTAGAATTAACATCTGATAGTGTTATTACATCTGATAGTTTCTGGAAAACAGAAGATGATGCCAAAGCAGGCGTAAACGGAATGTATGTAAATTTTAGAATCCAAACACAGCAAAATTATTATTTGTTAGGAGGGGCAAGAAGTGCCGAAATTACTGGCGGAGTTCAGTCTCCTTTAACATTGGCAAATTACTATAACAACAATCTTACACCACAAAATATAGATGTAGATTGGGCTGGTCTGTATACTGTAATTCATTCGGCAAACTTGGTTTTAAAATATGTGCCAAAAATTACATTTAGTCCATCAACAGTAAAAGAGCAAAAAAGATATATTGCTCAAGCCTATACAATGCGCGCACTATGTTATTTCATTATGGCGCGTTCTTGGGGAGGAGTGCCAATTGTAACAGAACCAACAGAAAATTCCAATCAGTCGCAATACATTATTCCGCGAAATACGATTGAAGAAACATTTGCCTTTATTAAATCAGATATTGATCAGGCCATTGCTAATTTTCCAGATGCAAACAATAACAAAACACAATTGGCTCTTCCATCAGTTTATGCTTTAAAAGCAGAGGTGAATTTATGGACAGCAAAACAATTAAACGGAGGAACAGCAGATTTAAATAATGCTTTAGCGGCAATAAATGCAATTCCGGGAACACCGACTTTAATGCCAAGTTTCAAAGATGTTTTTGCTTTTGACAAAAAAGGAAATGCCGAAGTGCTTTTTGCAGTCCGTTATTCATTAGCCGATTTAACGTCATCACTACTAGATAACTGGAACCAGTTTATGTTTGTTGGACCAAGTGATTTTGCACCATTAACATCAGCACAGGCAACAGCCGTTTTCGGTACACTAGGAACAGGGTCAGGAAATGCTGGTATTTCGAGAGTACAGCCAGACATTACAAGATTCAATTTTGCAGCTACAGATACCAGAAAAGATGCAACATATCTAACTTTATATAACGGTACAACTCCAGTAGTTACAGGTTTGGTAAAATACAACGGAACTGTAGACGGAACAATCAGAAGATTTGTGAGTGATATCATTATTTACCGTTGGGCAGATATTTTATTAATGAAAGCAGAGATTAAAAATGCTTTAGGTCAGGATCCAACCACAGAAATGAATTTGGTAATGAAAAGAGCTGACGCATCGGCTTCATTTACAAATGATACTCCAGCAGCAAATGACGATGTGATTTTAAGAGAGCGTTTAAAAGAAATGGCCTTTGAAGGAAAATCATGGTGGGATATTGTTCGTTTTAATAAAACAAGTATAGTTCCGTCAATGGCAGGAAAACAAGTATTGTTTCCAATTTCTCAAAACACAATCAATTTCAATCCTAAAATTGTTCAGAATCCGGGATATACCAATTAAACGAAACAAAGAATAAAAAAAACTAAAGTTTAAAATCAAACTGGAAATGAAAGCTTTTCCAGTTTGATAAAACGAAAAAATTAAAAATAAAAGTCATGAAAATCGAACATTTACAAGGTCTTATTTCAGCTCCATTTACTCCATTTGATGAGAGTGGAAAATTGGATGTGAGCCTGATTCCAGCTTATTATACTTTTCTAAAAAGAAATGGCGTAGCAGGAGCATTTATAATTGGTTCTACTGGCGAAGGGGTTTCGATGTCATTAGAAGAGAAAAAAACGGTTGCAAAAGCATGGGCAGACTGCTCTAATCATGATGCTGACTTTAAAGTAATGGTTTTCTTGGGCGGAACTTGCTTAACAGATTGTATCGAACTGGCAAAGTATTCGTATGAAATTGGTTTATATGCAGTTTCAATTACAGCTCCGTTTTACTTTAAACCTGGAAACGTTGATACGCTTGCAGAAACCTGTATCAAAGTGGGAGAAAGTGTTCCAAATATGCCATTGTATTATTATCATATTCCTGTTTTAACAGGAGTTAATATTCCGATGTTTGACTTAGTAAGAGCTTTGGATGGAAAACTGCCAAATTTTGCTGGAGTTAAATATACGCATGAGGATTTTATGGATTTCCAAAGCTGTATGAGTTATGCTGATGGAAAATTTGATATGCTTTGGGGACGTGACGAAAATATGCTATCGGCATTGGTTTTAGGGGCAAAAGGTGCAGTTGGAAGTACTTTTAATTATGCAGCTCCTTTATACTACGATCTAATTGATGCTTTTAATAATAATGATTTAGTGAAAGCCAGAAAGTTACAGCAGAAGTCAATTGATATGATTCGTTTCTTAGGAAAGTATGGCGGAATTTCAGTTGGGAAAGCCTACATGAAATTGGTTGGACATAATTTAGGCGAATTCAGATTGCCAGTCAAAAATATGAGTGCTGCACAATTTGAATTGTTCAAAAAAGATGTTGAAGGTTTAAATTTCGACGAGTTTAAATCAAAATAATACGTTTCGTTTTCGGTTAAAACAAACAACTATGAATCGATTTTTTTCTTTCTCAATCCTTACTATTTCAATTATGTCAGCAACAGTTGGTCTTTCGCAGCAAAAAAATATTTCAAAAATAGAATGGCAAAAAGCAGCGCAGCTTCAAAATGCCGATGGAAGTCTTTCTCTAGGTTTTGCAGGACCAATTAATGGTGTGACAAATGATGTTTTGATTGTCGCTGGAGGAGCCAATTTTCAAGATAAAATGCCTTGGGAAGGAGGGAAGAAGCATTATTCAAAAGAAATTCATGTTTTAGAAAAAAGCGATAAAACCTTTCATTGGAATAAAAAATCAATAGCAGAATTACCAGAACCAATTGCATATTGTGGCAATGTTTCAACCAGTTTAGGAATCGTGTACGTTGGAGGAGAAAACGAAAAAGGTTTATCCAACAAAGCACATGTTTTAAATTGGAATTTTGAAAAAAACGAAATTGAAATAAAAGCATTACCCGATTTTCCAATCCAAATAACCAATATCGCTCTTGTAAATGCAAGCAATGTAGTATATGCGATTGGTGGAGATGAAGCCACAAAAAGTTCTGATTTGGTTTTTAGTATTGATTTGAATAAAGCCAAGCCAGAATGGAAATCAGAACCAAAATTACCTTTTGCATTGGCAAATTCAGTAGCAGTACTTCAGAATGAAATTATTTATGTTGTTGGAGGAAGAACCAAAACAGCTTCTGGAATAAGTGATTTGCACAACACAACATTGGCTTTCGACCTGAAAAAACAAATTTGGGAAACTAAAGCCGTTATAACGGACGGAAAGAAAACTACTAATTTTTCAGCAGGAGCAGGAGTCGCTTTTGGGAAACACTATATCATTATTACAGGAGGAGATAACGGAGAAACATTTCATAAAATAGAAACCTATTTATCTCAAATTTCAAAGACAGCTTCAGAAGAAGAAAAGGCAAAATTAATTGCCGAAAAAAATATCTTAAATACAACACATCAAGGATTTTATAATGCCGTTTTATTGTACGATACTTTAAAAAATAAATGGACAAAAATTGGCGAATTGCCATTTCTGGCTCATGTCACGACAACAGCAGTACTTTGGAACGATAAAATTGTTTTATCAAATGGAGAAATAAAACCTGGTATTCGCACACCAGATGTTATGATTGGAACTGTAGAATAAAAATAAAAATCTAAGTTAATTAAGTTAAGTTGCTTAGAAACCTGATAGGTTTTTAAAACCTGTCAGGTTTAATTAAAGATTGCTAATAAAAAACCAAAAATCAACCAAAACCAAAATGAAAAACTCTAAATATTATCCTTGGCTCGTAGTCGCGTTACTTTGGATTGTAGCTTTATTAAACTACATGGACAGGCAGATGCTCGCAACCATGAGACCATCCATGGAAAGTGACATTCCGGAATTAGTTTCTGGTGAAAATTTTGGACGTCTAATGGCTGTTTTTCTTTGGATTTATGCTTTGATGAGCCCAGTGTCTGGAATTATCGCTGATAAATTAAATAGAAAATGGCTAATCATCGGGAGTTTATTCGTTTGGTCTGCCGTAACGTATGCAATGGGATACGCTAAAACTTATGATGAGATTTATTGGTTAAGAGCCATTATGGGCGTGAGCGAAGCGTTATACATTCCAGCAGGATTGTCTTTAATTGCCGATTATCATCAGCAGAAAACAAGATCACTTGCCATTGGTATTCACATGACAGGACTTTATGTAGGTTCTGCTTTGGGAGGTTTTGGGGCTACAATTGCAGCACGCTATTCTTGGCATTCGACTTTTCATCATTTCGGAATTATTGGAGTAGTTTATTCGGTTATTTTGGTTTTCTTTTTGTACGAGAAAAAGACAAAGATTTTTGATCCAGAGTTTAACAAAACCCATGAAAAAGCTCCTTTGCTAAAAGGTCTGGCGTTACTATTTACCAATATTTCTTTTTGGGTAATTCTGTTCTATTTTGCGATAATAAGTTTACCGGGATGGGCAACTAAAAACTGGCTTCCAACGCTATTCTCGGATAATTTAGGAATTTCTATGGATCAGGCTGGACCTTTGGCAACCATTACAATTTCATTTTCTTCCTTGCTTGGAGTTGTATTTGGCGGAATTTTATCGGATAAATGGGTTCAAAAAAATATAAAAGGAAGAATTTATACCAGCGCGATTGGTTTAAGCTTGACCATTCCCGCACTATTATTGATCGGATTTGGGCATTCGTTGTTTCACGTGGTTGGCGCAGTTCTGTGTTTTGGTATAGGATACGGAATGTTTGATGCAAATAATATGCCCATAATCTGTCAATTTGTTTCTTCAAAATATCGGGCGACGGCTTATGGTATTTTAAATATGACGGGGGTTGGCTGTGGCGCATTGGTCACCTCCTTATTAGGGAAATCAGCCGATGCTGGTAATTTGGGTTATGGTTTTTCTTTGATGGCCGGTATCGTCCTGATTGCCCTTATCACGCAAATTAGCTTTTTGCGTCCTAAAGTAAATGATTTCGAAGGAGCTTAAGTCAAAGTCACCTTTTTTTAAAATTAGATTGTTAGTTGCTTTTTTGGTTTTATAAGCCCGGGCGGAGCTATGCCGTTTCGCTCGGCTCATAACACCTCAATTTTAGTACAATGTAAAGAAGAATGAGAACACAAAAACGAAATTTACTACTGCTCATAACAGCATTCATTTTCCTATTTAATTTGGGGATGAATGCGCAGCAGACTGCTATAAAAGTAGCTTGTATTGGAGATTCTGTTACAGCTGGCTATCTTTTGGCCAATCCGAAATCAGAATCGTATCCTTCGCAATTGCAGGTTTTGATGGGAAGTCAATATGAAGTGAAAAATTTTGGTTACAGCGGTGCAACTCTTTTAAAAAAAGGAAGTAAGCCTTATTATAAAACTAAAGAATGCTCTGATGCCATTGCCTATCAGCCGGATATTGCGATTATCCATTTGGGACTAAATGATACCGATCCGAGAAACTGGCCGAATTACAAAGACGATTTTAATGCCGATTATTCTTGGCTGATTGATGCATTAAGAAAAGAGAATCCGAAGGTGAAAATTTACATCTGCAGAATGACTCCGATTTTTAATGAACATCCTCGTTTTAAATCGGGAACACGAGATTGGTTTTGGCAGATTCAGGAACATATTAATGAAATTGCTAAAGCAAATAAAGTCCATTTAATTGACCTTCACGAAAAATTATATTCACGTCCAGATCTTTTTCCAGATGCCTTACATCCAACAAAAGACGGAGCAAAGATACTAGCACAAACCGTTTACGAGAATGTTACGCAAGATTTTGGCGGATTAAATTTGCCTGCTGTTTTTACAGATAATATGGTGTTACAGCGAAATCTGCCGATTGTAATTTATGGAAATGCAAACGGAGGAGAAAAAGTGGAAGTGAGTTTTGATAAGCAAAAAGTAACAGTTTCTGCAAATGAATACGGAAAATGGAAAGCTGTTTTTCCTGCTATGAAATCGGGAGAAATACAGCAGATTTCGATTTCAACTTCCAATCAAAATCTTACTTTAAAAAATATTTTAATTGGAGACGTCTGGTTTTGTTCAGGACAATCAAATATGGCTTTTCCTTTGAAAAAAGCAGAAAACGGAATTTCCGAATTAAAAAAAGCGGCAGCAAATACAAAACTTAGATTATTCAATTTTGAAGTCATTCAGGAAACCGATGAAAAAGCGTGGGATTCGATCACTTTAGAGAAAACAAATCAATTAAAATACTTTTCAGGAAACTGGAAAATTTGTGATTCTTTAAGTGCCAAAGACTTTTCGGCAGTGGCGTATTATTTTGGACAAAATATTGTTCAGGAAGAAAATGTGCCAATTGGTTTAATTCAGGTTGCGGTTGGCGGTTCTCCAATCGAATCTTGGATCGATCGATATACTTTAGAACATGATGATAAAGAAGTGGATGTATTGACCAACTGGCGAAAATCTGATTTTTTAATGCCTTGGGTTCGATCTCGTGCTGACGAAAATTTAAAAAATGCTGTAAATCCAAAACAGCGTCATCCTTACGATCCTTGTTACAATTATGAAGCTGGAGTTTCTCAGTTTACTGAACTTCCAATCAAAGGAATTTTATGGTATCAAGGCGAAAGCAATGCGCATAATATCGAGTTGTACGAACATTTATTGCCAGAATTGGTTAAAAGCTGGCGGGAAGCATGGGGAATTTCATTACCGTTTTATTTTGTGCAGCTATCAAGCATAAATCGTCCGTCTTGGGCATTGTTTAGAGATGCACAAAATAGAGTTCAGAAAAAGATTCCAAATAGTGCGATGGCAGTTAGTATGGATTTTGGCGACGAAACCAATGTGCATCCGATAAAAAAAGAACCCATAGGAGATCGATTGGCATTATTGGCTTTAAAATATACCTACGGAAAAAAAATAACTGCCGAGGGACCAGTGCCAATAAAAGCCATTGAGAAAGGAGATGTTATTCTGGTTTCTTTTTCAAATGCAAAACAGCTATTTACAGCAGATAAAAAAGAGGTAATCGGATTTGAATTAGTTACCGATAAAGGAATTCGGATTGAAAGTAAAGCAATAATTATAAAAGATCAAGTGCAGATTAGCATTCCGAAAGACCAGAAAATAAAAGAAATTTTATACGCATACATGCCTTATACAACAGCAAATCTGGTAAACGAAGCCAGTCTTCCATGTTCCACTTTTAGGCTAGAACTGGATTCTGTGCACCAAAACTAGAAAACGTCTCTTACACTATATTTTTTCTTTAGATGAACTGAATTTACATCTAAAGCGATTTCACCTATCAACATAACAAAACCTGAATCGAATTTCAGGTGTAAAAACATATATTAAAATGAGCTATTCAAAAACTGATTTAATAGAATTAAAAGAGTTTTATCAGAACCAATTATTAAATAATACAGTTCCATTTTGGTTTCCGCGTTCAATAGATACTAAGCATGGTGGTTACTTACTGATGCGGAACCAAACTGGAGATTTAATAGATACCGATAAATCAGTTTGGTTTCAAGGGCGTACTTCATGGTTGTTATCTACACTTTACAACACAATAGAACCCAAACAAGAATGGCTTGAAGGCGCAAAATCCGGAATCGATTTTATAAACAAACATTGTTTTGATACAGATGGACGTATGTTTTTTCATGTCACGCAAGATGGAAGCCCGATACGTAAACGCCGTTATTATTTTTCTGAAACTTTTGCCGTAATTGCTTTGAGTGCTTTCGCAAAAGCCAGCGGAGATGAAGCGGCAGCAGAACAAGCACGTCATCTTTTTGGAGAATGTATCAAATACACCACAACTCCAGGTTTATTAGAACCAAAATATACCAATGTAAGACCTTCAAAAGGAATTGGTTCTCCAATGATTATGATCAATACCGCACAACAATTAAGAGAAAATATTGGCGATCCGCGTTGTGATGAATGGATTATGAAATGGATAGCCGAAATCGAAAATGACTTCGTAAAGCATGATATAAAATGTGTAATGGAACAAGTCGCTCCAGACGGTTCTATAATTGATCACATTGACGGAAGAACATTAAATCCGGGACATGCTATAGAAGGCGCGTGGTTTATTCTGCATGAAGCGAAATATAGAAATAATGATCCGCATTTAATTGAATTAGGCTGTAAAATGCTCGATTATATGTGGGAACGTGGCTGGGACAAGGAACACGGAGGAATTCTATATTTCCTTGATGTTTACGGAAATCCTGTTCAGGAATATTGGCAGGATATGAAATTCTGGTGGCCACATAATGAGGTGATTATTGCAACCTTACTGGCTTACACCATGACAGGAAATGAGAAATATGCAAAATGGCACAAAATGATTCACGATTACTCGTACAGTAAATTTCATGATAAAGAAAATGGCGAATGGTTTGGCTACTTGCACAGAGATGGCAGCGTAGCGCAAACCGCAAAAGGAAATCTTTATAAAGGACCGTTTCACTTGCCAAGACAAGAGTGGTATTGTACACAAATATTAAACGAATATCTTGAAAATAACTAAAGCCTTTTTATCCTGATTATTCGCCAGTCCATCAAGTTTTTCGATTTTATTTTTTTGCTTATTAACCAATTTATAACCAAATATTAAAAACTATGAAAAATGTATTACTCTATTTTTGTTTGTGTTTAATGTGTTTCTACACTATAAATACAAAAGGGCAAAGCGGTAAGGTTTTAAACCTTGATGGCACTTCGGCTTACATGACAGTGACAGATCATCCAGATTTAGACTTTGGTTCGGGTCAAAATAAAACCGTAACCTGTTGGATAAAAACCACAACGAATACTGGAACTCCAAGAATTTTTGCCAAAAGAAATGGCACGTCTGGAAATGGCTATGAGTTTTGGACAGGAAACGGAACCAATGCCGGAAAATTTGCCATGAATGCAAGCGGAACAGGAACTCCAGCAAATATTAGTACTGCAGGATATTCTGCTAATTCAATTGCTGACGGAACCTGGCATCATATTGCTTTGGTTATTGATGCTTCGAGTAATCGAACGATTTATGGTTATCTAGATGGTGTTTTGGTCAATACAGGAAAAGCATTTACTTCAGTCACATCAGATTTTTCTAATGCCGTAAACTTTGTAATTGGTGCAACTTCCGATGCTTCCAACAGTTTCAAATGGGCAGGACAAATCGATAATGTCCGAATTTGGAACAAAGCCATGACCGCAACGGAATTACAGGCAGATATGATCGCAGTTGTAAATGCTCCCGCAACAGATCTTTTGGCCGCGTGGAATTTTGAAAACGTAACGGGAACTTCAGTTCCAGATGTTTCAGGAAATAACCATCCAGGAACTCTGGTTGGAACATTTACATTTTCAAATGCTTTTCCGATGGTTTTAAATTTAGATGGTGTAAATGATTATATGCTGGTTTCAAATCATAGCGATTTTAACTTAGCAGCGGGACAAAATTTAACCATAACCTGTAAAATCAAAACTTCAGATTTTGGAAAACGCATTATAAGCAAACGCCCAAATGGTTCGGGAATTGGATATGAATTTATTAATAACACTTCGGGAGGAGGAGGACAATTTGGAGTAAACCTGACCACAAGTGCGGGAGCGGCAGGACCTCCATACGGAACTTCGAATATTGCAAATAATGTATGGCATCATTTGGCAATGGTTGTAGATGTTGCTACAACAAGTTGTAAAATTTATGTGGACGGAGTCTTACAGCAAACCAAAACATCCACAAATATTGGAGGAACTAATACGGTTTCCAATACTGGGGATTTGTTTTTTGGAACTCTAAGCAATTTTGCCTCATATATGAATGCACAAATCGACGATATTCGTTTTTGGAGTAAAGCCATGACTGCAGCCGAAGTTGTAACAGATAAAACAGCCGTAATTACAGGATCAGAAACTAGTTTACTCGCAGCCTGGGATTTTGAAAATATAAGTGGCACAATAGTACCAGACATTACAGGAAATAATCATCCTGGGACTTTAATGAATGGAGCATCAGTAATTGCACAGACAAACGAAATGCAGATTAATTCTATTTCATTAATACAAACTGAATTGCCAACAGGTTTAGGTGATACAGATCAGCGAATTATAGCGGTAAAAGCTTCTGTTTCAGGCAATTTAAATCCATTGACTGTAAGTGCTTTAAAGTTTACGATGACAGGGACGACTAATATTTCAGATGTAACCAATATCAAAATATATTCAAGTGGCAGTACATCGATTTTCAATCCGACAACGGCGACTTTGTTTGCGACAGTTTCTCCGTCAAGCGGAAATCTTACAGCTAATGGCTCAAAAGCATTAGTTTCTGGAGATAATTATTTTTGGATTATTTATGATGTTTCGGCTAGCGCAACAGAAGGAAATTTATTAGATGCAACCTGCGAATCGATTGTGGCAAATGCTGTAACGTATACTACAACAATAAATACAGTATCAGGAAATAGAGTGATTTTGCTAGCCAATACACTTTTGTTTACTCCTGGCGATGCAGGTTCTGCAAGTTATCGTATTCCAGCAATCATCACTGCTGCCGATGGTTCGCTGGTAACGGTAACAGACAAAAGATGGAATGGAGCAGGCGATTTAGCAGCCAAAATAGATCCAGTTGTCCGCAGAAGTACAGATAACGGAAAAACTTGGTCGTCGCCACTAACAATTGCCAATTTTGGAGCGGCAACAGGAGCAGGCGATGCGGCATTAGTTTTAGACAAAACAACGGGCGAATTATTATGTTTGGTTTCTGCTGAAAAAGGTTTTTTTGCTTCGACAAATGCAGCACCGGCAAAAGTTTTGGTTATTCATAGTACCGATAACGGAGTAACTTGGGGAACGCCTGTAGATATTACCAGTCAGATTTACGGACCAAACCCAAATTGGAAAGGATTATTTGTGGCTTCAGGAAGAGCACATCAATTGCGTGACGGAAAAATTGTTGCTGCAATTGCCGTTAGAGAAAATGTTTCAGGAGTCGAGCATATTAATAATTATATGATCACGAGTGCCGATCACGGCGTTACTTGGACAGCTTCTACAGGAAGAGCAGAATTGGATGGTGATGAAGCCAAAGTGGTAGAGTTAAATAACGGAAATATTATGATGAGTATCCGAAATTCAGGAACACGCCGTTTTAATATTTCAACTGACAAAGGCGTGAGTTGGGGAACAGCTTATAATCAAACGAGTATTACAGACCCAAATTGCGATGGCGATTTTATACGTTATACTTCTACACTTGATGGTTATGATAAAAATCGATTATTGCATTCTATTCCGTTTGCCAGCAGCCGTAAAAATGTGAGTGTGCAAATGAGTACTGATGAAGGAACAACTTGGGGAACACCAAAAACTATTTTTGCAGGAGCATCGGCTTATTCGAGCTTAACAATTTTGCCAGACGGAACAATTGGTATTTATTATGAAAATGGAGAAAGTTCAACCTATCAAATGTATTTTGTGCGTTTTAGTTTAAACTGGCTGACAAATGGAACTGATACTTTTTTGCCTCCATCAAATTTATCAGCGAAAAAAGTAGGAGAAGCTGCAATTGAAAATCAGAATTTTGGAATTGAAATAAGTCCAAATCCAGTTAGTGATTTGGTAAAAATTAAATTTAATAATGCAGACGGAATTGCAAACATTAAATTATTTGATTTATCTGGAAAATTAATCCGATCTACCTCTGTAAATTTGAACGAAAAAGAAATTTCATTTTCATTAGCAGATCAGCCGCAGGGCATTTATCTCTTAAATGTAAATGATGCAAAGACTTCAATTAGCAGTAAAATTATAAAGAAATAAATTAAAACATGAAACAAGCGATTGTAAATGCTGTTGTGCATACAGGCGATGAAATAATTGAAAATGGAGTGGTAATTATTGAAAACGGAAAAGTTATTTCGGTGCAAAAAGAAATCCCAAATGATTTGGAAAAAATTGATTTGGGAGGAAATCATCTTTCGGCAGGATTTATAGATATTCAGATCAATGGAGGAGAAAGACTGTATTTCAGTCAGACTCCAAACGAAGAAACGATTCAGGATATTTATGACGCCAGTTTAAAATATGGCACAACGCATGTTTTACCTTGTTTGATATCTTCTTCAAAAGAAACCATTTTAGAAGGAATTGAAGCAGTTCGGGCTTACATGAAAAAGCACAATAATGGCGTTATCGGAATGCATTTAGAAGGACCATTTTTAAATCCGTTACGACGCGGCGCGCACAGCATTGATCAGGTTAGAAAACCGACTGATGAAGAATTGGATGAAATTATCGAAAAAGGAAAAGATGTCATCAAAGTAATTACAATCGCTCCAGAATGTTTTACAGAACAGCAATTAAATAAGCTGATTGAAAGTGGCATTACCATTTCAATCGGGCATTCGACTATTTCGCACAAAGAAGCACAACCTTACTTTGCAAAAGGAATAAATCTCGTAACACATTTGTTTAATGCCATGACACAGTTTGGACATCGTGAGCCAGGTTTGGTTGGAGCCGTTTTTGAAAACGATGAAGTTTATGCCCCAGTTATTCTAGACGGCGCACATTGTGATTATGCCGCGGCAAGAGTGGCATATAAATTAAAAAAAGATAAATTCTTTCTAATAAGCGATGCAACGTTTTTAGGCCGAAAAGTAGCCAATTTTAAGTGGGATAATTTTGATGCGCATTTAGAAAATGGCTTTTATAGAAATGAAGATGGCAATCTGGCGGGAGCAACAATTTCAATGGCAGAAGCAGTACAAAATGCTTATAACCATCTGCAAGTTTCTGCAGATGAAGCAATAAAAATGGCTTCTACAAGAGTAGCTTCTGCTATTGGTATGCAAGATAGAGTTGGAAAAATTAAATCTGGATTTCCTGCCAGTTTTGTCAAATTCAATGCTGATTTAAGCGAAATAGAAACACTTAATTTCTCTTAAACAGACTCATTTATTTTACAATGATTAAAGAAAAAAAGCTTCCAATTTTAAGTCAGTTAAAAGAATGGAAAGTAATTTTTATTGGAATTATTTTCGCTTTTTTGTGGGCGTCTGCCTCGACAGCCACAAAAATCGGATTCCATTTTGCACAGCCTTTTGTGATTTCCATTTTTAGATTTTTAATTGCAGGAAGCATCATGCTTGTAATTTCACATGTTATAATGGCAAAACGACTGCCTCAAAAAAAAGAGTGGATTCAAATCAGTATTTATGGTTTGCTGAACATTACTTTTTATTTGGGGCTGTATGTTATTGCTATGCAAAAAGTATCCGCAGGTTTAGGGAGTTTAGCAGTAGCAACTAATCCGGTTTTTATTGTTTTGATTTCTGCAGTTTGGTTATCTCATAAAATCAATTTTAAAAGTGTAATCAGTTTAGTGCTTTGTTTTGCGGGTGTTTTTTTTGCGGCCTATCCCTTATTACAAAGCAGCTTTGCAACTCCCGGCGGAATACTCATTTTAATTGTCAGCATGATTGCTTACTCATTAGGAACTATATATTACTCAAAACAAGAATGGAACGGATTACACATTCTAACCATTAACGGCTGGCAGACCATAATTGGAGCTCTATTTCTGCTTCCAGCTTTAGGATTGACTTACGAATCGGATAAAAACACTTTTAATGCCGATTTTTGGTTTTCGACAGCATGGTTAGAAATTGCTGTCTCTATTGGAGCCATTCAGTTTTGGCTGTATCTTTTAAAGATAGATCCAGTAAAAGCTTCGTATTGGCTTTTCCTATGTCCTATATTCGGATTTTTAATCGCCTATTTTGTTGTCAATGAACCTTTGACTTTATATACTTTAGTCGGTGTTATCTTCGTTATATTAGGATTGTATATCAATCTTTATTCAAAAAAACAGAAGATAAAAAGATAACATAAGATGTTTGAAAATCAAAGTATTAAGTAATTTAAAAGTATAGTGTAAGTATACAAAATTTACAATTAGTAAACTTATAGTTCATATTTTTCTTGCAATACACTTGTTTTTAAAAATCATATTTATAGTTTTGCACCATATTTTTAACCCCAAACCTACTGACATACTGATGAGAAAAAACACTCACTTTTTTGTATTTGCCCTATTGGCAAGTATTATTTTTGGTTGTAGTGACGATGGAGATTCGTACAAACCAAATTATCTGCCAAGCATAGACGCTACAGCTTTACCAGCAGAAAATAAGCCAATGACCATGTTTGAAGATGGTGAAAGTCCTTCAAAAATGTACGATAAAACAGACCGATGGTTTCGAGTAAACGAACCGCTTCAGGTTATCCAAAAAGGAAAAGATTCTGTACAGATTTCGTTGTATTCTCCAGTCGGACTTACAAATGTGAAAATCTATGCGAAACTGCCAAATTATGATAAAAAATTTGTGCTTTACACTTTTTCTAAAATACCAGCTTTTCATCGTTCGTTTCATAAACTTCCTTTAACAGAAAAAGCAAACGATTATTTATTAGAAACTGGAAATACAGTAACGATCGAGAAAATTGAAGGATTTTCTTCTGGAGCAATTCAATTTTCAGTAGAATCGGATGATCCTTTATTTCTAAAATTCAAAAAAATAAAATCAAATCATTTGGTTCAGTTTCACGATGGATACCACATTAATGAAATGGGTAAATTTCTTCCTATGAATCCAGCTTTGGCAAAAGAAGCCATTACCATGATTATTAATTATTCTTATGCCTTGAGTCATCCGTTGTATTACAGCACATTCACCAATTTTGATAAATACAAACAAGAACAAGCCGCTGCAGCTGGAACAGGCATAAACGGTGCGTTAAACTGGCACGGAAATGCAGAAGATAAAGACGGTGTTTATGATTATTATTCTAAAGAAGAAATCGAAAAAATATACTGGAATTATTTAGATAAAAGAACCGTTTGGATGGCAATGGTTGGAGGAGATTCTGCTTGGGGCGGAGGAAATCTAGCATCGCAATGGGAATCGGGTTACGTAACGGGACATTGGGTTGGAGAAATGTCGGTTTGGTCGCACGAATATTCGCATCACATCGGTTTTAGCCACAGCAGTAATTTAGCAAATAGCGGTGAAGGTGGTGGCCAACAGGAAATGCTGACAGATTTCTATAAATATTTAATTTATCTGAATGATCTTCCTTTTACAGATCCAGACGTTTTGAAAACGTATGAGAAAACAAATTACGTAAGCGGAAATTATAAAAAACCAGTGTTTAAAATCAATCCGAAAAACCCATTTTTAGTCAAATACAAAGGCGAAGGAAAATGGAATTAAAATATAAAACAACGATGAAAAATATTTTGCCTCTGATATTTGCTCTTTGCTTTTTTACCAATTGCAGTAAAGACGACAATGAGACCAAAGATTATAGTTATTATTACCCAACAGATGAAGCTTCGATTACAGCGGAAAACATTCCAGGGAGTGCTGAAGCATTTGATCCGAAAGGAATCGCAGTTGCAAACGAAAAACTATACGTTATCAACGGAAATGTTTTAGAAGTATTTAATGCTCTGACATTAGCCCACATTAAAACAATTAAAGAATATACAAAAGGAACAACGACAATTCCGCTTACAAGTCTTACTTCGGTTTCGGTTGACAACGGACGTATTTATGTTGGAAGTACAGAATCTAGATTATTTGTTTTTGATGAAACTACAAATGCTGGAATCAGTACGGTAGGAAACGGACAATGGTGGCAGACTTTTGTGCACGTTTTTGGCGTTGTAGTAAAAGACGGATTGATATTCGTAAAAGAAAAAGAAAAAAGCATTAAAGTATTTGAAACTTCTCAGATTACCGAGACAAGCAATTGGAATTTAGAGCCAATCGCTAAATTAAACACCTTAAATGGCTACACGGAAGTATATTCTATGGATGTGTATGGCGGAAATCTTGTGGTTGCAGGAAGAGATGCAAAAAGTTATCTGTACTATGATATCGCAAACATTAAAGCAAATGCTAAGAATTCGCTAACAACTCCTATTGAACCAGATAAAGTGCAGTTTGTAGACATAAAACCAATTGCAGTTTCTTTTAGTAAAGAATGGGCGGTAACTACAGAAAATGAAGGAAGCACATCTTATTTAAGATTGTATCCAAAAGAAGAATTTATCAGAAAAAATTATAAAGCGGTTTTGAATGCTTCAGATATTTTTGGCGAGAATAAGTTCGGAACTATTGTAGGAACTGCACAGCTTGATGATCGTATTTTCTTATCAGATAATACCAATAAGAAAATTAGAGTGGTAAAACTGAACAAATCGGCAATTGCAGAACAGAACAATTAAGTTCTAAATGCCAATATTTTAAAATCCAAATTCCAAGCTAAATTGGAATTTGGATTTTTTTATTTAAAATAACCTACTACATTGATAGGGTATTAAAAGTTTTAACAATTTATAGCTAAAAATTAAAAATAACTGTTTAAATTTGCACTCGCTATGAAGAAAGATAACCAGAAAATGAATAATTATTATCGTTACAGCATGATGTGCTGTGCTATTGTAATGGTATTTATTGATCTGGCTTAATATATAAAATGATAAAATTTATTTCAAGAAAGCCTTTCAACTAATTAATGGAAGGCTTTTTTGTTTTTAAACTGTAAAGAATGATTGAATTAAAAAATGTAACCAAAACTTTTCATCAGAAAGACAGAATTGTCGCTGCTTTGTCTGATGTCTCTTTAAAGGTTCCTGAAGGGAAAATTTTTGGTGTAATTGGAACTTCCGGAGCAGGAAAAAGTACGCTGATTCGCTGCGTGAATTTGTTGGAAAGGCCAACTTCTGGCGAAATTATCGTTGACGGAAAAGCTTTAATGCAGTTATCAAACGCAGAACTGGCGATTGAAAGAAGACAAATCGGAATGATTTTTCAGCATTTTAATCTGCTTTCTTCAAGAACGGTTTTTGAAAATGTGGCTTTTCCTTTAGAATTGGCTGGAACTTCAAAAAGCGAAATCAAAACTCGTGTTTTAGAATTATTGCAATTGGTTGGATTGGCAGAAAAAGCCAACGATTATCCAGCAAGTCTTTCAGGAGGGCAGAAGCAGCGTGTTGCTATTGCAAGAACTTTAGCCAATAATCCGAAAGTTTTATTGTGCGATGAAGCAACAAGTGCGCTAGATCCTGCAACAACTAGATCGATTTTAAATTTACTGAAAGACATTAATAAACGTCTTAATATTACCGTTTTACTAATTACGCACCAAATGGAAGTTGTAAAATCTATTTGTGATGAAGTTGCAGTGATCAGTCACGGAAAATTAATCGAGCAGGGAAGTGTTGGAGAAATTTTCGCCGACCCGAAACATGAATTGACAAGGGAATTTATTTCTTCTTCTCTTCATATCGAAGTTCCGTCTGTGTATCAAGATAAATTGCAAAAAGAAGATAACGGAAATCTGAATCCGTTATTAAAATTAGAAATGACAGGAAAGTCGGTTAACGAGCCTGTTATCTCAGAAGTTTCAAGACTTTTTGATACCGATTTTAAAATCGTTAGCGCACAAATGGATCAGGCAGGCGAAGTGAATTTTGGCGTAATGCTGATTGAACTTTCAGGAAAACGCGAAAATTACGATGCTGCTATTCAATATTTTAATTCAAAACACATTAAAACAGAAATAATAGGTTATGTCTGATTCTCTTATAGATTTATTGTTAAAAGGAACATGGGAAACCATTGTTATGACTTTTGTATCGGGCTTTTTCGGTTTTTTGCTAGGACTTCCAACAGGAATTTTATTGTTCTTAACGCGTAAAAATCAAATTCTGGAACAGCCAGTTTTAAACAGAACATTATCGGTAGTGGTGAATATTTTTCGTTCTATACCATTCATTATTTTAATCGTTTGGATGATTCCGTTTACACGTGCCATTGTCGGAACTTCAATTGGTGTGAGTGCCGCTTTGGTTCCGTTGAGCATTGGTGCGGCGCCATTTATTGCTCGATTGGTAGAAAATAGTTTATTAAGTCTTCCGTCAGGATTAATCGAAGCAGCAAGAGCTTTGGGAGCAACTCCTTTGCAAATTGTGTACAAAGTATTATTGCCAGAAGCTTTGCCTTCTTTAATTAATGCAGCTTCAATTACTTTAATCACTCTTGTTGGATATTCTGCAATGGGCGGAGCTGTTGGAGCAGGCGGTTTAGGACAAGTTGGATATCAGTACGGATATATTGGTTATGATGCCGTAACAATGAATTCAGTTTTGGCTTTATTGGTCATTTTGGTATTCGTAATTCAGTTTGCGGGAGATAGATTATCAAAGCGATTTGATCATAGATAAAATTTTAGTCGAAAGTCGAAAGTCGAAAGTCAAAAGTGAAATGTTAGAAGTTTAAAATTTAAGAAATATACAATTATCATGAAAAGAAATATTTTAAAAATAGCTGGAGTTTTGGCTTTGGCGCTTGTTTTATCAAACTGCGGAAAAAGTAAAAACAACGATCCTCATTTTATAAAAGTAGGGGTAGCTTCGGGACCTGAATTGAAAGTGGCAGAAGCGGCTAAAAAAGTAGCAAAAGAAAAATACGGATTGGAAGTAGAATTAGTTTCTTTCAACGATTATGTAATTCCAAACGAAGCTTTGAGTCAGGGTGATATCGATGCAAATGCTTTTCAGCATAAACCGTATTTAGACGAACAATCAAAACAGCGCGGTTACAAATTGGCTATTATCGGAAAAACATTTGTGTATCCGATTGCAGCTTATTCTAAAAAAATAAAAAGCCTTTCTGAATTGAAAAACGAAAGCACGATTATTATTCCAAATGATCCAACAAACGGAGGACGTTCGTTATTGCTTTTACAGAAAAACGGATTATTGAAATTGAAAGATGGCGTTGGTTTATTGCCAAAGGTAACTGACATTGTGAGCAATCCTAAAAATTTAAAAATATTAGAACTAGAAGCGCCTCAATTGCCTCGTGCATTAGACGACGAAAATGTTTCTATTGCGATCATCAACAATACTTTTGCTTCTGCAGCAGGATTGGTTCCTTCTCGTGATGCTTTGTTTGTTGAAGATAAAGAATCGCCTTATGTGAATTTGGTAGTAAGCCGTGAAGACAATAAAAATGAAGAAAAAGTAAAACAGTTTTTACAAGCTTTTCAATCTCCAGAAGTAGAAAAAGCAGCCGAACAAGAATTTAAAGGTGGCGCAGTTAAAGGCTGGTAAAAGAATGTGAGATGTAAAATGTGAGATCTGAAATGTTATTAATTAAGACATTTTACATCTCACATTTTACATTTTACATTTTACAATTCACAATTATATAAAACAATCTGTTGATTTTGTAAGGCTTACCTTTTTTAGATGAACTAAATTGGAGTTCAATTTTTAAAACAAATGTCATGAGAGCGATTTGGACAGGTTCGGTAAGTTTTGGGTTGATTAATATTCCAATAAAAATGTTTTCGGCAGTGCAGGAAAGCAGTCTAGATATGGATATGCTGGATGCAAAAGATCATGCTAATATCAAATTTAAACGGGTTAATGAAAATACGGGCAAAGAAGTAGATTACGCCAATATCGTAAAAGGATATAATCTGGAAGGCAAATATATTATTCTGGAAGATTCTGATTTTGAAGCCGCGGATGCCATTAAAACCAAAACAATTGATATTGAAAGTTTTGCTTTCGAAAAAGAAATCCAAAGTATTTATTACGAACAGCCGTATTATTTGGAGCCCGACAAAGGCGCAATGAATGCTTACGGATTGCTTCGTGATGCGCTTGAGGCTTCAGGGAAAGTGGGTGTTACTAGATTTGTTTTAAGAAACAAAGAAAGTCTGGCAATTTTAAAACCGTATAAAAATGTTATTGTTTTAAACCGAATCCGATTCGAACAGGAAATTAGAAGCACGAGTGAATTAAAGCTTCCGCCAATGTCTAAAAAATCGACAAAAGAAATGGACATGGCCGAAAAACTAATCGATCAGCTGACAGAGAAGTTTGATATTTCTGGGTTTAAAGACGAATATACTGCCAAACTTTTGGATATCATTAAAAAGAAAGCAAAAGGAAAACCACAGAAAGCGACTCCAAAATTAAAAGTCGTACACAAACAAAGCGACGATTTAATGGAAATGCTGAAAGCCAGTCTCGAAAATAAAAAGAAAAAATCGTCTTAACTGTTTTGGTTATTTTCCAGTTTGTGAATAATCTTTTTAATATTAGCCCCTTTAGATAAAACAGGTTTCCACAGATCGCCTTTTTTCTCAAAACGACTTAATACATTTTTGATCGTAAATTGCGAAGGATGCAGTTTGTCATTCACTTCACCCCATTCCAAAGGCGTAGAAACTGTAGCGCCAGGTTTTGGACGAACAGAATAAGGTGCCGCCAAAGTTTGTCCGCGTCGGTTTTGCAAAAAATCAATGTACAATTTATTATTTCTCTTTTTAATGCTTCGATCTACTGTAGTACTATCAGGAAGTCTGGAATGCACTTCTTTGGCAATCAATTCGCCTAGAATTTTTATAGAATCATAATCGTATTGTGCTCCAAGCGGAATGTAAATATGAAGCCCAGAAGCTCCAGAAGTTTTGCAGAGGCATTCGGTTTCTAATTCGTCTAAAACTTCTTTTACAACCAAAGCAGTTTGCACAACTTGCGTGAAATCATCTTTTGCAGGATCTAAATCAATTACGAGCCAATCTGGATTCTGAATATGTTTGATGGTCGAGTTCCACGGATTCATTTCAATACAGCCTAAATTGGCCATATACAGCAATGTTTCTTTATTATTGCAGATTAGATAATCAATGTCGGCATTGTTGGATTCTGAGAAGATTTTTTTGGTTTTAAGCCATTTCGGAATTTTATCGACATCAACATCTTTTTGATAAAAACTTGGAGAATCAATTCCGTTCGGGAAACGGTTCATCGACTCTGGACGATCTTTTAAATAGGGCAGAATCAGTTCTGAAACTTCATTATAATATTGCACAATATCGCCTTTTGTAATCTTATCTTTTGGAAAATAAATTTTATTCTGATTAGTGAGATGTAAAGTCGTTTTACCAATTTTTAGATCGTAATCATTTTCGGCCTTGTGTTTATTTAAATGTCCCATTTCAATTAAATTAGAATCTTTATTACTATTGTTATTTCCATTCTCATTGCCATTAAAATTAACTTCCGCAGCATTTTTATCAATCCTTAATCCAAGAAAAACAGGATGTCTTAAATGTTGATCTTGGGTCCACTCCGAAAATTTCACCTGACAGACGACTTTTGGTTTTACCCATTGAATTAGGTCGCGCAAAGGAACTTTTTCATCAAGCGGCGATTTTTCAATAAAATGCGGTTTTAGTTTAGTGTATAATTCTTTAAGGATTGCTTCTGTAAAACCCGTTCCGCATTTGCCAATATAATGCAGCTTTTTGCCATCATATTGACCAAGTAAAAGAGCTCCAAAATACTTTCTCGAATTTTTAGGTTCTGTGATTCCAATAATAATTGCTTCTTCTTCATTGGCGGTTTTTATTTTAAGCCAGTTGGAACTTCTTCTATTTACGGTATAAGTGCTATCAGATTTTTTGGCAATGATTCCTTCTGTTTTGTTTTTAACCGCTTTTTCAAATTGTTGTATTCCGTCGCCAACGGTATGTTCAGAATAAAAAACATTTGAAAAAGAATATTTATTGAAGAGAATTTTCAGCAGTTCTTTTCGTTCCAGAAGTGATAATTCGGTAATCAGATTTCCATCCAAATTCAATAAATCAAAAACATAATATTTAAGATTTCCGATTGCGGTTTTCATGTAATTTTGAAGCAGTTGAAAATCGGTTTTGCTAGAATTATTTTCAATCACAATTTCGCCATCCAAAACAACTGTATGATCTATTTGTTTTAATTCGTCTGCAATGGGCTTAAAACTTGCATTAAAAGAAATTTTATTTCTACTGAATAAATCGACTTGCTGCGCATTAATGACAGCAATGGTTCTATAGCCGTCATATTTATTTTCGAAAACCCATTCATCATCATTAAAAGGTTCTTCACGTACGCTGGCAAGCATTGGCTTTATAAATTCAGCTATTTCAACTTTCGGACTAGACTTTTTTTTTACAGCTTTTTTCTCGACTGTTTTTTCTTCTGTTTTTGAAGCCAGTTTTTCAGATTTGTCTATCAGCTGTTCCAAAGTTCTTTTAGAAATAATCGATTTGTTTTTTTCTAAAATGTCTTCACTAGAAGCATATTTATCATTTTTTTTGATTAAAAGCCAGGCATTTTCTTGTTTGCCGTGAAGTTTAACCAACGAAAATTCGCCTTTTAGTTTTTTGCCTTTTAAAACAAAACTCAAACGTCCTTTTTCTAAATCGCTTAATAATTGTTTTTCGTCAGAAGCTGTTTTTTCATCAGAAGTATAGGTTCCGTTATCCCACACAATTACATTTCCTGCGCCATAATTTCCTTCTGGAATTGTGCCTTCAAAATCCTTGTAACTGTACGGATGATCTTCAACCATCATGGCGAGACGTTTTATTTCAGGATCCATTGACGGACCTTTTGGCACTGCCCAGCTTTTTAAAACGCCATCCATTTCTAACCTAAAATCATAATGAAGATGAGATGCGGCATGCTTCTGCACTACAAAAATCAATTCGTTAGCCGATTTTTCAACTTTTCCTTTAGGTTCACGGGTTTGTTTAAAATCTCTTTTTTGATGGTATTTAGACAGTGACATAAGCTTTCAAAAGAATTAAAAGGGTTAATGAAAGAGAGTAAAGTGCCGTTGCAGTGACAGCAAAAATAATATGGGCAAAGAACAGCTGAATATAATAACCTTTAAAATCAATTGGGGGTTGATGATTGGTCATTTTAAATATGATAATCCAGCTGAATATGCCAATTACACCACTGATAACTCCTAGTAGGAGAGCATTGAGTGGAGAAACTGGTACTATGTTCTTTACCCATACTATTTGATATCCCATAACAAATAGAAAACCTATAACGTAATGTATCAGCCATCCCCAAGTTTTCTGAGATTTTTCAGAAAGGCTGATGTTTGTTTTCTTTAGAGCAAAACTCAATAAAACAGGTTCTTTATACAATTCTTGAAAGTTTTTAGACATCACATAACTAAACCAAGTCATGGCCGATGTCGCTCCAATGGAAACTAAAATTAATTGTATAATAATATAAATCATAAAGCTCTTTTTTTGAACTAAAACTCTATTTCAAAGTTACTTTTAAAATGACTTTTTCTGTTATAATATTAAAAAATGGAATTATATAATTATAAGTAAAGTACTGATTATCAATTTGTGTTTTAGTTAAAATATTATAATCCTGAAATTTAATTGTATAATTTTTGAGCTAAAAAGCAGTATAACTTTGTTAACCTATTTTTGAGAAACCCCTCATGAGAAACCCTCAATTGAAATAGTAGTTCATTGAATGATAAACTGTAAAATCAACAGAAAATGAAAAATTCGAAAAAAACAAATCAAGACAATTCTGAAGGAAAACAGAATGATTTAGAATATAACAAATCAAATGCTGAAAATGAATTTTTAACCACCAACCAAGGCGTTAAAATAAATGATAACAACAATTCTTTAAAGTCTGGAGAAAGAGGTCCTTCTCTTTTAGAAGATTTCATATTACGAGAAAAAATCACCCATTTTGATCATGAACGAATTCCAGAGCGTATTGTTCATGCACGAGGTTCGGGAGCTCATGGTTATTTTGAATTGTACAAAACCATGGGGAAATATACCAAAGCAGGCTTTTTAAACAATACTAGTATTAAAACACCCGTTTTTGTTCGATTTTCGACTGTTGCCGGTTCTAGAGGATCTACCGATTTAGCTCGAGATGTTCGAGGTTTTGCAGTCAAATTCTATACTCAGGAAGGCGTTTTTGATTTGGTTGGAAATAATATGCCTGTATTTTTTATTCAGGATGCCATGAAATTTCCAGACTTAATTCATGCCGTTAAAGCAGAACCACATAACGAAATTCCACAAGCAGCTTCAGCGCATGACACTTTTTGGGATTTTATTTCATTAATGCCAGAATCCATGCACATGATAATGTGGGTTATGAGCGATAGAGCGATTCCGAGAAGTTTAAGAATGATGGAAGGTTTTGGAGTTCATACTTTTAGACTTGTTAATGATAAAAATGAATCTCATTTTGTAAAATTTCATTGGAAACCAAAATTAGGAACACATGCAGTTGCTTGGGATGAAGCGCAGAAAATATCAGGAAAAAATTCAGATTTTCATAAGCAGGATTTATGGGAAGCCATAGAAGCAGGAAATTTTCCAGAATGGGAATTGGGCGTGCAGATAATTCCTGAAAGCGACGAACATAAATTTGATTTCGATTTGCTTGATCCAACGAAATTAGTTCCCGAAGAATTGGTTCCAGTAACCATTATAGGTAAAATGGTTTTGAATAAAAATCCAGATAACTTTTTTGCAGAAACTGAACAGGTGGCTTTTCACCCAGGACACATTGTTCCTGGTATTGATTTTTCAAATGATCCTTTATTACAAGGAAGATTATTTTCGTATACCGATACGCAATTATCAAGATTAGGAAGCCCGAATTTTCATGAAATTCCAATTAACAGAACCATTGCTCCAATGCACAACAATCAGCGTGATGGGCACATGCGGCAGGAAATTGCTAAAGGCAAAGTGAGCTATCATCCCAATTCTTTAGGTGGCGGATGCCCATTTCAAGCCAAAATGGATCAGGGCGGATTTGTAAGTTTTAATGAACGCGTAGATGCTCATAAAGTTAGAGCAAGAAGTAATAGTTTTTCGGATCATTTTAGTCAAGCAGCGCTTTTTTACAACAGCCAAACGCCTATAGAACAAGATCATATTGCCAGTGCTTTGTCTTTTGAATTGGGAAAAGTGGAAACGGTTTCGATTAGAGAAAGAATGCTCGGACTTTTAAATCAGGTAAGTACTGATTTAGCGGCAATGGTTGCTAAAAATTTAGGAATTCCCGTTCCAAAAAATATCGAAAAACCAATTAATCATGGAGTAGGAGCAGATGATGAAGGAAATCAAGAACCGTCAAAAGTAAAACCGAACGTAGGAAGTTCAGACGCTTTAAGTATGCTTAAAAATCTAACCATTTCGAATACGATTGCAACGAGACAAATTGCTTTTTTGTGTGCTGATGGCGTAAGTGCAGATTCAATAAAAGTTATGAAAACAGCCTTGCAAAATGCAGGAGCAAAAGCCGTTATTATAGCGCCACATTTAGGGACAATTGTTTCTCAAGAGGGGACAGAAATTCCTGTAGAGCAAACTTATAAAATTGCGGCGTCAGTACTTTTTGATGGTGTCTTTATTCCAAGTGGAAAAGGAATTGCAGATCTTTCAAAATTAAAAGAAGTAAAAGAGTTTTTAAACGATTCGTACCATCACTGTAAATTTATTGCAGCTGAAGCTGAAGGAGTACAAGTCTTAAAAAACAACAGTGATATAAAAGCAAAAGATCCTGGAGTTTTGACAAGCGAAAATGGCGCAGACAAATTACTAGCTACTTCATTTATAAAAGCTTTGGGAAGACATCGTTTTTGGGAAAGAGAAAAAAGTCTTTGATAAAAATAAAAAAACCATTCTTTACGGAATGGTTTTTTTATGAAAAATTGTTTCGTTCAATTAATAATATTTTCAAGACATTCGCCCAAAATAGAAACTGCTTTTTCCATTTCTTCCTTTTCCAAATGCCCAAATCCTAAGCGTGTCGCTGTGAGGTTTTTGGTTTGATATAAAATGATCTTTGGCAGAAATAAACCCTGTTTAGAACATTCTTTTTGAAACTGAATCAGATTAAAATGATCCAGCCATTCAACCCAAATAGCCAATCCTCTTGGCGGAATTTTAAACTTGATTTTGCCTTTTAGTTTTTCATTAAGAATCGAAACAAAATAATCGCGACGTTCTTTGTAGATTTTTTTATTTTTCTTTGAAAGACGATGCACTTCGCCTTCGGTAATCCATTCGGTAAGAACTTGTTCCTTTATGACATCAATTCTAGGTTCAAGAATGTTTTGATGCTTTTCGAGTTCTTTAATAAATTCCGCTGGTGCGGCGACAAAACCGTAACTGAATCCTGATGGTAATGATTTTCCGAAAGAACCAATATAAACCACTTTCTGATTGGAATCGAAAGCAGCTAAAGGGAGAACAGGATTATTATCATAATGAAATTCAAAATCGTAATCGTCTTCCAAAATCACAAAGCCGTATTGATTGGCCAAATCCAAAACTTCTATTCTTTTTTTAGCGCTAAGCGAAATAGTGGTTGGATAATGATAATTGGATGTTAAATACAAAACCCTGATTTTGTTTGTTTCACAAATTTCTTTTAAACGTTTCGTATCAATTCCATCTTCATTTACCGGAATAGAAATAATTTGAGCGCCAGTATTTGTCAATGTCATATTCGACATATAATATCCCGGCGAGGCTACGATGACTTTATCGCCTGGAGTAATAAGCACTTTTGTAACCAGATACAAAGCGATTTCGTGACTGCTTGCCGTAAGAAGATTTGAAGTTGAAATGCGAATGCCTCGGGTAAGATTCAGATAATTAGAAAAATGAGTTTTAAAATTCGAATGTGAACGCAATTCTATCTGTTCGTAGGTTTTAGATGTTTTTCTTCTTTTTAATTTTGAAACATATAATCTAGCCAAAACATCGGTTTGTACCAATCGTAAATCGGGCATTCCGTCATTAAATTGATACGGCAAATTGCTAATTTCAATCGGACTTTCAAGAATAGTAGATCGCTGAAAACTAAAGCCAGTATTGTCTGGAGTGGTATTTTGTTCTTTCGAAAAAGCAAATTCAGCTTTGTTTTTTTGTTTTTGCTGTGATAAAATAAAAGTTCCTTTGTTCGGAAGTGTTTCAATCCAGCCTTGTGATTCTAAATCCTGAAAGGCTTTGATTAAAGTGTTTCGGTTAACAGAAAGTACTTTACATAAAATTCTAGTGCCAGGAAGTTTAGTACCTTCGGGAAGAAACCCCGTTTGTATGGCTTTGATAAATTCAAAAACAAGCTGCAGATAAATAGCAGTGCTTTCTTCGGGTTTAAGCTGAATAAAGCTTTTAAAAGGAATTTCAACCGGACTATCCATAATTTATAAACTGACACTTTTGTTGGTACGGCAAGATACTGCTTTTCTTAGAATTTTTAGAAAAAAAGAAAAATGATCTTTACATAAGTGTTAGAACGATGACCAAATCAAACTATTAAGTCCGGCTGAAATTATTTAATTCATTCCGTAGGAATGTCTCATTGGTAGAATTAAAAATTTGTATTGCGGTTATACGTTCCGTAGGAACGTTTGGTTGGTAAAACAGAACGCTGTTATATAAAATCAGGTGTTCCTCTGGAACACAATGCAAAATGACATATTCTTTTTCTACCGACCAGATATTCCTACGGAATATTAAATTGTAACTCGTTGTGGTAATTTATTATAATCTTAATTACACTTTAAAAATCAGTTTCTTTTTGTAGAAAATCCATAAAATGAACGACCAGAAAACAGCATAAGACAAAGCATAAGCAAGTGACGCATTTAATGGGTTCTCAAAACAAGGAACAATTCCATGATTATAAATATACGCTTGAAGTCCAATTTCTTCTCCAGCTTTTTCGGGATCGGCTACTTTTATGCCACTTAAAACTCTCGGAATTATTCCAGAAAAGAAAAATACGATCATCGGGTTCACGCCCCAGATCAGGAATAATTTCGTCCATTTTTTATGTCCTTTAATGTCAATTATATAATACAAAATCGTTAAACACAGCGTTGCAATTCCAGCTGTATATAAAACATAAGAACTTGTCCAAAGTGATTTGTTAATAGGGAAGAAGATGTTCCAAATTAAACCTCCAATTACTAAAGCAGTTCCTGCAATGGCGGTCTTTTTTACGATTTCCATTTTATCAACAGATAAATTTAGTAGCTGACCAATGTACATTCCTAAAATTCCAGTTCCAATGGCTGGCAAAGTGCTTAAGATTCCTTCTGGATCCCAAGTTTTAGATGAAGCCCATAAATGTCCGTTTAGAAGTGTATCGTCTATCCAAGCGGCAAGGTTGGTTCCTTTGTCGAAATTGGCAGGACCAAATCCAGGAACGGGAACAAAAGCCATTACAAGCCAATATCCAATTAAAAGCGTTGCTAAAACTAAAAGCTGTGTTTTTAAATTAGTCTTTAAATACAAAATAGAAGTAAAAAAATACACAATTGCAATTCGTTGTAAAACGCCAGGGATTCTGGTGTCTTCAAAATGCTCCAAACCACTAAATGATAATGAGATGAGAATTAGAAATACTCCAACGGCAAGAATGGTTTTGACTTTCATTGAAAAGTTTCCTAAAAGGGCATAAGCAACCGCAAAAGCAATTACCAATCTTAGTCCTAATAACGGAATTCCTTCTAAACCAAATAAATGGATTCTGCTGAAAACACTTAAAAATAATCCTAAACAGAAGATTCGCAAAGAACGAACTAAAATTTTATTGAAAACACTTCCGTCAAAATGTTTTACGGGCATTGCAAACGGAATTGCAGTTCCCATTATAAAAACAAAAAACGGAAAAACTAAGTCAGTAGGCGTACAGCCATGCCATTCAGCATGTTCTAAAGGCGGGTAAATAGATGACCAGCTTCCCGGATTATTGACAATCGTCATTAAGAGAATGGTAAATCCTCTAAAGACATCGAGTGAGGTTAAACGTTCTTTTGTCATTGGGTTTGATATTTTAGATGGTTAGATTTTTTTTAAAGAAGAAAGAAGCAAGAGGAAAGATTTTTTATGCTCTTTGGGTTTGGAATTTGGAATTTAAAATTTGGAATTTATTTTATTATTGCATCTTGAATGATCTGTTGGATTTCTTCTCTGATTTTTCCTTTGGCTAATTTATTTTCGTCATTTACTACTTCTGGATACGTTCTGTTGGATAGAAATACATACACAATTTCGGTTTCTGGATCTGCCCAAGCCATGTTGCCTGTAAAACCTGTGTGGCCAAAACTGGCTTCAGAAACACAGTCGCAAGTTGGTCCGCCTTTGTGTACTCTTTTATCAAATCCTAAACCTCTCAAAATGTTTTGATTTTTGTAATAGCAAGTATTAAAAGCATCAAAAGTTTGTGGAGAAAAATATTGAATTCCGCCATAATTTCCTTTTTGAAGATAAAGCTGCATCATTTTGGCAACATCCATCGCATTAGAAAAAATTCCTGCATGACCTGCAACTCCGCCTTCCATTGCGGCCGCCATATCGTGTACATAACCCTGAATAACCTGATGTCTGAAATAGTTATCAATTTCAGTTGGAGCAATATTGCTTTTGTCGAATTTATCTAACGGATTGTAAAGCGTATTAGTCATTCCTAAAGTGCTGTAGAAATTTTCTTGACTCAGCTTTTCTAATTTTTTCTGTGTTTTTCTTTCTAAATATTCTTTTAAAATGATAAAAGTAAAATCGCTGTATTTGTATTCTTTTTTTAGAGCTACAGGACTTTTAGCAATAATTTTCATAATCGTATCATGATAATCATTTCGAATGTAAAGATTGTCTGCAACTTTTGTTGTAAAACCAGTTTCAGCTACTTTACGATAATATTTTTCAGAAGGTTGGTTGTTGCTGTCTAAAGTTGCTTTGTAAAACGGAATCCATGCCTGAAGTCCTGCGTAATGATTTAACAGATCTTTGAAAGTGATATTTTCTTTGTTTGTTTTAGCAAAGAATGGAAGCATGTCTTTCAGTTTGGTATCCAGCTCTACTTTATTTTTATCGTACAATTGCATCACATTTGGCAATGTCGAAATCATTTTTGAAATTGAAGCTACATCGTATAAATCAGAATCGGTTACTTTTTTTCCGTTATCATAAGTTTGCGCTCCATACGATTTCTGAAAAATAACATTTCCTTTTCTGGCCACTAAAACCTGCATTCCTGGTGCCATTTTACCATCAATTGCTTTTTGTGCCACAGCATCGATTTTGGACAGAATTGCCGGATTCATATTTACATTTTCTGGAGCTGTAAAAGCCAGACGATTTAGTTTTTCGGTAGTCAAACCATCATTTACATGGAAAGAATCATTTATAGAAACAGGCAATTTTCCTTTGGCTTCAATGGCACCAAAAAGCAATCCTGCCGAAACAACCTGACTAATATCTGAGTTTTGATAGGAAACTACCAATCCTTCAATATCATCAAAATTATTAATAGACAATAGTGAATAAGGCTTTGCAAAAATGTCTAGAATTACTTTATTGTGTTTTGCAATTTCTTTTAGCCAAAGCATTTCTTGTAAGGTGAATTCTTGTTTTTCCCAAGCTTTATTTACTTTATGATAACTGATAATAACCTTGTCAAATTTTTTCAATTCTTTATTCAGACTGTCAAGATTGGTGTCTTTGACTTCTGTAATATTGGTATATTTTTTTAAGGTCGAAACGAAAGCGCTATTGGTGTCTTCCCCCAATTTTATATAGGCGATTTTTTCGCTTAAATCTTTTATCGGAAGAATTTCTTTTTCGTTTTTTAAAACTGTAATCGCATTTTCATACAGTTTATAATGTAAAGCATCATTTTGCGACGGATTCAAATCATTGTACAAATTATTTAAATCAATCGGTTTGTATTTATTTAATCCTGCTTTGTATTTAAAATGAAGAATTTTTTTAACCGAATGAGCCAATCGTTCTTCCTTAATTACTTGCGTATTGTAAGCCTCTTCCAATTTCTGAAAAGCAACGGGTACATTTTCTGGACAAAGCAAAATATCGTTTCCTGCTAAAATAACAGCGATTTCTAGATCTCCAGGACCTTTAAAATTAGCTGCACCTTTCATCGCCAAACCGTCTGTAAAAATTAAGCCATTAAAACGTAACTCTTTTTGAAGCAGATTGGTCACCACATTATAGGATGCAGAAGAAGGACAATTCGGCTGTGATTCTAAGCTTGGAATATTAAGATGCGCTACCATTACAGAAGCTAAACCTTCGTCGAATAATTTTTTGTATGGATATAGTTCGACTAATTCCATACGTTCTTTAGAGAAATTAACGGTCGGTAAAGCATGATGCGAATCGGTTGAAGTATCGCCGTGTCCAGGAAAGTGTTTTCCGGTGCAGAAAACGCCATTTCCTTGTATTCCTTTCATTAAAGCAAGTGCTTTTTCGGTTACATTAACTTTATCTTCACCAAAAGAACGGTTTCCGATAATTGGATTTTTCGGATTGGTGTTAATATCCAAAACTGGTGCAAAATTGAAATGAACGCCGATTCGTTTGTTTTCGGCTGCCATATTTCTTCCCACATTTTCAATTAAACTTAAATCTTGAATAGCGCCCAAAGTCATGTTCCAAGGATAACGGTAAGTTGAATCTAATCGCATGGCTAATCCCCATTCAGCATCGATTCCGATCATCAAAGGCACTTTTGCTTTTGACTGATATAAGTTGGTTAATTTTGCTTGACGAACTGGCCCGCCTTGAAAGAAAATAACGTTTCCTATTTTATAATCTTCAATCAGTTTACTAATCTGATTAACGTGTACAGAATCTTTGTTTGAATAGGCAGAAACCATAAACAATTGTCCGATTTTTTCCTGTACAGTCATTTTATTGTAAATGCTGTCAACCCAAGCCGTTTCTTGATCAGAATCTTTAAAGAAAGTTTTTTTGTTTGAAGTATTTTTTTGTACGTAAACAACAGTGTCTTTTAAAGGAATATCCTTTTTATCATCTGCTGCACCATTATTTTTTTTGGATGCGCAATTGGTAATTAAAAATATAAAAGCGGCGTATAAACTGATTTTTATAAATGGATTTTTCATATCATTTTTTTAAGAATCAATTTGAGTTTAATGTATTTAAATTCAAATTGATTCATCAATAGTATTAAGCTGAATTAGAAACTTATTTCTTTTTCACTACGTGAACTGGTAATAAATAATCCTAAATAAGTAATTAATCCGTTTAGTATAATTAATTCATTATCAAAAACATATCCTGCAAATAAAACTTTAGAATATTCATTGATGAAATAAGTGAATAATGGAGAAAGCAAACAGATAAACGGAACCAGTTTATCGTTTACATGTCTCGATTTTTGGAATAAACCAAAAGCGTATAATCCTAATAATGGACCGTAAGTATAAGAGGCAACTTTAAAAATCATTCCGACTACAGAACTGTCATTGATTGAGTTAAAAATCAGGATGATAAAAAAGACTAAAACAGAAAAACTAATATGCACTAAATGTCTAATTCTTACCGTGTTTTTCTTATGGCTGTTTTCTGCTTTGTCCATGCCTAAAAAGTCAACGCAAAAAGAAGTCGTTAAGGCTGTTAGAGCAGAATCAGTAGTAGCAAAAGTGGCAGCAATAATTCCCAGTAAAAACACGATTGCAGGAACAAGTGCTAAGTGATTTAAGGCAATTTCAGGAAATAATAAATCGGTTCTTGGTTTTCCTGTAACTAAATCGGTTGGAACAGCGATTCCGTTTTTGTTGGCATAGATGTATAACAACGCTCCAACACTTAAAAAGAAAATATTGATGATAACAAAGATTCCTGTAAAAGTGAACATGTTTTTTTGTGCTTCGCCAATGTTTTTACAGCTTAAGTTTTTTTGCATTAAATCTTGATCTAGACCAGTCATAGCAATAGTTACGAACATTCCACCCAAAATTTGTTTTACAAAATGGAATTTACTTCCCATAAAATCATCAAAGAAAAAAATCTTAGAATAATTGCTGTTTTTTACTTCCTCAAATGCGCTGATGGCAGTTAAATCCATACGATCACAAATGAAATAGATCGTAAGAAAAACAGAAGTTACCAAAAAGAAAGTCTGTAACGTATCTGTAATAATAATTGTTTTTAGTCCGCCTCTGTAAGTATAAGAGAAGATTAACAACAATGAAATTAAAACAGTAAAAGCAAAAGGAATATGATAAAAATCGAACACAAAACGCTGTAAAACGATCACGACCAAATACAATCTGAAAGCAGAACTTATCGTTCGGCTGATTAAGAAAATAGAAGCTGCTGTTTTGTAGCTGAAAAAGCCCATTCTTTGCTCAATATATCCATAAATCGATGTTAGATTCATTCTATAGTATAAAGGCAATAAAAGTTTTGTAATGACAATAAATCCAAGTGCATTTCCTAAAACAAACTGAAAATATTTAAATTGCTCACCGCTTGGCGCGCCAACTTCTCCAGGAACAGAGATAAAAGTTACTCCAGAAAGAGCAGTTCCGATCATTCCGAAAGCCACTAAATACCATTTTGAATTTTTATTGGCAGTAAAAAAAGCTTCGTTTCCGCTGTCTTTTCTGCTGACTCTGTGCGATATATAGAACAATGTTCCGAAATAAATGATAATAAGGAGAAGAATGGTACTTGGTGTCATTTTATAGTTTTGGTGATTTTTGGTTTTTTAAAATAATTCAAATCAGGAAGATTTTTTAATTGACCTAACAGATTTTATTCTGTCAGGTCGGTGTTAAAAACTCCAAAAAATGAATTTATCCAGTTTTTGAATTTGTATAAATCTATAAAAAGATTTTGATAGTGTGTTTATTAGTTTTCCTGATTTTTGGTGTGCGCTAATAGAACAGCTCGTACACTTTTATGTTTTTGCAATAATTCGTCGGCTGCCTCATATTCTAAATCAAGTTCTTCCATGATCATTTTGATAGCGCGTTTTACCAGTTTTTCGTTAGAAAGCTGCATGTCAACCATTTTGTTGCCTTTTACTTTTCCTAATTTGATCATTACCGATGTAGAAATCATATTCAAAGTTAATTTTTGAGCTGTTCCTGCTTTCATTCTCGTACTTCCTGTTAAGAATTCAGGACCTACGATCAATTCAATCGGATAATCAGCTTCTTGTGCGATAAGTCCGTTGCTGATACAAGAGATACTTCCTGTTTTAATGTTGTGTTCTTTAGCTTTTTTTAATGCTCCTAAAACGTATGGAGTATTGCCAGAAGCAGCGATTCCGATAATCATATCTAAGCTTGAAATTTCGTACTTAGCTAAATCTTTCCATGCTTGTTCGGTATCGTCCTCTGCATTTTCTACTGCTTTTCTAATGGCTGTGTCTCCGCCGGCAATAATTCCGATAATCATATCATGAGGAACGCCAAAAGTAGGTGGGCATTCAGATGCATCTAAAATTCCTATTCTTCCAGAAGTTCCAGCTCCAATATAAAATAATCTTCCGCCCAATTGCATTTTTTTTACAATAGCTTTAACTAGTTTTTCTATTTTAGGAATTTGCTCTTCAATAATATGCGGAACTTTTTTGTCTTCTGTATTAATGTTTGTAAGAAGTTCTTTCACGCTCATTTGATCCAAGTCTTTGTACAAAGATTCTTGTTCAGTTTCAGGATTTTTATTTTTCATTTTTCTTTTTTTTTGATTTTTGAAACTAAAATTTTTCAATTTAAGGATCTCTATTTTACATTAATAGGTTGATATTTTTATTATAATAGAATTTAATTTTTAAAACATAGAAACACAGGTTTTGATTTTTGTTTAAAAAGGTAACCAATCTTTAAAAAAACAAACCAAAGAGAAATACATTTCTGCAGATAGCAATATATATGTGTGTGTGTTTATGCTAATGAAACGCTTTTTTGTAAGTCTATCAAAGTCTATGTTTCTATTGTTTGAAAAATTAAGTCTAAGGGAACTGAATTAGAAATATTATTTATAAATCAGATATTTTGTTCGCATTTTTTTGAAAGCTTCAAGATCCTTCTGCCAAGTTTTTCTTATTTCTTTTTCAGAAACGCCGCTTTCAATTTGCTGCTGTAATTTTTTTGTTCCAGCCAGTTTGGTAAAAAACGCATTGAAGAATTTGGTTTTATCGCTCGTATTCTGATACGCCTTAATAAGCCATTTCAGTTCTAATTGTTTCAATTTTGGATAAGCTGTCAAATCTTCACCAAAACATTCTTTTCCGTTGTATAAAGGATCTTTTGCACCAAAATTGGGTTTTGGAGTAAAACTGAAATTGGTTTTGGTTAAATAGGGAGAACCATAGATTTGAAATTGTTTTTCAGTTCCGCGTCCCATACTCACATTTGTTCCTTCAAAAAGACATAAACTTGCGTATAAATTTATAGACTGGTCATTTGGTAAATTCGGAGATGGTTTTGCCAATAAACTGTATGGCATTGTTCTGCTGTAATCTACACAAGGAATAACGGTTAATTTGCATTGAGCGCCATCTTTTAGCCATTTTTCTCCATTTACCATTTGAGCATATTCACCGATTGTCATTCCGTGCAAAAGCGGAATAGGGTGCATGCCAACAAAACTTGTAAATTCTTTTTCTAAAAGTGGTCCGTCAACGATAGAGCCATTTGGATTTGGACGATCCAAAACAATAAGCGGAACGTTATTTTCTGCGCATGCTTCCATAACATAATGTAAAGAAGAAATGTAGGTATAGAATCGCGCGCCTACATCTTGCAGATCAAAAATTATGACATCAATTCCAGCCAACTGCGCTGGTTTTGGCTTTTTATTGTCGCCATAAAGCGAAATAATCGGCCAGCCTGTTTTCTGATCTTTTCCATCAACAACATGTTCGCCGGCATCGGCTGTTCCTCTAAATCCATGCTCGGGAGCAAAAATAGTCTGAACAGCAATTTTTTTCTCCAATAAAAAATCAACGACATGGGTCTTGTTGGATAAAATTCCAGTCTGATTGGTAACAATTCCGACTTTTTTATCTTTTAATAGCGGAAGATATTTTTCGTAATTGTCAGCTCCAGTTTTTATAACAGTGTTATTGATTTCTGCTAAAATATCGATTTTATTGGGCTGAATGGTTGCCGAATATGACGTAGCATGAAACAGAAATGCTGTAACAAAAGCACTTTTTGCTATAAATTTTATCATTTTAAATACAGTTATTAGTTAAAGACGAATTGGACTAATAAAATTAATATTTTATCGGAGTATATGAATGTTTAAGGCAGATTTGGGGAAATCTAAAAACTAACAAGATATAACCTGCATGAATCAGGATTAATTTTTTATTTGGTCTTTTTATTGGTCACAATGCGTCTAAAAAGAGTATTTTAAAATACTGCCTCCGAAAAGTCTCACGTCGGAGGCAGTTGTATTAGATGTGGTATTTTAGTTTTTACCGAATTACCAGCCTGGGTTTTGTTTTAATTCTACACCTTCTGCAGCGTATAAATTGATATCATTTGTTGGAATAGCACTCAAGTAATTTTTTGGTGATATAAATAATCTTGATACACCAGCTGCATAAGGAATTACATATCCTTGTGCGTTTACTTTTGTTTTAGAGTTAGTTCCTATTAAAGCCATTATTCTAGCTCCTAAAATAACATCTGGATTAGAATTAGTATCCAAATAATCTCCTTTTTTCCAACGCATAAGATCTTCTTTTCTCATTGTTGTCCAAGCCATAAACTCAATTCTACGCTCGCGACGAATCTCCCATATAATTGGATTTACAATTCCTGAAATTTGTTCTAATGCAGTTGTTCTTTGCGGATCATCTATCTGAACGCCGTTTGCACTTGCGCTTGCACCATCTGTAGTCAAAGTTGCAATTCCAGCACGTGTACGAACTTTGTTAAGTGATAAATTTAAATCAGCCGTAGTAATTGTACCTAATTCTGCACATGCCTCAGCATAATTTAAATAAACTTCGCTTAGTGTGAAAACAGGAGCGTCAATTTGATTTTGTCCAATTGTTGTAACCTCTGTACCTGTAGTAGCAGGATTATTATACAATTGGAAAACATAACCTGTTATAGAGGTTAAACCGTTGTAAGGTTTGTCAGAGTAAGCATAATCTGCTGTACTGAAAGCTTTAGCAAATCTTGGATCTCTGTTAGCAAAAGTATTGGCAATAGTGTTATCTCCTAGATATTGAGCATTGCCAGTTTGTTTAATAGGCAATCCGTTAGTAGTTACATAACTTTCTGCAGCAAATTTTGTCAATCCGTTTTGAACAGTAGATGTATTAGTGTAGGCTTGGATTCCGTTTCCTAAAACACCTTTTATATATCTTTTTGTTAAGATTACTTCAGTATTTCCTAATAATTCAACAGAATTGTAAAGTGATTTCCAATCTGCGTTTAATTTGTAAGCGTTGTTATTCATTACGGCTAAAGAAGCATCTTTAGCTTTTTGAAGATACGTATTTCCATTCTGAGCCAAATTGTATTTTCTGTATGTACCTTCACCCAAACATACTCTGCTTAATAATGCATAAGCAGTATATTTGTTTACCGTTACATTGCTATCATCAACATTTAATAATAACGGAATCGCTTCTTCTAAGTCTTTAATTACATTGTCTATTACTTCTGCTCTAGATAAAGCAGGTTTGTAGACATTTGCATCGCTTTGAGCTAAATATTGGTCTGTGTATGGTACATCGCCAAACTGCTGTGCTAAACGAAAATAAGTGTGAGCTCTAAAGAACTTAGCAACACCTATGTAGTGATTTTTCTTTGTCTGATCCATAGGAACATTTGGAACTCTTTCTAACATAAGATTGCAACGACGAATCAAAGTGTAATATTCGTTCCAGTTTGAGTTAGTTGCATTTGGAGCTGTTAGGAAGTTCGTGAAAACGTTCATCGCCAAGTTGTCATCTATTAAACCTGTAGCCGAAGCATGAAAGTAAAAATCAGCGGTAGTACCAGCATTATTTCCGTATCCATTAAAGGTATTATAGTTCAACCAAGAAAATGTTTTTACGTTATTTTCTGAAGTCCAAAAATTGTTGTCAGTGAATACATCTTCCGGAGGTGTATCCAAAAAATCTGAACAGCTAACAGTTAGACTTGCAAAAGTTAGCAAGGCAACTGATAGTTTTATCTTAGAGTTTATGATTAATTTTCTCATCTTAATTAATTTTTGATTTTTAAATACCTTTATTAAAACGCAAGTTGTATACCAACCGACCATGTTTTAGAATAAGGGAAAGTTCTTCCCCACATTGATTCACTTTCATTAATTTCTGGGTCAACTGGTAATTTACTGCTTTTCCAAGTAGCTAAGTTGAAACCTGAAACGTATGGTCTAATTTTGTCAAATCCAGCTTTTTGAGAAATGCTTTTTGGGAAAGTATATCCAAGAGTCATCGATTTTAAACGTAAATAAGACATATCTAATAAATAACGAGTTTGTGCCACAAAATTGTTTGATCCAGGCGCATAAGTTCCAAAAGCATTAGTTGCATGTCCAGGGTATGGATTAGGGAAATAGGCATCTGTATTTTCTGGTGTCCAGTAATCATTTTGGTTCTGATACATAGCATCTGTTCTGTTGTAGAATGGCAATACTAAGTCTGAAGTTGTCCAGTAGTCACGTTTTCCAACTCCTTGGAAGAAAGCATCAATATCAAATCCGTATAAAGCACCACCTAAACGAACTCCATATTGGTAGCGAGGTGTAGTGTTACCAATAACTTTTAAATCTCCAGGTTTAAGAGCAGTTCCATCTCCTCTTGAGATTACCCCGTCTCCATCTAAATCTTTATACATTACATCTCCAGGGCCAAATTTAAACGCTCCACTTCTTATATTTTTATAATCAATACCGTTTACTATTAATCCTGTCGCATCAATTTGATCTGTTGTTTGAATTAATCGGTCTGTTTCCAATCCCCAGATTTCACCCAATTTTTGACCTGAGTAAAAAGATGAAGTACTGATTAACTTAGCAGAGTTGTTCCATTCAGTTACTTCTGTAGTATTGTCTGAAAGCGTAAGATCTGCATAAACACTAATATCTTTGTTGATTTGTTTATTAAAGTTAAGAGCAAGTTCCCAACCAGTTGTTCTTAAATTTCCAGAGTTTGTGTTGGCAGCAGCCTGACCAAATGAACCTGGAAGTGTTTTACCTGGAGCTAACATTCCTTTAGTGTCACGTTGGTAGTAATCAAATGTTAAACCTAACATGCTAAATATTCTAATATCAATTCCAATATCTTGAGTAGTTACCTTTTCCCAAGTTAAATTCGGGTCAACATTTGTTGGCTGATTAACAGTAGGAGGAATAGTTGTACCACTACCAATCCAATAAGGGTTAGGATTAGTTGTAACGTTAGTCATAACTGGTAAAAAGGCATTGTTAGCAATGTTTTGATTTCCGATTGAACCAATAGATCCACGAATTTTCAAATCATTTAACCAGCTTTTTGTTCCTTCCATAAAGCTCTCTTCTGAAATTCTATATCCAACAGAAGCAGAAGGGAAGAATCCCCATTGCTCATTAGTAGGGAATTTTGACGAACCATCATAACGTCCGTTTACCTCCAATAGATATTTGCCTTTGTAATCGTAATTTACACGTGCAAAAAATCCTGCAATTGCATATCTTGATAAACCAGGATTTAGAATGTCATTAGCAACAAGAGGCGAAGTAAATTGGTCGCCAATAGCTAAGTTAAATTCTGGTTTGGTTTTGTCCAAAAGTGTATTTCTACGAGCATAAGTTCTTTCTTGATCGTACCATTCTGTATTCAAACCACCTAATACTTTAAAGTTGTGGTTCTCTCCTAATGTCTTGGTGTAATTTCCAAAGATATTGGCTACGTTTCTAGTGTAAGATGTTTTGGCTTGCGCAACAAAATCGTTGGCAGTTTCCATTGAAGTAGGTTTTCCAGCAACTAAGTCAGCTGCACTTGTCCACCAGTCCCAAAGCGGTACCTGACCACCATTCATTTTTAGACTTGAAAAATTGGTATTAAAGCTATATTCTCCAACGATATTAAAGTCTTTTGTAATTTGAGCAGTAAGTCTTCCGCTTATCCTCATATCATTTGATTTACTTTCGTTTTGAGATGCATTTGCCATATAACCAGGTGCATGTCTAAAGTAAGTACCATTGTAAGTTCCATAAGGGAAATAAGAACCCCAACGCATATAGTAGCCGAAATATCCATTACCAGCAGTATCTATACCATTGTTGTAGTAGTTAAAAGGAGAATCATATTCTTGGAAAGTTCCCAATACTTTAAAATCTCCAGTAAGCCAGCTTGCTAACTCCGTTGTCATACCAAGATTAAGATTGAATCTTTGGTTGGTTTCATTATTGATTTTCATTACACCATCTTGATTAGAAAGTCCTAACGAAACAATAAATGAACTTTTGTCACTCAAAGAACCTTGAGCTGATAAATTATGAAGTGTTTGTACCGCATTCTTTTTTAACATTTCATCATGCGGATTCCAAATTCTGTAGAAATATTCTTTTCCTCCAATAACATCAAAATCTTCTCCTAAGATCATGTTTTTGTCATTTGGATTTCTAGTTGCAGCATATTTTTCTTTCCAGTTAATGATACCAGGCAATAATGTTTTGTAGTTCATACCGAAAGATTCTGGATTCGCATTTCCAGCTCTAGCCTGCGCATCAATCATTGCTGGAAGCTCTACAGTTGGATCATTAAACTGAACCAAAGAAATTGGGTTGCTCCAACCTGTATTATTGCTATAAGCGAATCTTACTTTTCCTTTTGAATTTTTACCACTCTTAGTAGTAATTAAAATAACTCCAAATGCAGCACGTGCACCGTAAATAGAAGCAGAAGCAGCATCTTTAAGCACAGACATAGATTCTACGTCTTCTGCATTTAGCATCGACAATTCGCCTGGAACACCATCGACTAAAATAAGTGGTGATCCTTTAGCTTCTCCATTTATAATAGTTCCAGCTCCACGAATGTTAACGTTTGATCCCTTACTGATATTACCAGAATTAAAAGTAATATTAAGTCCAGGAGTTGTTCCTTGCAGACCTCTTGTGATATCAGTAATAGGCACACTTCCTAGGGCTTTTTTAACATCTACTTTTGCAACCGCTCCCGTAAGATTAGCTTTTTTCTGAGAGGCAAAACCTACAACAACAACTTCGTCTAGTTTCGAAGTGCTTTCTGAAAGGCCAACATCTATTTTCTGTTGGCTTTCCACTTTAATTGATTGGGTTTCGTAACCCATGTAACTAAAGTTTAGAGTTCGTCCCGGTGCTACAGAAATACTGTAGTGCCCATCAAAGTCAGTTGTAGTACCGTTATTTGTTCCCTGAATAACTACGCTGACTCCAGGAATTGGAATTCCGTCTGCTTTGCTTTTTACTGTTCCAGTAACTGTTTTTGCTTGTCCAAATGCTGCTTGAATGCACAAAAACAACACTGAAATAAAGAGTAATTTTTTCATGATTAATCTGGTTTTTTATGGTTGTTGTTGAGCAAATATATTTAATTATTGCATATAAATGCATTATTTTGAATTTTTTTTCGAAAAATAATTTGAAAAACGCAAAATAACGCAAGTTTTTAAGAGAAAATAATTATTGAGTTTATTTTAAGAATCTTATCAGTGCATGATTTTGCAGTTTTTAGGCTATTTTCTGATATAGAATGAAATATTTGATATATTTGTGATGAATTTTAACTTTTATAAAAAAATGCTGAAGGCCGAAAGACATAAATATATAATGACTAAACTTATTGAAGACCAAAAAGTTGTTACAACAGATTTAGCTTTGGTTCTCGATTTGTCTGAAGATACAATAAGAAGAGATTTGAACGAGTTAGACAGTAAAAAGCTGTTAGAGAAAGTATATGGCGGTGCGGTTCAGGTTAAAGAGAAGTCTGCCAATGTGTTTGATATAGCAATAGCCGCAGAAGAACAGAAAAAACAAATCGTGACAAAAGCATTGTCTCTACTTCATGATGATCAGGTAATTATAATGAGCGGAGGAAGCACCAATTTAGTTTTTGCAAAGTTAATTCCGGCCGATTTAAAGGCTACAATATATACGTATAGCTTACCGATAGCCATGCAATTGTCTCAGCACCCTAATATCGATTTGATATTTATTGGTGGAAAAATGCAGAAAAACGCAATGGTAACAATAGGTATGGATGTAATTCAGGTGGTTTCTAAAATTAAAGCCGACATTTGTTTCATTGGCGCCAGCAGCATTAATATCAAACAAGGTCTTACAGAAGTTGGTTACGAGATTTCAATTGTCAAAAAAGCAATGATAGAGGCTTCTGACAGAGTGGTTTCCATGTTTGCTTCAAATAAATTAAACACCAAAATGCCTCACGGCGTTTGCGATCTTACGCAATTGGATACGATTGTAACTGAGTTAGATCCAGAAGATGAAAAACTAGACGAATATAGAAAATCTGGAGTGTTTATCTTATAACTTTAAACTTATACAATGTAGTTTTTGCGTTTTGTTGCGTTATTTTAATTTTATTATGTTAAAAAACGCAAAATAATGTATTTGTATGCTTTTTGTATCTATATTTGTTAAAACTAATTTTATTAGTAAGATATATTTATGAAAATCATCCTTTCGTTTGCTTACCATTTTTGTGAAGCATTTGCAGAAGTTCGAAGCTTTTAAGAAGAACTTTAATAAATATTGAATTCTAATAAAATTTAGGATGTATTGTTTTTGCCAAACAGCTTTTTAGCGAAGTGCAGAAATAAAACATTTATTAAAGAACCAAAAGCAACAGAACCAATTAAATGTCCGATTCTCTCCAACTACAAGAATTAGAAACTTCACTAGAAGGAACTCTTTTTTATGATGACCTTCATAAAAAAATATATGCCACAGATGCCTCTGCTTATAGAATTATGCCTCTTGCTGTGGCTATTCCAAAATCAGAAAATGATATTATACATATTATTCGGTTTGCTTCAAAAAATAAAATTTCTATAACGCCAAGAACAGCAGGAACTTCACTTGCAGGTCAAACTGTTGGAAGCGGAATCATTGTCGATGTTTCTAAACATTTTAATAAAATTGTTTCTTTTGATCCTAAAAAGAAAACCATAACGGTTCAGCCTGGAGTAATTCGTGATGAACTGAATTTATATCTAAAGCCACATGGACTGTTTTTTGCCCCTACTACATCAACAACCAATAGATGTATGATTGGCGGAATGGTCGGAAATAATTCGTCAGGAACAACTTCGATTCGCTACGGTGTTACCCGAGATAAAATTGTAGAAATAAAAGCCGTTTTGAGCGACGGAACTACCGCAGTATTTAAAGATTTAACTTCTGAAGAGTTTATCGAGAAAACAAAAGGAGATTCTTTAGAAAATAAAATTTACAAAACGATTTACGAAGAACTTTCGAACAAAGAAAACCAAGAAGAAATCTTAAGAGAATTTCCAAAACCAGAAATTCATAGACGAAATACCGGTTATGCGATTGATGTTCTACTAAAATCGAAACTTTTTTCGGGAACAGAAGACACCATCAATTTAGGAAAACTCCTTTGCGGAAGTGAAGGGACTTTGGCGTTTACCACAGAAATTACTTTAAAAGTAGATGATTTGCCACCAGTAAACAATATTATGGTTGTGGCGCATTTTCATACGATTCAGGAAAGTTTGGAAGCTGTAGTTACCGCAATGAAGCATCATTTGTACACTTGCGAAATGATGGATGATACAATATTAGATTGTACGAAAACCAATAGGGAACAGGCTAAAAACCGATTTTTTATTGTAGGCGAACCGAAAGCAGTTATTATGCTTGAAGTTGGATCGCACATTAGCATGGAAGATACCGAACTGCAAGCCGATGCGTTAATTAAAGATTTAGAAAATAATGGTTTCGGATATGCTTTACCAAAAATTTACGGAAAAGATATAGACAAAGTAAATGAAGTAAGAAAAGCAGGTCTTGGACTTTTAGGAAGTATTGTGGGAGACGATAAAGCAGCCGATTCTATTGAAGATACAGCGGTTGAATTAAGTGATCTTCCCAATTATATTGCCGATTTTGCAGCGATGATGGAAAGGCACGGACAAAGTGCGATTTATTATGCACATGCAGGAGCGGGAGAGCTGCATTTGCGTCCGAAGATAAATTTGAAAACAAAAGAGGGATTACATCAGTTTAGAAATTTATCTACTGAAGTAGCTCATTTGGTGAAAAAATACAGAGGTTCATTAAGCGGTGAACATGGAGACGGAATTCTACGTGGAGAGTTTTTACCTTTTATGATTGGCGATAAAAACTACGAATTGCTAAAACGAGTAAAAAAAGCGTTTGATCCGAACACGATTTTGAATGTTGGGAAAATTGTAAACGCTTCGAAAATGGATGAAAATCTTCGTTTTGAAGCGGGACGAGTAGAGCCTGAAATAAAAACGATTCAGGATTTCTCGGATAGTTTAGGGGTTTTACGTGCTGCCGAAAAATGCAATGGTTCGGGCGACTGCCGAAAAATGCCTTCTGCTGGTGGAACTTTATGTCCGAGTTATCGTGCTACGAGAAATGAAAAAGATACTACGCGAGCACGTGCCAATGCTTTACGCGAATATCTAACAAATTCGGAAAAAGAAAATAAATTCGATCACGAAGAATTATACAAGGTTTTTGAATTGTGTGTAAGCTGTAAAGCTTGTGCGAGCGAATGTCCGAGTAATGTTGATGTAGCGACTTTAAAAGCTGAATTTTTATACCAATATCAAAAAGTAAACGGATTTTCTTTCCGAAATAAAATATTTGCTTTCAATTCGAAATTGAATGAATTGGGAAGTATTGCGCCATCTATTACCAATTGGGCTTCTAATCTTTCATTCGTTAAAAAACGCATGGGAATTGCGCCTGAAAGACAAGTGCCTTTATTGGCTCCAAAAACATTTAGAAAATGGTATGAAAAGAACAAAAAAAGTAACATAAACAGTTCTTTTGAGAATGGAAGTGTTTATCTTTTTTGTGATGAATTTACTAATTATTATGATGTTTCAGTCGGAATCGATGCCTACGAACTCTTAACAGAATTAGGCTATAGAGTAATTGTAATTGATCATGAGGAAAGCGGAAGAGCTTTTATCTCAAAAGGCTTTTTGGAAGAAGCGCAGGAAATTGCCAATAAAAATGTCAATACTTTTAAAAATATAATTTCTGAAAATACACCTTTAATAGGTCTTGAACCTTCGGCGATATTGACTTTCAGAGATGAATATATTCGATTGGCTGCTGATAAGGAAAGTGCTGAAAAATTAGCTAAAAACACCTTTACAGTCGAAGAGTTTTTCAAAAGAGAAATTTCAAACGGAAAAATTCACGCAGATCAATTTTCTGAAAAAGAAAAAAACATCAAAATTCATGGGCATTGTCATCAAAAATCATTGAGCTCAGTTGAAGCTTCTTTTGCGATGCTGAATGTCCCAAAAAATAATACGGTTACAATTTATAATTCTGGTTGTTGCGGAATGGCAGGTTCATTTGGTTACGAAAAAGAACATTACGAAATCAGTATGAAGATGGGAGAAGATACTTTGTTTCCGAAAATCAGGGCAACAGAGTCATCAACAGAAATTGCAGCCGCAGGAACCAGCTGTCGCCACCAGATTTTTGACGGAACCAGCAGAAAAGCTTTGCATCCTGTGACTATTTTAAAAGATTGTCTGAAATAGTTTTTTGTATTTTTCCAATGCTTTTCGAAAATAATATTTTATAAAAACATCAATTATGAAAAAAACAATTTATTCAATCGTACTGCTGCTTTTCATTTTTACAGCCAAAGCGGCTAAGGTTGATACTTTACAGGTTTTTAGTGCTTCGATGCAAAAGAATATTAAAACTTGTGTGGTAGTTCCAGACAATTATAAAAAGAGCAAGAAGGCATTTCCGGTTGTTTATCTGCTTCATGGCTATAGCGGAAATTATAGATCTTGGGCAAAAGATTTTAAAGAACTCGGAAAGCAAGTTGATCAGTATGGTTTTATAGTGGTTGGTGTAGACGGGAATTATTCAAGCTGGTATTTTGATAGTCCTATAGATCCGAGTTTTAAATATGAAACTTATGTGGTAAAAGAACTAGTTCCGTTTATTGATAAACAATACAGAACAATTGCAGACCTTAAAGGAAGAGCCATTTCAGGTTTGAGCATGGGCGGACATGGTGCTTTGTATCTCTCATTCAAACATCAAGATGTATTTGGTGCGGCAGGAAGTATGAGCGGAGGAGTAGATTTTCGTCCGTTTCCTGAAAATTGGGATATCAAAAAACGATTAGGCCCAATTACAGAATTTCCTGAAAATTGGAATAAGAACACTGTTACCAATATGTTAGAGTTGGTAAAAGACAATAAATTAAAACTGATTATTGACTGTGGGGTTGATGATTTCTTTATGAAAGTAAACAGAGAACTTCACGCAAAAATGTTAGACCTAAAGATAAATCACGATTATATAGAACGTCCAGGCGAACATAATTTAAAATACTGGGAGAATTCCTTAAAATATCAGCTGCTGTTTTTTTACAATTATTTTAATGATGCTGAAAAAATGCAGTAAACGTTAAGTGCATTGCCATTTTGTTGATTTATGGCAATACATAAATTTTGGTTGGTTATCCTAACAGGTTTTCTAAGCCTGTTAGGTATTTTTTTCGCCACGACCCGAGCGATAGCGAATAGGCGAAGCAATTGCACAAATTTTCGCGAAGAAAACCTGCTAGATCTGCGAGAGAAAATAAGAGCCACAGATTAAAAGGATTAAAAAAGATTTTTTTGCCACGAATAAGACAAATTTCACGAAGAAAATCTTCTGCATCTGCTAGATCTGCGAGAGAAAATAAGAGCCACAGATTAAAGGATTAAAAAGATTTTTTCGCCACGCATAATAAAAATTTCCGCAAATAAAATCTGTAGTATTTGCTAAATCTACATGAGAAAAAACATAAATATAGGATAGAGGGACATTGTAACTCACCTGACATAATACAATCTTGATATAATTTAAGTAAGGCACAATAAATAAAAAAAACACCAATGAAAAATCTATTTTTAAGAATATTATTGCTTTTTGTAATAGTTTCTGGGTTCTCTCAAAATTCAGGAAAATCAGAAAATATCAAATTTGTACAGCTAACAGATTTGCACGTTTCAGTAGGAAATGACAATGACTTTTTATTGCAGAATATTGTAAAAGAAATCAACAATTCAGATTTTGAATTTGCGGTTGTAACTGGAGATTTAACCAATCGCGGTGCTGATGATGAGCTAAAACAAGTTCATTCTATCCTTTCTCAATTGAAAATTCCATATTATGTAATTTCTGGAAATCATGAAACGAACTGGAGTGAAAGCGCCGGTTTGACGTATAAAAAAATCTTTGGCGAGGATAGATTCGTATTTTCAAAAGGTGATTATGTCTTTATAGGCTTTCCGTGCGGACCTTACATGAAAATGGGAGATGGTTTTGTAAAACACGAAGATGTGCTTTGGCTTGATAAAACTTTAAAAGAAAATCTTAAAAACAACAATAAAAAAGTGCTGAATTTTGCTCATTATCCGTTAGATAATAGTGTGAGCAATTATAAAGAAGTGCTTTCAGTTTTAGAAAAATACCCAACGGTTGCCACTTTTTGCGGTCATGGACATACTTTAAGAAAATATAATTTCTCAGGTTTGAGCGGCATAATGGGAACTTCGATAACTTCGCTTGACGGAAAAACAAAAAGTTATAATCAGGTAATTATCAGCAAAGACAGTATCAGTATCTATCAAAAGGAAATTGATAAACCGGGAGTTTTTAAATTTTCGGTGCCATCAAAACCTTCCAAAATTGAAATTCCGAAAGATAGTGTAACGATGCAAACTCCTTTTATAAAAGATATTGCTTCTATTTACAGCCTTCCTGCATTCGATAAAAAGAACCTTTATTTCACTAACTCAATTGGCGAAATAAAATCAGTTAACCTGAAAAGTAAAAGTGTAAACTGGAAAACGGAAACAGGAAATTCAATTTATTTTTCACCAATAATTGTAAAAAACAATTTGGTTATAGGAACTATTGAAGGAAATCTATTAGGTTTTGATACTCAATCAGGAAAACAAAAATGGACAATTCCTGTTGGTGGTGTTTTAGTAGGTTCGCCAATTGCTGAAAACAATAAAATTTATACGGCGAGTTCTACGGCATTTATTTGTGCAGATGCTGTGACAGGCAAAGTCATTTGGCAGAGCAATTTACCAGCTTCTTATTCACAGGGAACTCCGCTAATACAAGACGATAAAATAATTTTTGGGGTTTGGGATTCGTATGTGTATTGTTTGGATAAAAATACAGGAAAACTGATCTGGAAATGGAATAATGGCAACGATAAACAAATTTTATATTCTGCTGGAAATGTCAATATGGTTGCAACAAAAAACAGACTTTATTTTGTTACGCCTCAGCGTTTCTTAACCATTTTAGATATTGAAACGGGTAAAACGCTTTTAAGAACTTCGAAGTGGAAAATTAGAGAATCAATGGGTAAAAGCCAAGACGGAAAATGGTTTTATGGCAAAACAATGGACGGTGAATTGGTAAGGGTACCGCTTAATGATACTATTGAATTGACTGAAGAAAATGTTGTAAGCCAAAGCAAAGTTTTGGATTTAAAATGGGGATATGAACACAATCCTGCGGCGATATTAGAAAAAAATAATAAAATATATTTAGGAAGCCGAAAAGGCGAAGTTGTAATTGTTGATGCCACAAAATTTGAAATCATCAAACAAATTTATCTGGGAAGTTCAAGTATAAATGGATTTACTGTTGATGATAAAGGTCAAGTTTGGGCATCACTTATTGAAGGTGGAATTTATTTATTGGAATAGTTTTTAGCCACTCCCGATACCTGTCGGTATTAAAGGATTAAAAAGTTTTTTTTCGCCACTAATTTCACAAATTTTCACGAATTAAATTTGCTGAATTTGCGAGAGTAAAAATAGCCACAGATTAAAGGATTATAAAAGATTTTTTCGCAACAAATGAAATTCTTTGAATCTGCTAAATCTGCGAGAGAAAATAACCATCAAATAATAAAAACTTTGTGCCTTTGCGAGATTTAAAAAAAGGAAAATAAAACTTTGCGAACCTTGCGTAAATCTTAGCTCCCGATAGCTATCGGAATTGCGCTTAAATTATTTAACAACAGTTAGCTAACCAAAAATATAACCTCATGAAAAGTCTAAAATTCTTAATCCTAATATTGCTGATTCAGACTAAAATTTTTAGTCAGCAATCTCCAAAGAGAGAAATGCGAGCCGCTTGGATTTCTACCGTAGAAAATATCGACTGGCCTTCTAAGCCAGGATTATCAGATAAAGAAATGAAGAACGAAATGATTGCCATTTTGGATAATCTACGTTCTTATAATCTGAATACCGTAATTTTTCAAATTCGTCCAACTGCAGATGCATTTTATAAATCAACAAAAGAACCAGCATCGCATTGGATAAGCGGAACTCAAGGCGTTGCACCAGGTTTCGATCCGTTGCAGATGATGATTGACGAAGCAGGAAAACGCGGAATGAACGTTCATGTGTGGCTTAATCCGTATCGTGTTCAGAAAGATACTGTTAGAGATGTGCTTTCAAAAAATCATTTATATTTTAAAAGACCAGACCTTTTTCTGACGTACGGAAAAACGAGATATTTTAATCCAGGTTTGCAGGAAACCAGAAATTTTGTTGCTTCTGTTGTAGGCGAAATTGTTCGTAAATACGATATTCAGGCGGTGCATATGGATGATTATTTTTATCCGTATAAAATTGAAGGGCAGGAGTTTCCAGATGATAAGGCATTCGCCAAAGAACCGCGTCAGTTTACAGATAAAGACGATTGGAGAAGAGACAATGTCGATTTAATCATCAAGCAAATCAGAGATACCATTATTGCCAATAAACCAGAAGTCGAGTTCGGAATTTCGCCATTTGGAGTTTGGAGAAATATTGCCAAAGATTCGCAAGGTTCTAATACAAGAGCAGGAGCAACCAATTATGATGATTTGTATGCGAATATCTTAAAATGGCAAAAAGAAAACTGGATCGATTATGTAACGCCTCAAATCTATTGGCACATTGGTTTTGATAGAGCCAATTTTGAAGTTCTGGCAAAATGGTGGGCAGAACACAAATATGGAGCAAATGTTTACGTGGGTCACGGTGATTACAAAATTTCAACTACGACTAAAGAGCCAGAGTGGAGAAGTCCTGATCAAATTGTAAAACAGATTGAAATGATTCGTAAAATGCCTCAAATTGATGGTTCTATGCATTTTACCGCTTCGACTTTCTTGAAAAAAGGAGATACGCTTAGAAAACCTCTTCTTCAAAAAGAATACAAATACATCGCTCTAACTCCCGAAGCCAATAGAATTACAAGATTAAAACCAGAACCGCCAACAAATGCGATGATTGCTAAAAAAGGCGATAGAGCAGTTTTGACTTGGAAAGCGGCATTGAATGACAAAAAATATGTAATCTACAAATTCCCAAAAGGAAGAATAACCGATTTCTCAAATCCTCAGAATATTTATTATGTGACAACGGCTCTAAAACTTGAAGTGCCAAACGCCGATTTGGAAAACTACGTTTATGCGCTCACCGCTTTGAGTCAGACCCAGACAGAAAGCAGTCCGATTGAATTTTCAATAAAATAAAATATAAAAGAAATGAGAAAAAGTATTCTTCTATTAGCCCTATTTCTAAGTTCGCTTAGTTTTGTACAAGCCCAAAAATTAGACCTAATTCCAAAACCTGTATCCGTTCAGCAAAGCGCAGGACAGTTTGTTTTGCCTTCGCCATTAAAAATTGTTGTAGACAAAAAACTAAAAAATAGTGCCGAATATATTACGACAGGTTTTTCCAAAAATACTGGAATTACCCCAATTGTTTCGATTGGGAAAAAATTCGGAAAAAATAATATTTCATTTCTGGTAGATAAGAAATTGGATCTTCCAAATGAAGGTTATCAATTAGAAATAAACCAAAACGGAATTTTCGTAAAAGGAAAAACAGATAAAGGCGTTTTAAACGGATTTCAGACTTTACTGCAAATTTGCTCTGCAAAAGAGGTTAAAAAAGGAACTGTTCCGTTTGTGAAAATAGAAGATTATCCTCGTTTTGATTGGCGTGGAATGATGTTGGATTGTTCGCGACAATTCTTCGACAAACAAACCGTAAAAAAATATATCGATTGGCTGGCTGCTCATAAAATGAATGTTTTTCATTGGCATTTAACAGACGATAACGGCTGGAGAATCGAAATTAAATCACTGCCAGATTTAACTTTAAAAGGCGCTTGGAGAGGACCTGGCGAAGTTTTGCTTCCATCTTATGGTTCTGGAGACAAGCGTTACGGAGGTTTTTACACACAAGAAGATATTAAAGAAGTCGTGGCTTATGCCGCAGATCGTGGTATTTCTGTAATGCCAGAAATCGAAATTCCAGGGCATTCACGTGCGGTAACGGCTTCGTATCCAGAAGTGGGCTGTACAATAACGCAGGAACTTAAAAGTGTTCAGGGAGAAGTGAAAAATGTTTGGTGTGTAGGCCGTGAAGAAAATTATGATCTTCTAGATTCAATCATTAGAGAAGTATCTGGATTATTTCCTTTTGAATACATTCATGTTGCGGGAGACGAAGTCAACCGTGCCAATTGGGAACATTGTCCAAAATGTCAAGCTTTAATGGCAAAAGAAGGATTTACAGATAGTTTCCAGCTTCAAAATTATTTCTTTAAAAGAGTTCAGAAAATTGTAGACAAATACCATAAAAAAACAGACGGATGGAATGAAATCCTGAAAGGCGGAGAAATTGATCCAAATACGCTAATTTCTGCTTGGCAAGGAATTAGTTACGGAATTGAATCGGCAAAAAAAGGATATAAAACCATCATGATGCCAGGGCAATTTACATATTACGATATGGCACAATCTGAAACAGAACGTGGCCATCGTTGGGCAGCAATCACAGATACCAAAAGAGCCTATTCGTTTGAACCAATTCCAGATACCGATTTAACTCCAGAAGAACAGAAAAACATCATTGGCGTTCAAGGTGCTTTATGGAGCGAATATCTGGATCGTCCTGCAAGAATTATGGAATACCAAAGTTATCCGAGAATCAGTGCGTTGTCTGAAATTGGATGGTCTAAAAAAGAAGATAAAAACTGGGATGATTTTTATGGAAGATTAACCAATAGCCATTTAAAAAGATTGGCTGATATGGGAATTGCTTTCAGGGATTTTCCTCCAACAGCGATTTATAAAAACGGAACAATTACTGTAACGCCACCTTATGAAGGTGCTGTTGTGCGATTTGATAAAGATGGAAATGAACCAACAAGACAATCGCCTTTGTATACAGGACCAATTCAAACTAAGGATTATGAACGCTATATGTTCAGAGTATTTTTTAATGAATATTCGGCAAGTCCTGCGGTGAAAGCTGAAAAATTGCCTGTAGCCAATTGGAATACTTCAAAAGCAGAAGTTTTGACGATTTCTGAAAATATTTCAGATCATGTAGATAAAAAAGGTATTTGGTATTTAAGTTTTAATCCAACAGATGATGGAGCAAATGGAACAATCAAAAATGTTTCGCTTTTCGAAAATGATAAATTAGTGCAGACTTATGCAGACGAAAAAGCATTAAAATCAAAACCTCGCTTGAGATTTTTAATTGATAATTACAACGAAAAAAACACCTATAGAATAGATTTTACAATTGAAAATAAAGAAGAGAAAAAATCTGCAGCAAATGTAAAATTCAATTGTACGCCTTATCAGGAACCAGAAGTGAAAGTAACTTCGTCGATGGCAGAAAATCCGAAGTTTCCAATTTCGAATCTGCAGGATTATAATGAAGAATCGTATTTGCGTACCGATGTTGCCTGCAAAGATGGCGATTGGATTTTGTATACCTTTACTAATCCTGTAACCACTTCTAAAATAGATGTTTTAACTGGAATTCCGCATCACCCGAGATTTATCATTAACAATGGTTTTGTGGAGTTTTCATACAATGGAATTGATTTCATAAAAGGCGATAATTTCGATTACGGAAACGTATCCATTTATCCGAAACAGCCTGTAAAAGCAGTTAGAATACAAATTACAGGAACCAATAATGAGCCTTTGATGGCAGGACAGGACTTAAAAATTAATCCATAGTACGATGAAAAATATTGGTATTAAAATTATATTGGTTTCCTTGATTTTCTTGGGAGTAAAAGGTTATTCGCAGAAAAAGGCAAAGCAATCTTTTGATGTAAAAAGAAATGAAGTTTACATTGATTCAATGATGACAAATGCTCTGGGAAAAGGCTTTTTTCCAGGAGCGCAAATTATCGTGGGTACAGGAGATTCTAATCTGATATCTAAAAATTATGGTTATCATGATTATGCGAAAAAGCAATTAGTAAAACCAGATGACGTTTTTGATTTGGCTTCAATGTCTAAAGTTTTAGGAGCGACTCTTGTAACAATGCGTTTGGTTGGAGATGGAAAAATTAAATTGACAGATCAAGTGGGCGAAATTGTTCCGATGTACAAAAACACAGCGATTTCCGATTTAACGCTTTTTGAATTGCTAACGCATACTTCAGGACTAACGCCAAGTATCACTTTTTATCAAGCACTGCTTTCTACGCCAGACAATTCGCCTTTTTTGAGCAATCAAAAATCAGAGCAATATGTTGAGCCTTTTGATAATATGTACGTGAATAAAAACATCGTTTACGATTCAAAATATTTGGTTTTTGAGCCAAAAGAAAATTGGGTTCAGATTTATAAAAACATGTGGCTCAATCCAGAATTTTATCCGTCGGTTTATGAAAGGATTGCGAAAGCAAATACAAATCCGAGAGGGAAATATTTGTATAGCGATTTAAACTTGCTTTTGGTGAAGCAAATGATTGAAACCAAAACAGGAAAAAAACTCGATGAGTTCACAAATGAAATTTATACCGAATTAGGCATTTCGAAAATTGGCTATAATCCGTTAAAATGGACTTCTATAGATAATGTAATGCCAACTGAAGTAGATAATTTCTTCAGAAAAGATACTGTAAAAGGTTATGTGCACGATGAAGCGGCAGCAATTTTTGGAGGCGTTTCTGGAAATGCAGGTTTGTTTGCCAACGCAGAATCGATTGCTGTAATCTGTAAAATGTTAATGAACAACGGAAATTACAACGGAAAACGGATTCTAAAAGCCAATGTCGTAAAAGAGTTTACAGATTCGCCACTTGCAAAAGAGGGAATTTATCGCGGTTTAGGTTTTGATAAAAGAAAACCAGACGAATTTTTTACAAAAGACGATTTTGGACATACGGGTTTTACAGGAACTTTTTTCTTTATGAATAGAAATACAAACCGATTTTTAATCATTCTAACCAATCGAGTTAACCCAACGAGAACAAACAGATTAATGTACAAAGACGATTTTAGCGCTAAAATCTGGAGACAGATTAATAAATAAAGTTTGCCACGAATTGCACGAATTTACACGAATTAATTTTCTTAATCTGTTTGAAAAAGTTTTGCCACAGATTAAGAGGATTAAAGTGATTTTTATTTTATGTAAAGTATGTAAAAAAAGAATTAGCGAAAATTTGTGTAATTAGTGACAAACAAAAAAATCCTTTTTTAATCCTTTAATCTGTGGCAAAAAAAAATAAGAGCTATGAAAAAACTAATTATAATTTGCCTGCTAATTTCAGCGGTTTCTTTTGCGCAGCAAATAAAAACGGGTGCTGAGAATTCTGAAAAATACCTGCCTTTATTAAAAGGCAAAACCGTAGGAATTGTAACTAACCAAACGGGAATTATCACTAAAGAAAAACATTTAGTCGATTTTTTAGTAGAACAAAAAGTACAAATAAAAAGCATTTTTGCACCAGAACACGGTTTTAGAGGAACGGCTGATGCTGGAGAAAATGTATCTGACGAAATAGATTCTAAAACTGGTTTGCAGATTGTTTCGCTTTACGGAAAAAACAATAAACCAACCCCAGAGAAATTAAAAGGAATCGATGTTATGGTTTTTGATTTGCAGGATGTTGGAACGCGATTATATACTTACGTTTCTACAATGCACCGCATTATGGAAGCCTGCGCTGAGAACAATGTTCCATTAATTGTGCTGGATCGTCCCAATCCAAATATTGCGATCGTTGACGGGCCGGTTTTGGATATCGCTTTTAAAAGCGGTATTGGAATGCACCCAACGCCCTTATTGCATGGAATGACTTTAGGCGAAGAAGCCAAAATGATCAATGGACAAAAATGGCTAAAAGATGGAATTCAATGCAAATTGACTGTGATTCCATGTTTGAATTATACCAGAAAAAGCTCTTATAGTTTGCCAGTAAGACCTTCACCAAATTTGCCAAACGATCAGGCAATTAATTTGTACGTGAGTTTATGTCTTTTTGAAGGAACAAATGTAAGTATGGGACGCGGAACAGAAAAGCAGTTTCAGATTTACGGTTCGCCATATCTGCCAAAAAGCGATTTATCTTTTACTCCACAGCCTAATTTTGGAGATAAAGATCCTTTATACAAAGGTATAGAATGCAATGGAGAAGATTTGTCTTCTATTCCGAGGATAAGCAGATTAGAAATTAAATGGTTGATTAAAGCCTATCAGACAACAGCAGATAAATCTAAATTTTTTGATAAAAGAAAGTTTGCTATTCGCGCAGGAAATGAAAAACTGCAGCAGCAAATTGAAGCTGGAGTTTCTGAAGAAGAAATCAGAAACAGTTGGAAAGAAGGTTTAATTGCATTTAAAAAAATGCGCGCCAAATATTTGATTTATAAGTAATATCTCTCAGTTTTGCTTAGATTTTAGAAAAATAGATCATAATATCATCCGGTCTAGTTGTAATTACAAAACTGGTATACTTTATTGGTACGGTAAGGGTTTACTTTTGCCAAAAAAATAGTAAACCAAAATGAAAAAAATCTATTTTGCTGCCTTTGCAGTAATTTGTACCAATTTTTACGCACAGACAAAGAAAGATTCCATCAACCAAATGGATGAAGTTATTATTAATGAAGGCCGTTTTAATACACCAATTTCTAAACAAAATAGAAATGTATATGTTATTTCGAGCGAAACTATTAAAAAACTGCCAGGAAGAACCTTGCAAGAAGTATTGCAGTATGCCAACGGAGTAGATATCAGACAAAGAGGGCCTTTTGGAACTCAAGCCGACATTAGTGTTGATGGAGGAAGTTTTGAGCAGACTGTTGTTTTATTAAACGGAGCAAAAGTAATCGATTCGCAAACTGCTCATAATATGCTAAACCTGCCTCTTCCGGTTGAAGCAATTGAAAGAATCGAAGTCGTTCGCGGACCAGCAGCGAGAATTTACGGAATTAACAGTTTAACAGGAGCAATTAATATTATTACCAAAAAACCAACCGATTCTGGTTTTATGGTAAGCACTTATGCAGGATCTAATTTTGAAAAAGACACTCAAGATACAGGAGATACTTTTTACGGAACAGGAGTTCAGGCTGGAGCTGTTTTAGGTAAAGAAAAACAGCAGCATTTGCTTTTTGCTTCGCATGATAAAAGCAACGGATACCGTTACAACACAGCATTCGAAAACAACAAAATTTTCTATCAGGGAAATGTGCAGATCAATGATAAAAATGAAATTCAGGGTTCTGCAGGGTATATCAAAAACGGATTTGGAGCAAACGGATTTTATGCTGCGCCGGGAGATAAAAACTCAACGGAAATTGTTCAGACTACGTTTGCTAATCTTCAGTCTAATCATCAAATTACGGATAGCTGGAAAATTATGCCGAGAATAACATATCGTTACAATTATGATGATTACCGTTATTTAGGAAATTCAAATCTGGCTGTTGGAAGAAGTCAGCATTATACCAATTCTATTGCAGGAGAATTAAACTCTACAGTAAAATTATCTAAAGGAGAAATTGGTTTTGGAGCTGAATTTAGAAATGAAAACATCCATTCATCAAACATTGGAGATCACGATCGCGAAAATGTGGGACTTTATGCAGAATATAGAAGAAGTTTTACTGAAAAACTGGATGTAAATATCGGAACATATTTAAATTACAATTCAGATTACAAATGGCAGATTTATCCTGGAATTGATGCTAGTTATGCGATTACCGATGCATTTAAAATTATTGGAAATGTCGGAACAAGCCAAAGAATTCCGTCGTTTACAGATTTGTATTTGAAACAGACAGGAAATGTTGGAAACCCAGATTTGGATTCAGAAAATGCTTTTCAAAGCGAAATTGGATTCAAGTACAACAAAAGAGCTTTAAGCTTGAATGCAAATTATTTCTATAGAAAAATTGATAATTATATCGACTGGATGCGTAATCTTACAACGCAGCCTTGGCAGAGTCAAAACACTGGAGATTTAAACACAAACGGAATTAATTTACGCGGAACTTATAGATTCGATTTCTCTAAAGATTCTCGATTAAATATTCTTTTGGCTTACACCTATTTAGATTCAGAATTCAAAAGTGCACGTACAGAAACGTATTCAAAATATGCAATTTCGTCATTAAAACATCAAATTACCAATACTATAGATTATCAGTTTAAAAATCTATCGGTTATGTTTGCAACTCGTTTTAATGAAAGAATTACAGGACCATCTTATTGGGTAAATGACTTTAGAGTAAGTCAGTCAATTAATAAATTTACAATCTTTTTAGACGGACAAAATATATTCAATGCAACTTATTACGAAGTAGGGGCAGTACCGTTGCCATCACGCTGGTTTACTTTAGGAGTAAAACTGGTTACTTTTTAAGAAGTAAATTTTCAAGAATTCAGATATTTTTTAAAAGCCTGTGAACCTTGTGTTTAGAGGCTTTTTTAGTTTCAGTATAATTCTAAAAACTGAATTAAAACGCATTAAAAAATTTATTTAACAATACAGAATCATGTAAAATTTTCGTTAAATGATATAATAGGTTGTGATTTAATTTGTTGAATTTTACTAACTTACGAATGAAATAATAATCGGGCTTTCAATTTTTGAGGGTGTAAAATTGTAGAAAATGGAAACAAGAAATGAACAAAACGATTTATTCCAAGATGGTATTGATCGTACTCAGGAATCAAACTGGGATCCTATTTTAGGATACCATATGTATTTTCCGAATGGCGAAAATAAAGAAGAATATGTAAATGAAAGTGACAACCCTATTCAGCACACCAATACAGGAGATTGGGGAGATGATAGCGATTATGAAGAACTGAGACATAAAGACAATTCCAATATGAATATTCGTACTTTTGGAAATGAAGAAACAAAAACAGATTAATTTTAAAAAGAGCGGAAAAATACTCCGCTCTTTTGCATATTAGACAGTAACTGATGTTATTCTTGTCAAACCGAAAAAAAGCCAAATTTTAAACGATTTGGCTTTTTTTATTTTTTAAACAGGCAATCGTGTTTTTATTTATATTTGAGAAAGAATTTAACAAATTTACGTTTCATTAGTAGCAAAAAACAGCATTAGAAATTTTTTCATCAAATATCTTAATGGAGCTAATACATAATCTAGACCTTTTTCAAACTGTTTTTAATTCTGCGCCAAATGGTATTGCAGTCTTGAAACCTTTGTATGGTAAAAAGGGTAAAGCTGGAGACTTTACGATATTATTATGTAATGCCTATTTAGTAAACTGGATCGGGAATTCGGATTATAAAAATAAAAGATACAGTGAAGTTTTTTCTAATGTAAACGGAACAGACGTTCTTGAAAAGTTTATTGAAACTTTAGAAACCAGTATTCCAGCTAATTTTGAACAATGGTTTGGTACTGAAACCAAAAAACAATGGTTCCGTTTTACTGCCGTAGCTCAAGATCAATTGTTGGTGGTAACGATGGAAGACATCACCGAAAAAAAACAGGCCGAAACTGCATTGAATGAAGCATTGATTGATGCAGAAAAACAAAAAAGACTTTACAATTCTATAATAAACAGCACTCCCGATTTGGTTTATGTATTTGATCTTGATTATAAGTTCATTTATACAAACAAAGCTTTATTAACCATGTGGGGCAAAACAGAACAAGATTCTATTGGCCGCGGATTAAGAGAAAATGGTTACGAAGACTGGCATGCCGAAATGCATGAAAGCGAAATTGATGCTGTTGTGGCCAATAAAAAGCCAATTAGAGGAACAGTTTCTTTTCCGCATGCCGAATTGGGAAGAAGAATTTACGATTATATTTTTGTTCCCGTTTTTAACGAAAAAGGAGAAGTAGAATGTGTAGCTGGAACAACAAGAGATATAACCGAAAGCAAACTGGCTGAAGAGAAACTGCAGCAAAATGAGAGTCGTTTCCGTAAAATGATTCATCAGACTCCAGCTCCCACTTTGGTACTTCGAGGAGATGATCTTGTTATTGAGCAGATAAACAGACATATGCTCCTAATGATAGGGCGAGGAGAAGAAATTATAGGCATGCGTCTGATAGATGTATTGCCAGAACTAGAAGGGCAATATGTGTGGGAACAAGTTCTAAAGGTTTATAACGAAGGAATTCCGTTTGATCAAAGCGAAGTTCTAGTGCCTCATAATCGGACAGGAGAATTGAAGAACTACTATTATAATCTGGCTTATCGACCTCTAATAGAAGAAGGAGAGATAACTGGTATGATACAAGTAGCAGTAGAAGTTACTGAGCAAGTGGTGGCACGCCAGAAAATGGAAGAAAGTGAAAACCGTTTTAGAGCCTTAATCAACGCTTCATCTGATCTGGTTTATCGCATGGATGCCGATTGGATGATCATGCATAATCTAGAGGGCGACGGAGAGTTGTCTAGTTCAGGAAAAAAAGGCATCAATTGGCTCGATAAATTTATTCACCCGAGTGATTTGGAGCGTGCTGTGCATCTTATTTCCAAATCGATAGTGGAGAAAAGTATTTTCGAAATGGAACACAGAATTATAAATGAAGATGATACTGTGAAATGGGTGTTTTCTAGAGTGGTTCCGATATTAAACGATAAAGAAAAAATTGTAGAATGGTTTGGTGCTTCAAGCGATATTACTTCGCAGAAAGAACTTCAAAATGTAATTGCAGAAAGCGAAGAAAAATTTAGGCAGCTTGCAGATCTTGTGCCACAAATTATCTGGACATCTAATCCAGAAGGATTTATAGATTATTATAACAGCCGCTGGTACGAATATACTGGTTTCAATGAACATGAATTTGGAGATTCAAGTTGGATGCCCGTACTTCACCCAGACGATGTTTCTTTAGTCTCAAAAACTTGGTATCAAAGTGTTCATGCAGGAACTTCGTATCAGATTGAGTTTCGTTTAAAAAATGCCAATACGGGAGAATACCGTTGGTTTTTGAGTAAAGCGCTTCCAATAAGAGATAAAGAAGGCGTAATTACCAATTGGTTTGGTACTTGCACTGATATTCATGAGCAAAAATCGATTACCGAAAAATTGGAGATTTTGGTGGCAGAGCGTACCAAAGAATTACAGCGTTCCAACGACGATTTACAGCAGTTTGCCCATGTTGCATCTCACGATTTAAAAGAGCCCGTTAGAAAAATCAAAACATTTTTAAGCCGTCTCGAAGATCATCTTAGCGAACAGTTAGACGAATCATCTTCAAAATATATTGAACGAATTCATGTTGCGGCAGACCGTATGTTTACTATGATTGACGGTGTGTTGGCCTATTCTAAAATCAATGCCGATTTGCAAAAAGCAACGGTTGTCGATTTAAATGAAGTGATTAAAAATATAGAAAGCGACCTTGAAATCGCGCTTCAAAAAACAGGAGGTAAAATTTACTATGAAGAGCTCCCTCTGGTTGAAGGAGCTTCTGTATTGCTTTATCAATTGTTTTATAACCTGATTAACAATTCTATTAAATTTGCTAGAGAAGAAGTGTCGCCCCAAATCACAATTAAAGCAAATGAACAAATTGAAGACGGAAGAAGAGTGGCGGTAATTACGGTAGAAGATAACGGAATTGGCTTTGAAGACAATCAAACTGGACGTATTTTTGAAACTTTTACCCGCTTAAATTCCAAAGATCGTTACGAAGGAACGGGCTTAGGTTTGTCTCTCTGTAAAAAAATTGCCGAACGGCATGGAGGAAGTATTAGCGCAACAGGAATTGCTGATAAAGGAGCAGTTTTTAGCATAACACTGCCATTTGAACAAAAAGAAAAAGATATTTAATTAAAACTATGGGGAAAAAGATAATTTTATTGGCAGATGATGATCAGGATGATGCAGAAATGTTTTGTGAAGCGCTGGCAGATATAGATAAAAGTATTATTTGTCATTGTGCCGAAAATGGAAGCGAAGCGTTAAAATTACTCGAAAAACAAGAAGAAATTCCAGGGATTGTCTTTCTGGATTTGAATATGCCTATAATGAACGGGTGGGAATGTTTGAAAAGGCTGAAATTGAATGAGAATTATAAAGGAATTCCAGTCGTTATGATTTCTACTTCTTCACATAAAAACGATTTAGAAGCGGCAGCAAATCTTGGTGCTGTATGCTATTTTGTGAAACCAACTGATTTTAAGGATCTAAAAAAGGTTCTTGGATCGATTACTTCAAACCTTGATAAGGGATTAAAAAAATCACTTTTCGATCTAGAAAAAAATAAATTTCTGCATGTGTTTACTGCTGAATAAGTAAAATACTTTGCTTTTCCATGCAAAAAAAGTATGAATTTCTTTTATAAAAAGGAGTTTGTAAATAGAAATAAATTTATTTTAATCTATTGATTTTTATAACGTTGTGTTTTTTTTGAATACTTCTTTTTTCAATAAAAAATAAAAAACACAAATTAAACTTGACTAATTCGGTAGAATTAATATATATTTGTATCAGAAAAATTAAAAAATGATACTTATCCAGAAAGACTGAGGGAATAGGCCCATTGACGTCTTAGCAACCTGTTGCCGAACAAGGTGCTAAATCCTTCCGCTTTATGCGGGCAGATAAGAAAAGATTTCATCCGTAAATCTGTTTAAGTTCATCAACGTTAAATCTTTATTTTTTTAAATGAAAGCAGAAACAATTTTGTACGCAGGTTATGAGCTTTTGAATTCCATTTTCGAAGAAAACAGCTTTGCCTTTTTCTAGCGGAAAAAGACTAGTTCTACCAGACTCTATTCTTTAAATAATTAAAAATCTGCTAATGTCTTTTGGCATTGGCCTGAAATTCTTTTGTCTAATCTTAAAAACTAAAAATAAAATGAAAAAAATACTATTAGGCTTTGCTTTGTTTCTTGGAGCCGTTCAAACTCAGGCGCAGGAAAGTAATTTACAATTAAAAGGAACTGTTGTCGATACAGTGGCACAATATGTTTACTTGCAGAAGTTTCACAATAAAATGTTTACCACGATAGATTCGGCAAAGGTAAAAGACGGAAATTTTAGTTTTAAAACAAAAGTAAAAACACCAGATTTATACGGGTTAAGCGTCAATACAGAAAGCTCGCCTTTATATATTTTTCTAGAAAAAGATCCAATTTCGGTAAAACTGAGTCCAAAGAAATATTATACTGCCTCTGTGGTCGAAGGTTCGGTTTCTCAAGATTTATTCGAAAGCTATAAAAAGAGCAAAGATGTAGAAATCAGCAAATTCATAACAGAAAATCCAAAATCTATTGTTTCGGCTTATGTATTATATAGAAATTGGTCTTACAGATTAACGCCAGAACAGATTACACAAAATATTGCTTTGCTGGATAAAAGTCTTCAGAATACCACTTACGTGAAAGAATTAAAAGAATTGGCTATTGTTTTAGACGGATTAGCAGTAGGCAAAAAAGCCCCTGATTTTACAGCCAATGATCCTGAAGGAAAACCAGTTCGACTTTATGACAATTTAAAAGGAGGTTATACTCTAGTAGATTTTTGGGCTTCATGGTGCGGTCCATGCCGAAGAGAAAACCCAAATATTGTAGCGGCATACAAAGAATTTCATGATAAAGGATTCAACATCGTAGGGATTTCTCTAGATAAAAAGAAAGAAAACTGGATTAAGGGAATTAAGGATGATAATTTAACCTGGACACATGTTTCTGACTTGCTTTTCTGGAACAGTGCCTTTGCCAAATTATATGGAGTTAGAGCTATTCCGGGGAATTATTTAGTAGATTCTAAAGGAATAATCGTTGCCAAAAACTTGCACGGAGAAGAATTGCAAGCTACACTAAAAACGCTTTTAGGGCAGGCAAATTAATTTATTTAAACACATAGAAACATAGTTTTTCTTTATCTAGAGAGGCGTTTCACTTGTTATAACAAACATAGCTATGTGTGAAAATCTAGATTTTTTCAAATATCTATTGTTTAGAATATAATCTATGTTTCTATGTGTTTAAAAAGATTCAATCAATAATAGATTTAGTTAATTAAAATGATATAGGATATGAATGCTATTGAGCCAACAACAAAACCAACAGAACCTGAGTGTTACTTCTCTAAGTTTAGAGAAAATACAGTAGGAATTGATCATACTTTCGAATCGGTTTACGGAGAACAAAATTTAGTTTATGCAGACTGGGTTGCCAGCGGAAGATTATACACTCCGATCGAAGATATAATGCTCAATAAAATTGGTCCAATGATTGCCAATACGCATTCACTTTCAAGTCAGACAGGAAAAACCTCTACTTATGCCTATCAGCATGCTAGAGATATTATTAAGAAATCAGTCAATGCAAATGAATCTGATGTTTTAGTAACTACAGGAAGTGGTATGACGGCAGCTTTATCGAAACTGCAGCGTATTATGGCGCTTCGAACAAAAGCTGAAGAAGACAGACCTGTGGTTTTTATCACTCACATGGAGCATCATTCCAATCAGGTTTCGTGGTATGAAACCAATGCCGAAGTTGTGATTTTGCCACCTGATGAGAATAATTTAGTCGACCCAAAAGTGCTTTCGTCAGCAATTAAAAAATATGCAGATAGAAGTTTGAAAATTGGTTCATTTACAGCTTGTTCGAATGTTACCGGAATTATTACGCCTTATCACGAATTAGCCAAAATCATGCACCAAAATGACGGACTTTGCTTTGTAGATTTTGCAGCTTCGGCGCCGTATGTCAAAATCGATATGCATCCAAATGATCCAGATGAACAATTGGATGCAATTTTCTTTTCGCCACATAAATTTTTAGGCGGACCCGGAACCTGTGGTATTTTGGTTTTTAATGAAAAATTATACCAATCTGATTTTCCAGATAATCCAGGCGGAGGAAATGTAAAATGGACCAATCCGTTAGGGAAATATTGTTACAGTGATGTGATAGAAGTGAGGGAAGATGGTGGAACTCCCGGATTTCTTCAAGTCATTAGAACGGCGTTGGCTTTAGAATTAAAAGAGCAAATGGGTGTGGAGAAAATCAGAGAACGAGAAAAAGAACTGCTTGATCTTTGTTTTTCAAGACTTCAAAAAGTACAAGGATTATCTATTTTGGGAGATTTAACCACAGAGCGAATTGGCTGTGTTTCATTTGTGATTGAAGATATCCATTACAATTTAATCGTTAGACTTTTAAATGACCGTTTCGGAATTCAGGTACGTGGAGGCTGGTCGTGTGCAAGTACTTATGCGCATTATTTGTTTAATATCAACGAAAAGAAATCGGCAAAAATTACAAATGAATTATTACAGCGAAATCAGACCAATAAACCAGGTTGGGTTCGTTTATCACTGCATCCAATTACAACCAATGAAGAGCTTTTTTATATCTGCGATGCGATTGAAAAAGTAGCCGTAAATTATAAAAAATGGAAAAAAGATTATAAATATAATCCGGTTTCAAATGAATTTGAGAATCCGGAAATTAAAGATACCATCGCAAGAGAAGTAAATGAATGGTTTAAGTTAGTTTAAGTATAGTTAGTTAAGTATTAAACCCGACAGGTTTTATCTCCAAGTTTCTGGACTGTCGGGTTTTTAAAACTATTTTAATTCTTCATTTTATAAATTTCAGAACCGGCAAGCAGAAAACATCCTAAACCATAATCTTCAAAATCGGGTATTTTATCGTAAGAAAGCGGTTGTCCGTCTTTAGGTTCTTTTCCTGTTGACTGCAGATAACCTAAAAAGCCATTTTCGTGAAGACTTTCTGTTGTTATCGCCTTCCAAGCTTTTTCAATTACAGGTAAATACGTTTCTTTTTTTAGAATTCCGTTATTTACGCCATATGCCATTCCATATACAAATAGTGCAGTTCCAGAAGTTTCTTTTCCTCCAAAATTGGTCGGATCATGAAGACTGACATTCCAAAAACCATCAGCTCTCTGAATCGGCACCAGCGCTGTCGCCATTGCTTTTAAATCTTTTACATATTGTTCTCTGTGAGGCGCATTTTCTGGAATTATAGTCAGTACTTTTGCTAAAGCGGCAATTACCCAACCATTTCCGCGACTCCAATAACAATTTTTACCATTCGGTTCTTTATACGGAGGATCAAAATCGGCATCACGCCACCATAAACCTTCTTTCGCGTTGTAAAGTCCATTGTCTCCGTGTTTATTTCTTGAATACATATACATATCATACATTTTCTCAAAATAGCGATTATCTTTTTCTAAAACACCCAATTTCGCAAAAACCGGCATTCCCATTTGTATAGCATCGATCCACGACCAATCATTGATTTGAGGGGTGTTGAGCAGCATATTGATATTTATTTTTGTATTTTTCAGTTTTTTCGATTCAGGCTCCAAATTATACAAATCAATATATGTTTGCGCGGCGCAGTAATTGTCGGCATTTCGAGTTGTGTTGCCACTGTTGAATCCCCAATTGTGAAATTCAGCCCAAGCGTAAGCATAATCATAATACGTATCTTTTGGAAAAATCTCATGAAGCGCCATTAAACCTTCATAATAAACAGCGCGAGTCCAGATATTGCTTGATCTTTCCTTATTGGTTATAATCGTTTTTCCAGTGTCTGGCCATTTCTGCATAAAATAATCATTGGCAAGAATCATCTGCTTTAGAATTTGCTTCTTATCCGTTAAATCTTGTGCGGGCAGACTTTTTATAGAAAAAATAGAAAGTGCGGAGAGTAATAGTAATTTCTTCATTTTTTATTTTTGGCTGTTAGTTTTGTTCTTTCAGAGGAGTTAGCGTTACAGGGCCTAAAAGTCCTGATAGCATCGGATTCCATTTTGTGGCATCAAATTTTTTATAATCTTTATCCACCATATTTATTTCGTAGAAAATTTTCCATTCCTTACCTTTCAGCTCCATATCTCTAATTCTGTTGGCAGGAAGATTGGTCACTTGAATTTTCAAGGTGTTCTTTCCTGATTTTAGATTTTTAATCTGCAGTTTATATGGAATTGACCAAAGTGTGCCGACAAATTCATCGTTGATCCAAATTTTTGCGCTTTCGCGAACGTCCCCCAGATTTAAACTCCAGTTTTGTACTGAAGGGTTGGGATTTTCAAACTGAAGCGTATAAGTTGCAGAGCCAGAAAAAGCTTCAGCATCTGGATTTAATTTTGTCCACGATTCTAAATTAGAAACAACAGTACTTTGAGGTAATTTTGGTCCGCCTTTATCAAAAGTAATTTTCCAATCTCCTTGCAATGGAAATGTTTTAGAATCAGATTCATAGTAAGGCCATTTTTTTTGAGATGCGATTTTTTCTGTCTTTAAAAAGAAAGATTGGCCAGGCTCAATTTTTAGTTTTACAAATGTGTTGTGGTCTTTTTTATGGACAATGGCATTTCCGTATTCCTTAGTTAACGGATCTAAAATAAGGACTTCCTTATCTGCAATCTCAATCGGAATAAAATCATCTATTGTTTCTTTGGTGTGATTGACGATATAATATATTTTTTCTCCGTCAATATCTCTTCTAATGAATTTTAATCCTGTATTTACAAGACTTTCGGGTTTAATATTTTTGTTTTCTAAAGCTTTGAAAATGTCTTCAGACGAAACTAGAGATTGATTGTCTAATAGTATTTTTTTGAGCTTTTGTTCTCGATTTTTGTAATCATATAATCCAGGAACAGACTCAGGTAAACCTTCAAATATAACGCTCGCGCCTGCTTTTTTCAATTCAATTAATTTTTGAAGTGTTTCTAATGGCATTTTTTTACATACTGGAACAATCAAGGATTTATAACTTCCGCCAGATAAAATGATGTTTCCATTTACCACTTTAGCTTGAGCTATAAAATTGTCCGAAATAAAATCGGTGCTATATCCTTTCTTGATCAGGTTTTTTGTGGTGTCATAAAAAGAAGTTCCATGAAGCCATTCTGATAGCGAATGAATTTTGAATTGGAAAAATAAAGTTCCATTATGGTATTTATCCCAGGCATCAAAAATCGGCCAGTACAATAAAATTTCGTTATCTGCTTTTCCTTGTTGTAAAAGAGATTGGCAATTTGAAATATAAGAGAACAGAGCGGGGGCATCTTCCCAAATTGTATTATTCGAATTAAAATTTACCGATGCATAAAATTGCCATCCTGGCCAAACGGCACGGTCTGGAGAATAAGTCGATCCATGCAGAAAAATATGATTGACACCATTTAGCATTAAATCTTCAGCTTCAGGTTTGCATTGTGATAATGCCGTTTTAAAATGTTCTCTCAGCCAAGTAAACGTTTCCGACGATACTAGGTTTTTACCAGAAATATGAGCTGCAGACGAAGAAAATTTCAGCATAACAGGGTCAGCATCTCCTTCGCGAATGTCCTCTTTGTCACGTCTCAAACCCGGAATATCAAACGGCATAGAGCCAAATGTTTCGCATTCTGGAATATCTGCAGAAGCATACAAATCGATTAAATTTCCTGGAGAACCATGAGCCTGAAGTTTTGTTTTGAAGTTTTTAGAATGTGCCCAGTTAGTCCAAGATTTATCAAATTTATTAAGCAGCAAATCAGAAATAGTCTGACGATAATCGCTTCTGACTCTGTTACTTTCTTCATTGTCGGTTTCATTCAATAAAACAGAAAGTTCTTTCTTTAAATCGTAACCACGCAAGTTTTTAAACTCATCAAAAAAGTTGGGAGTGAAATCGGTTCCGTAGACTTCAAAACTGTCATTAAAAATGGCTCTTATTTTTCCCTCTCTACCTTTGAAAGCATCATTAAACGGAGCAACATAAGCTTTTAAAGCTTCTGTGGAATAATGATCTAGCGTATATCCGTTTCCGCCGGAAGCCGCTCTTTTTACCTGCTGTCCTGTTTTTCCGCTAAATACGGCATAGATGGTATAATCTGTCTTTTTTGCTTTCCAGTTTAGTAGATTTGGTTGTAGATTACTGGGTAATTTAATACTTGAACCTTCAAGACCTTTATCGTTTATATTTGTCTTTTTGTTTTTAAGATCATTTGTCAAATCAATAATAGATCCGTCATTTCCGTAGGCTACCACATACAATAATTCTGCTGGATTTTTCTCTTTGGCATTAACTATAATGTTTCGATTGAATGTTTCATTTTTTTTAACCTGATATTTTTCGACTATAAGTTTAGTTGCAGCATGATTCAATGTTACGTGCGATCCTCCATAAGGCCATCCAGTTCCTAAAACCATATCGACCTGCATTTTTAAACTATCTGAAACGCGTATGGTGTAATCTAACATGTCCAGCCATTTTGGAGATAAATAATCGATAAAGTTATTTTCTTCTCCTTTTACGCCATAGATTGGAGTGATTTCAACTCCGCCAATTCCAGCGTGATGAAAATCAATAAGGCTTCTTTTTAAGTTAGGTTTATCTACTGCACTTCCCATCCACCACCAACGCGCCCAAGGCTGATTCAGGTTGGTAGAGTTTGGCCATGGGGATTTATTTTTTTCTTGCGAATTAGCCTGAAAAAAAGAGAAAAGCAATAGTGTTATTAAGCAGAATCTTTTCATTATTTATGCCGTATTTGACTTTTGTAAAAATAGTTTCTTTCCTACTTTTTAGGTTTAAAAATTACGATAGATTGTCTTGGTATTAAAGTAAAAGTAGAGGGAGCGATTTTAAAAGCTATCCTGTAGCATCCTGTTTTTATTTAAAAATCACTTAAAATTAAATGTGTAAAATTTACACTTATTTGTTGTGTAATTAATATTTTTTTATGCAATTAAATATTAATACTTTAAAAATAATTTAATAAAATTTTTGATCCTGTAATTTTTGATTTCGCAATGAATTAAAGCTTGTAAATCAGGTAGTTGTGCGTATTTTCTGTTAATCAAAACTTAAAATAAAATATAAGATATTGAAAGTTAACAGGATACTACAGGATACTGTGGAAAAGGCTTCTGGATAAATTTGAGTTAGACTAATTAACTAACCAAAACTAAATTTTATGAAAAACAAGCTTAATCTTTTGCTGACTATAGCCTTATTGGTACTGTTGTACTCATCGGGCTATGCGCAAGAAAAAACGGTTACAGGAACCGTTACCGATGCAGCTAAATTATCAATTCCGGGAGCCAACGTAATTGTGAAAGGAACAAGTCGATCAACGAGCACAGACATGGATGGAAAGTTTAGCATTGCTGCTGCACCTGGAGAAACTTTACTTTTTTCGTTTATTGGATTTGTAAAACAAGAAGTGAAAATTGGCGCTGCTACAAATTATACGATTTCTCTTGAAGCAGAAAGTGCCAACTTAAATGAAGTTGTTGTCATCGGTTATGGTACTCAAAAGAAAAAGCTCACAACGGGAGCTATTTCTGGAATCAAAACAGAGAATTTTACAGAGCGTCCAATTTCAAGAATTGACCAAGGTCTAATTGGTCAGGTAGCTGGGGTTCGTGTAAAACAGACTACGGGTTTGCCAGGACAGCCTTTTAGCATAGAAATTCGTGGAGCCGGATCGATTACAGCAGGAAACGAGCCATTGTACGTTATTGATGGATTTCCGATTTATACAGAAGGATCAAATAGCAACGGAACTTTCTCTAACGGAAGTCCGCTAGATAATATGAATCCTAACGATGTGGCTTCTATCGAGGTTTTAAAAGATGCGTCGGCGGCTGCAATTTATGGTTCGCGTGCATCAAATGGGGTGGTTATTATTACAACAAAAAAGGGTAAAAAAGGAAAACCGCAATTTACTTTTAATACCTATGGCGGTGTAAATAAAGAAGCAAATAGAGTAGATATGCTTTCTGCTCAAGGATGGATTGACAGAGCAAAAGTGATGATTGATTCGCAATGGGTTGGGTCTGGAATTGCAGGAGCTTCTGCAAGTCAAACAACGGCAGAAAGAATTGCAGCTTACAATGCAGTAAATCCTACTGCTCCATTAATACCAAGCAACTCAAGATATTATACATATTTGCATGATGACAGATGGGATATGCCTGGACATCCTGGTCTGGACTATATTGACTGGCAGGATAAAGTGTTTCGTACAGGAGAATTCAGCAATTATCAGCTAACTGCTTCTGGAGCTACAGATGCTGTAAACTACTATGTTTCTGCCAACTATCAAAAAAATACGGGATATATTGTCGGAACAGATTATTCTCTTTTTTCTGCAAGAGCAAATATTGACATTAAATTGTCAGAAAATTTTAAAATGGGAATCAACTTAGCGCCTTCTTATTCTATAAAAAATGATCCAGGTGTTGAAGGGAAAGATAATACACTTTTTAAAGCGCTTACTGCAACTCCAGTTTTTGAAAGCACAGAAAATGCTAAGGGTGAAAAGTATACAACGCGATATATGTGGGGAAGCAGTACGACAAATATGCTGAATGCTTTGGCAAGAACAGGAAGAAATTCGATGTATCGAAATTTAATTTCTGCATATGCTAGTTATCAATTTGCTAAAAGTTTTAATTTAAAAAGTACGATCAACTTTGATAACTCAGATAACGTTAACGAAAGTTATACGCCAAATGATGTAATTGCTAGTATTAGAGGAGCTTATAATACATATAGAAGACAAAATCTAGTTAACGAAAATACTTTGACATACGACAGAACTTTCGGAAGCCACAGTGTGAATGTTCTTTTGGGACAATCTTTCAACTCGTACGATATCACAAGATCTACAATGTCTTCTGGAGCACTTTACAATAGTTCAACAATTGAGACATTGCCTGCAGGATCTATTGGTTCTACTAATGCAGAAAAAAATACTTTGCTTTCATTTTTCTCTCGTATTCAGTACAATTTCAAAGAAAAATATATTATAGCAGGAAGTATTAGACGTGATGGTTCTTCTAAGTTTGGTGCAGACAGAAGATGGGGAACTTTCTCTTCTCTTTCGCTTGGATGGAGAATAAAGCAGGAAGCATTTTTGCAAGATGTAGATTGGCTGACTGAATTGAAATTAAGAGCAAGCACAGGTGTTAACGGAAGTAATAACATCGGAAGTTATGCACAATATGCCACTCTTGGAACTTTCAATTATTCTATTGGTGGAGCAGCTGCAGCTGGACAAGGGGCATCTTCTATTCCGAATCCAAGCTTGCATTGGGAGGAATCAAAAAGTGTTGACTTCGGATTGGATTTTGGTTTTATCAAAAACAGACTTTCTGGGACCTTCGAATTGTATAGAAAAACAAACAATGAACTGCTGTTAAGAGTTCCAATTCCTAGTGATTCTGGTTTTCCAACATATCAAACCAATATTGGAGAAGTGCAAAATCAAGGATGGGAATTTGAGTTGAATTCATTAAACGTAAAAACGGGCAATTTTGAGTGGAGAACTTCCGCAAATATAAGCCATAACGAAAATAAAGTTCTGGCTTTAGGTCCAGATCAAAGTAAAATTGAAATTAGCAATTCATTTGACGGAGGTGTGCCATTTATCAAATTAGAAGTCGGTAAACCAATGTACACGATTTTCGGATTGAAACAAAATGGAGTTGTAACTCAAGCGGATATCGATGCTGGCGGAACTACAATTGGAGGAAATAAACTGGTTCTTGGAGATCCGAGATATGTAGATCAGAACGGAGATAAAAAAATCAACTCTGAAGACCGTGTTGATTTAGGAAATCCAACTCCAAAATATACTTGGGGAATTACAAATACCTTCAAATACAAAGATTTAGATTTAAGTGTTTTGGTTCAAGGACAAAATGGCGGAACAGTTTACGGATTAACAGGACGTGCTATTGACCGTACAGGAATGGGGTCTGTAGAAAATTCTCTAAGTGTTGACCCAGCAGTAAGAGGAAACTGGAGAACTTCTTTTGGATATCAAGCAAACTCAGACTGGTTGTATAAATCTGATTATGTGAGTGTGAGAAGTATTTCTATAGGATATAATTTAAGACAAGCCTTAAAAGGAATTTCTAGAATCAATAACGCAAGATTGTATGTAACAGGCGAAAACTGGTTCTATTGGAACAAGTACAGAGTTGGTTTCAATCCTGAAGCAGTAAATACTTCAGCAAGTTCAAATAGTGATTTCGCAGTGCCTGTAGATTATGGTGGGGCACCTTTAGCAAAATCATTGGTTATCGGACTAAACGTTAATTTTAATTAAAACAAAATGAAAAAATATATCTTCATAGCAGCAGGTGCTTTACTATTATTTGCACAATCATCTTGTACAGATCAACTGGATCAGCTGCCTTTGTCACAAGGTACAATCGAGAATTTTTATGCAACGCCAGGCGATTTTGTTCAGGCAAGAAATGCAACCTATTCAGTAGCTTTTCACGGACTTTCGGCATACGGTTACGCAAACAGGGTCTTGAATTTGAGTGAAACGCGTTCCGACAATTTGATGGCAACAACTCAAGCGTCACGTGATTGGGAAGGAATTAACAGCTTTTATACTTCTATAAGTTCTAACACTTATGTAAAAGAAGCTTATATGGCCAATTACAATGCCATTTATAAAGCCAATCAGTTACTAGAAAAAATTGCAGAAAAAGGAGATGAAATCTTTACCTCTCCAGCTGATAAGGCATCAATGGCAGCTGAAGCACGATTTTTAAGAGCATTTTGTTATTTCGATTTGTTAAGATGGTTCGGTCGCGTGCCTTTAATCGATAAAACAGTAACCGCTACAGAAGCGTCACAAATACCTAGAACTGAAGTGACAAAAGTATACGATTTGATCATTTCAGATTTACAGCTTGCAATTCCAGATTTGAGTCCATCTTATGATGCTGCCAACTTTGGACGTGTTACCAAATATGGAGCAAAAGCATTACTAGGTTTGGTATACATGACACGCTCAAGTCCGACGTACGGAATAGATGGTGCAATGCTTGGTCTAAATGAATGGGATAAAGCTTATAAAGAATTAAATGATATTAAATTGAGCGGTCTGTATACTTTTAGTACAGAATATGATCCAATTTTTAAATTAGAAGGACTTGCCAACAAAGAGAATGTATTGACAATTCCGTACACACAAAATATTTCGACTCCAGTAGGAGGTAACTTTATGGTAGAAGTGGGTTATGAGCCCTATTTTGCATCTGTAAATTTATCGGCACAAGGAGCTCTAGAAGCAAGACCAATTTCAAAAGGTTTGATGGATATGTTTGCAGCAACAGATAAACGTAAAATATTCGGTATTGCAACAAGTTATACTGTAGCATCTGGAACGTACAAAGGAAGTTATACACAACCAGTCTTTAAAAAATACATTGATCCTACAAGATACGGAAACGGCCGTGAAGACTGGGGAGTAGATTTTATGGTAACTCGTTATACTGATGTCTTAATGTTAATGGCAGAATGTACGCTTCATGGCGGCGGCGGAACTCAGGCAGAAGTTGACGATATTGTAAATAAAGTAAGAACAAGAGCAGGAGTTGCGGCAAATGCTTCAAATATTACTTTAGACCAATTGTTTGACGAAAGACGAAAAGAATTCTTCTCAGAAGGAACAAGATGGTTTGATTTAATCAGATCTGGAAAAGCCGTAACTATAATGAATGCCTGGAGACTTGCTGAAGATACGGAAAATAAAATCAGAACGATTGACAATAACTCATTGCTATATCCAATTCCATTGCAAGAGCTTTTGGCTGTTCCTGGACTTTACGATCAGAATCTTGGTTACGATTAATAATAAGCTTTAGAATAATGTTTTTGTTTTTGAAATTAAGCTGTCTATTCAGGCAGCTTTTTTTTCATTTTTTAGACTTATAATGAAAAGTTGCAAATGATGTAGATCGTTCAATTATTTTTAAATTTAAATGTAACTTAAAATCAATGCCAATGACTGGGTTAAAAAAACTTTTATTATTCTCCTTTGTTTTACTTGCAAAATTTTCGGCAGCGGCGCAAATAAAACTTCCTTCTTTGGTTGCCGACAATATGGTTTTGCAGCAGCAAACAAAAGTCAATTTGTGGGGATGGGCCGCTCCAAACGAAAAAATCAGTATTAAAATGGGCTGGTCTGATCTTCCTGTTGATGTTGTTGCCGATGCCGATGGAAATTGGAAAACAACAGTTTCAACGCCTAGTGGAAGTCAGAAAACATACGAGATTACACTTAATGCTTCTAATACAATCACTTTAAAAAATGTACTAATTGGAGAAGTTTGGTTGTGTTCGGGACAATCTAATATGTTTTTTCCTGTGGGAAGGGAAGAAGGGACTTGGAAAACCGGAGTTAAGAATTATGAAGAAGAAGTAAAAAATGCTGCATTTCCAGATATTCGTCTTTTTACCGTGGCGCTAAATGCTTCTCAAAAACCTTTAGAAGATGTTGTTGGAAGCTGGAAAGTATGTAATGCTGAAAATAGTAAAACTTTCTCGGCTGTAGCCTATTTTTTCGGAAGAGATTTATATCAAAAATTAAATGTGCCAATCGGATTAATTTCTACTTCTTGGGGCGGTACAAAGGCAGAAGCTTGGACGGCTCAAAATATTTTAGAAGAAGAAACGGCCTTTTTGCCAATACTTCAGGAAGATGCCAAAAATGAAAAAATCTATCAGGAAAAACTCGAATCATACTATTTGGCTTTAACCAATGAGCGAATTTCTGCCGCAAATGTGTCAAAAACACCATTAAAAAGGCCAAAAAAAGAACCCAATAAAACGTCTTATGTTCTGTATAATGCGATGCTGCATCCGTTGGTAAACTTTACCATTAAAGGCGCGATTTGGTATCAAGGCGAAAGCAATTCGGGAAAAGCCTATTTGTACAGAACTTTATTTCCTGCGATGGTAAAAAGCTGGAGAGACGAGTGGAAGCAAGGCGATTTTCCTTTCTATTACGTTCAGATTACCCCTCATAAAGGACAAAATGCAGCCATTAGAGAAGCACAATTACTGTCGCTAAAAGTAATTCCAAATAGCGGAATGGTAGTTACCACCGATGTTGGCGACGCGCAAAACATTCATCCAATAGACAAACAGACTGTTGGCTACAGATTGGCTTTAATTGCGCGTGCAAAAACCTACGGCGAAAACAAATTGGTTTATTCTGGACCAATTTATAATCACATGAAAATAAAAAAACAGAAAGCACAATTGTTTTTTGATTACGCAGAATCGGGACTAAAAAAGACGGGTGATGTCTTAAAAGAATTTGAGATCGCAGGAGAAGATCAAATCTTTTATCCAGCTGATGCTAAAATTGATGGAAAAACAATAATCGTTTCTGCTGCAAAAGTAAAAGAACCGGTAGCAGTGCGTTTTGCATGGAAAGCCGTTCCAGAACCCAATTTATTCAATAATGACAATCTGCCAGCTTCTCCTTTTAGAACAGACGATTGGGTAGAAGTTGAGAAAATTAAGAATTAAGAATAAGTAATCTGCTCAATCTGTTAGATCTGCGAGAGAATTTAAATAAAAAATAAAATGAATAGAAGGCAATTTATAATCGGGAATTCTCTAGCTGTTATGGCATTATGTCTTCCGTATTCGGCGAAAGCCTTTAATTTTTTAGAAAATCCTAAACTTTCAGATTTCGAAAAAAAACTAAAACCTGTCGGACGTGCTTTAGAGTTTGAAGATTATTACGTTTGGTGCAACAGTCCGATTGAAGGTCCTGACGGAAAAATTCATGTGTTTTTTTCAAGATGGAAAAAATCAAAATCGATGAGTGGCTGGATCAACGGTTCTGAAATAGCGCACGCTGTTGCAGACAAACCAGAAGGCCCTTATGAATATGTGAGCACCGTTTTGGCGCCAAGAGGCGAAGGTTTTTGGGATGCTACGACTTGCCATAATCCAAGCATTCATTTTGTAGATGGCAAATACGCGCTTTTTTTTATGGGAAATTCTAACGGAAAAATGAATACTAAACGTATCGGTTTAGCACTTTCAGATTCGCTTTACGGTCCGTGGGAGCGACCAGACGAACCTTTATTGCTTCCTGGTGAAAAAGGAGAATGGGACGATCTGCTGACTACAAATCCGTCTTTTTTAAAACATCCAAACGGAGAATATTGGCTGTATTATAAATCATTAGATACAGAAAATTACGAGCATCCGAAATTTCCAATAAAAGGAAATAGGAAATACGGGTTGGCAATATCAAAGTCGTTAATGGGACCTTATATAAAATATCCAAACAACCCGATTATCGATTTTTCTAAACTCGGAGACAATAAACAATGCGAAGATGCTTTTGTCTGGTATGAAAATAAAAAATTTAAAATGCTGGCCCGAGATATGGGCGTTTTCGGAATGGATTACGGTCTCTATATGGATTCTGATGACGGAATGCATTGGAATGCGCCTTTGATTTCCTATCAGCCCTTAAATAAATATATCAAGCAGCCCGAAGCGCCCAAACATTTAAACCGTTATGGTCGTGCCGAGCGTCCGCAGCTTTTGTTTCAAAAAGGAAAAGCAACCTATTTGTTTACGGCTTCGCAAGGAGGAAAATATGAAACCTCGTCAGCTTTTATTTTTAAGATAGAATGAAGCACAAAATGTTAAACAATTAAAGTAAAAAAATGGAAAATAATACAATTAGAAATGCTTTTACAATGCGATTGAAATCTGGCTTTGAGACAGAATACAAATTGCGGCATGATACTATATGGCCAGAACTTTTACAATTGCTTTCAGAAAGTGGCATACAGGATTATTCTATATTTCTAGACGAAGAAAGCGGTATTCTTTTTGGTGTTCAAAAATTAAACGCAGCATTTGACCGTTCTAAACTTTCCAGCCATCCTTTAATGAGAAAATGGTGGAATTATATGGCCGATATAATGGATACAAATCCAGATAATTCGCCAAAAGCAAATACGCTCACAGAAGTTTTTCATTTGGATTAACTTGTAAAAATTCATTCAACCAAAAAACTATTAATTAAATACTAATGAAAAATATTTTAAAGGTTTTAGTTTTCATCATTGGCTTTTTTCAAATTTCATTTTCGCAAAATTATGCCAACGATACATTTCCAGATGGAAGCCCGATTACCAATTGGTTTAAAGATTATACTAAAATTCAATTGAAAAATTTAGGGAAACAATACATCATTACTGATTTTGGTGTGGGTAAAGACAGCACTAAAATTCAGACCATTCAGATTCAGAAAGTAATAGACAAAGCAGCCGCAAGTGGCGGAGGAGTAATTGTGATTCCGAAAGGAGTTTATTTGAGCGGCGCTTTGTTTTTTAAACCCAAAACGGCTTTGTATGTTTCGGAAGGCGGGGTGTTGAAAGGATCAGATAATATTGCCGATTTCCCGATTATGCCTTCGCGAATGGAAGGGCAGAATCTAGATTATTTTCCAGCATTGGTTAATGCTTATGGAGTAGATAATTTTTCGATTTCTGGAAAAGGAACGATAAACGGAAACGGTAGAAAATATTGGGAGGCGTTCTGGGAGCGACGTAAAGAAAATCCAAAATGCACTAATCTTGAAGTGTCTAGACCAAGATTGGTTTTTGTGTGGAATTCAAACAACGTGCAGCTTCAAGACGTAAAATTGATTAACTCTGGTTTTTGGACAAATCATTTTTATAAATGCAATAATGTAAAACTACTGGATTTGTATATTTTCTCGCCTCATATTGAGATTAAAGCGCCAAGCACAGATGCCATAGATATTGATATCTGCACTAATTTTTTGGTAAAAGGCTGTTACATGTCTGTTAATGACGATGCGATTGCTTTAAAAGGCGGAAAAGGGCCTTACGCAGATCAAGATAAAAATAACGGTCCGAATAACAATATTATAATTGAAGATTGCAATTTCGGATTCTGCCATTCGGCATTAACAAATGGGAGCGAATCGATTCATAATAAAAATGTCATTATGAGAAATTGTAAAATTGATGGCGCTTCGCGAATGCTTTGGCTTAAAATGCGACCTGATACGCCGCAACGATACGAATATATAAGAGTAGAAGATATAAAAGGAAGTGCCAAAAATTGTCTTGCGATTTTTGCTTGGAAACAATTTTTCGATTTAAAAGGGCGTCCTGATATTCCGCTATCTTACGGAGATCATGTGACTTTAAAAAATATAGATTTGAAATGCGAGACTTTTTACGGAGTAGAAAATGATCCAAATGTTCGTTTGTCCAATTTTACTTTTGAAAACATGAATATCGAAGCAGCAAAAACAGCTGTAGATAAAAGTCTGATTAACGGTGTAACTTTTAAAAATGTGTATGTAAATAAGAAATTAGTGGAATAGTTTCGAATATATTATAAGTATAACAATCAAAATGGCTTCGGTTTTAAACGAAGCCATTTTTTTTTAATTTCTTCACCAGCTTGGATTTTTATTTTGCTACATCAAACTATTTTAGTCTATTTTATCCAGTCGCAATTTTTTATTTTTTTAATACATTCTGCTGCGGTTAATGCATTGAAGTCGGCACCTTTCATACCGGTATGCGTGTGATCTTTAGGGAAAAAAGCTTTTACTTGTTCCTTTCCAAGAGCTTCATATTTTTTAGCAATTTCATCACTTAAATCAATGTAAGTAACATTTTCTTTTGTAGCAATTTCTCTGGACCACTTAACATACGTATCAAATCGTTGTTCTACTTTGTCATTCGGCCATTCGTTTCTTGGAGTTAAACTCAAGACAATCGGAATTGCGCCTTTTTCTTTAGCCTCACGAATCATTTTTGAGATATACCAGTCAAATGTGTAAACTGTTTCCTTGGAACCGTCAGGACGCGTTATTTCTTGAGATTCATTGCCAATTCCTTTTAAAGAACCTCTAAACTTTTCCTTGTCAATTGCACCCGCATCATTATGTCCAAACTGAATCAGGACGAAATTTCCGGGCTGTAACTGATTTTTAACTTCTTCCCAAAGTCCTTCTGTAATAAAAGTTCTGGAGCTTCGACCGCCTCGAGCTTTATTGATAACTTCGACTCTTGCAGTGTCGCAATATTTAGGAAAAACAACACCCCAGCCCACAGCATCTGGACTTCCGTTATCGGCCATGGTCGAATCTCCAATTAAAAAGACTTTATTTTTGGAGGGAAAAACAATTTTAGGATTTTTTAAAATGTAATTTTTTAAAGTGTTTTTACTCTCTTTCAACTCATTAATAATTACCGAAGCCGACATGACAGCGCCTTTTGCCGAAGTATGCGTATGGTCTCTTTTGTAAAAATAAGTATCGGTTATTTTGGATTCGCCCAATTTTTCCATTTCAAGAGCCATCTTTTCATTTAAATTAATGAAAGTCACTTGCTCTTTTTGGGCAACTTGTTTTGCCCAAAGTCCATACGAATGATCATTTCTAGGAACTTTTCCGTCTTTCCAGTCGTTTCTCGGAATTGGCGAACACACAATCGGAATAGCGCCTTTTGATTTTGCTTCGCGAATTATTTTCTGAATATACCAACCATAACTATGTACGATTTCATGTTTTTTCGTCAGGATATTATCGATTTCCTGCGTTTCATTTCCAATTCCTTTAATCGTTCCGCGGGCGCGTAGACTATCGTTTATTGGCCCGTCGTCATTATGTCCAAACTGAATCAATACATAATCACCTTTTTTAAGTTTACTTAAAACTACGGTCCATAAATCTTTATCCTGAAAAGTTCGGCTACTCGTACCACCAAGCGCATGATTTTCTACATGAATTTTGGTAGTGTCCAAAAACTGACCAATAAAATCTCCCCAACCCCACAGTCCGCCATCGCCTTTGCCTTTTCCATTTTTTACAGTCGAATCGCCCACTGTATAAAGTGTAGGTTTAGAATCTTGTTTTGGAGTGAAATTAAAAAATAACACAGCCAGTAATAAAGTGAAAAGTATTTTAAATGATTTCATATTTTTTTTTAATTGTGAGTTGTGAAATGTGAGTTGTAAAATGGGCCTTCGACTCCGCTCAGGCTGACAATCGTTTTCATTTGTCAGGCTGAGCGGAGTCGAAGCCTTTATGGCAAAATCTAAAATCTAAAATCAAACCACAAATCCATTCTAATTCCATCGTCGCCTTTTTTGATTCTAATATTTGTAGGCTGACTTTGCGGACCTTGCTGTTCTAAAGGTTTAAAATCTCTCATAGCTGGAATTTCATACATAAAAGAGATATCACCTTCAGGAAAATCAGGTTGAGGATAACTTCCTGGAAAACCATTTTTAGGAAGATCTGGCGTAAATAGTCTCAAAAATAAATTATCAGATTCGCTGAAAACTTTAAAAGATGAATTACCTGCTTTTAAATTGGCTCCCAATAAATTGGCGTGATAACCTTTAAATTCTGGGTAGATGAGGTTTTCAAAACTTTCTCCTGTAATTGTATTATTGTAATCCTTTTGCCAAAAGCCGTAAGTTGTGCCTTTTATACGGTTTTTCCAAACACGATACGGACCTCTTCCAAACCACTTAATTCCGGTAACTTCTTTTTCAGGAAAGCTGAAAGTAATACCAAAAGCATTGATTTTATCTTCAAAAAAAGCACCATCAAAACCATCTCCGCCTGATGCATTTTTTAAAGCCAGCAATTCCATTTTTAATCTCCCATCGGCTTCCATAATCCATTTTATGGATGACAAACCACCAGAATAATTAACCTGACAGATTGCTTTTTCGTTTTCGTGCGATATTTGAATGTCTTTTAATTTGGCTTTCATACCAATCGGACGCGGACCATTTGTAAGCGGAATCACTTCAGATTTATTGCTGATTTTCTGAATTTCGCCAGTTGAGGCATCAATAACAACCGTTACCTCATTTCCTTTTAATGTAATTTCAGAATTGGTTTTGGTTACCGAAGCTTTTGTTTTTGAATTCTGAGTTGCTAAGAATTTAGAAGCATAAAATTTAGCCTTATGAATAGGCCAGGTCCAAGTGTAGATTTCCTTGTTGAACTGATTGAAAGCTGTAATAGATAAAATATCGCCTTCAAAGAAATTTTGAGGAACAGCAAATTTAATTTTTCTGCTTTCACCTGGATTAATACTCGGAATTTCGATTTTACCAGAGCTTATTTCTTGAGCTGTTTTATCCGTATATAAAATAGTTGTGTCTGCTTTTAAAACTTTAAATTCCATTTTGCAGGAACTCAAATTACTGAATAAATAATCATTTGTAATTAAAAAAGAACCGTCAAAAGTATCTGTTATCTGTTTGGGCTGAAACTGAATTGGTGCCCAAATTTCTTTTACAGCAAAATAACTTCCTTCTTTTTCACGATGAGGTCCCAGAATTCCATCGGCTGCCAGAGAACCTTTAGAATCAAATTTTTGTTCGCCTTTCCAGTCAGAACGTTTTACCGCTTCGTCGAGCATTGCCCACATAAAACCGCCCGCAAACAAGGGGCTTTCTTTGTATCGATTCCAAAAATCTTCAAGCGCAGCGCCATGTCCGTTATCATAAGTTCCGTGCATAAATTCAGTTGGAAAAAATACATTTTCACCCGAATTAAAGCGATGCATTCCCGTTAAATACGTTGGATAATGATGCGTGTCCCAACCATTAAAATCGGCCCACGGATGGATCACAATTCTTTTCTGCGGATCATTTTCATCAAAAACTCTGTCGACTTCATAATTCCATCCGCCTTCATTTCCGTTATCCCAAATTATGACTGACGGATGATTTACATCTCTTGTAATCATTTCTTTGGCGAGTTTGGTTCCTGTTTGGGTGTCATAAGAGTTTTGCCAGCCTGCCAATTCATTCAAGACAAAAAGCCCAAGAGAATCGCAAACATCCAAAAAATGATCATCTGGCGGATAATGCCCACGAACAGCATTCATATTCATATCTTTAATCAGTTTTACATCAAGCTCGCTTATGCGTTTGCTTGTACTGCGTCCGCCTTCAGGCCAAAAAGAATGACGGTTAATTCCTTTCATGATAATTTTAGTGCCGTTTACGTAAATTCCGTCCTGTTTTTTGAATTCTAAAGTTCTAAAACCTATCTTTTTATGATATTCATGGATAGCGTTTCCATTTTGTTTTAAAACCAGTTTTAAGTCGTATAAATTCGGATTTTCGGGATTCCAAGGTTTAACGTTTTCCCATTTTACCGAAATAGTTTCTTGTATAGTTTTCGCTTTAAGCGGAAAATTAAAAACAGGAAAAGTTTCTTGATCACTTGATATGGATGCTTCTACGATTGTATTTTTTGAAATGTTCTTCAGATTCAAATCAACCGTAAGTGAACCGTCCATTTTTGGATTTACCGCAATATTCTGAATTTGAGTTTTAGGTGAAACTTCCAGCCAAACTGGACGATAAATTCCGCCAAAAAGCCACCAATCGGCTCTTCTTTCAGCATTATTTACAGATTTATTAGCAGAATGTTTCCAAACATGAACTTCTAAAATATTTTTAGAACCTAACTTTAAAAGAGACGAAATATCGTATTTGAATTCATAAAATCCGCCTTGATGAATCGGTCCTGCAATTTTCCCGTTGATTTTTACCTCAGTGTCGGTCATAGCACCGCCAAAAGCGATTAGAATCGTTTTATCTTTGTAATGGGATGGAACATCAAATTCATATTTATAAAAACCTTCTTCTTTGCTGGGCTCTTTCTGATTAAGTTCTTTGTACCAGCGTCCGTAAGTGTATTCGCCAAAACCTTCCAATTCCCATTGCGATGGCACATTTATTTTTGTCCATATTTTGCTGTTATTACCATCGGTACAATAAAAATCCCACTGTACAGGATGTTCAAAATCTAGTCCAGAAAGAAAAATTTTATCCGTCTTCTGGGCGTTGGCATTAAAAAGAAAAGCACTAAAAATAAGAAATGCGAGAATGTTTTTTGAAAGCCTGCTGTTCATACAAATTTGGGTTGGTTTGTGGGTCGTTTTCTTTTACCTTTTGTGTGGCTGGAAGAAATTATTATATCAAATCTAATTGTTCGTTTTAGATATTGTATCCTGTACTATGATGTTAAAAATTGTAAGATTGTTCTAAAAATTGGCGTTTTCTTTAAATTTCCAAAATCAGGTAGGTACAGGATACTATCCGATAAAAAAACAAAGAAATTGCAACTACATTATTTAATTGATAAAATAATAAAGGAAAAATTTTATTATTCAGATTTCAATAATTATCAATATGTTCAATTTTTATGAGAATTAAAAAACAAACTATTTGCACTTTAGCTGTCTTGTTTCTGTCATCGACTCTTTTCATTTTTGGACAGGAAAATGCTCCACTTCGTAAAATACATTATGTACCCGAAGGCAATAGTTTTGTTTTGAAAAACGGAACTCGAAAATTCAACAGAGCGCTTTATGGTTCTAATACCGCTTTTAGAGTTGAAACCGGAGACCTTCCTGAATTTGCGATGTACATGCCTGGTATGGGGGGCAATTTTAAATTAGCTCTCGTAAACGGAAAAGAAAGCAAATGGATAACTGAAGCTTCTAAAATTGATACGAGATATGTTTTAGGAACGATGCATTATACTATTGAAGATCCTATTTTAGAAAACGGAAAACTATTTGTAGACGTTGCTGCGTTAAAAGAAAGTGAAGGTTTTATAGTAAAAATATATGGTGAAAAACTGCCTAAGAAAATCAATTTAGTGTGGGCTTTTGGCGGTGCGACAGGAAAGAAATTTAGCCGTGACGGTGATATTGGTGCAGATCCTGAATCAGTTTTTTATTTACAGCCACAATATTGTCTTGGCAATAAGTATACTCTTAAAAAAGAATCTTTCGTTTTAGAATATGGTTCAGAAAGCAACCGACAAAAAACAGGAAATAACAGAACTTTAAACGGTTTTTTTCCCGGCTCAGAAGTTCATTTGGCTAATGCCGATTTGCAGAAAAACCCGCTGGAATTGTTTGATTCTAAAGCTGAGAGATTGTCTTTAATAACTGGAAAAGTGAATTCTGTTTCAGCAAAAGGTGATTATTGGCTTTTTGTTCCAGAAGTGTCAAAAATAAATTATAGCCAAAAATCTATTGCTGAACTTTATAATAAAGCAGTTGATGAAACACATTTTTTAGCCAACAGAATTAAAGTAAAAACACCAGGCGATTATATTAATACATTAGGTTCTGCGTTGGCAATTGCTTCAGACGGAATTTGGGAAAGTCCTGCGTATCTTCATGGAGCCATTGCGTGGAGGATGTATTTAAATGCGTGGCGTGGAGCTTATACGGCAGATCCTTTGGGTTGGCATGACAGAGCGAAAACGCATTTTACAAGTTACAGCAATTCTCAAGTAATTTCTCCAGAAAGCGGACCCGTAGTTTTTGATGAAGAAAAAAATCTGGCAAGACAAAAAGAAGAAATTGGCACATCGATGTTTAGCAGCGGATACATCAGCCGAAGTCCGAATAAAAATAATGTTGCGCATCATTATGATATGAATCTGGTTTTTTTTGATCAAATGTTTCGTCATTTTAAATGGACTGGTGATACTGCTTTTTTAAAAGAAATGTGGCCGACAATTGAGCGACATTTAAATTGGGAAAAAAGAAATTTTGACCCAGACAATGACGGACTTTATGATGCTTATGCGTCGATATGGGCGAGTGATGCTTTGCAGTATAGCGGTGGTGGCGTTATTCATTCTTCTGCATATAATTATTATGCCAATAAAATGGTGGCAGAACTGGCAAAAAAAATAGGAAAAGATGATACACCTTATTTAAAAGAAGCAGATAAAATCTTAAAAGCGGTAAACCAGCAGCTTTGGATTTCGAAAAAGGGAATTTTCGCCGAATATAAAGATGCTTTAGGAAATCGGTTATTGCACGATTCGCCTGGCGTTTGGAGTATTTATCATACAATCGATTCCGAATTGTCAAATCCTTTTGAGAGTTATCAAATGCTGGATTATGTGAACAATCAGATTCCGCATATTCCGATTTCGGCAGATGGATTGGATAAAAAAGATCTCTATGTAATCTCTACCACAAATTGGCAGCCTTATACTTGGTCAACCAATAATGTGGCTTTGGCAGAACAATTGCATACTTCGCTGGCTTTCTGGCAGGGTGGGCAATCTGAAAAAGCTTATACGATTTGGGAAAGCGCGTTAATAGAAAGTATGTATTTGGGTGCTTCGCCTGGAGGTTTTGAACAGCTTTTGTTTCAGGATGCCATGCGAGGAGAATTGTACCGCGATTTTGCCGATCCAATTGGTATGGCGTCGAGAACTTTGGTTGAAGGACTTTTTGGTATCCAGCCTGATGCTATAAACGAGGTTGTGACTATCCAGCCGGGTTTTCCTGAAAAATGGAATACTGCCTCATTGGAGATTCCAGATATTTCAATTGATTTTAAAAGAGAAAATAAAGAAGAGAGATATTCAATTAAAAATCAGTTCGCGGCAAAAATGAATTTGAAATTGATTTTGAATTCGTCTTTTGAAAGTGTAGAAAGTATCTCAGTCAACGGAAAATCAGTTGCATGGAAATTAGTTGCTGAAAGTATCGGAAAAGTAAAAATCAGTATTGAAGTTCCTTATAATCCGAATTATGAGATTCACATTAAATGGAAAGGAGATGTTTTGGAAGATATTAAAACAAAAGATTTTTATGCAATTAATGAAACTTTAGAATTTAAAACATCAAAGTCGGAGATAATTTCTGTTTACGATCCGCAGGAGCTTTTAAAGGAAGTTTTGAAGGAAAATTATTCGCTTAAAGCGAAAGTAAATTCGGCTGGCGATAAAGTATTTTTTGTGAAATTAAAACAAGGAGAAATGACTTGGTGGAATCCTGTTCACCTGAATGTAAAAGCTGAAAAACAATCAGAAGAAAACAATATCAATTGGGATATGCCTCTGGATAAGACAGCGAAAACAGAAACAGTTTTACTTTCTTCATTTTTTAATGCAAAAGTCACCGATATTTTTAATTACGAATATTTGTCGCCAAGACCTAAAACAGTAACATTACAGCTCCCAAAACAAGGAATTGGAAACTGGTGTTATCCAAATGTGACCGTAAAAATAGATGATTCTGGCCTTCGAGAAAAAGCGAAACAAAATGGCGAAATAAAAATGCCAAATGGGATTACGTTTCAAACACCATCAGATGAAAATCAGAAGAATATTGTTTTCACATCGATGTGGGATAATTTTCCAGAAAGAATCAACATTCCATTAAACGGAAAAGCTTCACATGCTTATTTTATGCTAGCTGGAACAACAAATCCAATGCAGAGCCGAATTGTAAATGGTGAAATTACAGTAAATTATACGGACGGGACGTCGGAAATTCTGCAATTAAAAAACCCAGAAAACTGGTGGCCGATCGAACAAGATTATTTTATTGACGGAAAAGCTTTTACAACCGGTGCGCCAAGACCGCCGAGAGTTTATTTTAAAACTGGTGAGATTTCAAGAGATTTTAAAGATTTTAAAGCTATAAAAGGATTCAGTAATTATGGAGTGGAAGGCGGTGCAGGAACAATTCTAGATTTGCCTTTAAATAAAAACAAAACTTTAAAAAGCCTCACTTTGAAAACAATTGCCAATGATGTGGTGATTGGTTTGATGGGTGTTACTTTAATTAGGTAATGTGTCAATTAGATAATGAGATAATTTATAGAATGGGGCTTCAACTTCGCTCAGCCTGACACGTAGAGAAACAAAGAAACAAAGAAACAAAGTAAAAATGCCTTATCTGTTAGGCTGAGCTAAGTCGAAGCCAACTTGAAACTTGAAACAAAAAAAAACTAACCTAAACTAACCACATGAAAAACTATCAGCTCATAACCATATTCTTATTTTCGATTTCGGCATTGGCGCAGAAAATTGATCGAAAGGCTTTGGTAGCAAGGCACAATGTTCAAATTTCGGCTATTGATACTTTGGCGTCTTTAACGGTCGGAAATGGAGCTTTTGCTTTTACCGTAGATGCCACCGGACTGCAGACTTTTCCGAAAACCTATCAAAACGGAATTCCGCTGGGAACGCAATCTGAATGGGGGTGGGATAGTTATAAAAATATAGAGAATTATAAGTTTTCTGAAACCTTAAGAGATTACAAACAATACGGAAGAGATATTTCGTATACGGTTCAAATTAAAGAGCCCAAAAGAAAAGTGGATGCTGTGAACTGGTTTAGACAGAATCCGCATTTACTGCAGTTAGGGAATTTGGGTTTTGAAATTACTAAAAAAGATGGCAGTTTGGCTCAATCGACTGATGTAAAAGCAATTTCGCAAAAGCTGAATGTATGGACGGGAGAAATTGAAAGTTATTTTGAAATTGAAGGAACTCCTGTAACAGTTTTAACAGCTTCGCATCAGGAAAAAGATGAAATTGGCGTAAAAGTAAAATCAGATTTATTGAAAGAAAAGCGTTTGAAAATCAGTTTGCGAATTCCGTTTCCAACTGGCGAATGGGCAGATATGGGAACGAAATATGAAGGAAAGCAGGATTATAAAAGCGAACTTATAGAAAAATCTAAAACCGAAGCCATTGTTACACATAAAATGGACAGCATTTCGTATAATGTGAATTTCAGATGGAAAGGAAATGCTAAAATCAAAAAAGCTTCTGATCATTATTTTGTGGTTGAAGCTTCAGATTCTAATACATTGGAATTAAGCGCGCTTTTTGCTTTGGCGGGAAATAAATCGGTTCAGAATTCTTCGTTTACCGACATTCAGAACAGCAGTATAAAAGGCTGGGAGAAATTCTGGAAAAGCGGTGCTGCCGTAGATTTTTCGGGCAGTACAGATAAGCGTGCCAATGAATTAGAACGAAGAATAATTTTATCGCAGTATTTGACAAAAGCACAATGTACGGGAAAAGTTCCGCCACAAGAAACAGGTTTAACCTATAACAGCTGGTACGGAAAACCGCACTTGGAAATGCATTGGTGGCATGGTGTACATTTTGCACTTTGGGGCCGACCAGAACTGCTGGAGAGAAGTCTCCCTTGGTATCAAAAGGTTTTTGATAAGGCCAAAAATATTGCCAAAAGACAAGGTTTTGAAGGTGCAAGATGGCAAAAAATGGTGGATGCAGACGGAAACGAAAGCCCATCATCTGTAGGGTCATTTTTAATTTGGCAGCAACCGCATTTTATAACCTATGCAGAATTAATGTACAGGGCCAATCCAACAAATTCAACGTTGAATTTATACAGCGAACGTGTTTTTGCGACGGCTGATTTCATGGCTTCGTTTGCTCATTACGATGATAAAAAGGATCGTTATGTATTAGGTCCGGGCGTAATTCCGGCGCAAGAACGTTTTAAAGCAATGGAAACGTTTAACCCAACTTACGAATTGGCGTATTGGAACTGGGCTTTGAAAACTGCTATTGCATGGAAGAAAAAGCTCAATCAGAATGTGCCTGAAAAATGGGAAACGGTTTTGGCTAAGTTATCTAAACTTCCTGTGGCAGATAATGTGTATCTGGCAACAGAAAGCGCTACAGATTCTTATACTAATCCAGAATTTAAAACCGATCATCCCTCTGTACTAGGAACTTTTGGAATGCTTCCTGAAACGTCTCTTTTAGACAAAAAAATCATGAAAAACACTTTTGATCTGGTTTGGAATACTTGGTCTTGGGATAAAACTTGGGGCTGGGATTTTCCGATGACAGCCATGTCGGCCGCAAGATTAAACATGCCAGAAAAAGCTGTAGATGCACTTTTTATGAATGTAACTACTAATACTTATTTGAAAAACGGACATAATTATCAAGCAGAAAGATTAACGCTTTATCTTCCGGGTAATGGAGGTATTTTAACAGCAGTTGCCATGATGTGTGCCGGTTGGGATGGATCGACAGAGCAAAATCCAGGTTTCCCAAAAGATGGCACTTGGAAAGTGAAGAGCGAAGGATTTAAAAAGATGTTTTAATTAAGAGACAGAGTTGCAAAGAGACAAAGGTTTTTATGGTGGCGTGAAAAAAATCTCGCAAAGTCGCCAAGATGCAAAGTTTTTTTACTATATAAATTATATAAGAGATTTTAAGTTTTCTCTTAATTGAACTTATATAGTTTAACTCTTAAACTTAAACTTTGCGTCTTTGCGAGAACTAAACCTTGCGCTTAGCGTAAACCCTTGCGCCCTTTGCGGTTAAATTTTATAAGCAGTAAATTATGAAGAATAAAGCCTTTTTAATACTATTCCTTTTTGTAAGTCTGAATATATTCAGCCAGAGACAAATGGAAAATCTTGATCGCGGTATAATTGCGATAAAAAACAAAGGTCAGGTTTTTATCAGCTGGAGGTTTTTAGGAACAGATTCTGATGATCTGGCTTTTAATTTATATCGAAAAAATGGCAGTAAAAAAGCAGTATTATTAAACGATAAACCGATTACAGGAGCAACAAATTTTATTGATTCAAAAGCCGATTTGAATGTTGAGAATATCTGGTTTATAAAAACGGTTTTAAACGGAAAAGAATCAGATGCGCCAGGAAGTTTTACGCTTTCTGCCAATGCTTCAGACAAACAATATCTCTCGATTAAACTGAAAGAAATTGAAGGATATATTGCTAACGATCTTTCGGTTGGTGATTTGGATGGCGATGGACAATATGATTTGGTTGTTCATATGACGGGAAAATCGCATGATAATTCACAGGTGGGCATTACAGATCCGCCTATTTTTCAGGCTTATAAGCTCGATGGAACATTTTTATGGCAAATTAATTTAGGAAAAAACATTCGCGAAGGCGCACATTATACGCAGTTTATGGTGTATGATTTAGATGGCGACGGAGTTGCAGAATTGGTTTGCAAAACGGCGGATGGAAGTGAAGACAGCGAAGGGACTGTTGTTGGCGATGCTTCAAAAGATTGGGTTGACCGAGATTCGAATTCGAAAACCTATGGTAAAATTTTAAAAGGGCTAGAATATCTGTCGGTTTTTGAAGGAAAAACTGGAAAACTGATTACAACTGTAGATTATATTCCGGAACGTGGCGATTTAGCAGGCTGGGGCGGAAATGGCGGAAGTGGAGGTAATGATACTAAAGGAAACCGAATGGATCGTTTTTTGGCTTGCGTGGCTTATTTAGACGGCGTTCATCCAAGTGTGGTCATGTGCCGTGGTTATTATGGAAGAACGGTTTTAGCTGCCTGGGATTTTAAAAATAAAAAGCTGACTTCTAAATGGGTTTTCGATAGTAAAAATGCTGAAAATCCATATTCTGGAATGGGAAATCATAATCTTACTGTTACTGATGTCGATAATGATGGAAAAGATGAAATTATCTACGGATCGATGTGTGTTGACGATAATGGACAAGGTTTGTACACAACAGGCTTCAGGCATGGTGATGCCATACATGTTTCTGATCTTGATTTGGATGTTCCAGGTTTAGAGGTTTTCAATATTCATGAAATCGAAAACAAAACAACGGGTCCAGGCGTAACGTTTTTTTCTGCAAAAGATGGAAAAGTTTTATTTACAGATTCTCTTGACGGCGATGTCGGCAGAGGAGTTGCTGACAATATTGACCCAACTAGAAAAGGCGCACAATGCTGGTGGTCGGGCTCTCCGTATTTGCATGATATGAAAGGAAATGCTATTGGAAAAGCGCCAAGTTCTACTAATTTTTTAATTTATTGGGACGGCGACACTTCCAGAGAACTTTTAAATTCGAATTATATTGATAAATACAATGTAGGAAGATTGTTCACGGCTGAAGGCGCGGTTTCTAACAACGGCACAAAGTCGACTCCAGGACTTTCTGCGGATATTTTGGGAGACTGGCGCGAAGAATTAATCTTGAGATCTGAAGATAATAAAGAGCTTAGAATTTATTCTACAACAATTCCAACCAATGTTCGCCAATATACTTTAATGCACGATCCACAGTATCGTTTGAGTATTGCTTGGCAGAACGTAGGATATAATCAGCCGCCGCATACGAGTTTTTATATGGGGTTTGGAATGAACCCAGCTCCAAAACCCAACATTGTTTTAATCTCCTCAAAAAAATAAAATTTAAAAAGAAGATAGTTCTTAAACGTACTTTTTTTGATTTTAAAATGAGCTAAGATTTTTAGTTCCCTACTAATTGTTTTTTTCTTATGATCCCTTAAAATTGTTTCATCTTATAAAATGAAACAATTTTAAGTGTTTGTATTATAAAGTGTTGAATAATAATTGTTTAAATTTATACGAAAATCATAATGCTGGAATAGCAGAATCCAAAATAACTATCGTAATTTTTCCGCCTAGCTAAAATTTAATTCTCTCGAAAGTTCTGCTAAATATTAAAGAATGTTGATTGCAAATTTCCAAAAAGTGCAAAATTAAATCAATATAATCTTATGAGCTATTGGCGGTTTAAAGTTTTTCGTTTAAAGCATTTAGCTCTTTTTCTATTGAGCTGCTGTCTCCATGTAAGTTTTGCGCAGCAGGATACCAGCAGTCTTGCATCTGCAAAAAAAATAAGACTCGATGAAGCCATTTTATTGGGCATTAAAAATAATCGGCAATTAAAACTGGCCAATGCCGATTTGGCTATTGCTAACGAAAATGTCAGTCAGGCAAAAATTGCAAAAGCGCCAAGAATCAGTTTAAATGGTGGATACAATTATATTGGAGATCCTAAACTTTATGAAGGATTTTATGCTAGAAATGTAACCGTAGATTATTACGATCATCAGGCCTTTGCCAATATTGTTTCTTCACTTCCAATTTACGCTGGGAATGCCATTAATACGAGAATTAGTCAGCAGGAATTAATTAGTGAAATGCAGGAATCTGCCGTAAAAATGACAGAAGCCGATGTCAAAAATGCCATTACAGAACAATACTTTACACTCGAAAAATTATACCGACAGATTGAGGTTACGAAACAGAATATTATCAATACCGATATTCGAATAAATCAGCTAAAATCGCGTGTAAAAAATGGTCAGAACCTAACAAGTGATCTTTTAAGAACCGAGTTGCAGCAATCTAATTTTAAGGTTTCAGTTTTTAGAAGTACTAATACCATTCAGCTGATCAGCAATTATTTGGATATATTAATCGGTTTTCCGACCAATACGATTTTGAAACCTGAAGTAGCAGAAAGTATGATTCCGACAGAAAATATGAATCTGCAGGAAAGTTTAGAAGAAGCATTTCAGAACAGAGAAGAAATAAAACGGGCAGGAATAAGAATCAAATTATCGGAATCATCACTGAGTTTGACCAAAAGCGGATTTAAACCGAACTTAAATGCAAACCTGATTTTGAATACAGAATATCCAGCGCAATGGCCCAATTATGTAAACATTCTCAATTACTGGGCGGCAGGACTTTCTTTAAACTGGGATATTTCGAGTTTTTATAATTTGAAACATCGTATAAGCGGTGATAAACTGGAAATTGATAAAAGTAATATCGCTCTAGAAGTGACAAAAGACCAGATTTCGACAGAAGTTAAAAATGCATATGTCAGATATGCAGAAAGTAAAGAAAATATCAAAACCTACAAAAAAGATGTGGAGCTGTCAATGAGCAATTATAAAATTGTGAAAAGCCGTTATGACAACGATTTTGCCTTAATCAGCGAGATTGTAGATGCAGAATTGCAATTAAATAACTCTAGAATTTCACTTGTAAACGCCAATTTAGATTTAATCATTCAATATTACTCACTTCAATATGCAATGGGCAAACTTTAAAATTTTTTGTTATGAGCGAAGCAGATACACAAAATGGAGCGGTTCAGAAAAATGAAAAAAGAAGAAATACAATTCTCACGATATTGTCTTTTGTTTTTTTAATTGCAGGAGGCTTGTGGATTTTAAGTCTGTTCTTCGATTTTAGTTCTTATGAAACCACCAATAATGCTCAGGTCGAAGCTTACATCAATAATGTTGTGGCGCGTGCTACAGGACATATTAAAGAAATACGATTTGAAGCCAATCAGATGGTTCATAAAGGAGATACGTTGGTTGTTTTAGACGACGAAGAATATATTATTAAAGTCAAACAAGCAGAAGCGGATTTGGCTATAGCCGAAGGAAATCTGCATTCGCTGCAGCAAAATATTACGACTTCGATTTCCAATCAAGCTTCGGGAAAAGAGAAATTGGCTGGAGATTTGGCAAGTTTAGAAAAAGCGCAAAAAGATTATCAGCGTTTTAAGAATATGTATGCCGATTCGGCCGTAACACGGAATCAGTACGATCAGGTTATTTCCAAATTAAAATCGGAAGAAGCTTATGTGAAAGCCGGTAAAAAAGGTTTGGATGCCAGTAGCTCGATTACCAAGCAAAGTTCAATTAATCTTGAAGCGGCCACAGCAACCGTCGCTAGAAAGAAAGCAGATCTTGATGCTGCAAAACTTCAATTGTCATATACCGTTATTATGGCTCCAACGAGTGGTTTTGTGGGAGAACGAAATTTGTCTATTGGCGAATTAATCAATGCCAACCAAACCATTGCGACTATTGTGCTGAATGAAAAATTATGGATTACGGCCAATTTTAAGGAAACTCAGATAGAGAAAATAAAACAGGGACAAGAAGTAACCATTACAATTGATGCCTTGGATGGAAAGGAATTTAAGGGGAAAGTTGCTGGTTTTTCTCCTGCTACGGGAGCTAAATTTTCAATGGTAGAACCAGATAATTCAACTGGAAATTTTGTCAAAATCACCCAGCGAATTCCGGTTAAAATTGAATTTGAAACTCCCACAAAAGAGCTTCAGGAAGTTAGACCTGGAATGAATGTAACAGTTGATGTAAAAAAATAAGAGATGTTTGCAGGAAAAAAAGGAAGCGTTTTTACACTGACAGGATTGTATATCCTGACGATTCCTTTTTTTAACGGACTCAATGTGACGACTTATGATAATTCGCAGATATTAGGACATTTCGGACCTTCAACAACTGCTTTTAGTTATGCGGTTTATGTACCGATTTTTGTCATGTTGGCTTTTTTGCCTTTAGGATTGAAATTAGGGAAACAAATCAAGGTTCGCACCATGATTTTATCCGTTTCATTTTTGTCTTTGCTTTTCAATACAGCTTCATTGTTTGCGCCAACAATTGCTTGGTTTGTTGTATGCCGATCTCTTTTGGCAATGGTTTCGGTCATCGGAATATTTGCTTCGATGGTGCCAATTTTATTAAAATACAATCCTGCTCTCAATATGGCTTTGATGTATGGAATTTTTCAGTTTATCCAGAAAGGGAGCCAGCATTTGTATCAATATTTAGGTGCTCATTTTGTAAGTTTTCATAACTGGACGTTTGGAATTTATTTCTTGAATGTCAACTTTTTAATCTGTATTCTTCTAGCTTGGTATTTTTACAAAGCCGATGTGGCTCCTATGAAAACTAAATTCCAATTTGATTGGAGAGGCTGGATTATCTTGATTTTATTTTTTGCGATTATTCTTTTTTTATGTGCTGAAGGACAGACCAGAAATTGGTTTAGCGATCCTAAAATAACGTTGGCTTTTGCAGTTTTATTGATTGTAGCAGGAATTTATCTGCTTCATGTTCGTTTTACCGAAGAACCTTTAATTAATCCAGATGTTTACAAATTTAAAAATGTAATTCCAGGCGCCTTTTTAATGTTTTATATCGGATTAATAAATGGAACTGGAAGTGTTGTAACAGGATATATGACTAATATTTTAGGTTTTGATCCTGTTTTGGGAGCAGTAACGCATCTTTCGCTTTTGATTGGATTATGCATCTCGATTCCGCTTTCGACTTATCTTTTATACAAACGCATTTATCTGGCTACGATTTGGGTAATTGGTTTCGCTTGCTACGGAATGTATCATATTATACTTTTTTTTAGATTTTATCCAGGAATCGATGCGTCTGATTTTTATCTGCCTTTAATTTTTAAAGGTTTAGGAATGGGGTTTCTTTTTCCTGTTTCGCTGCTTTACATTTCAGAAGGAATTCCGCCGTTTTTGAGCACATCGCGCATGATGACTGGAATTATTGCTCAGGCTGTTTTTGCATCTTTACTTGGAGGCGCTGTTTTAGGAACTTTTATTTCGAACATGAATCTACAGCATAAAACAGGTTTAAGTCAGCAATTGAGTCCGATAAATAAACAAGCCGAACAGCAGTTAGAAAACTCAAAAAGACAATTTTTGTTCATGGGATTATCAGATGCTGAAGCCCAGAAAAAAGCTGAAAAAAAACTTTCGAATCAGACTTCTCAAGCTTCGATGTTATTGGCTTACAAAGATATTTATCTCGTCATGTCGGCAGTTTGTTTTTTGCCCATTTTTATTATTCTGCTTTTCAAACTTTGGAGAAGACCAATTGGAAGGGTAGAAGTAGAGCCGATACCGATTTGAGGGTGAAGAGTAAAGAAGCAAGAGTAAAGAAGCAAGAGTAAAGAAGTAAGAGTAAAGAAGCAAGATTGGAGATTTGAGAGAAAAGAGTTTAGAAATATTGGAGAAGAAAGAAACAAGTTAACGATTTGAATTATATTATGATAGCACAAAAAGACCGTTTTTTATATCGTTTTTGGACGCAAGAGAAAGGACTCAGTGGTATGCTGATTCTGTTGTGTATAATGCATTTTATTGTGATTCCGTTTTTTGGCGGTTATACGCGTTTTATGGTTGCGGTTAATATATTTTGGATGCTATTTCTTTTTGCAGGAATTATAGCTTTATCAAAACATAAAAAACAGGCTTTTCTCATTTCTATAATTCCCTTTCTATTTATTATAACACAATGGATTAATTATTTTGAACATAATATTTTTATTCTATTTGCCGATTTAATTCTCTCAGTTGCGATCATGCTGCTTTTGATCACTTTGGTTTTAATAAAAGTTTTAGAACCTGGTCCTGTAACCACTTATCGCATTGTGGGGTCAATTGTAGTGTACATGCTTTTGGTTCACTTTTGGTCTACGCTTTATTTGTTTCTTTTCCAGCATATAGAAGGTGCTTTTCAAATAGCAGAATCAAATTTTTCGAGTAATAGCGATCAGGCTAGTTTTATGTATTTCAGTTATGTCTGTATTACTTCTACGGGTTTTGGCGAGATTGTGCCTCTTCATCCTTTGGCTCGATCTTTAGTCCAAATCGAAGTGCTAACGGGCGTTTTATATCCTGTAATCTTAATCGGAAGACTGGTTTCTGATGCCAATTTTGCTACTAATAAGACTGGGAAGAATCAAGATTAGAGAAGAAAGAGGCAAGAATCAAGATTAGAGAAGAAAGAGTAAAAAGTAAAAAGTAAAAAGTAAAAAGTAAAGAAATTAGAGTAGAAATTTATAGAGAGAATTCATTAACAATTCACAATTCACAATTGACAACTCACAACTCACAATTACCATTCACCATTAAAAATAATAACCATGAAAACAACCAATTCGACTAAAAAGAAAGAACTCTTTGATACTATTTTGCAGTTATTTTTCATTTTTCTCCTTGTAGGATTTTGTCTTAAATTGCTGTTGCCTTTTTTTATGCCTATAGTTTGGGCTATTATATTATCTGTTGTGTTTTATCCCTTGTTTAATTCGCTGCAGCGAATATTAAAAGGACGTAAAGCATTGGCATCGGTTGTTATCACTGTTTTGATTATTGCTATTATGGTGTTGCCTTTAATTTATTTTTTGAAAGCGGCAACGGGGAATTTTTTAGAATTGAAAAGCAGTTTTGAAGCAGGAACCCTAAAAATTACGCCGCCGGGAGCTTCGATAAAAGAATGGCCAATAATTGGCAAACCACTTTATGAATTTTTACTTTCCTTATCTACAGATTTAGAGCAGAGTGTTATTAAATATCAAGATCAGATAAAAGAATTGTCTTCTAAAATTATGGCAAGTATTTTGAGCTCTGGTGCAGCATTTCTTCAGTTTATTTTATCAGTTATAATTGCAGGCGTTTTATTGGTATCGCCAGGTGGTAAAACTTTCTTTATGAAATTCCTTAAGAAAATTGCAGGCAGTGAAGCAGAAGGAATTATGACTATTTCGGTTTCGACTATTTACCAAGTGGTTAAAGGTATATTGGGAGTTGCGGTTATTCAGACTATTATTCAGGCAATTGGGTTGTTTATGGCAGATATTCCGTATGCGGGAATTTTGACTTTGATCTGTTTGATATTTTCTATTTTACAGATTGGGCCAATTATAATTAACATCGGAGTTATTATTTATCTTTTTTCAACAGGAGATTCTGGTTATGCTATTTTCTGGACTGTGTTTTTTATCATCAGCGGATTGTCAGATAATGTTCTAAAACCATTACTATTAGGAAAAGGCGCTCTTGTGCCCATGCTCGTTATTTTCCTAGGTGTAATTGGTGGTTTTATTATGTCGGGTTTCATAGGATTGTTTGTTGGGCCAATTGTGTTTTCAATAGGATATAAATTGTTCGTAGCATGGCTGGATGATAATCCAGAACCTGTTGCCGAACCCGAAGAAGATATTGAGATTGTTTAAATTGTTTATTGTGAAGTGTAAAATGTGAAATGATACTTCCGTCTTACATTTCACATTTTACATTTCACATTTCACAATTAAATAGAGTATTTTTGCAGGATTATAATTCTAGCAGATGAAACGTTCCGGTACAGCAGATCTTCCTTTACATTATGGACATGTTCCATTATGGCTTGCTGAACGAATGTCTAAATTGGGTCTTGCCATTGTAGAAACAATTGCAATGGAATTTTCGACTGCCGAAGTTATAAGTAAATTGAGCAATCCTTTCTGGTTTCAGAGTTTTGGTGCGGTTATGGGAATGGATTGGCATTCGTCTGGAATTACAACCTCGGTACTTGGAGCACTAAAAAAATCGGTTAATCCGCATTCAAAAGAACTCGGAATTTATATCTGCGGAGGCAAAGGGAAATACTCTATGGCAACGCCGCAAGAACTGTTATTTGTTGGTGAAAAAACGGGCCTTGACGGAATTAATCTGGCCAGCTGTAGCAGACTTACCGCCAAGGTGGATAATACAGCCATTCAAGACGGATTTCAATTGTATCAGCATAATTTTATCGTCGACAATAAAGGACAGTGGGCTGTAATTCAGCAGGGAATGAATCCGAATTCTAGAACTGCCAGAAGATATCATTGGCATTCGCAAGATTTAAAGTCTTTTATAAACGAACCGCATACTTTTATTTATGGCGAAAATCAAGGCGCCATTTTAAATCTTACAGCAAATGCTGCCACAAAATCTCGCGAGGGTATTTTAGAATTGGTAAAAGAATCACCAGTCAAAATCATAAAAGAAATGCAGCACCTTTCTATGCCCGCACATCACGATGTGAGAATGGAAGATGTGAATATGAAAAGATTGGGTGCCATGCTTTGGGCTACTCACGAAAACAAACCGGAAGATTTTGAAGAGTTGCTGCTCTTAAAAGGAATGGGACCAAGAGCTTTGCAGTCTTTGGCTTTGGTAAGCGAAATCATTTATGGAACTCCAACACGATTTGAAGATCCAGCCCGTTTTTCATTTGCTCATGGTGGAAAAGACGGACATCCGTTTCCTGTTCCCGTTAAAATTTATGACGAAACAATCGATACGCTGCAAAGAGCGATTAATCGTGCCAAAATCGGGAATAGCGACAAGTTGAGCGCTATTCAAAAACTATCTGAAATTTCAAGAAAAGCAGAAGAAAGTTTTACTCCAAATTCTAATTTTGATGCTTTAATTCAGAGAGAAAGAGAAGAATCGCATAAATATGGAGGAAGAACTGTTTTTGGCGATGCAAAACCCCCTAAAAAGAAACCTATAAATCCAAACAATCAGTTGGAATTATTTTAAAGAATCATAATTTTCTATCTGCCTTAAGTTATATAAAAAATCAATAATGTCACAAAACGAAAAATCAATTTATACCTTACAATTCATTTTGCTTTGTTTGAGTTCTTTACTGTTTTCATCAAGTTTTAATATGATGATACCCGAGCTTCCAAATTACTTAAGCAGTCTTGGCGGAGCAGAATACAAAGGACTTATTATCTCATTATTTACATTAACAGCTGCAATTTCCCGTCCGTTTAGCGGTAAGCTTACCGATAAATGGGGACGTGTTCCTGTTATGGCAATAGGTTCTTCGGTTTGTGTTGTATGCGGATTTTTGTATCCAATTTTGAGTTCTGTTTCAGGATTTTTGTTACTGCGATTGGTTCATGGTTTTTCAACGGGGTTTAAACCAACATCAACATCAGCTTATGTGGCAGATATTATTCCGCAACACAGATGGGGTGAAGCACTCGGGATGCACGGATTATGTTTTAGTATTGGCGGAGCAATGGGACCGGCATTAGGCAGTATGATTGTGAATGCTTATGGAATGAATGCAATGTTTTACAGTTCGTCTTTTTTAGCTTTTTTATCGATTATTATTGTTTTTAATATGAAAGAAACGTTGGCGACAAAAGAGAAACTCAACAAATCTATGTTCATTATAGGCAGAAACGATATTGTAGATAAAAATGTATTTCCTGCTGGAATTATCACTTTTCTTTCCTACACCGCATTCGGTCTTATTCTAACTTTAATTCCAGATTGGAGCGAACATTTAGGCGCAACGAATAAAGGATTGTTTTTTACAGCTTTTACAGTAGCTTCGGTTATGGTTCGTTTTGGCGCAGGAAAAGTTTCCGATAGGCATGGACGCCCAAAAGTAATCATGGCAGGTTTAATTATAACTTCGATTGCTCTTTTTGTGATAAGCGCGGGAAGAGATATCAATATGTTATTAGTCGGAGCCGGAATTTACGGCGTAGGCACGGGTATTTTGTCACCAGCCATCAGCGCATGGACGATTGATATGAGCAATCCAGAACATAGAGGAAAAGCGGTTGCAACCATGTATATCTCAATGGAACTCGGAATTGGTTCTGGCGCTCTTTTAGGAGGAACTTATTATAACGATCAAATCAACCGTATACCGCAAATTATCAGATTTGATATCTTGGTGCTAGTGCTTGGGATTGTATATCTTACCTATTGGGCTAGAAATAAAAGGAGAATTAAAGCGTGATTTTATGGCGCTTTATTCTTTTTGAATATTTAACTGCACTTTAAATTTTCCATAATAAGGATTATCGGCCATTAAAGAATGTCCGATGATTAAAATGTGAGTTCCTTTCTGTTTAAGAGGTATTTTTAAGTCCATTCCAAAAGGCCCATCTGAGGTTTTATCAGGAAAAAGAATTTGATTAAAACGAATGTTTCCTTTTCCTGCATCTGGAATTATTTGAGCGTTTAATTCGCCCAAATCTTCATTTTTAAATTGAATGTATACTTTTGAATTTAGAAAATCTATGTGGCCTTCTGCCAAAAATGCATTTGCTTCATTTTTAAAATTCATAGCAATAGTGTCGCCTATTTGTTTGTTCTCCTGCTTTTTTTCTTTTTGAATAACGGGTGCTGGTGATGCAGCAGAAGCTTCTTTGTTTTCCTTCTGCTGACATGAAAAAAAGAAAATGGAAATTAGAAGTACTGACAAATTTTTCATAACAGTATTTTTAGCTTAACATTTCAAAACTTCCAGGTTTTTCTTCGTTCTTATCGTATTCTCCTGCAAGATTTTCATTTGAATCTTCTTCTTCCCAGTCATTTTCATCATACTCTGAATGAAAGTCATATTCAAGATTATCTTCCAATTCTCCAAGTTCTAGATTGTAATGGTTAGAAGCGGTCAGCCTATTGGTATAATCGCCGTCTAGATAATCATCATAATTTAATAATAGCTGTTCCTCATAAGAATTCATTTCAAATCCAAATTCTTCTGACATGTAATTTTCTGATCTCATATAAATAACTTTTTAATAGATGAATAATCATATCTAATGCTTCAATTAGATTATTCTAAAATTACAGCTTAGACTGCTAGTTGGTTTATATAATTTTCTTACAATATTGTCAAATTTTCATCTAACATGATATTAAGTTATAAAAAAAAAGACAGGAACTAAAATTTCCTGTCTTTTATAAAGTAATAATTGAATTCGTTTTCAAGGTTTAATTATCAAAGAAATAAACAATCAACATTTTGCATGGCTTAGAGCTTTTGTTTAAAGGCACGTGTTTTAATCTTCCATCAAAAAACAGAGAATCTCCTTCTTTTAAAGTATAGGTTTCGTTTGCTATAAGATAATCTACTTCTCCAGATAAAATATACTTGTATTCATAGGCATCAGTTGTAACTTGATCTCTGTAGCTGTTAGGTTCCAAAGTCAGAAATACAATATCAACCGTTGAATTTTTTATGGTGCGCGTTAAAAAACGTTCGTATAAAAATCCGCTTGAACCTTCTTTTTGAAACTGATCATAATCGTCTTTTCTTTTTATAATAACCAATTCTTCATCTTGGCTGATATCTTTAAAGAATTCGCTGAGGTTAATCTGTAAAGCCGTTACTATACTTAAAAGAACGGTTAGTGACGGAATACTTCTTCCGTTCTCAATCTGCGAAATCATTCCTTTTGTGACCCCGCTTAAATCGGCAAGTTCTTGTAAAGTAAAGCCTTTCTCGGTTCTATATTGTTTGATGCGTTTGCTAATCTCTAAAATTACAACTCCTTCCATGTTTAGTATAATTATACAAAGTTTATTTTAATTAAACATTATTTTACCTTTTGTTTACATATAGTAAACAAAGGTATAGTAATATTGCACTGTAAAAATAAACAAAAAATATGGAATTAATTGTATTTGACATGGCTGGTACTACAGTCCAAGACGAAAATAAAGTTGGCTTAACATTACAGACTGCTTTAAAAGAATTTGGTTATGAATTTTCTATCGAAGAAATCAATGTTGTAATGGGATATGAAAAACCAGTTGCCATTTCGATTTTAATAGATGACGAAAATGTAGATGCTTCTTTAATAAATAAAATTCATCAATCGTTTGTAGAGAAAATGATTGCTTACTACAAGCAAAGCAACGAAGTTCAGGCTACGCCAAATGCTTATGAAACCATTCAGTATTTAAGAAACAACGGAATCAAAGTAGCTTTTGATACCGGATTTTCTAGACCAATTGCCGATGCGATTTTCGAAAAATTAAATTGGAAACAAGGTGTTGATTTTGATTTCAGCATTACTTCAGACGAAGTAGAACACGGACGCCCTTATCCAGATATGATTTTCAAAGCGATGGAACATTTTAATATTTCTGATGCTTCTTTGGTTGGAAAAGTAGGCGATACCATGTCTGATCTTCAGCAAGGAGAAAACGCAAAATGCGGACTTGTGGTTGGAGTTACAACTGGAGCTTATAGCAGAGAAGAACTTCAAAACCACTATCACAATTATATTATTGATAACCTCTCAGAGTTAAAAAACAATCTTTAATTTTTTAATAAATCATGAAAACATTCCTGTATGTTGTTATTGCATTGATCTTTGGTTCTTCGTACGCACAAGAAGTTAAAGGTAAAATTAGTACTGAATCTGGACCATTATATCCGGCTTCCATTTTGATTGTAGAAAAATCAAAAACAATAACCAATGACCGTAATGGTAATTTCTTTATAAAATTAGAACCTGGAGTGTACCATTTAGAAATCTCGAGCGAAAATTATGTTGCAAAACATATTTCGGTAACGGTTTCTAATAAAAATGTTGATTTAGGAAATGTAATAATAGGACAGGAAGAAAAGTTAGATGAGGTAGTTTTAGAATATTACACCAGCGGAGAGAAAAAGGCAATAGAAATGCGCCAAAAATCTAATGCGATTATGGATGTTGTAAGCGCAGATGCGATGGGCAAGATGCCAGATATAAGCGCCGCAGAAGCAGTTCAGCGAATTCCAGGTGTGAGTATAGATCGAGATCAGGGAGAAGGAAGATATGTTACCGTAAGAGGTACGCCGTCTCAATGGAGTTCGGCAACTATAAACGGTGATCGTATGCCAGCAGCAAAAACTTCGGGAGATTTATTAGGAAATCGTACCGTTCCAATGGATTTATTGCCAACAGAATTTCTGGAATATATCCAGGTAATTAAAGCTATAACTCCAGAATATGAAGGTGATGCAATTGGAGGAACAATTAATTATATTCCGAAATTTTCTCCTAAAAAAGAAACGCTTCGTATTACAGGAAGTATTCCGGTGAACTTGCGTGCCGATGATAAAGTAGGTTTCAACAGTACGGTTTTGTACGGTAACCGATTGTTTAATAAAAAGTTTGGTTTTTTAGTAATGTCCAATTACAATCGCCGTACTTATTCTACAGATGATTATGAAGTAGTTTATGGAAATGAACTCCATAACGTAAACACGCTTGATGTGCGAAATTATCAGGGTGTGAGAACCAATACGGGATTCAATGCTGCGACAGATTTTCGTTTCAACAAAAGAAATAAAATCTACGCAAGAGGATATTATAGTCAATTTTTGGATGAGGAAGACAACAGAAAAACGATGCATTATTTTAATAAAACAACAAGTAATGCGGTTTTAAGATGGAGTACAGTAGATTATCTATTTAAGAATTATGGAGGTGAATTTGGATACGAAAGCAAATTGACCAACAAATTGAAAATGAATGCAAAAGTAGCCGCATATACCTCGTGGGCTGGGTACAACGGACCTTCGTCTGCAACTAAAAACGATCGTGGTTATTATTACGGGAACTGGATTCAAACCGTTAAATATGACAATTTGGTTAAAGTTGATGGCAAAGATTATAAATTTCTTCAAGGCGACGGACCAGCGGGTTATGTTGGTGATCCAGCAAACAACATTCAGCCGCATTTTGCTACGGCCTACGATCCAGAAAAATACTATTTGGACAGATATGTGACTTCGATTCGTAATGTGGAAGAAAAAGATAAAGTTGCCGCTTTAGATTTTGATTATGATGCCAATGAAGACTTAAAAATCAAATTTGGAGGAAAATTTAGAGACAAAAGAAGCACTTACGACTATCGTTACATTACTTGGATTTACGACACAAAAGCACCAAAAGCGTATTTAAACCAGTGGGAAAGAGAACCTTTTCCGACGAATAATTGGTTTCCTGAGCTCAACAATACTTACGATAATCTGAAGTTTAATTATCCAACAGAACGTTCTTTTATTGATCCAATGGGAAATCCTGCGATTGCAAAAAACTTAAAATATAATTATCAGGATGCCACAAACTCAAGTTATGCAACAGGTAATTATGATGCAACCGAAAAAGTTTGGGCAGGTTATGCGTCTGGAGAATGGGATATAAACGAAGATTTCCGTTTGGTTGGCGGTATTCGTTACGAAAATACAGCGGTAGATGCCAAAAGTTATGAGTTTAATGATATTACAAAAGTCGTTACACCAGTTTACGGAACTAAAAATTACGGAGCCTTTTTGCCAATGGCACATTTAATTTACAAACCGTCTAAAAAGCTAGATTTGAGAGCGGCCGTAACCAGAACATTTGCACGTCCGGCTTTTAACGAATTAAGTCCGAGCACCAGAGTAAATCCAGATAATCATACTGTGGTAGAAGGAAATGTGGATTTAAAACCTACTTTTTCTTGGAACTACGATGTAATAGGAAGTTATTATTTAAACAAAAGCGATTACATAACAGGAAGCGCATTTTATAAAGATTTGTCAGATCTGATTTATACACAATCGCATGATGAAATTAGAACTGTTGGCGGTGAAACGTTCTTATACAAGGTTTCAAAACCGTTAAACTCTGATAATGCCTTTTTATACGGATTTGAAGTTGGTTTTAATAAAAAGTTTTCTGAATTGCCTGGATTTTTAAGCAATTTTAGTTTAAAAGGAAATTATACTTTTACCAAATCTGAAACGACATTGGAAGGAAGAGGAAATGAAAAAATAGGATTAATGAATCAGTCGCCAAATATTTTCAACGCATCGCTTATTTATGAATATAAAGGATTTGCAGCACGACTAGCAGCCAATTATCGTGAAGCATTTTTAGTAGAGATTCGCGATAATCCAGGAGCCGACAGATATCAGGATAAAGATTTTCATTTAGATATGAATCTTTCGTACACGACGCCAAAGAACATTACTTTTTTCATTGACTTGAATAACCTTAACAATCAAGAATTACGATACTATCATGGTGTGGTTTCAAGGCCGGAACAAGTGGAGTATTACGGGTTAAGAGGCCGAGTAGGAGCAAGTTATAGATTTTAATATTCAGTAACATACAGATAACATTCAAGCAGTAATATTGCCTATTTTATATTAAGATGAACAGAAGACGTTTTGTAAAACAATCCATGCTGGGGATGATGCCGCTGCTGTTCCCTTCGCCATTTTTATCGCTACTGAATTCAGGTGAAAAAAAATATTTTATTCACGGAATCGCTTCAGGAGATCCAACAGAAAATGCCGTAATAATCTGGACGCATATCAATACTAATTCTATTGGAGATTGTACCGTAGAATGGCAAATTTCGACCGATAAGAATTTTAGTAAAGACATTAAAAAAGGTTTTGTTACTACTTCTCAAGCAAAAGATTTTACAGTTAAAGTAGATGTTTCTGGTCTTAAAAAAAATCAGGTTTACTATTACAGGTTTATTTATGAAAATGTTATTTCAGAAACAGGAGTTTGTAAAACACTTCCAGATTCTGTTGCAAAACCTTTGCAGATTGCGGTAATAAGCTGTAATAATTATGAGGATGGTTATTTTACTTCTTTCCGTCATATTGCAGAGAATCCAGATATCGATTATGTTTTTCATTTAGGTGATTATATCTACGAATACGGAACAGGAGAATATTGCAACAAAGTTTTTTTAGAACAAAGCAACAGAATAAATGATCCGCTTCATGAACTCGTTACGTTGCCAGATTACAGAAAAAGATATGCTCTTTATCGTAAAGATAAAGAGCTTCAAAAAGCGCATCAGCATAAACCTTTCATCTGTATTTGGGACGATCACGAATTGGCGAACAATGCGTATAAAGACGGCGCCAAAAATCATCAGAGCGATGAAGGAAAATGGACAGATAGAAGTGCGGCAGCGATGCAAGCTTATTTTGAGTGGATGCCCGTAAGAGCAAAATCGGCTGAAGAAATGATTCGCTCCATAAAAATCGGAAACGACGCTAATTTCATTTTTCTGGAAGAAAGATTAGATGGAAGAGACAAACAGCTTTTGAGCAATGATCTTGGCAAACAAAGTCCAGACCGGAAAATGATTTCGTACAAACAGTTTAAATATTTATCTGACGAATTAAAAAATAGCAATGCCCGTTGGAATTTTCTAGTCAATCAGGTTATGTTTACGGGTTATAAAAGCAAAAAAGAAGAATCGGTTAAAGAAGAAGATTGGTGGACAGGTTATCCATATCAGCGAAATAGATTGATTGAAGTTTTTCAGGGATTAAAAAATCCGCCAATTATTTTAACTGGAGATCATCATCAAAGTCATGTTTTGGAATTGTATGCGAAAGATGAGTTTTCAAAAGAGAATTTTGCAGGATGGGAGTTTTTAACGCCTTCGATAACTTCAAAAAATGATGATCGCCTTTCGGAAGAAAAGATCATCAAGAAAAGTGAAATGCTTTATAAATTAAATCCGCATATGCTGTACAATAACATCGCAGCTCACGGCTATTTTATTTTGAATGTAGCTCAGAAAGAAATAAAAATAGATTACAAATTCAACAAAGATATTCTGCTGCCAAATAGTGGAGAAAGAAACGGACCTCAATTTAAAATTGATAATTTAAACAACTTAACAAAAAATGTGTAATTCATGCGTAATGCTGTTTGATGACAGAGAAAGAAGTATTCTTCCTGAATTTACAGCACTTCCTGAACTTAAAAAGGGAGAAATTTTAGTAAAAAACAAATACGCAACTTTATGCGGAAGTGATTTGCACACTTTTACAGGAAGACGAAAAGAACCATCGCCAATAGTTTTGGGTCATGAAATTGTGGGCGAAATTATAGAAATGGCTCCCAATGAACCTTTTTATGATTTGAATGGAAATGTCTTAAAGTTAGGAGACATTATTACTTGGACGATTTTTGCAGCGCCAAATGAAGATGAATTTGTAAAAGATAAAATGCCACAAAAATCGGCTAGTTTATTTAAATACGGACATGTGAAATTTACCGAAGAGGAAAAATTCAACGGTGGTTTAGGAACGCATTGCGTGCTTAAAAAAGGTACGGGAATTTTGAAACTGCCATCATCTATAAACCAAAAATTTGCTCCAATAATCAATTGTGCCGGGGCAACTGCAATGGCTGCTTTTCGATTAATCGATACAATTGAAAATAAAAATGTATTGATTCTTGGTGCTGGAGTTTTAGGTTTAATTGCAGCTTCAATCGTAGATCAGAAAAAAGCGGCTTCGATTACGGTTTTGGATATTGATGATGAAAGACTCATAAAAAGTAAAGATTTTGGTGCAAAATATATTTATAATGCACAATCTCCAATTGCTGAACTTGAAAATATTACTTCCCAGTTTTATAAAAAAGGTTTTGATGTTATAATCGATATGAGTGGTTCTGTTGAAGCTATAAAAACAGGACTGAAATTTAGCGCAATAGGAGCGCAGCACATTTGGATTGGAGCTGTAACGCCAACAGAAGATATTGCGATAAATCCTGAAACGATGATCAGAAAATTATTGAGCATAAAAGGAATGCACAATTACAATTTTGAAGACTTTGTAAATGCCGTTTCTTTTTTTGAAGATCATTTTGAAGATTATCCTTTTCAAACTTTCATCGAAAAAGAATTTGAACTTAAAGAAACCAAAGAAGCATTTGAATATGCTATAAAACATAAGCCTTTCAGGGTTTTAATCAATATTTAAAAATGAGAACAATCTCAAAAAAATACCAAATGCTTTTTTTAACCATGTTTTGCTACCTGTTTTTTTATACAGGCAGACACAACTTTGGGTGGGCAACAAAAGCAATGAGAGAAGATCTCGGAATTTCGTATACTTTTATCGGCTGGATTAGTTTTGCCATGCTGATTGGCTATTCAATTGGACAGTTTATCAACGGAAATCTGGCCGATCGTTTCAGTCCAAAATATTTAGTGCCTCTTGGAGCTTATCTTTCAATTGCCTGTAATTTAGGTATAAGCTTTACGCATTCACCATACATGATTTTGATTTTATGGTTTTTAAATGGCTATTTTCAATCGATGGCATGGGCGCCAGGCGGCAGAATTATTGCCAATTGGTTTTCTAGCGAAGAAAGAAACAAAGCATTCGGAATGTACACCATGGCGGCAGGATTTTCGTCTGCTGTAACTTTTGCGATTTCCATTTACATTACTTCGCTGCATTTAGAATGGAGAATGCTTTTTAGAATTCCCGTTTTATTGCTTTTAGTTTCAGCTACTGTTTTCCTGATATTCATAAAACCTTCGCCAGTTGCAATAGAGAAAAAGTCTGGAGGATTTAATTTCTCTGAAATCAAGAAAAACTATAGCGATGTTTTAGGAAACAAAAAGTTCCGAATTGTTTGTCTTGCATTTGGTTTAGAAAGCATGGCGCGCTACGGATTAATATTTTGGATTCCGGTACACTTTTTAGGAAACGATTGGCAGAAAGATCCTTCCTTAATTTGGGTAACATTCTTGTTGCCACTTGGCATGGCATTGGGCGCCTTTTCTTTTGGACAGCTTTCGACGCATTATTTTAAAAGTAATTATCGCTCCATTTTTTTCGGAATGCTCATTTGTTCGTGTCTTTCCTTTTTATTGTTTTTTACCCATAATGCAAATTTACTTGTAGTAAGTCTGTTACTTATCACCTGCGGATTTTTTGTATACGGACCTCAAGCAAACTTTTGGGCGCTATGTCCAGAAATTATGGGAACAGAAAGAACTGGAACTTCTATCGGAATAATGAATATGTGCGGTTATTTATTTGCCGCTTTAGGCGAACCGCTCCTCGGATTTATAATTGAAAGAACAGGAGAAACTAAATTTCTGTTTGCAATAATTGCTTTAATCTGTCTGCTTTCTTCGCTGATTATTTATACCGTACAAGGAAAAAAGAAGCTTTAAAAATATTGTGTTTATGTTTTGATAATTTTTGTCAGGTGAATTTTTTGCTTGGCAGAAATTATCTTTTTTCATAGGAATTAAAAGAAAAGACGGAAAATATATTGTTTATACTCCTTTTGTTGACTTGGCGGGATTACAAGATATTTTATGTAAATCAAAAAAAGGCCTGATCAACTTAAAAGGATTTGATTTGAAATCAGATTTGTAAAAAACATAAAAAAGCGTTTTATTCTTACTTTTTTGCATCTCTTTAAGGAATCGAATGATAATTATGTTGCAAAAATGTTGATTTGTTGATATTAAAATTATATTTGTGCAAACAAACAATGACAAAAAATTAGCTCAGAAAAGGGAAATATTAAAATTGATGAAACGTATTACAAAGAGCTGTTTTATTCTTTGTATCCAAGACTTGTGAGTTACAGTTATGGTTTTGTCAAAGACAGTTTTCTTGCAGAGGAAGTAGTCGGAAATGTTATGTTGCAGCTTTGGGAAAACCGTGTAAAATTTGAAAAGATAATTGATGTTAAGTCTTATCTCTACACTATGGTTCGAAATGGTTCATTTTTGATCTTAAAAAAAGAACAGAAAGGAACAGAATTGAATAATGAATTATCTCACGAAACTTTAGATTTTGATTTTACTATACTGGAAGAAGAATTATATGCGACTTTGATTCAAGCCCTGAATTCGTTACCAGAAAAATGCAAAGAAGTTTTTGAACTTTCCTGCATAGAAGGATTGAAATACAAGGACGTTGCTGAACAGCTTAATATTTCGATAAATACTGTTAAATCTCAGCGTGCCCGCGCGATAGAGTTATTAAAGGTTAAACTCAAGAATCACTCAGAACTTTTATTCCTTTTATTATTTTTATAAAAAAATAAAAAATCTTTCCACCCATTTTTGATATTTTAAACTCTTAGTTATATAACACTACCTAAAGTGTTAATAACCGATACTTAATATCAAAAAAAATATGTCTCAAGGAAAGAAAGAATTTGTAATCGCATCTCTTATAAGAAAGGAACTTCTTACGGGAGAATTATCGATTGAAGAAAATGCTCTTTTGCAGGAATGGCTTTCTATACCCAAAAATCAAGAATATTATCAAAAAGTTATTGAAATAGAAACTATCAAATCTAAGGAAAGATTTTATAAAACTGTTAATACAGATTTAGCTTTTGAAAGAATTAGAGAAAAAATTGATTTTGGAGAAGCTCCTATAATTTCACTTTTTGGTTATAAAAGGGTGTTAAAATATGCAGCAGTTTTAGTTTTTTTAGCTGCAATTTCTTCTGTTTTCTATTATCTGAACAATGATAGTAAGGAACAAAATCTGGAAGTGGTTGTAAAAAATATACAACCGAAGTATAATAATCCAACGCTTGTTCTCGCAGATGGAACAGTTATTTCCTTAGAACCAAAAAAAGAAAAAATCGTTTCTAAAAATGGCGTGATTTCAAATCTAAATCAGGTTTTGGTTTATGATGCAAAAGATGTTCAAGGAATGGCTTCAGATGGAGAAAATACTTTGATTGTTCCTATTGGCGGCATTTATGCCGTTAAGCTTTCAGACGGAACCAAAATCTGGCTTAACTCAAAATCATCTTTAAAATATCCTGTGAAATTTAGGGGAAATATTAGGGCTGTAACATTAGAAGGTGAAGCCTATTTTGAAGTGGAAAAAAATCCTCATAGTCCTTTTATAGTCAAAACCAAATCTGGAAATGTTACCGTTTTAGGAACACATTTTAATGTAAGTGCTTATCAGGATGACAAAAAATTTGAAACGACACTTGCGGAGGGAAAAGTGAAAATTTCTCAAATAAGTAAAACCGAAAAAAACGAATCTGTTATTTTAAAACCTGGACAGCAGGCTAGTGTTCGTAACGAAACTATAAAGGTGGTAGAAGTTGATCCTTATGGTTATAGTGCATGGAAAGACGGTAAGTTTTATTTCGAAAATGAGAACCTGAAAAATATTTTGGACAAAATGGAAAGATGGTACAATTTTAATGTGAGGTTCGAACAAAAATCATTAGAGCAGATAAAATTCACAGGAATTGTTTTAAAAGACCAACCAATCGATCAATTTTTGGATATAATTAGAAAAACATCGAATGTGAAATATAAAATAACCAAAATCAACCAAACGTATGAAGTAACCATTAGTAAGTAAAAAACACCGGAAAATGTTTGCACCATTTCCCGGCTAGTATTTGTTCAGTCGAAAAAAAGAGTTCGAAATCAATTAACCAACCAAAACATTTTAAAAGTATGAAAAAAAACCTATCCGCAAAAGATTGTGGGGTAAAATCCGCGCTTTGGGATAATTTTCTTAGCATTATGAGGAAATCCATAATATTATCAATATTTCTTTTCAATATAGTTGCTTTCGCTTCTGCACAAAAGATAACTATAAACGTAAAAAATAAGCCAATAGCATCTGTTTTAAAGACAATTACCAAAAAGACCAATATAGAATTTTTTTATAGTGATGACGTTTTTGATTCACGAAGATTGGTGAATATCGCAGTAAATAATGCTGATGTAATGGCAGTTATAAAAGAGTTGATTGGTGATAACTACAAAGCAGAATTTGTAAATAACAAATTGATTGTTATTGCATTAAATCAAAAGGCTCCTGCTTCATCTGTTAATGGAAGCAGTCAGGTAATTAACCAAAGAAAAATCTCTGGAATAGTTACAGATAATATGGGGCTGCCAATAATTGGAGCAACAATTCTGGTAAACGATAACAAGCTGGGTACAGTCACGGATTTTGAGGGAAAATATCAAATAATGGCAAATGAAGGCGATGTGGTGAGTTTTAGTTTTTTAGGATTTGCTGTAAAAAAAATCAAAATTAAAGATCAGATAGTACTTAACGTTACTCTTGAGCCAACTGCAAATGAGTTAAATGAGCTCGTTTTAGTAGGATATGGAAAAATGACCCGTGATAAAATTACAGGTGCTGTAACAAAACTGGATACGAAAGTATTGCAGAATACCCAAAATGTATCATTTGCCGATGCTTTGATTGGTGTAGTTCCTGGTTTGTTTGTTCAAGAAAGTTTTTCTTCTCCAGATTCACCGCCAACCATGTTGTTGCGAGGTGTGGGCTCAATAAGTGCCAGTACAGAGCCATTGATTGTGGTAGACGGTGTTCAGATGCCAAGAACTGGTTTAGATGCATTTATGTTAAATGCAGCCGATATACAGGATATTAGTATTCTGAAAGATGCTGCTGCGACTTCTATTTATGGATCTAAAGGAACAAATGGAGTTCTTATTGTGACTACAAAAAGAGGTACCAGAAACACGAAACTAAGGGTTGCTTTTAACAGCCGTTTAGGAGTCAAATATGCAGATCAGTCTTTTACCAATGACTTAATGAATGCATCTCAAAAGCTTGATTTTGAAGAGTCATTGGGCTTCTATAAAACGAACCCTGCTTTACTTCAAAAAAGAAGAGCTTCTGGTCAGGATTTAAATTGGGCAGGTTTATTACTGACTAACGAAATAAACCGTGAAAATGATATTTCTTTTTCAGGCGGTTCAGACAAGGCAAATTATTACACTTCGCTTACCTACAACAACGTCGATAATATTTTTGGTGGGCATTATAAAAGGTATACGGTGTCAATGCGTGTAGATTATGATTTAAATAGAAAACTAAAAGTGGGATTTTCAGGAAATTTTGGAAACGTAAATGAGGAAGATAAGCGTATAGTGGGATCACCTTTTTCAAATGCATTTCTTTTAAATCCTTGGTTGGCAATTAAAGATGATGCTGGAAATTCATTGCGATTATTGGATGTTGGTAATTCTACTGGAGTTCCTTACAATCCAATATTTGTAAGAGATAATACGAATGCGAATAACAACCGAAAAAATATCGGCGGAAGTGCAAATCTTACCTATTTACCAGTAAAATGGTTAACTTTAAATGGTATTTTGGGAGCTAATTTCAATACTTCTAAAGGCAATAGTTATGAAAATGTAATCGTTAATGGAGGTGCACTTACTTACAATACGGGTGACAGTAACAACTACACTGGAACACTGACCGCTACTTTAGCACATACATTTCAAAAACATGCATTCGATATGGTTATGGGGTATGAAGTAAACGAGAGTGAGACCAACAGTTTTTCTGTTACAGCAAAGGATTTTAGTTCTGATGCTGTCCAGACAATAAGTGCTGCGAAAACCGTTGGTACAATCACAGAGCGAAAATCTCAAGCTGGTTCTCTCTCTTATTTTTCCCGACTAAATTATACCTTCAATAATAGTTACAACTTTTCACTTTCATTCAGGAGAGATGGTTCTTCTCGTTTTGGAAACAATAATAAATATGCCAATTTCTGGTCTGTAGGGTCTTCATGGGATGTGCATAAAGATTTACTTAATGGAAATAAAACAGTAAGTTCCTTAAAATTGAGAGCTAGTGTTGGAACTTCTGGCAACGACTTTATTGGCGATTTTGCTTCTCAATCATTGTATGGTTATAGAAGTCAAGTTACCTATGCAGGAAGTACGGCTCCATATCTAACCAGAGGTGAAAATGAAGATTTAACTTGGGAGAAAAATTTTAATGTGAATGTTGGTATCGATTACGGTTTCTTTAATAATCGAATCAGTGGAGCAGTTGATTATTATGTTAGAACTACAAAAGACCTGTTGAACAATAAGCCAATATCGCTAGCTTCAGGTTTCTCAGAACTTGTTTCTAATATTGGTGATTTCAGAAATGAAGGTATAGAAATTAGCCTGCACAGTGTAAATGTTAAAAATCAGAATTTTACATGGACTACGGATTTTAATTTTGCTAATAATAAAGGAACGGTTTTATCCTTATCAGACGACAAAGATATTTTATCAAACTCGGGATCTACTGTTTTTAAGGCAGGAAGTGCTATAAGGTCTTTTTATATTGTGGATTGGGCAGGAGTAAATCCAGCAACAGGCTTCAATCAATACCGAGCAGCAGATGGAAAATTGGTAGATTTTAATACTAACAGAACCAATTCGAACACTACGGAAATTAATAATCTTAGACAAATTATTAATAAAACTTCGATTCCTAAGTATTATGGGGGGGTAACGAACACTTTTAAGTATAAAAATCTAGATATGTCCTTTTTGATTTCGTATGCCGCAGGACATTATGTGTTAAATGAAGGAGTGTATAATTTATACAATAATCCCGCATTCAATCAACATGTTAATGCAGCTAACGCATGGAAAAATCCGGGCGACCAGTCCGATTTAGCAATAAGACAAGTGTACTTAGTAAGACCAACAGCATCAATGGTATCTGATTATAAAGCATCGTCTCAATTTCTTGAAAATGCCAGTTATATAAAATTGAAAAATATTATGATTGGATATTCTATTGACAAAGAAGTTGCAAAAAAAATTGGAGTAGAGCGTCTTCGATTTTTTCTTCAGGGACAAAATCTTTTCACTAAATCAGCTGTCAGTTATATTGATCCTGAATATGCTACTGCAGCAGGCGGTATTGGACTTTCTTCTTCTATCGTCAGAGGATATTCATTTGGGATGAATGTTAATTTCTAAGAAAGCGAAAGGTCTACATGCACATTTATATAAAAAGGCATATAAAACAAGTGGAAAATCAAATTCTACAGGACAGATAAAAACAATAGTATAGATGAAAACAAATATAAAATTATTCTTTGCCACAGTACTAGTTACTTTTTTAAGTGCTTGTACTGATGATATTATAAATAAAGAACCCTTAGATGAATTGTCGCCTGAAACCCTTTTTCAGACAGATGGAGGTTTTAGAAGTGCTCTAGATGGCGTTTACGGGGTGATGAAACAAGATTTTTTCGGTTATTCTCACGGAATTTATAGTATTCCGGAAGCCATCAGCGATGATGTGGTAGGATCATCCAATTCAAAGGACTATTCTTTTGATGGCAGTTTAGAAAATATTTATCCGCTCGCTTATACCAGTACGACAGGGAATATCGAAGGATTTTGGAAGATATCATATCAAGCTCTCAACAATGTAAATACTATAATTAGACAAGCCAGAAAAAGTACACTTGCCAATAAAAATGCTTTTTTAGGCGAAGCATTAGGCATAAGAGCACTTTTATATTATAATTTATATCGCTTTTATGCTCCGGCTTACAACATCAATAAAACTGCATTGGCGGTACCGTACCGATTTGAAACGGATGCGCTTTTAGATATTAAACCCCGCAATACTTCGGCTGAAGTTATCAACTACATTCTGGCCGATTTAAATGAAGCCGTACCTCTTACTACCAATGTGGTTAACTCTTATAGAATATCCAAAACAGCTATTTATGCATTGCTGGCACGTGTGTATCACGAAACAGGCGATTACAAAAATGCTATTGTATATGCTAATTTAGCCCTGACAGATACCAGATACAAATTAGATACTACTCTTGCTGCACTTCAAAAAGAATGGGATAAGGATGATTCTGGCGAGATTATGTTTAGAATTCGATTTGAAAATAATGAGGTACAATATACTGCAGGAATTTTTGCTATTCCAGTAATGTCAAGTTATCCTTATTCAGTATCAAATGATTTGATAAGTCTGTACGATCAGAATAAAGATCTCCGATTCTCAGTATATTTTAAAACACATCCTACAGTCAAAGGAAGCTATTTTCCAAAGAAACAGGCTGGAACGAGAACAACAAACGCAGCAACATTTGATCCGGGAAACATCGATCTTAAATTAATAAGAGTACCAGAAATGTACCTCATATTGGCAGAATCTTATTTGCAGGAAAATAACAGTGCTGCAGCATTGGCGAATCTGAACAAACTTAGAAGCGCCAGAGGTTTGGGGGATTTTTCAGGAGCAGATTTAAATAAAGAAATCCTAAACGAACGCAGAAGGGAACTGGCATTTGAAGGATTCAGATTCACAGATTTAAAAAGACTTGGTTTAGGTTTCACTAGAGTTGGTGGCGGCGGTTTAGCGCCAAAAGCAGATCGATTTGCTTTACCAATTCCACAAACAGAAATTGATCGTTCGGGAATTCCACAAAACCCTGGATACTAAAACACATTTTAGAGCCCACATTTCTATTTAAATAAAGTGGGCTCTTAATTACATAAAAATATACATCTTAAAAAATGAAGAAAAAACAACTGCTTATTTGTTGGTGTTTAGTCTGTACAATACTTATGGGGTATTCGCAAACTAAAGTAAACCTAAAAATTACTATTCTTAAAAACGGATTTATCTATGATAATAAATTTGATAACAAGAAAGGGAATATTATAATAGAAGGGGATAAGATCAAAGACATTTTATACACTGATGATCTTGCCAAATATCCAGAGGCTACTCTAATTGATATTAGTGGAAAATATGTGATGCCTGGCCTAATTGATTCACACGTTCATCTAGCTACAGCACCAGATCCAGACAGGGCAAAAAATTGTAAATATATGGAGGATCAGCTTTCTAAAATGATTTATGCGGGAATTACCTCTGTAAGAGACATGACTGGAAATGCAATTATTCTTGCAGACTATAAACGTGCCAGCAGCCTTAATCAACTCCCAGCTCCGTCCATTTTTTATGCAGCTCAGTTTGGAGGATCTGGCTATTTTGATGTAGTGAGAAAATATAATAAGGATAAAAACGATAGCCCTTGGGAACAAACTATTACGGAGAAAACCGATATTAAAATTGCCGTTGCAGAAGCGAAAGGAGCAGGGGTTACCGGAATTAAAATATATTCGGACTTGACCTCAGATCTTGTTAGAAAAATTGTAAAAGAGGCAAGACTTCAGGGATTGCAAAGTTGGAGCCATGCTGCAGTTTTTCCTGCAACGCCTACTGATATTGCCAACGCAAAAGTAAACAGCATGTCTCATGCGTTTGATATTCCTTATGATTCTGCTGTTGAAGAAATGAATCGATCTAAAAGACCAGTTATTGATGAAAAAAAACTCGATAAGCTCTTACTGCTAATGAAAAACAACAACGTTATATTGGATGCTACCAATTATATTGGAAACAATAATAAACTCTATGCGGGTGTAACAGTAACCAAAAGAGCTCATGAACTTGGAGTTAAAGTATCTGCTGGAACAGATTGGCCTTATTTATTTGAAAAAGATCATGTTGTTCCATTATTCAAAGAAATAAAGATTCTCACAGACGACTGTGGTTTTACCAATAAAGATGCTCTAATAAGTGCCACAATAATAGGGGCAGAAAGTATTGGTGTGGCGGATAGAGGTGTTATAGCTATTGGAAAACGAGCAGATCTTTATATCACAAATTCAGATCCTGTAAAGCAGATCGAAAACTTGCAAGATGGTTTTATGACCATTAAATCTGGGATTATTTACACTGAAAAAAAGTAAATAGTTCTAAAACTTATTAACGAAATAAATTATAACATATAATGAAAAAATGGTATTGTTTAGGGATCGTAACCCTTGTCTTTAATCTATATACTTTTGCGCAAAAAGCTTCAAATGATTATGTACGTCTTTTTGGAAAAATAACTGAGAAAAACTCTGATTCTCTGCTAGTATTCAAAGGAAGAACTAAAATAAAAAGAATCAATGTTAATAAAGATGGTTCATTTGCTGACACATTGAAAGTAAAGGAAGGTTTTTATGGAATGTTTGATGGTAAAGAACAAGGATTTTTTTATCTCAAAAATGGTTACAATTTAAAAATTACTTTTGATACCAAACAATGGGATGAAACAATGGATTTTAAAGGTAAGGGCGAAATACCAAATAAATATCTGTTTAGGAAAGCCTTATATTCTGAAAAAGCAACTGCAGATAAATCTATATTTAAATTAGAAAACGATGAATTTGTCAAAAAAATAGATGAGATTGTTGCTGGTTACCAAAAAATACTTAAAGAAACTAAGGGGCTAGACGCATCTTTTATTGCTCTTGAAGAAAAGGATTTTGAAGATTTTAAAAAAAGCTGTGTACATAGATATAATAGGACTACTGGACTGAAAAAGCATCAGGATAAAATTCTGCCAAAAGGAATGGTTTCTCCAAAATTTGTCAATTTTGAAAACTTCAATGGAGGCACAACATCCTTGGATGATCTAAAAGGGAAGTTTGTTTATATCGATTTATGGGCTACTTGGTGCGGACCTTGTAAAAAAGAAATACCTTTTCTTAAAGTTTTGGAGAAAGAGTTTCACGATAAAAATATAAGCTTCGTAAGTATTTCTACCGATCGTGTGAAAGATCATGATAAATGGAAAAAAATGGTAGCAGATCTTCAATTGACAGGTGTGCAGTTATTTAGCAATGGCGATAGCTCTTTTGAGAAAGCGTATGAGGTAAGCGGTATTCCGAGATTCATTTTGCTTGATCCGAATGGCTGTATTGTCGATCCAGATGCGCCACGACCATCTGACGAAGGGATAAGTAAATGGCTTAAAGAAATGGGAGTTAACTAAAGTTTAAATTGATATAAAAATCGATAAACACAATTCATTTCAATGAGGCATTAACTTATTTTTCAAAATCGTCTTAGTTTTTTATCTTTTTATGGCAAAATTGGAAGCAACTCCAGTAACTGATATTGAAGCAGTAAACCTTAATGAGCCTATCAAAAATATGGCGATTTAGATAAACTGGTTCTCATCAAGGCTGGCACTTTGAAAGAAAAACAATTTAAACAATTTAATCCCTCTTTACATTTTTTAGCGTCCGTATTAAATTGAATAGATTTAATACAGCATAACTATTGAAAAAATTTAACGGTATTATAGTCTTTTATGTTTTGAATTAGTAAGCAAAAATACAAGACGATTGGGCTGATGTGACAGGCAGCCCTTTTAATCTAATAAAAAATGAAAAAAATAATATTTGCATTTCTATTTTTTACCTGTTGCATTATTCAAGCACAAATTGTGGAACCTGTAAAATGGAAAACAAGAGTAGAAAAGTTGTCAGAATATCAGTACAATTTAATTGCCACCGCAACTATTGATACAGGTTGGCATCTATACTCACAATCGGTTCCCGATGGAGGACCAATTGCAACAAGTTTTATTTTTAACCAAATAAAAACATTAGGAAACGTTATTGAAGGAAACGGAAAGACTATTAATGATCCAATTTTCGGAATGACGATTAAATTCTTTGAAAAAACGGCGGTTTTTCAGCAAAAAGTAGAAGTAAAACAAAGAATAGGAACAATCACAGCTACTGTAGAATTTATGGCTTGTGATGATACACGTTGTTTGCCTCCTTCTGAAGCCGAACTTGTTTTTAAAATTCCAGTAGCAGCTACTGCAGAAAAAAAAGCTGTGGCGGAAATAGAAGGTAAGCAAGAATCAAATACTCTAATAGCCGAAGCAGCTCAAACCTCGTATAAAGATTCAGTTAAGGCGGTTAGTGCTGATAAAAAGGATGTAGTAAAGTTATCAGAATTTGCAAAAGGCGGGTCTAAAAGCCAAAAAGATACTAAGGATTTATGGGCAGTATTTTTTATTGCTTTCCTTTCTGGTTTTGCTGCATTATTAACACCGTGCGTTTTTCCAATGATACCAATGACAGTAAGTTTTTTTACCAAACGAAGTAAAAGCAAATCACAAGGAATTCGGAATGCAGTTATTTATGGAATTTCTATTATCGTAATTTATCTCGCTCTTGGAACAGTAGTTACTGGAATTTTTGGAGCAGATGCCTTGAATGCACTGGCAACCAATGTATGGTTCAATATTATTTTCTTTCTGATTCTGGTATTTTTTGCAATGTCATTTTTGGGAGCTTTTGAAATTGTTCTTCCAAGTTCATGGGCAAATAAAGTTGACTCACAGGCAGATAAAGGAGGATTAGTTGGGATTTTCTTTATGGCTTTGGCCTTAGCAATTGTATCATTTTCTTGTACTGGCCCTATTGTCGGAACTTTATTGGTCGATGCAGCTTCTAAAGGTGGTATTGCACCTTTAATAGGGATGCTTGGTTTTTCGCTTGCTATTGCACTTCCTTTTACATTATTTGCAGCATTTCCGGGTTGGTTGAATTCATTGCCAAAATCAGGCGGATGGCTCAATACTGTGAAAGTAGTTTTAGGTTTTTTAGAATTAGCTCTGGCTTTTAAATTCTTATCGCAGGCAGATCTTGTGTCCCAAATGCATTTATTGGAAAGAGAAGTGTTTTTAGCCATTTGGATTGTAATCTTCTTTACGCTGGCTTTATATTTATTTGGAAAAATTACATTACCGCATGATAGTCTAATGTCGAATATTTCTGTAGGAAGATTGTCTTTGGGAATGGCAGTACTGGTTTTTACAGTTTATATGATACCAGGGTTATGGGGAGCTCCTTTAAATTTAATTAGTGCTTTTCCTCCTCCGCAGCAGTATAGTGAATCTCCTTACGGAGTAGGGGGATCAAAGCAAGTCGAGAATTCTGAAACATCTTCGAATTTACCTGATGGCGCACATCTTCTTGCTCCTTACAATATCATGGCGTTTGATGATTATGATAAAGGATTGGCTTATGCAAAAAAAGAAGGCAAACCGATAATGATTGATTTTACAGGATGGGCATGTGTGAATTGTAGAAAAATGGAACAAAATGTTTGGCCTAAACCTGAAGTTTTGGAGATTTTGAAAAACAAGGTCGTTCTAATTTCCCTTTATGTAGATGATAAACGTGAACTTAGTTCTAATGAAGTGGTAGAATCTATATTGCGACCAGATAAAAAATTAAAATATATTGGGCAGAAATGGAGCGAGATGCAGACCATTAGATACAATACTAATTCGCAACCATTTTATGTATTGATGGACACTAAAGAAAATAATCTCGTAGATCCAGTTGCCTATACGCCAGATGTGGAGGAGTATCTAAAATGGCTTAACAAAGGAATTAGCAAATTTAAATAAAAAATAACTAGCGTTTAGTATTAAATTAATGGCTCTTATTTTTTTGACTGTTGATAAGTGATTTTTCAATAAAAACGCCATGTTTTACTCTAATTATTATATTTGTTAATAATGAGTTTTAATCATTAATTATAAAATTATTGTCAACTGAATAAAATACATTTTCAATCTTAAAGAGCCCAAAAGCGATAAGGAATTTTAAAATGAATGCAAAAAAAGCAATTGTTGCATAAAATAAAATGAGAAAATTTGTGTACTTATTAGTATTATTAGTCACAGTTGGATGTGCAGATCAAGCAGATCTTGGCTATGGCTATTATTATTTATCTGAATATGATGCAGTAGATATTGGCTATCCCGATGGGGCTATCATTTATAAAAGTAGTGCTAAAAACGAATTTGACGAAATTATCATAAAAGAAACTGTCAAAAATGCTAAATCAGATGATAATTATATCATTGCAATGCAGTTGCCTAAAAATGAGAAAGTGCTAAGATATTTTATAATTGATAAATTTAGCGGTAGAATTTTTGGACCATTGGATGAGAAATCTTTTAATGAATTGAAAATCAAATTAGGTATTGAAATCAATTTTGATTAGAGCTTTGTCTGGTAGTTTGCTAAGCATCGTTAAATTATTTATAATGCAGATAATTGTCAACCAAAAAACAAAAAGCCTGTAAACAAAGAGTTTACAGGCTTTTTTGTGGAGTCGCCGGGAATCGAACCCGGGTCCAAACAAGCAACTAAAGAGCTTTCTACACGTTTATTTCCTGATTGAATTTTCGATGTTGAGCTAGGCCAGAAACAACCACCCAACACTTATCTTCTTAATTTTCGAAATCCACCCGAAGCTCATGGAAATCTAGGTTTATTTTTACGGTTCCCCTGAACGGAACGCCACAAACCAAGGCTTTCCAGGAGAATCCAGCTTCTCTACCTTGTAGAGACGTGGCGCAATCGTACTATGATTCGGATTATGCAGCTAAAGCGTAATTATTTTCGCCGTGTAAAAGTTCGAGATCTTATATTTACGAGCAAGGTCTCAATGCTCGACGTGCTTACTGTTCAATTCGACTTGCTGTCAAAACCAGTCGACCCCAAAAAATAAGTCTGCAAATTTAGAGTATTTGAAATTACTTTCTACTAAAAATTTAAAAAAATGTCTTAAAGTCGAAAGTCCCAAGTCCAAAGTCAGCATTGGCAAATGTTTTTAAGGCTTTACGACTTTTGACTTTCGGCTTTACGACTATAATTTTACTCTTCGTCTTTAAAATTAAAAGGATAATCTCCAAAGACTGGAGCTAGTTTACGAACCGCATAAGTATTTCTGGTCATCTTATTAGATAACGCGATAATGGTTACACCTTCATTCATCAAAGTAATATAAGATGAGGTATTTCCGTGCCACCAGCCGTTATGGAAATAAAAATTCTGTCCTGTTTCCCAATTAATCATTCTAATTCCAAGACCATAATTTTTAGTTCCTTTGCGTTCGTTGCTGTAACCCGTATAAACTTGTTTCAATAATTCGGGTTTTAAGAAATCTGGCGATTGTCTCGCACGATCAAATTTTAAAAGATCTCTTGCTGTAGAAAAAACATTTTTATCGCCGTAAACGTTGTCTAGATAATCAAAACCAATTTCTACACCATTTCCTTTATAAGAAGGAACGATTTTCTTTCTGTCTTTATCATCATCAAAAACATACGTATTGGTCATTCCAAGTGGTTTGAAAATCATTTGAGACATTGCCTCTTTATAAGTCAAACCTGTAATTTTTTCAATAATAAGTGCCAGCATTGCGTAGTTGGTATTGCAATAGCTAAAACGTGTTCCAGTTCTTGATTCTAATCCAATATCTTTTGTAGCCAGAATATTTAAGATATCCTTGTTTGTTAATTGATTGTGTCTATCCCAGATTGATTTGTCACGATCTGTGAAATAAGCATAATTGCGCATTCCTGTACGATGATCTAATAACATTCTAATGGTACAATCTTCGTATGGAAAGGTTTTTAGAATAGTATTTACCTTTTGGTCTAAGTCAATTTTGCCTGCATTGACCAATTTTAAAACCGCCGTGGCAGTTAGTACTTTACTTACTGAAGCAATTTGTACAGGTGTTTCAGGAGTTATTTTGGTTCCTTCATTTTTATTGGCAAAACCATTATATCTTTCAAATAAAATCTGTCCATTTTTGGCAACCAAGAAGCTTCCGTTCATGGTATTATTAGGCCAGTTTTTATTGTAAAAGTGATTTATTCTGCCAACAACAGAGTTTTTATAAGCCTGTGAAACTTTCGGTTCTGCACCTAACGGTTTCATTTTAGGTAAAGTATCTTCGACTGTCTGAGTAGTATCTATTGCTGTTGTTTTGTTTTGACCACATGAACTTAAAACAAGCATTGAAAAAAGTAATTGTGGTATCTTTGTCTTTTTAAGGAAAATCATTTGCATCGTTCTTTAAAAACAAATATATCGAATTCCATTTTGTTGTATTCTTGGTTCTGGGGCTTTAATTTGTGTTTTTTAACTTTTTTTTAAGAAAAGTAAATTTTAGTCGGTTGTTTTTCAGCTTTTAACGGTTTTAAAACATTCTAAATAGAATTTTTGAAACAAAATTTTAACTAAATTTGTTATATTTGAAACAAATACATTGAAAAAAGTTATATTATTAAATACTAAAAAAAACACATTAAATGAAATTTGGAATCATAAAAGAGAGAAAAAATCCACCAGATAGGAGAGTAGTTTTTTCTCCAAATGAATTGACAAGACTAAAGCAGCTTTATCATGATGCTTCTGTAAAAGTTGAAAGTTCAGATATCAGAATATTTTCTGATGACGATTATAAAAATATGGGAATTACCGTTACTGATGATGTATCTGACTGCGATGTTTTGTTTGGTGTAAAAGAAGTTCCTGTAGACGATTTGATTCCAAATAAAGCTTATTTCTTTTTTTCTCATACCATTAAAAAACAGCCTCATAATAGAAAACTGCTTCAGGCGATTTTAGAAAAAAATATCGATTTATACGATCATGAAACGATTGTAAACGAGCATGACCACCGTTTAATTGGTTTCGGAAAGTATGCTGGAATGGTTGGTGTGTACAACGGAATTCGTGCGTTCGGAATTAAATTTGAATTGTTTAAACTTCCAAAAGCAGAATCTCTTTCAGGAAAAGAGGATTTAATAAAGCATTTAAAACGTATTACAATGCCAGCTCTAAAATTTGTAGTTACTGGAACCGGAAAGGTTGGGAGCGGAGCAAAAGAAATTTTGGATGCGATAAAAGTAAAAGAAATTACGATCGATAATTACTTGACAAAAAAATATGCTCAGGCTGTTTATGTACAGTTGGATGTTTTGGAATACAATAAAAGAAAAGACGGTCAGGTTTTGGATTTTACAGATTTTGTGAATCATCCTGAAGAATATGAATCTGATTTTGAAAGATTCACTAAAGTTTCTGATATCTATTTTGCAGGACATTTTTATGCGAGCAATGCTCCGATGATTTTAACTAAAGAAATGCTGAACGCAAGCGATTGTAAATTGAAAGTTGTAGCCGATATTTCTTGCGATGTAAATGGGCCAATTGCTTGTACAGTTCGTTCTTCAACAATTGAAGAACCGTTGTATGGATATTTTCCATTAGAAGATCGTGAAGTTGATTTCTTTCACCCCGCAGCAGTTGCGGTCATGGCAGTAGATAATCTACCTTGCGAAATTCCAAAAGACGCGAGCGAAGGTTTTGGTGAACAATTTATGGAGCACGTAATTCCTGCTTTCTTTAACGGAGATAAAGACGGAATTCTAAAACGCGCCAAAATCACAGAAAACGGAAAACTGACAGAAAGATTTAGCTATTTGCAAGACTATGTTGATAATGGTGAATTGTAAATTGTGAATTATAAATTAAAAAGCCTGAAATTGATATTTCAGGCTTCTTTTTTTTTTTCTGAATGATGATAATTAACAATTCACAATTCACAATTAAGTCAAACCATATTTTCAGGTTTTACCCAAGCATCAAAATCTTCTGATGTTACATAACCTAGACGAACGGCTTCTTCTTTTAAAGTAGTTCCGTTTTTATGAGCCGTTTGAGCAATTTCTGCTGCTTTGTAATAGCCAATTTTTGTGTTTAAAGCCGTAACGAGCATTAACGAATTGCTTACTAATTCTTTGATGCGTTTGTGATTTGGTTCGATCCCTTGAGCGCAATGTTCGTCAAAAGAAACACAAGCATCGCCTAGTAATTGTGCCGATTGTAAAAAGTTAGCTGCCATTACAGGTTTGAAAACATTTAGTTCATAATGTCCTTGCATACCTCCAACGGCAATTGCCATATCGTTTCCGATAACTTGAGCACAAACCATGGTTAAAGCTTCACATTGTGTCGGATTTACTTTTCCGGGCATAATAGAAGATCCTGGTTCATTTTCAGGGATATGGATTTCGCCAATTCCAGATCTCGGACCAGAAGCCAACATTCTTACATCATTAGCGATTTTGTTTAAAGAAACCGCTAATTGTTTTAAAGCTCCGTGTGTTTCTACAATGGCATCGTGTGCTGCGAGTGCTTCAAACTTGTTTTCTGCTGTTACAAAAGGATGTTTGGTGAATTTTGCAATGTATTCAGCAACTTTTACATCGTATCCTTTTGGGGTGTTTAATCCAGTTCCGACAGCGGTTCCTCCAAGAGCGATTTCAGATAAATGAGTTAGAGTATTTTTCAAAGCTTTTAATCCGAAGGCTAATTGAGCGGCGTAACCAGAAATTTCTTGTCCAAGTGTTAATGGTGTAGCATCCATTAAATGTGTTCTTCCGATTTTGACAACGTCTTTAAATTCAGTGGCTTTTTTTGCTAATGTCGCGTGAAGTTTTTCTACACCTGGAATTGTAGTTTCAACCACCATTTTATAAGCTGCAATATGCATTCCGGTTGGGAAAGTATCGTTTGATGATTGCGATTTGTTCACATCGTCATTGGCTTTTATGAATTGTTCACCTTCGCCGATTTCAAAACCTTTAAGAACTTGAGCTCGGTTGGCAATTACTTCATTTACATTCATATTGCTTTGTGTTCCAGAACCTGTCTGCCAGATTACAAGCGGAAACTGATCGTCTAGCTTCCCTTCAAGTATTTCGTCGCAAACTGCTGCAATTGCATCTCTTTTTTCGATTGGCAGAACGCCTAAATCATAATTGGCATAAGCGGCAGCTTTTTTTAGATAAGCAAAACCTTCTATGATTTCTTTCGGCATAGATGCCGCTGGTCCGATTTTGAAATTATTTCTCGAACGTTCTGTTTGTGCACCCCAATATTTATCGGCTGGGACTTGAACTTCGCCCATGGTGTCTTTTTCTATTCTGTATTTCATTATGTTGTTTGTAAAATGTTATCTGTAAAATGTGAGTTGTTGGATTTAGCTTGTAATCTTTGAGATTAAAAGGAACACGGATAATGCTGATTTACTTCGTAAAAACGCGGATTAAAACGGATTTTTTATATTGGTGTTTTTTCAAATTTCTTTTGAATATGAGTTCTAGCCCCGATAGGAGTGGAAATCCTTTTATGTTTTTTCTTTAAAAACATAAAAGATTGTAGCGGATAGCGGGAAATAGCTCCTTAAAATACTCATATTCTTCTAATTTAGACAGTTGAATAATATTCGGAAAAAAGGCCTTATTTAAAATGAGTATAAATATACGGATAAATGTTATTTAACGAAAATTGATTTAGATTTTATTGCTGAGAAAAAATATATACCCTACATTTGTCGTAACATTCAAAAATTCCGGAAAACATGTTTGAATTTTCACAGTACTTAGGCTTTTTACTTTTCTTAACCATACTAACTATAGGGTTTTGGTTAATGTTTTTCTTAGTTGGTTTCGTATCTTACTGGGTTACGGGTGCTAGCTGGGAAATGATTAAAGAAAAAAGAGCCAGAAAAAGACAAGAAGAACAATCTATTTAATTTTAGATTGATGTCATAAGAAAAGAACCCACTAGGGTTCTTTTTTTTGTGCTAAAAAAAAGAAATTCCAATACTGAAATTCCAAATTCCAATCCTTTGTGTTTAGAACTTTGTTAAAGTTTTAAACTTTGACAAAGTTGGATAATTAAGTAAATAGGCTTAAAAAGAAAAATTCCAAATCCCAATTGTAAAAATTGGAATTTGGAATTTTTGATATTGAAATTTAAAAAGCTTTATCCTGGAAAATCTCCACCGCCGTCTCCACCGCCGTCATTTCTTGGCTGCGCATTTTTATCTCTTTCACTTTTTGGTTTATTGAAACGGTAAGTGAAGGATAAATTGAATTGACGTTTACGGAATTGGAATTCACTATACGAAGTCACTCCATCTAAATAAGTGTATGATCTCATTTTTCTGGAATTGAAAACGTCGCTAATGTTGAAAGCAATAGTAGCTTTATCTTTCATAACATCTTTACTTAAAGCAGTATTCATTCCGAATTGCCCTAAGTTTTTACCTTGAGCTGTTTTTTGCTCTCCGTTGTACATTGCTGTCAATTGCCAGTCAATTTTATATGGTAAAGTAACTTTTGAGTTTACTCTTGCAAACCAAGATGTAGCCTGATTGTCTAAATTTTGAACTATAGTATTTCCTTGTGTATCTACGTAACTGTGTTCTCCTGTAGTTTTTACATTAAAGAAATTGAAGTTACTGTTTAATTTCCACCATTTGTATGGAGTGTAATTGAATGTGAATTCGAAACCAAATTTTTGTTCTTTTCCTAAGTTAATAGGCTGACTTTTGATTACTGGAGTACCATCAACTACTTCACCTGGCGCAGGAGTTACCACTTCACCATCAGCAGTTACATAATCACCAGTAGGAGATCTTACAAAGCTGAAAACGTCTTTTGTATCTTCAAAATAGGCAGATGTATTGAAGGTTACTTTATCCCATTTTTTAATATAACCAATATCATATTTATCTGTTAAAGATGGGTCTAAGTCTGGATTTCCTTGAAAGATATTAATGTTGCTCGCATAATTTACAGCAGGGTTCATGAAACGCCCTCTTGGTCTAGACAAACGTTTGCTATAACTTGCAGAAAAGTTGCTTTGATCTGAGATTTCATAACTAATAAAAGCACTTGGAAACAAGTTGTTGTATTTTTTAGTATTGAAATTGCTGTTGTCTAATAAGTTAACATGAATATCTGTGTCTTCCCATCTTAGGCCAAATAAATAAGAGAATTTATTTACTTTAAAGCCATATTGAGTGTAAAGCGCATTGATGTTTTCTTTGTATTCTAATGTGTTTGATAAATTAGGATCCTTTACTGGAACATTATTTTCGATGGTAGTTACATAATATTCATTATTCAAATCTCCAAAACTTCCTTTGTAACCTGCTTCAAATTGCCCTCCTTTACCCAATGGAAGAACATAATCGGCTTGAAATAATACTTGTTTTTGTATTTGATCGTTTAGTGTATTATTGAAATTTGGTGAAGCTGTTATGGTGCTATAACTGTCATCTGTATTTCTCGAAATAGAAAGATCTGCAGTAAGTTTATGTCCTTTATCATTGAAATTTTTAATAAAGTTCGAAGTATACTCAAAGTTTTCACTTCCAGTATCTGCGTCATTTAAACGATACGATGTTCCTGTATAATTATGTGCAGCATCGTAGTTGTAATAATTGATCAAATCTCTATCGTCACCAGTGTTTTTTTGGTAATTGATTGCATTTGTCCAAAATGTAGAAGGAGTCAGTGTCCATTCAATACCAGCTCTTCCATTAAATCCGTTTCTGACACGTTTTGTATCACGGTCTTCGTCTAAATAACTTTTTGTTACTTTGTTTTGATCAAAATATTCTGAATTTGTTTTACCAGCTCCTTCTGTAGTTCTATAGTTGTAACCAGCAGTAGTAAAATAGTTTAACTTTTCAGTTTTATAGTTTAAGTTGGCACTTGCGCCATACGTTTCTGGTAAACCGGTTGAGGCAATAAAAGTTCCGTTAAAACCTTGGTTTTTACCTTTTTTAAGAATGATGTTGATAATTCCAGATCCACCTTCTGCATCATAACGTGCCGATGGATTTGTAATTACTTCTACTTTATCAATAGCATCTGCAGGAAGCTGTCTTAAAGCTTCTGCTATATTTATAGCTTGCGATGGTCTTCCGTCAATTAAAATACGAATATTATCGCTTCCTCTTAAACTTACATTTCCTTCTGTGTCAACCGAAACAGATGGAACGTTGTCTAAAACGTCACTAACGCTTCCGCCTTTTACAATCATATCTTGACCAACGTTGTATACTTTTTTGTCCAGTTTGATCTCGACAGTCGATTTTTCGGCACGAACTACAACTTCGTTCAATTGTGCAGCATCTTCAGATAGGTTTACGACACCTAAATTAGTGTCATCTTGAATGCTTTTTTGCTTAATTTCAGTCGATTTGAATGAAATAAATTCCACTTTTATATCGTAAGTTCCCGGCGCGACTGCAACTTCAAATTCTCCTTTCGGGTTTGTAATACCGCCAGCAACAACTTTTGTGTCATTTGGTTTGGTAAGCGAAATTGTAGCGTATTCTAATGGTTGTTTGCTTACTTTCTCGAAAACTTTTCCAGTGACTTTTACTTTGGGTCTGCCGCCCGGACCTTGTTGAGAGTAATTGTAAAAACTTGTAAACAAGAATACAAGTAATACAGCAAATTTGATTTTTTTCATTTTCTGGTTTTCTTTTTCTCTTTAGACGGCAAATGTAGTTTTTGGTTTAAAGAGAGAAATCACAAAAAAATGTTAAGAGGGTATTTTAGAATCAATCTAAAAAAGAAACAACAAGTTCTGGATCTCGACCAATGATAGCTTTTCCATCTTTTACAACAATAGGGCGCTCAATTAAAATAGGGTTTTCTACCATTGCATTGATAATCTCATCATTGCTTAAGGTCTTGCCTTTGAAATTTTCGATCCAGATTTTTTCTTTGGTTCTGATTAACTGAATTGGTTCAAGATTTAATTGTCCTAGCAATGTTTTTAGCTGTTCAAAAGTTGGAGTTTCGGTTAAGTAAGGTATAATTTCAAAATCTTGCTTCGATTGTTCGATAAAAGCAAGGCAGTTTCTCGATTTTCCGCATCTCGGATTATGGTAAATTTGTATCATTTTGTTATATTTAATCGTTTCAAATATTCTTACAATAAAAAAGGGGTATTTTAGCAATACCAAAAGTAAGATTAACTTATCGAATTTGAATTCTCATTTTTTTAAAATTTTAAATTTATGTTTTTAGAGCAAGGGATTAAACCCGAAAATAAATTTTGGAAATATCTTTTAGGATCTGTCTTTATTATTTCAGCATCTTTTGTAGGACAAATTCCAATTACTGCGGCTGTATTTTATAAAACATTTACCGAACACAAAGTTTTTCCGACGACAAATGAAGGTATTATGAAAATGTTTGAATCTAATACAACTCTTTTTCTGGTAATGGTTTCTTTTGTTTTTGCTTTTGCAGGAATTTATTTTGTTGTAAAATATATTCACCATCAAACTTTATTGTCGGTAACAACTTCGCGAACTAAAGTAGATTGGAAGAGAATCTGGTTTTCTTTCTTTTTATGGGCTTTTTTCTCGCTGCTTAGTTTTTTGTTAGTGTATTTAAAATCTCCAGAACAGTTTGTATTGCAGTTTAAATTAGTTCCTTTTCTAATATTGGCGGTTTTAGGATGCGTTTTAATTCCCATTCAAACTTCTACTGAAGAATATGTTTTTAGGGGGTATTTAATGCAGGGGTTTGCCAATTTAGCTCAAAACAAATGGTTTCCGCTTCTTATGACTTCTATTATATTTGGCTCTATGCATTGGGCTAATCCTGAAGTAGAAAAAATGGGAAATATTATCATGATTTATTATATAGGAACTGGTTTGTTTCTAGGTGTTATTACCTTAATGGATGAAGGGATGGAACTGGCACTAGGGTTTCATGCCGCAAACAATCTCGTAGGAGCATTATTGGTCACTTCAGATTGGACTGTTTTTCAAACCAATTCTATATTTAAAGATCTTTCAGAACCTTCGGCGGGAATAGACGTACTTTTGCCAGTCGTAGTTATTTATCCAATTCTGCTTTTTATTTTCAGTAAAAAATATGGTTGGACCAATTGGAAAGAAAGATTAACAGGAAAAATTAATAATGTCGAAATAAATGCTTAAGAATATGCAAAACTTAACTCATAATAACGTTCACAATTATTTTAAATTAAATGGATATCATTTAAATGCAAAAGATTTGTGCCGTGTCGCTTATAGTTTTATCAAAGAAGGAGATAGCTACGAACAATCTATTGGAGAGTTCTTTTTAGATTGGTTTGATAAAAAGGATTATATCGAAATGACGACTTCTGGAACAACAGGTCTTCCAAAGTTGGTTAGATTACAAAAACAAGCCATGATTCAGTCAGCGTTGGCTACGGGCGATTTTTTTGATTTAAAACCAGGAGACAAGGCTTTATTGTGTCTTCCAACCCAATTTATCGCTGGAAAAATGATGCTGGTTCGCAGTTTGATTTTAGGATTAGAATTAGATGTGGTTTCGCCAAGTCTGCATCCATTGCAATTCAATACAACGACATACGATTTTGTAGCAATGGTGCCGCTTCAAGTTCAGAATTCTATTGAAGGGCTTTCTAAAGTGCGAAAACTTATTATTGGAGGAGCAAAATTAGATTCGGCTCTCGAAGAAAAATTATTGCCACTTAAAACAGAAATCTACGAAACGTATGGAATGACCGAAACGATCACACATATCGCTGCAAAACGTTTAGGCGATTCAGTTTTTTCGATTCTTCCAAATGTGAAAATATCTCAAGACGAGCGTCAATGTTTGGTGATTAATGTTGCCTCTATTTCTGATGAGCCAATTGTGACTAATGATTTAGTCGAATTGCTAAACGAACAGCAATTTAAGTTTTTAGGCAGAATTGACAACGTAATCAATAGTGGAGGGGTAAAGTTGATTCCAGAGCAGATTGAAGCGAAATTGATCGGAAAAATAAACAACAGGTTTTTTGTTACAGGACTTCCAGATACTACTTTAGGAGAAAAATTAGTTTTGGTTGTAGAAGGAGAAAAACAAGAATTTGCTCCTGATTTTTTTGATGTTTTAGGAAAATATGAAAAACCAAAAGAAATAGTTTTTGTTTCAAAATTCAAAGAAAACGAAAACGGAAAGTTGTTGCGAAAGCCTACTTTACAAGATTAAATTCCAATCTTTTAAATCCCAAGTTTTCGTAATCTTGTCATTTCGACATAAGGAGAAATCTTTGCAAGTAACTCCGCTCCAATAGACAAATCTTTTTGGAGTTTCTAACGAAGATTTCTCCTTATGTAGAAATAACAAAGCTATATGGAATAAAAAAAAATCAAACTCCAAGTTTTAAGATTGGAATTTGGATTTTTTTATTTTAAGTATTCCGAAATAATTTGGAATTTATTTTTTGCGTTCCAGCAAAGCCATATAGAAACCATCAAAACCAGATTCTGAAGCTAACATTTTACGGTCTTCAATAAAAGTAAATTGCTGTCCGATTTCTGTTTTTAAGAATTTCTCCACTTGCTCTTGGTTTTCTGATGGAAGAACAGAACAAGTTGCATAAACTAATTTTCCGCCTGGTTTTACAATTTTAGAATAGCTTTCCAAAACTTCACTCTGAACTTTACGAATATTATCAATAAATTCAGGCTGTAATTTCCACTTAGAATCAGGGTTTCTTTTTAAAACTCCTAATCCGCTACAAGGTGCATCAATTAAAACACGGTCTGCTTTTTCGTGTAATTTTTTGATCACTTTTGTGCTGTCGATAATTCTGTATTCGATATTAAAAGCACCATTTCTTTTTGCTCTTAATTTCAATTGTTTCAATTTGCTTTCGTACAAGTCCATTGCAATTAGCTGCCCTTTATTTTCCATTAAAGAAGCCATATGCAATGTTTTTCCACCTGCACCAGCACAAGTATCTACAACACGCATTCCTGGTTTTACATCCAAGAATCCTGCAACTAATTGAGAGTTGGCATCTTGAACTTCAAAAAGACCTTGTTTAAATGCATCTGTCAAAAATACATTGGCTCTTTCTTTTAAAACAAGAGCTTCTGGCTGGTCTTTTAAATATTCAGTTTCAATATTTAAGTCCATTAAAGTATTGCGAAGACTTTCTTTGGTACCTTTTAAAGTATTAGTTCTAAGAATAACTTTTGCTGGCTGATTTTGAGCCGCAATTTCTTTTGCCCAAACTTTTTCTCCAAGTTCTTTCACTCCCAATTCATCCATCCAATCTGGAATAGATTCTTTGATAGCTCTAGTCTTAGATAATTCATCAAAACGTCCTTTTATTTTTCTTTCAGGAGTTCCTTCCAATTGTCTCCAATCTGGAATTGGATAACCGCGTAAAACAGCCCAAACCGCAAACATTCTCCATAGATTGTCTCTGTCATAAGGTTCTTTTACTTCGGCAATTTCTGCGTATAATCGTTTCCAGCGAACAATTTCGTATATGGTTTCAGCAACAAACTTCCTGTCAGAACTTCCCCAACGTTTGTCTTTTTTTAATGCTCTAGCTACCACTTTATCGGCATATTCTCCTTCGTTGAAAATTGCATTTAAAGAGTCAATGGTAGTATAAACTAAATTTCTGTGTAATCTCATTTCTATATTTTGAGTTGCAAAGGTACTATTAATTGATTGAAAGTTAAATTTTTAATACTGAATCTTGCTTTAGACTTTCACTAAATGAAAAAAACACTCTAATTTAGAGTGTTTTTTGAAATTATTGTTAAGCTTTTTATTCTTTTGAAATAATTCGCGTTAATCCAATATTTTCTGGAGCATGAAGCACCATTGGGAATTTTTCTATCTTAACAGAGCTACTGTCCAAACCGAAAGCTCTTTCTTCAGACAAACTCAGTTTTTTGATGAAGAAATAAGAATTCATGATAATGTTTTCATGCCATCTTAAGTCGTTGTCATTTGATAAGAATTTCTCAGACAATACAAATTTAAAGTCTCCAATAATATTGTTTTTGTTTAAAGATTCGTAACGGCTCGTAATATCTACCTCGCCACGTTTTACCATGTCTTTGATAACTTCTCTAAACATCAAATTGATTTTGGTTGGTTCTCTAAAACCTAAATTAAAGTCAATTCTATAAATATCATCTTTCGCAATTTCTGTCACTTTATATTGCGTTTTATAAGGTTCAGTTAAAATATTCACGTGAACGAACCAATAGATATCAGCTCTCTTTGGTCGTTTTTGAAGAATAGAATAGATGATTTTTTCCTCTAATTCGTCAACACGATTGGCATTAGTCATATAAACCAAATGCGTAGCGTATTTCGGAATAGATAAATCTTGACTTAGCTCAACAAGAACTTGTTTGTAGTCGTCAACCTTAACCACTTTCGTATAGTTTTTGTTGATTTTCTTAGCTAAATACCAGATAGTCATTACAGAAATCAATAAACTAGCAATGATTAATGTTACATAACCGCCTTCTGCAAATTTGGTAATATTAGCGAAAAGGAAACTGAACTCAATCAATAAATAAATAGTAATCAACGGTACCATGAAGTACAGTTTTACACGTTTCATGATTAAGTAGTAATTTAATAATATGGTAGTCATGATCATACACAAAATGATGGCAAGACCATATGCGTGTTCCATGTTTCCTGATTTCTCGAAATGTAAAACGATTCCAACACAACCAAAAAACAATAACCAGTTGATTGACGGAATATATAATTGACCTTTTACTTCAGTAGGGTATTTGATTTTTACTTTTGGCCAGAAGTTCAGACGCATTGCTTCGTTGATCAAAGTAAACGAACCAGAAATAAGCGCTTGAGATGCAATTACAGCTGCAAGAGTTGCAACTACAATTCCGAATGGTAAAAACCAATGTGGCATAATTAAGTAAAACGGGTTTCCGTTTTCACCACCTAATTGCTGTAATGTGCTTCCTTCATGGTGAATTAGATAAGCTGCTTGTCCGAAATAGTTTAAAACTAAAGTCGTTTTTACAAACATCCAGCTAATTCTGATATTTTTTCTACCACAGTGTCCCATGTCAGAATACAATGCTTCTGCTCCAGTTGTACATAAGAATACGAAACCTAGAACGAAGAAACCATCAGGGTGTATCGATAATAAATGATAAGCATAATATGGATTGATTGCTTTAATTACTTCAGGATAATTCGATACTTGAATTGCTCCTAAAGTCCCCAGCATGGCAAACCAGATTAACATCATTGGAGCAAAGAATTTACCAACCAATTTAGTTCCGAACTGCTGAATGGTGAATAAAACAAATAGAATTGTAATAACAATATACACAATAGTTTGTGTTTCCATCGTAGGGTAGAATGCTCTAATTCCTTCTACAGCAGATGAAATCGAAATTGGCGGAGTTATAATTCCGTCAGCGAGAAGGGCACTACCTCCAATAATGGCGGGTACTATGAGCCATTGAATTTTTGTTTTTTTGACTAATGCATATAGGGCAAAAATTCCTCCTTCACCGTGGTTGTCTGCACTTAAAGTAATAAGTACATATTTAATTGTAGTTTGTAATGTTAAGGTCCAGAAAACACAAGAGATACCTCCTAAAACAATATCAGCATTTATCGTGTGATCGCCTAATATAGCCTTCATTACATACAATGGAGAGGTTCCAATATCTCCATAAATAATCCCTAAAGTAATTAATAAACCCCCAATAGACAACTTACTATGTAAGTTTTTATGCGATGCGCTCATGTTAATTTTATAAAAAGACGGTTGCAAATTTACTGTTTTAAAACAAATTAGAGGCATTTAAAATTAAAAAGATAAAAAAAAGCACAATCGTAAAATTGTGCTTCTCTTTTTAAATATTATTTATTCTAAAATTAACCTCTTCTGCCGTTCCCTCTAGAACTAGAACCGTTATCTCTTTGGCTCTGTCCTCCTCTTGATTCTTGGCTTACTCTAGAAGATTCCTGGCTCATTCTTGGAGATTCTGAACGCTGACTTTGCTGTGGTCTAGCAGAATAATCTCTATTGTTGCCGCTAGATTGGTTTTCTGAGTAACTTCTTGAACTTCTTTCAACTCTTGGGGCAGATGTCTCACGATTAGAATACCCTCTTGATGAGCTAGAGGTATTACTGCTTCCGTAATCTACTCTTTGGGTATTTTGTGTTCTTGGAGTAGTCTCAGCTCTTTGTGAGTTATTTACTCTAGTTGAATAATCACGATTTGTGCTTCTCTCAGTATTTACGCTTTCAGAACTTCTGCCTGTAGTGTTGTAACCTCTGTTATTATTGCTATTTCTATCAATAGAAGATCTATTAGTTGCGCTTCTATTTTCAGCATACGTTCTATTGGAAATTCCATTATCAGATGTTGTTCTTCCTGTAGTGTTTCTATTAGTGTTATAAGTATTTCGGTTAGCTTCTCTACTTGCTACACGTCTTTGGTCTAATTCGTATCTGTTTGATGTGTTTGAATGTCTTTCTGCAAAACTGTTGTTCGGACGCATTCTTTCATAACCATAAGTACGTCTTGTTTCATAGATTGCTGGAGCTCTGTAACTTCTTCTTACATTTACATAGTTGTATGTATTGTGTACATTGATGCAAACGTTAATATTGTTTCTGTATCTATAAACAGGATATGGTCTCCATGCCGCATAGTATGTTGGGTAATAGCCCCAATACCAAGTTGAATAATAAGGTCTGTAATTTGTTACCCAAAATGAGGTGTAAATAACAGGAGCTACACTGTAAACTGGTTCATAAATATAATTTGCTCCATACAAATACGTGTTACCAACAATTTGAACGCTTACTTTATTGTAATTGTCTCTTTCTACATCAATAGTAGCAACGTCTTGGTAAACATCACGATCTAAAACTGCTTGGATAATAACGACGTGAGTTCTGTTTTCAACGCTTTCGATTACACGCAAGTAATCTACTTCGTCATCTGCGTTAAGGTCTAAATTTGATATTTGATATTTTGGATCATTTAAACGTCTTTCAAAATCTTGAAGGTTAGCTGATTCTCCAAACATCGAAGCAACAGCTCTTAAATCTAAGTTATCGCTTATATCTGAATTTTTTGCATATACAGTAGTCTGGCCTTGTACAGCACAAGAACTAAAAACTAAGGCTGATATCGCTATTAAAAGTAAATTCGCTTTCATGGCTAATTTGTATTAAATTATTTGTGATAGGAGATATCCAATTACTGTGCCATAAAATTTGAAGGTAATTGTTGCGTGTATAAGTGGTTGATTGTTAGCTTTTTAATTTTGAATAAATGTTTGTAAAGAGTTTTTTTGCATAAAGTTCTGTAAATGAAACAATAAATAGCCTCGCCAAAAAAAATGGGAAAATTAATTTTCTATGTGGGAATTAATTGTATTTTAGCGTTAACCAAATTTTAAATTTCCTATGAAAAAACTCGCTTTATTTTGTGTTATTTTTATTTTGCTGATGTCTTTTAAGACATTTAACTATAAAACTGACGTTGTTTACAATAATGGCTTCACATCAATGACAATTGATACATTGTTTAAAGACAGAATTAGTATTAGAGCGATTTTAATTGATAAAAATAAAGTTTGGTACGGAGCAGATAATTCTCGTTTTGGTTATTATGACTTGGATAAAAAAGAAAAGTTTGAAGAACATATTTACCGCGATACGCTTAAATTGGAATTTAGAAGCATAGCGCAAACTTCAAAAGATATTTTTTTGCTGAGTGTTGCAAATCCAGCACTTCTTTATTCAGTTTCAAAGAAAGACCGCAAAGTTAAATTGGTTTACAAAGAAGTTAATCCGAAAGTTTTTTACGATAGTATGCAGTTTTGGAACGATAAGGAAGGAATTGCAATTGGCGATCCGACAGAAGATACATTCTCGATTATTGTAACACGTGACGGTGGAGAAACGTGGACAAAGTTACTATCGGATAAATTACCAACAAATAGTACTGGAGAAGCGGCTTTTGCTGCAAGTAACACTAACATTGTTATAAAAGGAAATGATACATGGTTAGTTTCAGGTGGAAAAAAAGCACGTGTTTTTTATTCTCCTGATAAAGCAAAAACATGGAAAGTTGTAGAAACTCCTATTGTGCAAGGAAAGCAAATGACAGGAATTTTTACTGCCGATTTTTATGATTCTAAACAAGGTTTCATTGCAGGAGGAGATTACGATCTTCCTAATAATAAAGCTAATAATAAAGCTTTTACAAAAGATGGTGGTAAGACTTGGCAATTAATTGGTCAGAATATGGGATTTGGTTATGCATCATGTATCCAATATGTTCCTGGAGGTAATGGAAGAGAAATTGTTTGCGTAGGCTCAGAAGGAATACAATATTCTCAAAATGGTGGCGAAAACTGGATGCAGCTTTCTACAGATAACAGATTTTTTACCATTCGTTTTGTAAACAGAAATACTGCCATCGCAGCTGGACATAATAAAGTAGTTCGACTGAATTTTAAATAAAAAAATAAGAACCCTAAATAATAAAGTAAGTATTATTATATAGGGTTCTTATCGCTGTTGTTTTGTTATGCTTAGTCTTTATTGCCTTTGTCTCGATATTGTTGCAATAATTTTCTATTAAAGTCGTCTTCTGATTTTTTAAGCAGTAATATTTTTTTTGCCGGAAGTATTTTTTTTAGACTATTCGTGTATTTTTCTCGAAGCTGATATATTTCCTTATCTGTACTTTCAATCTGAGATAATAATGTTGCAGCATCTTTATCTGAAAGATTTGCTAGATTGTCATCTTTAAGCTTTTTAAGATACGTTTTCATTTTTAAATACTTTAATTCATATTGCTTATCGTCGTAAGCATTATAAATTGGCCAGAATTTTTCTGCTTCGGTTGAAGTTAATTCTAATTCTGTTGTCAAAAATGACACTTTAAAAGCTTTGATTTTTTCTCGCTTTTCATCAATTTTTCCGCTTTGGGCAAAAATTGAAAGATTTGTCAGAAATAGCAGGAGTGGTAAAATGTTTTTTATTTTCATTGTTAAGCTAAGTTGTTGAGTTAAGTTTGATTTAATTTTGTTCTGAAATTAAGTGTTCTAAGTTTGGACTTGTTGCCAAGATATCTTCTAATGTTTCGTCTTCCAAAGTAACATCGTTGCCTAATTTTTCAATATCACTGTCATCTAAGGTTTGAATTAAATCGTATTGGCTTATATTGGAGTGATAAGATAAATAAGTTTCTAAAGTAGCCTCATCAAGTTCGTTTGAACTGGCTTTATAATTATTTACGATTGGTATTAATAATGCGAAACCAATTACTGCTGCGGCCACTAGCGAAATGGTTTTGCTACGTTTGTAAAAAGGAATTACTTTAACTTCTTTTTCGTCTAATTGTTGTAAAACCTTTTCTGGAAAATTATCAAAATAATTGTCTGGGGTTTTAAAACCAGATTTTATTTTGGGTTCGTTTTCTAATTTAAATGTTTTCATGATACTTATAAGATAGTTTTTGTTACAAAAGGTTTAATTTGATGTAACATATAATTCAATTTTTTTTACTGCGTGATGATAAGATGCTTTTAAAGCTCCAACAGATGTTCCTAAGATTTCTGCGATTTCTTCATATTTTAATTCTTCAAAATATTTCATTTTGAAAACTAATTGCTGTTTTTCTGGAAGTGTTACAATTGCTTTTTGAAGTTTGATTTGAATTTCATCTCCATCAAAATAAAGATCGGCTTTTAAACCATCAATAGTTTTGTTTTGCAGATCTTCAGACGAAATGCCACTTAATTTTGCTTTTTGAGATAAAAAAGTCAAAGCTTCATTGGTAGCAATGCGATACATCCAGGAAAAAAGTTTACTTTCTCCTTTAAAGTTTTTAAGATTTTGAAAGACTTTTACGAAAGTGTTCTGTAAAACATCATCAGCATCATCATGATTCAAAACAATGTTTCGAATATGAGAATACAGAGGACGCTGATAATCAGACAGGAGTTTTTGAAACGCAACATTTTGCGTTTCAGGGGTTAATAATTGTTTTATAAATTCTTTCTCGTCTATCAAACTTTTTGTTTTGTAAACTTTTTTAATAGAAGTTAGACAGAATTTAAAGCAAAAGGTTTAATAAGCCTTTGAAATTATTTAAAATTCTGAGTCTTCTTCTTGTGCAGGTGTTTGAGCAGGAGCAGGAGCTGGTGCGGCTGGTTTGCGTTTTACAGGTTCTGTGCGTGGCTGTTCTGTACGTGGCTCGCTTGTAGTCTCGCCAGTACTCTCTGGAGCATAAACAGGCTCAGTAACAGTTGCAGCAGGAACTACTTTAGGTTTTATAGGGAAATAAATCTCAGTTACCAATTTTGAAGAAGCTTTTACATCCAATTTACTTAAAGTCAAGATTTCAAGATGCGACCAGCTTAAATCTGGAATAATTTTTTGGTTGTTAATGTAAGCAGTTGTTTTAGCTATTGCTTCATTTCTATGAGAGTAATCTCCAGTAAGAGTTGTTTTTACAGCGTCAAAACCATTTAATTTTCCAGCTAAAATATCGCTTCCCGAGCTAGTTGAAATTTCTTTGTTAATAGGCAGACAGATTGAAATCTTTGCTAAACCAGTTTTGATGTCGTACGTATGATAAATGATAAAAGGCTTTCCTACCGCAGACAAACCATTTGTTTCACTAAAGTGGATAAGCTTCGGAATTACAATTCTAGCATTTTTGCTTATTTTGGCAATTTCACTAGTAAAAGTCTGCTTGATATAAGGAGTTTCTGTTTTCTTTACCACTCCGTCTACTGTAACAGCAAAAGTTTTGGTTTCGTAGTCTAAATTCTTGTCAATATTAGCTAAACTTTTTTCGTAGATAGTTCCAATAACTCTATCTGAACCTCCATGTAAAGCGGTATATATTTTAAACAAAAAGCTCATTGTTCCTTTTCCTTTCCAAGTAACTTTTGTTTTTCCGTTCAAAGTATCTTTTAAGGTCCAGTTTACATTAGCTTCTGTACCATCAAATTGCATTTTTTGGTCAATGCTTTCGCCGTCTTTTGTTTTAAGGATAATAGAATTTCCTTTTCCATCAACACCATCCCAATAAAATGTAGCGCCATTTCCGCTTGTTTTATTAGCATACGTCATTTTGATAGAAGGGTCTTCAACTGACCATGATTCAAAATCTTCGTAATTTCTAAAGTCGTTTAAGTAGTTATAAACCGTTGCACGAGGCGAATTGATAACTTTACTTCTTTCTACAGAAAAATCTCCTTTCTGAGTAGCAACAAAAACAGTAAGAGCAACAAAGCTTAAAAGTGCAAAAAGAAATAAATACTTTAGAATTTTCATGGTAGATTGTTTGGTTTCGGTAAAGTTATAAATTTATCATGAGTCTTACTAATAACCCATAATGATTAGGTTTATTTTATGGTAACCAGAATAATTTATCTTTTTAAAAATATTTTAATTACGAACAAAAGGACAATAAAAAGCAGAAAGGCTAGGAGTACTTTGTAATTCCCTTTATAAAAGACTTTATGTAATTTCAAATCTTTTCGATAAGCAAATATCATGATGATTACAAAAGCGATAAAAAAACATACTCCAAATAGTATTTGACCTTGACTGAACATAGTTATAAAAATTTTTAGCAAATTTAGAGATTTGTAAACGATTTGCTGCTAAATTGCCTTTTCATTTCATTCAATAAATTTTCAGATTTATAAGAAAGTGACTTAAATTAGCAAAAAAAAGAAAACTACTATATGAAAAAACAACTTGATGCCGTAACAGAATTCCACACTGCTTTTAGAATTGGCCACAGCACAACACCAAAGGCTGATGTAGGAGCAGAAAAGAAATTACTTCGTTATAATTTAATGAAGGAAGAAAATGAGGAATATTATGAAGCGGTTCAGAATAATGATTTAGTTGAAATTGCAGACGCTCTTGGAGATATGATGTATATTTTGTGCGGAACAATTATTGAACACGGACTTCAAGATAAAATTGAAGCAGTTTTTGATGAAATCCAGCGCAGTAATATGAGTAAATTAGGAGAAGATGGAAAACCAATTTATCGTGAAGATGGAAAAGTAATGAAAGGTCCAAATTATTTTAAACCTGATTTTTCGAAATTGTTGTAAAAGAATATTTTTAAACACATAGAATTATAGCTTTTAGAAATCTATAAAGGCGTTGCACTTACATTAAAACACATAGCTATGTGTTAAGAAACATGTTTCTTTTGATTATTCTCTTTGCCTTCCTATAAAAATCTATAATTCTATGTGTTTAAAACAAACTTTGTCAAATAGTAATAAAATGAAAAACCCGATAAAACTAAATTTATCGGGTTTCTTTTTATAATGGTTTTGGATTATTGAACTTTAACTGTCCATCCGTAAGTGTCTTCAGAAAGTTTGTTTTGAAGATTTGTTAATTTTTCTTTTAAGAAAGAAGCATAAGAATTCTCGATTGGAGCCATTTCGAAGTATTCATCTTTATAAGAGAATCCTTTGATAACGCTAATAACTGCAGCAGTTCCTGCTCCAAAGATTTCTTTTAGAGACCCGTTTTTAGCAGCTTCAACTAATTCTGAAACAATTACAGGACGAACTTCAACTTTTAATCCTTCTTTTTCTGCCATTGCAATTAAACTTTTTCTGGTAACACCATCTAAAATCCTTTCGCTTGTTGGAGCAGTTAATAAAGTATCGTTAATTCTGAAGAAAACATTCATTGTTCCAGCCTCTTCTAGTTTTGTATGTGTTGCATCATCTGTCCAGATAACTTGTTGGAAACCATCTTTGTTTGCCAAGTTAGTTGGGTAAAACTGAGCAGCGTAGTTTCCGGCAGCTTTTGCAGCACCGATTCCACCATTTGCAGCTCTACTGAAATGTTCAGCAATGATCACTTTTACTTCACCTCCGTAATAAGCTTTTGCAGGAGAAAGTAAAATCATAAATTTATATTCATCAGAAGGATTTGCAATAACTCCAGGACCTGTAGCAATCATAAATGGACGAATGTACATACTAGCTCCGTTTCCTCTTTGAATCCAATCTTTGTCTAATTTCAATAATTCATTTAAACCATCCATAAAAATAGCTTCAGGAACTTCTGGCATTGCCATTCTTACAGCCGATTTGTTGAAACGGTTAAAGTTCTCATCTGGTCTAAACAACCAAACATCATTATTGTCATCTTTATAAGCTTTCATTCCTTCAAAAATTGCTTGTCCGTAATGGAAGACTTTTGAAGATGGATCCATTAAAATAGGAGCATAAGGCTTAATGACAGGATTTTGCCATTGCCCGTTTTTAAAATCGCATTCGAATAAATGGTCTGTAAATACAGCACCAAAACTTAAGTTGTCAAAATCTACTTCATTGATTTTTGTAGAAGCAGCTTTGATGATTTCAATTTTGCTTGTTTGAGTTGTACTCATAGTTATGTAAGTTTTTTTGTGAGATATTTTTCACTGTCGAAAAAACTAAAGTGATGATATCATGTAAAATAGAATTTATTGAATGCAAAATTAAGTAAAAATCTGTAAAATGCTTAGTGAAAATTCATTATTTATAGCTTTTGACTGAGATTTATTTATCCTATAATAAACTCAAATATTTGATTGGTTTTTATAAAGATTTTATGAAAAAAGTATGGTTTTTTGAGGCTTTACGCATTAGTTTTGATTAAATTTGATTATTAAAATGGCTTCAAAACCAATAAAAAGCCATTGTAAAATTCTGAAAAAAGTGAAAAGAGAAATAATTAAAACGCTAGATGGTTCAACTACAATTCGTTTGCCTGAATGGGACGAATGTTATCATTCTAAACATGGAGCGATTCAGGAAGCAAAACATGTTTTTATTAAAAACGGACTTTCTTTATTTGAAAATCCGATAAGTATTTTAGAAATAGGTTTTGGGACTGGGTTAAATGCTTTTATCACCTATTTGGAAGCCATTAGAAAAAATCAGAAAATAGATTATATTGGAGTAGAAGGCTATCCGGTTGATGCAGACGAAATCTTGGAAATGAATTATGCTGATGAGTTGGATGCATCTGAATTTTATAACATTTTTGAAAAAATGCATAAATCGCAATGGAATGAAAAGACAGAAATTTGCGACCGGTTCTCGTTAACCAAAAGGAAACAATTTTTTCACGAAATAAACGATTTTGAAATTTTTGATTTGATTTACTTTGATGCCTTTGGATATAGAGTGCAGCCGGAGCTTTGGAGTACTGAGATTTTTCAGAAAATGTACAATAGTTTAAAACCAAATGGCGTTTTGGTTACATACGCTGCTCGAGGAGTTGTTAAAAGAAGTATGATTGAAGTTGGTTTTAGCGTAGAAAAATTAACAGGACCTCCAGGGAAAAGAGAAATGTTTCGAGCTTTTAAGAAGGTTTAAATGAGTTATTTAGAATAATTCTACATTGATTTATATGTTTTAAGAAAACGTATTCGTTGCTAAATTTTTTAAAAAAATAAGTTAAATGTAGTGTTTATGTTAGTTATTTGTTTAAATTTGGTTCGAGTTTAAAAAAATAGATAACCCCCGAAAATCTTATTTTATTATGTCAAAAATGATGTTTGATTACACGAAATCAATACTTGAAAGAGTTAGTTTCGATCCGATACTTTTCTGCAAAGAGTTAGAAAAAGCTATCAAAACACTGTTACCTTACGAAATGGAACAATTGCAAGAGTGGTTACTGAATTTCGTTGTCGGAAAACCAGAATTAAAACAAAGTCTACAACTAATTAAAGTATAAAAAGAAAGGAGCCAAATTGGCTCCTTTTTTATTACGCTTTCTTTTGTAATGGACTAATGATTTGAACATTCTGAAAAACAATTGCACCTTTTACGACGCCTGCAATTGTAGATCTGAGTGCATCGATGATTTGCATCTTTAATTCGCTCTTTGGGTAAATCAAACTTACCTCTCGAGCTGGTTTTGGCTCCTTAAAGTTTCGGAGCTTCAGTTTGTCGGATTCTTTTAAGTCTAAGGTGTGCAAGTACGGAAGTAACGTTGTGCCAAGGCCTTCGTCTGCTAATTTAATTAAGGTTTCAAAACTTCCGCTTTGAATCTGGAAATTACTTTGATCGGCGTCTGAAACATTTTTGCACAAATTCAAAATACCGTCTCTAAAACAATGTCCGTCTTGCAAAAGCAGGATTTCATTCAGGTTTAAGTCGGCAACTTCAATCTCTTCTTTCTGGAAACTAGCATGATGTTCCGGAATATAAGCTACAAATGGCTCAAAGTATAAAACAATTTCCTTTATTTTTTCGTCTTCAAGCGGAGTTGCCGCAATTGCCGCATCGAGATGTCCGTTTTTTAGTTTCAGGATAATTTCTTCTGTATTAAGCTCTTCGATTAAGAGTTTTACTTTTGGATATTTTTTAATGAAATTATTCAAAAACATAGGCAGAAGCGTAGGCATAATAGTTGGAATAATTCCTAAACGAAATTCTCCGCCAATAAAACCTTTCTGTTGCTCTACTATATCTTTTATACGATCAGCTTCGTTTACAATGTTTTTTGCCTGATTTACGATTTTTTGTCCTATATCGGTAAGCTGAATCGGTTTTTTACTTCGGTCAAAAATTAAAATATTAAGTTCTTCTTCAATTTTTTGTATTTGCATACTTAGAGTTGGCTGAGTAACAAAGCATTTTTCTGCAGCAAGGGTAAAATTTTTATGCTCAGCAACCGCTAACACATATTGCAATTGAGTTATAGTCATGTTGATAGTAATTTTTGATGCAAAAATAAGAAAATATAATTTTTATTTATGTTTATTTTAGTAAAGTTACTCTAAATTTGTAGTAAATTAGTGTAAAAAATTAGATTATGAAGACAAATATTTTAGGATTACCAGTAAAAGAGTCAGAATTATTAGTAAAAGAACTGAATGTGTTATTATCAAATTTTCAAGTCTATTATCAAAACTTGAGAGGAATTCACTGGAATATTCGTGGAAAGCGTTTTTTTGATTTACATGTGAAATTCGAAGAATTATACACTGATGCACAATTGAAAATAGATATGATCGCAGAAAGAGTTTTGACAATTGGCGGAACGCCTCTGCATACTTTTGAAGATTATATTAAAAACAATAAATTGACGGTTGGAAAAAATATTTCTAACGATGAAAAGGCAGTTCAGCTAATTGTTCACTCGTTATCAGATTTATTAAAAATTGAAAGAGAAATCTTGAACAAATCTGACGAAATTAATGACGAAGGAACCAATTCTATGATGAGTGACTTCATTGCAGAGCAGGAAAAAACAATTTGGATGATGAATGCTTGGTTAGAAGAATCATTGTAAAATATTGGTTTTTAATAAAATAGAAGCAGAATGGAATGAAAATTGCATTCTGCTTTTTTGTTTATGTTAAATTTCTATAAAAATTTCTTTGATTTTATTTGTTTAACGCTATTTTTGCTTCAATGAAATTTATAGCTCGCATATTATTATTCATATTTATTGCCTTCTTATCGACCCCGACAATTGTTCAGGCGATTAAGAAAGGAAATAATACTGCTATATCTTTTAGTATCACTGAAGAAGAAGTACATAAAGAACTTAAAAATGTAGTTCACCCTACTATTCTTGAGCATGAAGTTTTGATTCCGGTTTACATCGAGAAAAAAACAATCATTTCTGAAAACATTGTCAAATTAGACAACATCTCTCCGAGCATTTTTGCTCCACCACCTAACGTAGCATAATACTTCCGATTATTTCGAACTTTAGCCGCATTTCTATCGAGATGGGGTAAATCTTTAATGAATAATTTTTTTAGTATTATATTATGACAAAAAAAATCAATCTTTTTGCCAACCTTAAATCTGATTTTGCTTCAGGTTTAGTGGTTTTCTTGGTGGCTCTTCCGTTGTGTTTAGGTATTGCAATGGCTTCTGGAGCACCATTATTTTCTGGAATTATTGCTGGTGTTGTGGGTGGTATCGTTGTTGGATATTTAAGCCAGTCGCATATTAGTGTATCAGGTCCAGCTGCTGGGTTAACAGCTATCATTTTAACCGCAATTACCGATTTAGGAGCTTTCGATGTATTTTTAATGTCTGTTTTTATTGCTGGATTAATTCAATTGGCATTAGGATTTTTAAAGGCAGGAAGTATATCAAACTATTTTCCGACAAACGTAATCGAGGGAATGTTAGCGGGTATCGGAATTATTATCATTTTAAAACAAATACCGCACGCTTTTGGTTATGATGCAGATTTCGAAGGAGATCAGGCTTTTGTTCAAAATGATGGGAGTAATTCATTTTCATTTTTGTTTGAGGTCTTAAATCATATTCACTTAGGGGCTGTAGTGGTTTCTGCAGTTTCATTGGTAATCTTGCTGGCTTGGGAAAAAGTTCCTTTCTTAAAAAGAATAAAACTAGTTCCAGGAGCTTTGGTTGCAGTAATTGCTGGAGTTGTTTTAAACGAAATATTTGTATCTACAGGAAGCACTTTGGCAATTGCAAAAGAACATTTGGTTTCTTTGCCAGTTCCAAAATCTTTTGAAGACTTTAAATCAATTATAATTACCCCAGACTTCACCGCTGTTACAAATCCGCAAGTTTGGGTAGTTGCTATTACAATTGCCATTGTTGCTTCTATTGAAACTCTTTTGTGTATAGAGGCTTCTGATAGAATGGATGTGCAAAAACGTTATACCAATACCAATGTTGAGCTGAGAGCACAAGGTGTTGGTAATATGATAAGTTCTTTATTGGGCGGTTTGCCTATGACTTCTGTAGTGGTAAGATCGTCTGCAAACAATAATGCAGGTGCAAAGTCTAAAATGTCTGCCATTATTCATGGTGTGCTTTTATTAATAAGTGTATTGTCTATACCAGCAATTCTAAACAAGATACCATTGGCAACATTGGCAACAGTTTTAATTTTGGTCGGATATAAATTAGCTAAACCAGCAACCTTTATGCATTTCTGGGAAAAGGGGAAATACCAGTTTGTACCTTTCATTGCAACTTTGGTCTTTGTTGTTGCGACAGATTTGCTAAAAGGTGTTGCGTTGGGAATTATCATCAGTATCATTTTTGTTCTGAGAGGAAACTTGAAAAGAGCTTATGTTTTCAAGAAAGAAGAATATGAAGATGGTGATATTATTCATATCGATTTAGCGCAAGAAGTTTCGTTTTTAAATAAAGCGGCGATTAAACAAACATTGAATCACATTCCTGAAAATTCTAAAGTGATTATCAATGCTCATGATACGGAGTACATTGCGCATGATGTTTTAGATTTAATTCGTGAATTTAAAGAGACGAGAGCGGTTGATGAAAATATTAAAGTGAAGCTTAAAGGTTTCAAAGAAGCTTACGAATTGGAAAATACGCCAGAAAATAGTAATCATGTTACGATTGAACATTATTATGATGTGGCAAAAAGAGAACTGGTTCAAAGAGAGGTTGTTAAAAGCGAATAATTAAAATAAGGTGTTTTTAAGGCAGAAGAAATCTCAAATTTTAGGTAACTTTACATTTAAGTTCTTTTTTTGAGACTATTATAAATTAGAAATCACCACACAAAAAATAAAAAAAATGAGAAAATTTTATGAGCAGTTATTAGAAAATAATAAAAAGTGGGTTGAAACTTCATTAGCAAAAGATCCTAATTATTTTGCCGATTTAGCAAAAGGACAATCACCGCCTTTATTATGGATTGGATGTTCTGATAGCCGTGTTCCTGCAAACGAAATTGTCGGTGCAAAACCAGGAGAAGTTTTCGTTCACCGTAACATTGCCAATATGGTTGTGCACTCTGACATGAACATGCTAAGTGTATTAGATTATGCTGTAAATGTTTTGAAAATTAAGCATATTATTGTGTGCGGACATTATGGATGCGGTGGTGTAAAAGCTGCGATGGGACATCAGTCTGTTGGAATTATCGATAACTGGTTACGTCATATTAAAGATGAATACCGTTTGCACGATAAATACTTGAATTCTATTGAAAACGAGGAAGAGCGTTTTAATGCTTTTGTTGAAATCAATACGAAAGAACAGGTTTACAACTTAGCAAAAACATCTATTGTGCAGAACGCTTGGAAAAATGGCCAAGATTTAATGCTTCACGGATGGGTTTATGGATTAAATTCAGGTTTTGTAACCGATTTAGATGTAAATATCGCTTCGAATGATGAGCTTGATGAAGTGTACCAATTAGATCTTTAATAGATAGAAATAGAAATCGCCCTTAAAAGGGCGATTTTTTTTATTCGTTTTCGTCTAAATTCTCATTAAATGCCGATGGCAGCATTGTTGGAATAAACTTTATCAATATTGGCAAAAGTAAACTTCCTCCAGGAAGCAAGAATATTGTCAGTGACGGAATGGTTTTACAAATATCCAAAAGCTGTTTTTTCACCTTTTTCTTTTCTTTTGCATCTAAATCTCTCGTTGTAGAATAGGCGAGTAGCACCATTAATTCTTTACTCTGAACGATTTCTTTAATCAATCGATTTTTGTTTCGTATGATTAGTTTGACTACACTATGTGTCATTTGATCATAAAAATGTTTAACAGGATTCGAATAATTAAAGTACGGAATCTTCTTTTTGTGAGTTGTAATAAAAGTATTGGTTGTATCCATGCTTTTCGTTACAAAATCATCAGAAACCCCCATTGTTGACCCTAATGCATATAAAAAATACGATTCTTCATTTTCTACAACACCATCACTCCATAAAGCCATTCCAGCCATGTCAATTAGATAATAATGCTCTAATTCATTTTTAAAATAATCAAGCTGTAAAGTCTCTAAAGTTTCAACAGTAACTTTTGAAAATTTGGAATAGCGTATAGAAGCTTCAAAAAGTTTGATCAATAAATCATCATGCTGTGATTTTACAGTTTTAGTTTTTAAAGCCAAACCTACAATTCCGAGAACCGTTTCTTCAATTCTTTTTAAATATTTTTCAGGAATTTCGCCATGTTCCAAATATTGTCTGAAAGCCAAAACATCAATAAACAATAACGCATTGGTTACCAAATGCGAGAAGTTTTTGCTGATAATGCTATCATTAGTCTGAACTCTCTGGTCAATAATATTTTCTAGAGATAGAGAAGGAGTATCTTTTGGCAATAAAATTTTAAATAAATTAAATCCTTCTGGATTCATTTGCTTGTAGAACTTTAAAGCTTCAGAAATAAAATTTTTAGGTTCCGAATTTCTTTTCTCTAAGCAAAAAACATGATAGAGCGTATTAAGTAAGGCTACTTTTGAAATTTCGGTTTTAAACCAACCTTTTATCGGAATTGGAACTTGCGAATCTATAGCAATAATATGTCCGTAAATAAATCCCGTTTCTCTTACTTTATAGTAAAACGAATCTACAGTTTCAAAAGGAATTGCTTCTGAAAACTTCTGTTCACTAAAAAATTTATCGATCCAGCCTGGTGCTGATGGGTTAATCATGGACTTTATTTTGCTGATGCAAAGCTATGCCTTTTTCTTGTTTTAGGATTCATTTTAAAATGAAATAACCGCTAGATTTTGTTAAAAATAGCGGTTATTATGATTTTTCTTATTTGATGATTCCTGCGCAGGCAACTCTTCCTCCAGCATTTCCAGTTGGCTGGGTTGTAAAATCGTCTGTTCCGGCGTGTACAATTAAACCTTTGCCAAGAACATCTTTGTTAGAATCTCCACATCCAACGCACCATTCGTCAGTAGTTAAAGTGATAGATCCGTTACCTTTTGCATCAGCGGTAAAGTTTCCAATATCACCTTTATGATATTCTCCAACTCCCCATTTTCCATGTTTTTTGAAAGTTGGATTCCAGTGTCCTCCAGCAGAACTTCCATCTGCAGAACTACAATCTGCTTTTTCATGAATGTGAATTGCGTGAACTCCAGGTTCTAATCCAGTGATTTTTGCTGTAAAAGTTACTTTGCCATTTTTCTCAACAAAAGTGGCAGTTCCAGCTACTTTGCTGTTGCTTTTTGGTTCTAATGCAACAGTCAGAGTTTTAGCGTCATTTGATTTGTTATTTGTTTTACAACCAATGATTAAGGCTGTAATTATAGCGAAAGAAACAATTAGTTTTTTCATATCTACGGGCATTTTTAGTTAAAGATTAAGTAAATTTAACATAAAATAACGGAATTGATTAACTCTAAAAGTTAAAAAAAAGTCAAACTATACGTTATAATTTGATATTGATTGAGTTAAAAACCGAAAATATTGTTTAAATTCGTATAGGTTTTTAACGAATAATTTCTGAAAACCATTTGTCTAATTCGCTCACATTTAATCCTTAATGTTATGATGAAAAAGATTTTTACCCTCGTTTTTTTTAGTTCGTTTTTAATTTCCTGCAAATGCGCAAAAACGGATGCAGTTTCTAAGCTTGATGGAACTTGGGAATTGAATTACATTTCTGGACCACGAATTGCTTTTGATGGATTATACCCAAATAAAAAACCAACCATACAATTTGATACTAAAACAAATCAGGTTTCTGGTAACGCAAGCTGTAATTCATACACAGGGAAATTGGTTGTTGATGGCAACAAAATTGATTTTACTCAGCCAATGGCAGTAACCAAAATGATGTGTTTGGATGGATTGCAAGGAGAACAAACTTATTTGAGTACGCTTCAAAAAATAACTTCTTACGATGTAACTGATGATGGTAAGACCTTGAATTTTATTTCTGGAGATATTGCCATGATGCGTTTTACTAAAAAATAGTGTTATGAAAACTACGATGTCTGTTTTACTGTTTTTGATTGTAATTAACTTTTCGGTTTCTGGACAGGAAAAAACAAAAAAAGAACTTAAGCAAGAAAGGGAACTCAAGAAACAAAATGAAATTAAAGCGCTTATAGATAATCGGAATTTTGTTTTTGAAGCTCAAAAAACAACGCCTCAAGGCGGGAGATTAATTCAGCTAGACTATAATACTTATTTTTTAAAATTTAAAGTTGATAGCACAACTTGCGATCTTCCCTTTTTTGGACGTGGTTATAATGTTGGTTATAATACCGATGGTGGTATAAAATTTGAAGGGAAGCCGGAGAATATTAGAGTCGAAAGTAAAAAGAATAATACCATTCTAAAGGCAACAGTAAGAGGTAAAAGTGATGTCTACGATTTAACCTTTTCTATATTCTATAATGGTAGTACAACACTTTCTGTGAGTAGCAATAATAGAGGTCCAATTAGTTATGATGGAGTGATATATGCTCCAAAAACAGCAGAGAAACAATGATTTAATTCAATACTAAACTTGTCACAAATTCGTCTGAATATATGGTAAGAATCTTTCTTTGGTTATTAAAGTGGCAGTTTTCGATTTTATTTTTCTTTTTTGGTGTGTTCAGCGTATTTGGTCAGGATTTGGAACCCAGAGTGTATGCAAATGTTCCTAAAGGTTTAAATGTAATTGCTGCAGGCTATGTTTTTATGAACGGAAATGTGCTGACAGATCCTTCTCTACCTATAAAAGATTTTACGCTTCAAAGCCACAATATGGCTGTAAATTATATCAGAACTTTTGGTATGGCTGATAAATTGGCTCGTATACAGGTAGCGCTACCTTTTACGTTTATGGATGGATCTGCTGTAATTAGTGACCAGCTGATTACTGGCTCAAGAACTGGTTTTGCAGATATGAAAGTGCGTTTCGGAATTAATTTGCTAGGTTCTCCTGCACTTGATAAATCTGAATTCAGAAGTTTTGAGCAAAAAACAATTCTTGGAGTCAGTTTGGTTACTTCAATTCCAACCGGAAGATATTATGGCGATAAACAAGTAAACATTGGAACAAACCGCTGGGCCTTTAAGCCCGAAATAGGGGTGTCGAAACGATTTGCTCATGTTTATGCCGAGGCCTATGGTGGGATGTGGTTTTATACAGATAATAATGATTATTTAGGAAAAAAATTAGAGCAAAAACCAACCTATAGTGTTCAGGCGCATGCAAGCTATTATTTTAAAAACCAAATGTGGGTTGGCTTCAATACGACTTGGTTCTTTGGAGGTCGAACTATTACTGATGGAGTTTCAGATGATAGCCAGATTGATAACTGGAGAGTAGGAGGAACTTTTTCTACTCCAATTGCGAAAGGACAGTCGGTCAGATTTCAATATCATATTGGAGCTTATACCAATAACGGACTAAATTATTATGCCTTATCAGCAGTTTATCAATATTCTTTCTTTTAAAATATTGATTATGATTTAATGTGTTTAAAATCAGTATATTTGAGTATGCATATATTTTTAAAAACAAATTTAAAATTGAAACTATGAAAAAATTAAGTCTTATTCTTATCATGGCAGTAGCCTCATTTTCATCTTATGCGCAGTCTTCTTACAAAGAAGATTTAGAAGTAGTACAAAGTGTTTATGGAAAATCTAAAGCTGACCTGGTAAAACAGTACATGAATTTATCTGACGCACAAGCGGCAGCCTTTGCAAAAGTTTACGATAATTATGAAACGTCGCGAAAGGCTTTAGGGCAGACAAAGTTTCAATTGATAAATGATTATGCGGCTAATTACGAAACTTTAACCGATGCTAAAGCTGATGAATTGGCAAAAGCTACTTTGAAAAACCATGTTGATTATGAAAAGCTTTACTCTAAAACTTATAATCAGGCAAAAAAAGCAATTGGTTCAATAAATGCAGCAAAGTTTATTCAGCTTGAGGTTTATCTTCAAACTATAATTAGAAGCGAAATTTTAGAAGCTATTCCATTTATTGGTGAAATGGATAAAAATAAGACTAAAACGATGTAAAATATTCATCTATAAAAAAAGCGGGAATCAATTTGATTCCCGCTTTTTTTATTTTTCAGTTTTAACTTTGTAAATTTCATTTACCATTCCGTCGCGGAAACTATCTAAAGTAAGTTCCCAAAACATAATTCCCCCTAATTTTTTTGCTTTTGCGTATTCGGCTTTTGCTTTGATCGATTTTAAATCATCTGACGTTGCAAAAGTTTTCGTTGAAGCGTTGTACCAATATGGTGCTTGAGCTTTTTCATCATAAAAATATTTCCAGCCGTTTGCTTCTGTATATGTTGTAGCGTAGTTTTTAAAGTCAACACCTTGAAAGTGTTCTCCAGCTTGATATAATCCGTTATTGATGTTTTCTACGTTTTTCCATTGTCTAGTATAAAATGCGCCTCCAATTACTAGTTTTTCAGCAGGAACACCAGCTTTTAATAAAAATTCAACAGCTCTATCAGTAGATTCTTCTTTCGGATTTGTGCTATATAATGGTGTATGATGTCCCGTAACTTTTGAATATCCGTTTACTAAATCGTAACTCATGATATTAATGCGGTTTACATAAGGAGCAACAGCTTTCCAGTCGATAGACTCATCTAAACATTTTTGAAAACCTCCAGCGGCAAAACTTAGTTCATATTTTTTTCCTAATGTTGAACGTAAAATTTTAAGAAGTTCTGTAAAATTAGGTTTATCAGCAGCTTGATATAAATGACCTGGAAGTCCTTCAATTGATGGATATTCCCAATCTAAATCTAAACCATCAACTTTAAAATAGTCACTTACTTCTTTAACAGATTTTGCAAATTTTAAGCGCCCTTCTGCAGTTGAGAATGCTTCAGAACAAGGTTCACAGCCTCCCCAGCCACCAAGTGATAAAACAATCTTAAGTTGCGGATTTTTCGCTTTAAGCGAAACTAAATGTTTGATTGTAAGAGAATCTTTTGCAGAATCGACACTTAGTTTGCCTTCTTTTAAATGACAAAAACTAAAAATAATCTGGTTCAATTTTCCAACTTCGTATTGATCAATAATTTGAGAATCGCCAGTGTAATAGGCAATAATGTCCATTTTTTTATTTTTCTGTGCAAAAGCAGCGGTGAAGCAAAAGCACAATAAAAATGATGCAATTAGGTTAATTTGTTTCATTATTTTGTTTTTTATAGTTTTTAGAACGTTAAATATACTGTAATACATTTGATGTTTAACTATTCTATGTGAGCTCGAAAGCTAATTTTAACAAATATTTTGCAAATGGCTGCAAAAATATTGCGCCGTATAAGAAATATCTTTCGTTGAAAATATCAAAAAAATAAACCCGCACAGTTTCGGACTTGTGCGGGTTTATAACAAATTAAAAGCTAAAAACTATCTTTGTATTAGAAGCAGTAAGTATCTTCTGCGACTAATTTTGCTGCAATTTTTTCTCTAAGTGCCACAACATTTGGCAGGTTAGTATATTTAGTGAAACGTTTTAATCCCATTAACATCATACGTTGTTCGTCACCTTCAGCGAAAGAAGCAATTCCTTCTTTTCCTCTTAAGTTTACGATATCAACCGCTTTGTATAAGTATAATTTTGCCATAGCAATTTGCTCTTGAACTTTATCTTCGCCTTGAGCTTTTGCTAATTTTTCAGTTCTCAAAATTGTACTTTCAGCCATATAGATTTCAATTAAGATATCAGAAGCTGCCATTAATAATTGTTGGTGAGCATCTAATTCTGGACCATATTTTTGAACAGCACTTCCAGCAACCATTAAGAAAACTTTCTTAAGGTTAGCAATAATTCCTTTTTCTTCAGAGAATAATTCAGAGAAATCTGGAGTATCAAAAGATGGAATTCCCATTAATTCTTCTTGAACTTTCATTGCTGGTCCAAGTAAATCAACGTGACCTTTCATTGCTTTTTTGATCAACATACCAACAGAAAGCATTCTGTTGATTTCGTTTGTTCCTTCGTAGATACGAGCGATACGAGCATCTCTCCAAGCACTTTCCATTGGAGTATCTTCAGAGAATCCCATTCCACCAAAAATCTGAATTCCTTCATCAGAACAAGATTGAACGTCCTCAGAAACCGCTACTTTCAAGATAGAACACTCGATAGCATATTCTTCAACACCTTTCAATTCAGCTTCTTGATGAGAAGTTCCTTCTGCTTCACGAGCAGCGATTCTGTCTTCGATATCTTTTGCAGCACGGTAAGAAGCACTTTCTCCAGCGTAAGCGTTAGTTGCCATTTCAGCTAATTTAGAACGGATAGCTCCAAAAGATGAAATAGAAGTATTGAACTGAATTCTTTCGTTAGCATATTTTACAGCTCCAGAAGTAACTCTTCTTTGTGCATCAAGACAAGCAGCTGCTAGTTTAATACGACCAACGTTCAATGCGTTCATAGCAATTTTGAAACCGTTTCCTCTTTCAGATAACATGTTTTCAACCGGAACTTTTGTTTCGTTGAAGAAAACCTGACGAGTAGAAGAAGCACGGATTCCTAATTTATGTTCTTCTTCATTCATAGAAATTCCGTTAGACGGATCATTTTCTACGATGAAACCTGTAATGTTTTTATCATCTCCAATACGAGCAAAAACGATGAAAACACTACAGAAACCTGCATTCGAAATCCACATTTTTTGACCAGTGATTGAGTAGTATTTTCCATCTTCAGATAAAACTGCTTTCGTTTTTCCTGAGTTAGCATCAGATCCTGCGCCTGGTTCAGTTAAGCAATAAGCTCCAAACCATTCTCCAGAAGCTAATAATGGAACGTATTTTTTCTTTTGTTCTTCAGTACCGTAAAGGGTAATTGGCATAGTTCCAATTCCTGTATGCGCACCAAAAGCAGTTGAGAACGAACCTGTTGCTCCAGAAATGTAGTCACAAACCAACATTGTAGAAACAAATCCCATTCCTAATCCGCCGTATTCTTCTGGAACTGCAACTCCTAAAAGTCCTAGTTCACCAGCTTTACGCATAGAAGCTTCTGTATAAGCGTAATCTTTTTTCTCAAAACGATCTTTATGCGCCCATAATTCTTTGTCAACGAACTCTTTTACAGAGTCACGCATCATTAATTGCTCTTCAGAGAAATCTTCTGGTGTGAAGATATCCTCGCATTTTGTTTCTTTAACTAGGAATTGACCTCCTCTTGTTTTGTCGCTCATGACTTTTTGTTTTTTAGATTGATAGGATGAAAAAGAGGCAAGAAGCAAGAAGAAAGATTTTAACCTAACTTATTGATGAAGCCTGTAGTCATCTTTTGAAATTCAATTATTTTGTTTTCTAATTTTTCTGTTTTTTCTTTTGTTAGATAGTCGTTTTGACAAGCTATTAACAATTGTGTTTGCAATTCAAATGACGAACCTAAACTAATATTCAAATAATGCTGAAAGTGTTTATTTCCTCTGTTAGAGCCCTCAGCAATATTTGAAGGCATTGAAACAGAACATCGATTCATTTGACTTGTCAAACTATATGTTTCTGACTTTGGAAAAGAGGAAGTTAGTTTATAGATATCATTTGTAATTTCCATAGCTAAAATCCAAATTTTCAAATTCTTAAAATTGTGTCTCATGTTTTTTTGAGGCAAGATAAGAAGAAAATTTAAAAGTAAGTTTTTTACTACTTTTACAAATACGCTTTTAGAATTTCTACATTCCAAATGTAAGTCTTGCTTCTTGCTTCTTTCTTCTCAAAAAAAAAACTACAACACCTCGTAAATCCCTGCAGAACCTTGTCCAGTACCCACACACATCGAAACGATTCCGTATTTATTACCTCTGCGTTTCATCTCGTCGAATAACTGAACAGAAAGTTTAGCTCCTGTACATCCTAGAGGATGACCTAAAGCGATTGCTCCACCGTTTACGTTTACGATTTCTGGGTTAATGTTTAATTCGCGAGTTACTGCTAAAGCTTGTGAAGCAAAAGCCTCGTTTAATTCAATTAACTCAATATCGTTTAATGTTAATCCCGCTTGTTTCAACGCTTTCGGAATTGCTTTTACAGGACCAATACCCATAATTCTTGGCTCAACACCAGAAGAAGCAAAATTTACTAATCTGGCAATTGGCTCAAGATTTAATTCTTTAACCATGTCCTCACTCATGATTAAAACGAATGCTGCACCGTCGCTCATTTGAGAAGAGTTACCAGCCGTTACACTTCCGTCAGCAGCAAAAACTGGTCTTAAACCAGCTAAAGCTTCTTTAGAAGTTCCTGCCCTTGGTCCTTCGTCTTTATTTACAACGTATGATTTAGTTTCTTTTTTACCATTTTCGTTAATGAAAGTCTGCTCAACAGTAATCGGAACGATTTGTTTGTCGAATTTTCCTTCAGCCTGAGCTTTCAAAGCTTTCATGTGAGAGTTGTAAGCAAACTCATCTTGGTCTTCTCTTGAGATTTTATATTGATTGGCAACCGCTTCAGCAGTTAAACCCATTCCCCAATAGTAATCTTCGTGACCTGCAGCAGCAACTTTATAATCTGGAGTTGGTTTGTAACCTCCCATCGGAATATAACTCATACTTTCTGCACCACCTGCAATGATACAATCTGCCATTCCTGATTGGATTTTTGCAGTAGCCATTCCGATAGTTTCTAATCCAGATGCGCAGTAACGGTTTACCGTAACTCCAGGAACGTCTTCTACTTTTAGTCCCATTAAAGAGATCAAACGCCCAACGTTAAGACCTTGTTCCGCCTCCGGCATGGCATTTCCTACCATAACGTCGTCGATACGTTTTTTGTCGAAATTAGGCAGTTCGTCCATCATAAACTGAATGGTTTCTGCAGCTAATTCATCAGGTCTTTTAAATCTAAAAACACCTTTTGGAGCTTTTCCAACTGCTGTTCTATATGCTTTTACTATATATGCTGTTTTCATTTGTTTTTGTTTTTTTAAGATTTATTAGAAGAAAGAGGCAAGGGGCAAGATATTTCTAAAGTCTTGCTTCTTGTTTCTTGCATCTTATTATCTAGTTACGAAGCGGTTTTCCTTTAGTTAACATATATTGGATTCTCTCTAAAGTCTTACGCTCAGTACATAAACTCAAGAAAGCTTCACGTTCGATATCTAATAAATATTGTTCAGATACTAAAGTTGCTTCAGATAAATCACCACCAGCCATTACATAAGCCAGTTTGTTAGCGATTTTCTTATCGTGCTCAGAAATGTATTTTCCAGCCTGCATTTGGTCAGTTCCAACTAAGAACATACCTAAAGCTTGTTTTCCTAGAACTTTAATATCATTTCTTCTGATTGGTTGTGTATAACCCGCTTCTGCCATTAACAAAGCATGTTTTTTAGCTTCAGCAATCTGACGATCTTTGTTTACTACGATAATATCTTTTCCATGTTGAAGAAGTCCAGTATCAAAGGCCTCATAACCAGAAGTCGAAACTTTAGCCATTGCGATTGTCAAGAAATACTCTTGAAGAACATTCAACTCCACATCGTTTTTGCGGAATAAATCAGATGCTCTTAAAGTCATTTCTTTAGAACCACCACCACCAGGGATAACTCCAACACCAAATTCAACTAATCCCATATAAGTTTCTGCAGCAGCTACCACTTTATCAGCATGTAAGCTCATTTCGCATCCACCGCCAAAAGTCATTCCGTGAGGCGCTACTACAACTGGAATAGAAGAGTAACGAACACGCATCATTGTATCTTGGAACAATTTGATTGCCATGTTCAATTCGTCGTATTCTTGCTCAACTGCCATCATGAAAATCATTCCGATATTAGCTCCAACAGAGAAATTCGCTGCTTGGTTTCCAATAACTAAACCTTGATATTCTTTTTCAGATAAGTCGATTGCTTTATTGATAGCTTGTAGAACATCGCCACCAATTGTATTCATTTTAGATTGGAATTCTAAGTTCAAAATTCCGTCTCCTAAATCCTGAATGATTGCACCACTGTTGCTCCAAACTTTTTTGCTTTCGCGAATGTTGTTCAGAATAATGAATGAATCTTGTCCAGGAACTTTTTCTTGTGATTTTGTTGGAATATTGTAGAAATAAGTAGCCCCTTCTTTAACAGTATAGAAACTGTCACTTCCAGAAGCCAACATTTCAGTAACCCATGGAGCAGGCGCTAAACCTTCCGCTTTCATGATTTCAATTCCTTTGGCAACACCAATAGCATCCCAGATTTCGAATGGGCCATTTTCCCATCCAAAACCAGCTTTCATAGCATCATCAATTTTGTATAATTCGTCTGAGATTTCAGGAACTCTGTTTGACACATAAGCAAACATTCCGGCGAAACTCTTACGGTAGAATTCTCCCGCTTTATCTGTTCCTTTTACTAAAACTTTAAAACGATTGATTGGTTTGTCAATAGTTTTTGTTAGTTCAAGTGTAGCAAAATTTGCTTTTTTTGCAGCGCGGTATTCTAATGTATTTAAGTCTAAAGAAAGAATATCTTTATCTACTTTTTTATAAAAACCTTGTCCTGTTTTGCTTCCTAACCAATTATTTTCCATCATTTTGTTGATGAAATCTGGAAGTTTGAACAATTCGTGTTGTTCGTCGTTCGGGCAGTTTTCGTAAATACCATTGGCAACGTGTACCAAAGTATCCAATCCAACAACGTCAACTGTACGGAAAGTAGCCGATTTTGGACGACCAATTACTGGGCCAGTCAATTTATCAACTTCTTCAATTGTTAATCCCATTTCTTTCACTAAGTGGAATAAACTCTGGATTCCGTAAATCCCAATTCTGTTTCCAATAAACGCCGGAGTGTCTTTAGCAACAACCGAAGTTTTTCCTAAGAATTTAGATCCGTATTCGTTTAAGAAATCCAAAACTTCAGTTGAAGTTTTTGGACCAGGAATAATTTCAAATAATTTTAAGTAACGCGCAGGGTTAAAAAAGTGAGTACCACAGAAGTGCTGTTGGAAATCTTCGCTTCTTCCTTCACTCATAAAGTGAATTGGAATACCAGAAGTGTTTGAAGTAACTAAAGTTCCCGGCTTGCGGAATTTCTCGATTTGTTCAAAAACTAATTTTTTGATATCCAAACGCTCTACAACAACCTCAATAATCCAATCAACATTAGCAATTTTTGCCATATCATCTGTTGTATTTCCAGTCGTAATTCTGTTTGCGAATTTCTGACTGTAAATAGGAGATGGTTTCGATTTTAATGAATTCGCCAAATGTTCGTTTACCACACGGTTACGAACGGCTTTACTTTCAAGTGTTAACCCTTTTTTAGCTTCAGCTTCGGTCAGTTCACGCGGTACAATGTCCAGAAGTAAAACTTCGACACCAATGTTAGCAAAATGACAAGCTATACCTGAACCCATAATTCCGGATCCAATTACAGCAACTTTTTTAATTGTGCGTTTCATATTTGTTATTATTTGTTTTTTTACAGAATCAGGACAATCAAAATTGATTACTTTTCTTCTGTGTTTTCTGTTTGATTAAATATGTTTTTATCGTGAATCAGTTCATTGATGATTTCAGAAACTTCGATAAAATGATTCAGCTTTTCTTCTGAGACATGTTTTCTAACGGTTTCATTAAACTTTAGAACTGTATTTTTAGATAAATCTCTTTTTTCTTTTCCAAAATCGGTCAGGTAAATCAAAACACCTCGGCCATCGCTTGGGTTTTTTTTGCGAACAATCAAACCTTTTTCTTCCATAGATTTTAAGGTTCTTGTTAAGCTGGTGGCTTCCATTCCCATTCTTGGGCCAAGAGCCGTTGATGGAGTTCCTTCTTCTTTGTCCATACTTAAAAGAGCAAATCCTGTCGCCATTGTGGCATCGTATTTAGCAGCTTCTTCATTATACATTCTTGAAACAGCTTGCCATGTCGCTCTTAAAATATAATCTATCGTTTTGTCTTTCATAGGTAACTATATCGATTTCAAATATAATTAAAAAATACTATGCATGCATATAATTTTTTAATAATTTTTTGGTTAGTTATAAAATATCCCTGATTTAGAGGGTTTTGGTGGTTTATTTTAAGTGAAATATACTATTCTTTTTTTAGATTTTAACATTTTTAATGCGGTAAAAATCTTTTTTTAATTTTTAAAACGCATTTATTTTTGTATTCTGTAAAAAATTATGCATTTAATTCAGTTGGTTTTTCAGAATCGTAATGCGAAATGGCCTCTAGAAGTATCTTTTTCATACGATTTCTCAGACCTTCTGGTCTTAAAATCTCCAAACAGCTTCCAAAACCTAGTAGAAGCCTCTCCATCTCGTAATTTGGGATTACATATATGTGTATAATGACGCTCCCATCTTCGTTTTCTTTAATTAAACGCTGAGATTCGTGCAAAGGTTTTGTAAGTACATAAGGCGCGTTCGAAGCATCAACCCATAATTCGATACGCCTTGCGTTTAATCCTGAATTTACTGTAACACCAATTACATCTTTATAATAAATGTCGGCATCAAAATCTTCTTCTAAATAAGGATGATTAAAATCGTAATCAATCGAAATGATTCTATCCAATGCTAAATTGGTAATCGGCTGTGAGGCTTTTTTCTTTCCAATCAAAAACCAACGATTATTAAATTCCTTCAATACAAAAGGATGAAAATGGAATTTTGTTTCTTCTCTGGATTTAAAAGATTTATAAGTAATAATCAGAACCATTTTCTTGATAATCGCTTGATATATTTCGTCCAGATAATGCAGTCCTTTTAGTTTCTCATTTTTATCCAAATAAATAACAGGTTTGGTATGCGATTTCTCAGCATAGATTTTATCTTCCAATCGCTGCAAAATATCCGATACATCATTAAATAATGAGAAATCTTTAAACTGTTTCAACATTGAAACCGTTTCCGTCAAAACATTCATGTCGGTTTCCGTCAGTGGAATATCGGTTATCGAAAAATCTTCGTCTTCATATTTATAATACTTTTTATCATAAACGACGATCGGCGCATTATAACCCAATTTCTCGCTCCGCATCAATTGAATATCCATTTGGATCGTTCGCTTGCTAATTGGGTTTTGTCGTCCTTCATATTCAGATAAAGCTTCAGAACATTCTTCGATTAAATCTTCGAGTGTCCATTGCCTGTATTTATTTTGCAGACATTTATCGATGGTTTTGTAGCGAATTAAGGCGTTTTTGTTTTGTGACATTGCTTTTTGTGTTTTTTGCTCGCAATCCCGATAGCTATCGGGATTGCGAGATTCAATTTTTTAGCTTAATAACTTTATTTCTCTTTCAATATTAGCCCGAGCTTTTCCCTCATACAAACTCCTAAATTCATCAGTCTGAAAAATAAACTCATTTTCCAGAAAATGCTTCAACGCTTTTGCACGTCCGGGTTTGTAGAGAAAATCAGGATAAATGCGATATTCTTTTCTGATTTGTTCGAAGTAGATTTTATAATCTTCCCAATCTTTAGCAAGGATTTTCAAATCAAAATCGATTAACCAGTTAATGTCTTCAATTTCATTTTGCTGATGTTGCTGTGTGGCGCAAATAGTATCAAAAACTAATTGACGATCAAATTCCGCAAACCCGACAGGTTTTAAAAACCTGTCGGGTTTAATATTGGTAAAAATAGATACAGCAAACTCAGCACTTTTAAGTTCATTATCTTTTTTTGAAGCCGAATACACAAAATCATGATAGAAGATTGAAAATAATATTTCGTTTGGATTTTGAAGTTTATCGCGATAGACTTCAAAACTTTCAATCATTTCTTCTAAATGCGTGAGATTATGGTAATGCCTTGATTTTTTGGAATATGCCTTTTTTAAATCCAGCCAGTTTTCCTGAACTTCAATTGCTGAAAAGCCAATTTTTGAAAGTAATTCAGAATAGATTTTCTCTAAAATCATCTTGTTTTTTACTCAAATTTAAAATTCTTTTTTTACTGCGCAAAATAATTGCGTAGTAGTTTTGAAATCTTTGCTCAAGAAATAAAACAATAACCATTGTCTAATTTTAAAAACCAGAAATTATGAAATTCAATTTTTTAGCAAAAGAGAAAAACAATATAGTTAATCACGAAAATGCAACGCCTTTTTCTTTAACATCAGAAGACGAATTATACGCAGCAGTTGTAACAACAAGCTTAAGTGCTTCATTTTATGAAAAAGATACAACTCGTTTAGAAAGAATCAAAAACTTGATTAAAAAATGTAATCCAGTATTTGTTGCAAAATTGGCAGTTTATGCACGTAACGAAATGCACATGCGTTCAGTGCCATTAGTTTTGGTTGTAGAATTGGCTAAGATTTATTCTGGCGATTCATTAATCAGTAAAATGATAACTCACGTGATTCAGCGTGCAGACGAGATAACAGAATTATTAGCATTTTACCAAATGGCAAATGAACGAAATGGCGTTAAGAAATTAAACCGTTTATCAAAACAAATCCAAAAAGGTTTGGCAGTTTCATTCAATAAATTTGATGAATACCAATTGGCAAAATACAATCGTGATGATGCGGTGAAATTAAAAGACGCATTGTTTTTGGTTCATCCAAAAGCAAAAGATGAAGCACAGCAAGCGATCTTTAATAAAGTTGCGAGTAACACTTTGCAAACGCCATATACCTGGGAAACTGAGTTGTCGCAATTAGGTCAAATAAAGTTTTATAACGAATTTGAAAAACAAAAAGCATTTACTCAAAAATGGGAAGAATTGATTGATAGCGGTAAAATAGGTTACATGGCTTTGTTGCGTAACTTACGAAATATCTTAGAAGCGAATGTTTCTGGTTTTCATATGTTGAAAGTATGCGATTATCTTTCTAACGAAAAAGCAGTCGTAAACTCAAAACAATTGCCATTCCGATTTTTATCTGCTTATCGTGAACTGAAAGATTTGAATTTTAAATTCACTTCAATGGTTTTAGATGCTTTGGAAGATGCCGTTACAATCAGTTCACAAAACATAAAAGGTTTTGATGTTAGCACATCAATTGTAATCGCTTGTGACGTTTCGGGTTCAATGCAACAGCCAATTTCACCAAAAAGTAAAGTATTGCTTTATGATATCGGATTGATGTTGGGTATGTTAATGCAAAGTCGTTGTAAAAATGTGGTAAGCGGTATGTTTGGTGATCGATGGAAAATAATCAATATGCCAAAACGAAGCATATTGGCCAACGTCAACGAATATTACAAACGCGAAGGTGAAGTAGGTTACGCTACAAATGGTCATTTGGTTTTGGAAGATTTAATCGCCCGAAAAGAAATTGTAGATAAAGTAATGTTGTTTACAGACGTTCAAATGTGGAATAACGCGTACACAAAAGACTCATTTGCAAATTCATGGAATCGATACAAAAGTATCGCACCAAATGCAAAATTATATTTGTTTGATTTGGCTGGTTACGGTCAGTCGCCAATAAACATGGAAAAAAACGATGTATATTTAATAGCCGGTTGGTCAGATAAAGTGTTTGATGTTTTGAATGCTTTAGAGGATAAAAACAGCGCTTTGAATTACATTAATCGAATAGAATTGTAAATTTTCAATCTACTGCGCAAAATAATTGCGCAGTATGATTTGAATATTTGTAAAAGAAATAAGTTCATTGAAAATAAGAATAAAAAACAAGTGTCGTAGATAAGTGTTACTTCGCATTGATAACGCCCGGGACGTGGGTTCGAATCCCACCAATTCTGTTTAATGACAGAAATGTAGCTCAGTGGTTAGAGCAGGATATGTCACTTATCGTTTGTTGCCTTGTTTTAAAAATAAAAAAGAATGTCGTAAATAAGAGTTACTTCGTCTCAAATTTGGGGAGGAATAGCGAAGTTGTAAAATCAGCAAGGTTATCCAGTTCGACTCTGGCAAGACAAGCCCCGTTTCTCTTATTGCTTTTTACTTCTTTTTAAAACTGAAAAATGTCGTATATGAGAGCTACTTCGTTTAGGTTGAATATTAACTCTTATAAATTATTACTTTTTCAAAAAATAAGATGCCGTCTATAAAGCGCTACTTCGTTGGTTGATAATATTAGGTTCGAATCCTAAAGTCGCTTATAGAATATTGCTCTTAAAAAAAGAGTGTCGTCAGGAAATGGTTACTTCGTTCCAAGAAAATTAGACCATTCCTAAGTGTTACCTCTTTTAAAAATTATGAATTAAAAAAGAAAATAGAAAAAAACGCATTATTTGTCATTTCGACGTAAGGAGAAATCTTCGCAAGTTACTCCGCAACGAAAAGCCAATCTTTGTAGAGCTTCTTGCGAAGATTTCTCCTTACGTCGAAATGACAAACAGCGTGTTAATCACTTTAAATAAAAACTTTGCGTCTTAGCGACTTTGCGAGAAATATGCCTTCGCTTGGCAAAAAACCTTTGCGCCATTGTCACTTTGAACCTTTGTCCCTTAAAAAAACAAAAAAATGAAAACACAAATAAACGGTACAGATATATTAGAATTAGGATTCCCAGAAGGAAAAATAATCGGGATTGCTTTAAAAATAGATAGCAAAAGAAACGGGTTCACAAAAGACGAAATGATCACAAATTTCAAAAACGTCTTAGAAACTCCGGAAAATTATATAGACGATAAAATCTTCAGCAGACTGGCTGTGGCTTTAATCGAAAAATCGAATGAAAAACCAGAAGATTTCATTGCTTTAAATCAGAATCCGAATGCGTATTCGGCTTACGGATTGGATCATATCGAAGACGGAGCTAGAAAGCAAATGGAAATTGCTATGAAATTGCCTGTTACGGTTGCCGGAGCTTTAATGCCAGACGCGCACCAAGGTTACGGATTACCAATTGGCGGAGTTCTAGCCACAAAAAATGCCATTATTCCGTATGGTGTTGGAGTTGATATTGGATGTAGAATGGCGTTGTCGGTTTATGATATTCCAGAAGATTTTTACTTTGAAAACGAAGCCAAATTCAAAAAAGAATTAATTGCCAATTCTATTTTTGGAGCAGGTCACGGATTTCACGGTCAGTACAAATCAGATCATGCGGTTTTGGAGAACGAGACTTTCAATATGAATCCGTTTGTGAAGAACTTGAAAGATAAAGCCTGGTCGCAATTAGGATCTTCGGGTGGTGGAAATCACTTTGTGGAATTCGGAATCATGGAATTTGCGCAAGACGATGCGGTTTTGAATATCCCAAAGGGAAAATACGTCGCTTTGTTAACACATTCGGGTTCACGCGGAATGGGAGCCACAATTGCCGGACATTATACTAAAATCGCCAAAGACGAATGTAAACTTCCAGAAGTGGCAAAAAACTTGGCGTATTTAGATATGAATTCGCAATTAGGTCAGGAATATTGGTTGGCGATGAATTTGGCGGGAGATTACGCTTCGGCTTGTCACGAGATTATCCATAACAAAATGGAACGCGCTTTGGGTGCGACGATTTTAGCCAAAGTCGAAAACCACCATAATTTTGCCTGGAAAGAAATCTGGAACGGCGAAGAAGTGATCGTACATAGAAAAGGAGCAACTCCAGCCGGAAAAGGCGTTATGGGAATCATTCCGGGAAGTATGACCGCACCGGGATTTTTGGTGAGAGGAAAAGGCGAGGAGAATGCCATCAATTCGGCTTCGCATGGAGCAGGAAGACAAATGAGCAGAACGCAAGCCATTAAAAACATCACACAAACCGAAATGAAATCGATCCTGAGAGATCATGGTGTTACGCTTATTGGAGCAGGTCTTGACGAAGCCCCAATGGCTTATAAAGATATCAATCAGGTGATGGAAGCGCAACAGGATTTAGTAGATGTTGTAGCGAAGTTTACACCTAAATTGGTTAGAATGGCTGATGATGGAAGCCGAGAAGACTAGTGGTCAGTGATCAGTTTTTTAGTGTTCAGTCTCGGTCACAGTTTTCAGTGTAGAGACGCACTGCAGTTCGTCTAACGCTTTGTGGTGATTTTAACCGCAAAGTTCGCTAAGATCTACGCAAGGTTCGCAAAGGTTTTTCCTCATTTTATGTCATTTCGACGGAGGAGAAATCTCCACAAGTAGCTCCGCAACGTGAGTCCAATCTTTGTAGAGTTTCTCGCGAAGATTTCTCCTTCGTCGAAATGACAAATATTACGTTTAAAAAATAAAAAATAATTAAAGGTTCAGAGAGGAAAAAAACTTAGAATCTTAGCCTCTCAGAACCTTAGCAACTTTAAAAAAATGAATTATATAGACATAGGAATCAACCTAACCAACAAACAATTCCAAAACGACATAGACGATGTCGTACAAGACGCGCTCGACGCCGATGTATCGCAAATGATCCTAACGGGAACAAGCGTACGAAACAGCGAAGCGTCATTAGAAATCGCAAAACAATATACGGGAATATTATATTCGACAGCCGGAATTCACCCGCATGATGCGAAGAGTTTCGATGCACAAAGCATTTCGAAACTGCGGAATTTATTAAAGCAGAAACAAGTCGTTTCCGTTGGCGAATGCGGACTCGATTTTGATCGTGACTTTTCGCCCCGAAACAAACAGGAAGAATGTTATAAAGCCCAACTCGAATTGGCGATCGAAGTGCAGAAACCTTTGTTTTTGCACGAAAGAAGCGCTTTTAATTCGTTTATGAATATTACCAAAGACTATTTACCGCAATTGCCAAAAGCCGTTGTACATTGTTTTACGGGAACGTTGCAGGAAGCCAAAACCTATCTCGATAACGGATTTTATCTGGGTTTTACGGGAGCGATTTCAGATGCCAAACGTTTCAGCCATTTAAAAGAAGTCATTCAGTACGTACCGCTCGACCGAATGATGATTGAAACCGATGCGCCGTTTATGCTTCCTAAAAATGTCCCGAACAGTCTCCTGAAGAAATACCATGAACGCCGTTGCGAACCTGCTTTTCTGCCGTATGTTGCTGGAACAATTGCACAGTTTAAAGGTATTACTTTGGCTAAAGTAGCGGAGGAAACGACGAGGAATTCTAAAAGCTTTTTTGGGATTTAGATTATAATATAAAGATTATTTGTTGGCTTTTAAATCAGGGGTTTGTACTTGGTTTGAAGGCTTTTTGTTTGTATATATTTGAGAGCAATTGTAAAGAGTAATAAAATTCCAAGCATTACGGATTACCGTAATGCTTAGAATTCTTTTGTAGTTAGATTTGATAAAAAACAAAATGAAAATATGTATATAAGTAAAATTAAAATCAAAAATTTCAGATTATTAAAAGAAACGACACTTTTACTTAGTGAAAATATAAAACAAGAATTGTCTCTTTTGATCGGAAGAAATAATAGCGGTAAGACTTCATTCATAATGCTATTTGACAAGTTTTATAGAAACGAAAGTTTTAAATTTAATTTTCATGATTTTTCTACGTCATTACGAGATGAAATTTATAATATAAATGATTCTACTATTGTTGAGAATTTATCTATTCAAATGATTCTTGAAATAAAGTATGATTCGAAAGACTCTTTAGAAAACATTTCTGATTTTATTTTAGATTTAGATCCTTCCTTAAATGTTGTGAAAATCTTATTTGAATGTTCAATTGATAAAGACAAGCTTGTGAAAGATTTGTCCAAAGTAACAACTAATAGGGAAAAATTTATTGAAAAGAATTTATCGGATTATTTAATAAATAAAAACATTTATGTTTTCGAAAATGATACTGACTTAGAAATAGCTAATAGAGGTAATATGGTTAAGAAAGATATTTCTTCTATTAGAAACTTAATCAATTTTCAAGTCATTCATGCGAAAAGAAATGTTTCAAGTTCGGAAACAACTGGAAATGGTAAAAGGTCTCTATCGGAATTAACTACTCAATATTTTAACAAAGAACATAAGGAATCGTCTTCAGATTTTTTTGAGATTAATGATGCAATATCTAAAATGGATAATACTTTGGATGAAAAGTACGAAAAACATTTTAGTCCATTTTTAGAAAATGCTAAAGGATTTCTTGGTATAAAGGATTTAAAAGTTATTTCAGATTTGGAATCAAAACAAATTTTTACAAATTATTCTAAAATTGTATATGGTGATGGTTCAAACAATTTGCCAGAACATTTAAACGGTTTGGGGTATTTAAATATTCTTTATTTATTGCTTCAAATTGAAGTAAAGAGAAAGTATTTTGTGGATGAGAAAAAAGATATAAATCTTTTATTTATTGAAGAACCAGAGGCACATACGCATCCTCAAATGCAATATATATTTAGTCAAAAAATTCAAGAAATAATAAAAGAGATTAATAAAGATGTTAATTTACAGACTTTTATAACGACACATTCGTCACATATTGTTTCTCAATGTAATTTTTCTGATTTGCGGTATTTTAGACTTCAAAATGGAAACATCGTAATTAAAAACTTTTATTCAGATTTAGAAGTTAAATATAAGGGGCAAGAAGAATATTTTAAATTTTTAAAACAGTATTTAACTCTATATTCATCGGAGTTGTTCTTTGCTGAAAAAATTATTTTTATTGAAGGAACTACAGAAAAAATGTTGTTACCGTATTTTATTAGTCAATATGATAAATTAATTACTACTTCAGGAAATAAAATATCTTCTCAGAATATTTCAATAATTGAAGTCGGAGCTAATTCAAAGGCATTCAAGCATTTTTTAGAGTTTTTAGAAATAAAAACTTTAATAATTACCGATATAGATACTACTAAATTAGTTATTGTTCCTGCAACGGAGGATAAAAAGGAAAGTTCAAGTAATATAGCTTGTGCAGTAATTGACGGAGATAATACTAGTAATTATTCTATTAAAGAATTTTTAAATATTCCAGCTAATGGTAAAAAAGAAGAAATAGAAGAATGGTTTAAAAAACTTAAGTCTAATTCATTGCAAGATGGATCACATTTTATTAAGATTGCGCATCAGATAGACGATTCCGGTTATCACGGTAGAAGTTTTGAAGATGCATTTATTAGTTTGAATTTAAAAGAAATTGTAAAATTTAAAGATGATATAAAAGGAATTCAAAATAAATCGGAACTGACCGATTTAAGAACAGATTTTTATGATTTGACTCAAAAAATTTTAAAAACGGATGGGAAATCAGATTTTGCATCTTCAATTCTATATTTAGCACTAACTGGTAAAGTGGAATGGAAAACACCGTTATATATTGTTGAAGGATTAAAATGGATAGCCTAAATGACAGCAATTGAAAAAATAAAAGAAGTTATTGATAATAATCAAAAACCTCAAGAGAAATTTCAAAATTTTGTTTTGCAGGGCGGTGCAGGTAGTGGAAAAACAGAATCCTTAAAACAAATTCTTGAATATATTACTGAAAATTATCCTGATAAAAAAGGCGTATGTATTACTCTTACAAACGTTGCCGTAGAAGAAATAAAAGCGAGGATTGGAGAAAGAAGCAACTTTGTAGTTTCTACAATACATTCTTTTTTAAATGATTTAATTAAAAATTACAAAAAAAATATTCATGAGACAATTTTTGAAGTTTTTAAAATTGAGCAAATGAATAGAGAAATTCTAGTCCCTGAAGAAGATGAAAAAGGATATAATCTAAATGAGCATGAAAAGTTTAAGAAAGCATATGGCAAATATTCTAGAATGCTATTTACTACTACGGGAGATAAAACACCTAAAGTTATCGGTAAAAGGGAATATGATAAAACTCCAATAGTTTTTAATAATACACTAAATGAAGAAATAGAAAAATTAAATCAAATTATATTATCAGAGATCAGATCAATAGATTATAATAAAGTAAGATATAATGAAACACGTTACAATAATTTTAAAGAACTATCTTTTGGACATGATGAATTATTATATGTAGCTTCTTTACTTTTTAAAAAACATAATTTACTAGGAAAAATTGTTAGTGATAAATTTGACTTTATATTAATTGATGAATATCAGGATACAAATGAAAAAATAGTAGACGTTTTTTTAAGCACATTACCTAAAAATAATAAGACAACAATTGGATTTTTCGGTGATTCAATGCAAGGAATTTACGATGACGGGATTGGCGACGTTGAAAAAGAAATAACAGAACTGAAATTAATTAAAATTGAAAAAGAAGATAATTTTAGATGTTCTGATAAAGTAATAGATTTTGTAAACAAAATTAGAAATGATGGTTTAAAACAACAATTAGCTTTAAAGCAAGGAGAGGTTTCTGATAATAGGAAAGGAGAAGTTACAATTTATTACTCTATTTATGGTAAGAAACCAACAACTCATAGTAATGTTGAAGATAAAAACAATTACTTTGACGTTCTAAACAAATTAATTGCTAAATGTTCAATTGATAATCCAGAAATTAAAAAGCTAATGTTGACAAATAAGTCCATTTCAAGTGAATTGGGTTTTAGTTTCCTTTATCAAATTTTTAATGACAGATATTCAGAAGTTAAAGAAGAAATAGAAAAAACTTTAGCAAGGATTCAATTGATTGAGTTATATGATCTTTGTTCAGCTTATAAAAATAAAAACTATAATTTTGTTCTTACTAAACTGAAGAAATGTGGTTTTGAATTAAAATCTGTTAAAGATAAAATTAAAATAAAAAGAATTTTTGATTCATTATTAAATTCTAAAAGTTCTTTAGATAGAGTTTTACGTTTTGCATTTAATAATAAGCTGATAAAAAAATCAGATTCATATTTGAATTATATTTCAAGTAAGGATTCTTTTCTAAAGAATATCGAATTAGATAATAGATTTTTAGAATTAGAAGCTTTATTTGAAAATGGAGAAAATACTTTTGCAAAAATTGCAAAAATAGATTCGAGTATATCGGAAGAAGAATTTGAAGAGTTTGATAAAAATAGAAAAAAGAAAAATTTCTATATCAAATTGTTTTCAAATGAATTGAAATTTGTGGAAATATTGAATTATTACAATTATATTGAAGGCAACATTGAATCAAATTATATTACGATGCATAAAACTAAAGGTTCAGGAATTGAAAATGTAATGGTCGTAATGGATGAATACTTTTGGAATAAATATAATTTTAAATCAATCTATGATAAAAATGAAGAAGATTTAAATAAAAAGTCTAAAAATCAAAAGCTTTTCTATGTAGCCTGTTCGAGAGCAATTAAAAATTTAGTCTGTGTTAGATTAGTCGCAGATAACGAAGAAGAGCAACAATTGTTAGAATTTTTTAAAGGATTTGAAATCAAAAAAATTAATCTGTAATTATTGTAAGTTTTTACTTTCTTTTTAAGATAAAGGTATATCTTTGCAGAGCAAAAACATTACACCAAGGAGAAATCCTTAAAAAATTATTTTTAAGTTTAATATAAGCGAACCCACGTTACGTTGAGGGTGCTAGTGATAGCCCTAATCTCATTCCTTGGAATGTTTTTGCACAACCGATCGTGGGTTTCGTGTGTTTAATATTTTCAGAACTATGCAAAAAGAAAATCAAAAACCAACACATCGTGATGTAGTGCCATCCGTAATTAATTTCCTTTCAGACGAATTGTTTGAGGGAGATTACAAAGAACAGCCCCTGTATTTGCAGGAAATCTTCGAGCTCTTAATGCATACAGAGTTTGGCGACGATATCAATTTAAGGCAAAAAATACTGAGCTGTTTAAGAACCAGCCGAAATCTGGCAGAAACCTTATCGCCATTTTCAGAGAAGCAGATTTATAAGGCTTGTAGTAGCAACCGTAAATTATTTCAATAAAAACTCAAATCCCGACAATAACCAATTGTCGGGATTTTTTTGTTACAAAAAAATATATTTTGACTATATTTTGTTAAATTAATCTAAAATATAGTACATTTGTATCTGTAATTAATAATAGAAAAAATACATATGAAATATTCATCAAGCCAATTTTTTGAACCTTTAGCAGGAGATTTTCCAGCTAATAGCTCAGGATGCGTATGTATTTTTATGAAATTATGATTTAGTATTTAGAGTCAAACTCATCATAGAATAGAAAAGCGTCCTCATTGTAGGACGCTTTTTTTGTTTTAAAGCCTTTCGATTTCGCTTAAAAAGCAATTCGACTTTGCTCAGTGTGACAAAAAAGATGTTTCGACTTCGCTCAACATGACAACAAAATGATAGAGAAAACAAACCAGAACTAAAAAAACTAAAAAAAATAATTGACCAAAATGTTTAATGATTAATAAAAATAGAAAGATATAGTCTTGGAAAGTAATCTAATGAGTAACAGTCATTTGATACAAAAATGAGATCTGCACCAGTTTGCGGACAGGAATTTCTTTGTCTAAATTTTTAACATAACTAATTGATAGTCAGAAAATTAAGCTTAAAAAATATTTGGAAATATGAATTTTTCTATCATATCTTTGCCAAACAAAATTGAAACAAAGCGTTTCAGAAAACAACAACAACAATTATAAAAAATAAATAAAATGAGTTTTAAATTATACATACACAACCCAGGATTAGTAGCCGCGACTTCGTTTCGTGAATGCTTTTACATGTCGGTGCATCAATATAGGCAATAGGATAGTTATATCGTATTTGTTATAGAAGCACCTTTAATTGGGTGCTTTTTTTTGTCCTAGGGACAAAGGTTCAAAGGGGCAGAGGGACAAAGGAAAAAAAACTTAGTATCTCAGCATCTCAGTACCTCAGAAGCTTAATTAAAAACAATAAAAATTTAAGGATGAATCAAAAAATAGGACTTAGGTCAGACTATAGTGGTCAAACAGATAAAGTGGAATTTAGTGAGTTGCCATTTGCCTCGAGTAGAGAGATGGATTTAGAACTTATTAACCTATGGAAAGGAAAGGTGAATTTTAGGAAAATTATATATATCATTTAGAGAAATTTCTCTGGTAAAGCAATGGTGCTTTTGAACTTGTGTGATATTGGATTTCTTAGAAAAACCTTCGATTTCCTGAGATTCCCAAGAACTACAAAATCAAAATACCATGCAAAACAATACATTACAACAATATAAAAAAGCAATTAGAAAAAAATATGAGATAGAAAAGGAAGGTAAATACTTTGATTATTTGTACCAGCCTTCTCGTGGTAAACTTCGTGATTTGTGCTGGTTGATTTTCGAAAACAACCCAACCAAAGATGATTTGAATGTCTTCAGTAATCTTTTGGGTTTAGATTTCGATCACAGCAAAAAGAATAAATTTAAGGAGAAGAAAGATAAGTTTAGACCTATCGAGACTTTCTTTAAAGGTGAAACGGATCCGTCAAACATTGACGCTATAAATATGGCTGCAATTTTGGTTGATTTTGAACCGCGTCCTTTCAAAAAGTTTTACGAAAATTCTAAAACAGAGGAAATAAAGCCGGTTAAACGGATGGAGAAAGCTAAAGAGGTTCTTAAAAAGAAAAGAACCGAAAAAAAAGAAAAGCTTGAAAAGAAAGCTAAGAAAAGAAGTTTCTTCCTAGATTTTAAAAACTTTTTCTTCTAGAAAAATAGAAAGTATTTTGATAATTATAATGACATTAGTCATTGAGGGATATACTCATAAATTAAAAACGGCTGTCAATTGACAGCCGTTTTCGTTTGGTTATATTATTCTGATTTATTAATTGTTTCCGTAGATTTTTCCGTAAAGATCTTTATAAATTTCTTTAATAATTTTACGTTTCAATTTTAGAGTAGGAGTAAGCTGTCCGCCATCTATAGACCAGACATCTGGTGTAAGCTCAAAACGTTTTACTTGTTCCCAGTGTCCGAATTTTTTGTTGATGCTTTCAACTTCTTCGTCAATACGTTTAATAACATCTGGATTAGCACTAATTTCTGCATCAGAACTTCCTAAAGTAATTTTATGGATTTTAGCCCATTCTTTTACAAATTCGAAGTTTGGCTGAATAAAAGCGCCTGGCATTTTTTCACCTTCACCAATAACCATAATCTGCTCAATAAAACGAGATTGTTTCATTGCATTTTCGATCATTTGCGGAGCAATATATTTACCGCCAGAAGTTTTAAACATTTCTTTTTTACGATCTGTAATTTTTAAGAAACCTTCGCTGTCAATTTCTCCAATATCTCCGGTATGGAAATAACCATCAATTACAGCTTCAGCAGTTTTTTCTGGGTCTTTATAGTAGCCTAACATTACGTTCGGACCTTTTAATAAAATCTCTCCGTCTTCGGCAATTTTCACTTCCACATTACGGATTGGTTTTCCGACAGTTCCAATTTTAAATCCTTTGTTTCTTTGATCGTTTACGGCAATTACTGGAGAAGTTTCAGTTAAACCGTAACCTTCCATAACCGGAATTTCTGCAGCAGCAAAAACTCTTGTTAAACGTGGCTGTAAAGCGGCACTTCCAGAAACCATTAAATCTAAATTTCCGCCCAAACCTTCTTTCCATTTACTGAAAATAAGCTTGCGGGCAATTTTTAACTGAAATTCATACCAAGCACCATTTGCTCCGTATGGTTCATATTTTAAACCTAAATCGATAGCCCAGAAAAACAGTTTTTTCTTAATTCCTGTTAATTCTGCACCTTTAGCATAAATTTTATCGTATACTTTTTCTAAAAGCCTTGGTACAGCAGTAATTACAGTTGGACGTACTTCTTTTAAGTTATCACTGATTTTATCAATAGATTCTCCAAAGTAAACTGAAACGCCATAATATTGATAGATGTACAAAATCATTCTTTCAAAAATATGGCAGATAGGCAAGAAGCTTAATGCTGTACTTTTTCCTGGATCAAACGGAATTCTTGGCGAACTGTCTAAAACATTTGACACAATATTTTTGTGCGAAAGCATAACGCCTTTTGGTCTTCCTGTTGTTCCAGAAGTATAAATAATTGTAGCTAAATCGTCTGTGTGGATGCTGTCTTTTCTAGCTTCAACTTCGCTTTGATTGCTGTCATCTTCGCCTAAAATCAATAAATCTGACCAGTGTTTACAGCCATCAATTTCATTAAAAGAATAAACTTCTTTTAATGAAGGTACATTGGCCTTAATTGCATTTACTTTCTCTAAAACTTCTTCATCAGAAACAAAGCAATAGATACTGCCACTGTGGTTTAAAATATATTCGTAATCTTCTTCTGCAATAGTTGGATAAATTGGAACATTCTGAGCACCAGTCTGCAAAATACCAATATCCATTATATTCCATTCGGTACGGTTATTTGAGCTTATTAAAGCAATTTTATCATCTTTCTGAACGCCCATACGCAATAATGCTCTCGAAATAGCATTTGCTTTTGCAATATATTCTTCACTGGATGTTTTTTCCCAGACTCCATTTTTTTTGGTTGCAAGAGCAACTGGAAGGTTGTAAGTTTCTTGTTGATAATAGGGAAAATCAAAAAGGCGTGTGATTGAAACCATGTTTAATATATTGAATTTTATCGCAAATTAAATAAAATTTAGGTATGATTTTTTATTTAATGAAATTTTATGGGAAAATTTATAGAGACTATTAAAAATCAACGAAAACGTTTTCTTTTTTGCGGTGAAATTTCCTAAAAATCAAGAAAAGTTTAATTTGGATTCTTTTTTTAATGCTTATTGTACGTTGTAATCTACATATTCTTTTACTCTTTCGCCCATCAAAAACATTTTTTTCTTGACAAAATGAATAGAAAATTGAGAGTAGTACCATTCTTCACTATCGTTTGGTCTGTACCAAAACGTATAGGAGGCACTATTGAATCCTTCTTTAAATACAGGAACACCTTCTTCATTGCATTCTATTCCCCAATTGATTTTTTGTTTGCTTAAATCTTCGGCCTGAATAAAACCTGTTCCGTCTGGATTTAATACCGTTATAGGCTGTTTTTGATTTAAAGGTGCGTAAGTTCCAGGAACTGGATAACCGATAGTTGTGGTGATATAGCGTTCTTTAGAATTGTGAATAATCTGATCTACGTGAACTTGTGAATGTGATGGTGTAACAGCAAAGAAGATGCTGAAAATAAAAAGTAATTTTAAAAATTTCATTCTATGTAGGTTTAAGTGTTTTTGGGCCGAAAAAATCTAGTGGCTGATTTTTTGTTGGGCGAATATAATCCATTTTTTTTATAGAATGGAAGCTTAAAAATACAAGAATGAAATTTTTATGTTTTATTTATTTTAGATGAGTTTTTATTCCGTAGAAAACTGGTTTTCGAGTAGTTTTTCTTTAAAATCAGATCTGAAAGTATAAGCAAAAGTTACCATTAAAGCACGTGTATCAGATTTATTGGTTCGATGATTGCTAAACAAAAGTGTATTATTTTTATAACCGCTTTCGAGTGTATTAAACATATCTGTAACAACCAAACCTAGTCGAGCATTTCCTTTTCCTAATTTTTGCTGAAATCCCATATCAACATTGTAAATCGGAATTCTTTTTCCTTGCGGAGTTGCAACAGCCGAATTATAGTTGCCAATAATTTGAAGTTTTCCGCCTTTCCAAGGAACAAAATTATTAATGATTTTTCCGTACCAGCTAAAAGCACTGCTTACAACATCTTCGGCCTGTGGCAAATTGTCTGCATTAATGTTTTGCTGAAAAGCAGTTAAACTAATATTGGCATCATAAAAAGAAAATGGTTTAAGACTGAAAATTGTTTCTAAACCGTACGTAACAGTACTTCCAATGTTTTGTGGCTGAAGTAAAATTACACCATTGTCCAAAAGCTGCGCATATTGCCTAATGGCATCGGTTGCATTTCTGTAAAAAGCATTGGTCGAGAAAGAATAATTTTTCCAGTTTTTATTATAACTCATTTCGGCAATATGAATGATCTCTGGCTTTAAGTACGGATTTCCACCATGCGGATTCAGTGCATCTGTAATGTCAATAAACGGATTCAAATCATCTAGATCTGGACGGTTAATTCGTTTGCTATATCCTAGCTTTATGAATTCATCAGGTTTTAAATTCAATTGTATGGAAGCTGACGGAAAGAGTTTCAAGTAATTATTACTGAATCGATCGCTATTATTTTGCGTTGCTCCAGTGTTGGAAACATTTTCGGCACGCAAACCTAAATTGTATTTCCATTTTGGATTTTCGCTATCGCCAATGTAAGAATTCATCAAACCATAAACAGCGTTTATCTGTTCATTGAATTCAAAACTATTACTAGCTAACGGATTAACAACATAATCGCCATTAATCATATCGGCACTTTCAAAATCTGAATTGAAAAATCTGAAGGTTCCTTTGTAGCCTGTTTCTATAATTGATTTTTCAGAAATTGGAAAAGCATAATTAACAATGGCATTCGAAATATTTTGATTTTCGTAATTATGTGTTCTCTGTAACAAAGCGTCACCAATCTGCTGCTGATATTCATCGTAATTATAAGTGTCAATATCGGTATTTTCTCTGTGTTTTCCGAAAGAAGAAGTAATTGAAGTATTTAAACTTTTTCGGTCATCATCAAATTTACGATCATAAGTAAAGGCTAGTTCGCCAACTTTTGAACGTTCCAATTCCAAAGAATGTCTTTTATTGCTAGAGAAAAATGCATTAGAACTTGTATTTACCTGCGTGTATAAAGTTTCATCGTTGTCTTGAGTTTCAATATTTCCTAGTGCCTCAAAAGAAAAGCTGTTTTTTTCATTTGGAGAAAAGTCAATATTTAATTTTAAATTCTGCAGACCTTCAGTTCGTTCGTCGTTTCTATTTTGATGAATATAATGTTCGTCATCAATGAAATAATTGGTTCTATCGGCATTTATTTTTTTTGTTCTTCCGGCAAAACGATTGTCGTATCCTAAACCAAAGTTCCATTTTTCAGTTTTATGGTTTAAAAGTACCGAACTATTCACTCTTCCTTTTGCGCCAAAACCCGCACCCAAAGCTACAGCGCCATTTGTACCGCTAAGATTGTTCTTTTTCAGTTTAATATTAATGATACCACTTTCAGCATTAGCATCGTATTTCGCCGTCGGATTGCTAATTACTTCGATACTTTCAATACTGCTCGCTGCAATCTGATCCATATTGGTAATAGCAGAATTTTTACCGTTTATCAAAATCATTGGAGATTTTCCTCTTAAGGTAATACCACCTTCAGCATCTACAGCAACTGTCGGAATACTTTTCAGCATATCAGTGGCGGTTCCGCCTGTTTGTGAAATATTCGAAACGGCATTAAAAATAAAGCCTTCGTTTGTTTTCTGAATTTGTTTTTTCTGAGATTTTACAACAACGTCATTGAGTAAATTGGCGTCAGTTTGTAAAACGATAGTTCCAATAGAAATTGGACTTTCAGCAACTTTTACTTTTTGAGAAATAGTTTTAAAACCTATTAATTTAAATTGAAGCTGGTAATCTCCTGAAGAAATATTTTCTAAAGCAAAATTTCCCATAACATCGGTTACGGCATAACTGGCTACTTTAGTAGAATCGCTGGTATTTTTTAAAACTACATCAACAAACTCTACAGGAAGTTTCCCGTCGGTGACATTTCCTTTTATGGCTGTTGTCTTTTGCGCAAATGAAAATTGGCTTATAATGAATAAGAAAATCGGAAGGTATATTTTTTGGATCATATTTTTCATGAGACAAAGATATTTATCCGAAGGTTTACGCTCGCTTAAGCTGTCTTAAGATACCATTAAATTAATCTTAGAATAGTTTTAAATAGTTTTTGATAGGCACGAATTACACGAATTTTCACGAATTATTTTTTTTGCCACAGATTTCACAGATTCCCACAGATTATTTTTACTGTGTAAGAATCATTTTAATCCATTTAATCTGTGGCTATTTTATTAGTGAAGATTTGTGTAATTAGTGGCAAAAAAAAACGCCCGATAAAATTCGGGCGCTTTTAGTAAAAATATATTTCTTAGTTTTTCTCAATCCATTTTCTGGCATTAACAAAAGCTTCATGCCAAGGAGAAACCTCGTCATTTCTATCTTTTGGATAATGTGCCCAGTTCCATTGGAAAGTCGAACGCTCAATGTGAGGCATCATAACCAAATGTCTTCCAGTTTTGTCACACATCATCGCGGTGTTGTAATCAGAACCGTTAGGGTTTGCAGGATAGTCTTCGTACGCATATTTAGAAACAATGTTGTATTGGTCTTCTGCATAAGGCAATTTGAATTTACCTTCTCCGTGAGAAACCCAAACTCCTAAAGTGCTTCCAGCTAATGTTGACAACATAACAGAGTTGTTTTCCTGAACCGTTACAGAAGTAAAGATACTTTCGTGTTTCTGGCTCTCGTTATGGTGCATTTTTCCGTGAACTTCGTGCTCTGGATTAATAACTTCCAATTCCATAAACAACTGGCAGCCATTACAGATTCCGACAGATAAAGTATCTTCTCTTTTGAAGAATTTATCTAAAGCTGTTTTTGCTTTTTCATTGTATAAGAAAGCCCCAGCCCAACCTTTAGCAGAACCTAAAACGTCAGAATTAGAGAATCCTCCAACTGCTCCAATAAACTGAATATCTTCTAGCGTTTCACGACCCGAAATTAAATCTGTCATGTGAACGTCTTTTACATCAAAACCTGCTAAATACATTGCATTTGCCATTTCACGCTCAGAATTACTTCCTTTTTCACGAATAATAGCCGCTTTTGGTCTTGGTTTAGAATTGTCGATTTCCGGTTTCTTTCCTGTAAAATGTGCAGGGAAAGTATAGTTTAAAACCTGATTTTTATAGTTTTCAAAACGCGCTTGAGCTCTTCCGTTTTTAGATTGTTTTTGATCTAATAAATAAGAAGTTTCGAACCACACATCTCTGTAAGTTGGTATATCTAATTTCCAGTTTCCAACTTCTAAAGATGCTGTAGAAGTTACAGAACCAATTTTGAAGAATTCAATATTATTAGCTTTCAATTTAGCTTCAACAGCTGCATCAGATTTAGCTTGGAAAACAATTCCGATGTTTTCTGCGAAAAGGATTTTCAATAAGTCTTTTTCCGCGAAAGCAGAGAAATCAATTTTAGCTCCAAGATTCACATCAGCAAAACACAATTCTAATAAAGTAGTAATTAAACCACCGCTTCCGATATCGTGACCCGCTAAAATTTGGTTTTCTACAATTAAATCCTGGATTGTATTAAAAGCATTTTTGAAGAAAGAAGCGTCTTTAATTGTAGAAGTTTCATTTCCGATTGTGTTTCTGATTTGTGCAAAAGATGAACCTCCTAATTTGAAATCATCTTGAGACAAATTGATATAATAAATTGAATCTCCGTTTTTCTGTAAAACAGGTTCAACAACTTTTCTAATATCTGTACAGTTTCCAGCAGCAGAAATAATAACCGTTCCCGGTGCAATTACTTCGTCATTTGGATATTTTTGTTTCATCGAAAGTGAATCTTTTCCTGTTGGAATATTGATACCCAATTCAATTGCAAAATCTGAACAACCTTGTACAGCATCATATAAACGAGCGTCTTCGCCCTCGTTTTTACAAGCCCACATCCAGTTTGCAGATAATGAAATACCTTTTAATTGATCTTTAATTGGAGCCCAGATAATGTTTGATAACGATTCAGCAATAGCATTTCTACTTCCTGCAACTGGATCAATCAAAGCAGCAATTGGAGCGTGCCCAATAGAAGTTGCAATTCCTTCTTTACCTAAATAATCTAGAGCCATAACTCCAACATTATTCAACGGCAATTGTAACGGACCTGCATTTTGTTGTTTTGCCACTTTTCCTCCAACGCAACGGTCAACTTTGTTCGTCAACCAGTCTTTTGAAGCAACCGCCTCTAAACGTAAAACGTCTTTTAAATATGATTCGAAGTCATTTGCTGAATAAGCAACATCAGCATATTTTCTGTCAACAGTTTTATCTGTCATCACCGTTTTTGGAGAACTTCCGAAGAAATCTTCTAAAGCATAATCCATCGGTTTTGAACCATTTGATTTTGATTCGAATGTAAAACGGTGATCTCCCGTTACATCTCCAACCTCATACATTGGCGAACGCTCTCTGTCGGCAATTCTTTGCAACGTATCAATGTCTTTTTGACCAATAACCAATCCCATTCTTTCCTGAGATTCGTTACCGATAATTTCTTTTGCAGAAAGTGTTGGATCTCCAACTGGTAATTTATCCAAATCGATCAAACCTCCAGTTTCTTCAACCAATTCAGAAAGGCAGTTTAAGTGTCCACCAGCTCCGTGATCGTGAATAGAAACAATTGGATTGTTGTCACTTTCTACTAAACCACGAATCGCGTTTGCAGCACGTTTTTGCATTTCTGGGTTTGAACGCTGAATTGCATTTAATTCGATTCCTGAACCGAAAGCTCCAGTATCTGCAGAAGAAACCGCAGCACCACCCATTCCAATTCTATAATTTTCTCCTCCAAGAATAACGATTTTATCGCCTTCTTGTGGTTTCTTTTTAATGGATTGATCTAGTTTTCCATATCCAATTCCTCCCGCCTGCATGATCACTTTATCGTAACCAATTTTGCGGTCGTTTTCTGAATGTTCGAAAGTTAAAACTGAACCTGTAATTAACGGCTGACCAAATTTATTTCCGAAATCAGAAGCTCCGTTTGAAGCTTTGATCAAAATATCCATTGGAGTTTGGTACAACCATTTTCTTTCTTCAACCGCATTTTCCCATTTTCTGTCTTCTTTCAAACGAGAATATGAAGTCATGTAAACCGCAGTTCCAGCTAATGGCAAAGAACCTTGTCCACCTGCTAAACGGTCACGAATCTCTCCTCCAGAACCTGTTGCAGCTCCGTTGAAAGGCTCAACTGTTGTTGGGAAATTGTGTGTTTCGGCTTTTAATGAGATAACCGAATCAAATTCTTTTATTTCGTAAAAATCAGGTTTGTCTGCCGATTTTGGCGCAAATTGCTGCACTTTTGGTCCTTTTACAAAAGCAACGTTGTCTTTGTAAGCAGATACAATATCGTTAGGGTTTTCCTGAGATGTTTTTTTGATTAATTTGAAAAGAGAAGTTTCTTTTTCTTCTCCGTCAATCACAAATGTTCCGTTGAAAATTTTGTGTCGACAGTGCTCTGAATTCGCTTGAGAGAAAGCGAAAATTTCAGAATCAGTTAATTTTCTTCCTAATTTAGTCGAAAGATTGTTTAAGTAATCAACTTCTTCTTCGCTTAAAGCTAAACCTTCTACTTTGTTGTAAGTTGCAATATCATCAATCTCCAAAATTGGTTCTGGCTGAATGTTGATTGTGAAGATTTCTTGATCTAATTCGTTGAATTTTTGAGAAAGCATTGGGTCAAAATCAGTAAAATCTTCCGTTGCAGGATGAAATTCTTCAATTCTGATAATGCCAGAAATTCCCATGTTTTGAGTAATTTCTACAGCATTTGTACTCCAAGGTGTAATCATAGTTGCGCGAGGACCAACAAAGAAACCTGTCAATGCAGATTTTTCGATCTTATTCGCGTCGGCAAAAAGCCAGTTTAATTTTGAAATGTCTTGAGCTGAAATTTCGTTTTGCGTTTGTACTGCAAAAACAGTTTTGCTTTGGTTTTCAAAGAAATGGATCATTTGTGTAGTTTGTTGTATTGAGGTGCAAATTTAGTCAATCTAAACCGAAAAAAAAAGCAAGAATCTGAGCCTTTTTAATTATTTATTTTTCCACTTTTTTGCCCTGAAAATGCAATTTTTTTGCTGATTTTAGCTTCCACGATTTAACATTTTTTGATCCCTAATTTTTCCTTGTAAACGTGTATCATTTTTCGGTTTTGAATCAAAAAAGTACTTTGCCAATAATGTGAGATTCTTAAAATTTATTTACAAATTTTTCTAAATTTAATCCGAGAAATTTGCAATATGGTGGGAATTTAATCACGCAAAGACGCAAAGGCGCGAAGATTTTTTTAAGTTTTCGGACTAAAACTTTGCGACTTTGCGACTTTGCGAGCAAAATTCGCAAAGAACTTAAATTCTCTTAAATCACTTAAATGTTAAAAAATTATTTAGGGAAATCCTGACTCTGATAAGCGCCCAAATCCGGTGGAGAAGTTCTTGTAATTCCTAAAATATCCAACGGAATTATATAGGCCTGATTCCCTTTCGCGAAAGCGGCAGAAGTTTTGTCAATATTCAATTTATTCTGATTGACATTATAAAACTTCGGATTTTCATTTAGAATAATGTTGTTATAATGTTGCGTGTCAGTTTTGAACTGATAATCTGGATTTGTTGTAGAGCTGCTGAATTTTAAAAGGCAATTATTCAATTGGTAAACGAACGGCGCATTTGCGTTTTTGCTTAAATTAAATTCGTTTGTGTTTGAACCATAAATGATGCAGTTATTAAAAGTTGCCTGCGTAAGCGGATTCGTTTCAGGTGTTTTTCCGGCCAAACTATTGCTCAAATTGATTGCAAAATGCGAACTGCTTTGCCAATTGTTATTGAAAGTACAATGTGCAAAACTATAATTCCCTCCATAAACGCAAGATAAACTGGATAATCCACAATAATTAATAACTAGGTTTTCTCCGTTTATTAAGGCGTTTTGAGCCAAAATCCCATATTCGGAACAATTGTAAATTTGGGTGTTTTTAATTTGAATTGTGTTTGCTGTATTTCTGATATCTAATCCCGCAACAGCATTTTTCAGCGTTAAATTTTTGACCGAATGGTTATTGCTTCCGTTTTCAATAATAACAGATTTCCATTGTCCTGGAATATCAGAATAAAGAGATTCTAGACGATCGCCTTCAAAAATCACCTCATTTTCGAGTTTTTCGGTTGTCGATTTTGCGCCATTAATTTGTAAAGAAGCATTTTTGCCAACATACAATCCAGAATTATTGTGAAAATGTATTCTAGAACCTGCTTCAAAAGTTACTGTTTTATTTTCTGGAACTCCCGCGTAACCGTAAATTACGTATGGTTTTTGTTTGGTAAATATCAATTCGTTTCCGTTTTGTGAATCATTTTCGCTTAAATAAAAACCGTCAACATCTTTGCCGTCAATTTTTATTTTTTCCTTTGTACCGTCAGGATTTTGATTTGGATAAAGAAAAACGGCATCCTGAATCAAAGTTACTAAAGCGACTTCTTGCAGATTCGCGCCACTGTCAAATTGGATTTCATCCGTATAAAGAAAATCATTCGGATTTGCGTCTGTAATATCTGCCGTAGTTTCGATAAAGATGTATAAACTATCTTTTGCTAAAAGCGTAACATCTTTGAAGATTTTTCCGTTGTTGCCGCTCATTCCGTCAACTGTCATGCGGTATTTTGAATTCAGGCCTTTTTTGAACTGCACAATCGGAATCGAAATATCATTTTTGCTTCGGTTGTAAACTTTCAATTGATACGTGCTTGAACCGATATTTTTAAAAACAGTATCCAAATAAACGGTGTCTTTTGAAAACTTCAAATCTCCAGTGCTGGCAACAGTATCAAAGTCAGTTCGGCAAGAACTGAATGCTAAAATTAAACCTAGAACAAAGATTGTAAAGTATTGACGCATTTAAGAAGTTTTTTTTAGCCACAGATTAAGAGGATTAAAATGATTTTTTTTCCGCCATGACTCTACCGAGGGGACTGACGAAGTAATTACACAAATTTCCACGAATTAAATTGAAATAAAATTCGTGGAAATTTGTGTAATTCGTGGCAACATATTTTTTTAAATCCTTTTAATCTGTGTAATCTGTGGCAAAAAAATAACCAAAGATTAATATGTGATTGTTTTTGTAAAAATAGCAAAAAACTGACAAGTTCATAAATGATTTTTAATTTTAGAATCGGATTTTAGATTTATGTCTTATCTTTCTTTAATTTTACGATTTTAAAGTTTATTTGAATGAATTATACAAAAGAGCAGATTTTAGCGCGCTGTAATGAGTTTTCTAAAAACACATTGATGGAAACGCTGAAAATTGAATATATCGATGCAGGAGAAGACTTTTTAACTGCAAAAATGCCAGTAAATCCTAGTGTTCACCAACCAATGGGATTACTTCATGGCGGTGCTTCTGTAGCTTTGGCAGAAAGTGTAGGAAGTGCGGCTTCATTCTTTTTTATCAATCCGAAAGAGCAGGAAGTAAGAGGAATTGAAATCTCTGCAAATCACTTGAAAAGCATTCGCGAAGGCTATGTTTTTGGAACAGCCAGAATTATTCACAAAGGAAGAACAGTTCATTTGTGGGAAATCAAAATTACTGATGAAGCTGGAAATTTGATTTCGCTTTGCAAATTGACGAACATGGTTTTGGACAGAAAGAAAAGTGAATAAATTATGAATCCATTTTTCTTAAAAATTAAAAGTCATAAAGAGCAGAACTTGCCTTTTGTTCTTTATTCAAAACCCAATACTCCAAATCTTGTAGGGATTTTACAACAAAATAATACTTTATTCACCGTTTCAGATTATAGCGAAAAAGGATTTGTTTTTGCTTCTTTTGATGAAAAACAATTGATTCTGATTCCAGAAAACGAATCTGAAATTATTATTTCTGAAAAAGAAACTACTTCATTTGAACCAAGCGAAATTGACGATTTAAATTTTGATCCCGAAGCTAAATTTCAATATGAATATTTAGTCGCGCAGGGAATTCAGGCGATTCAAAATGAAGAATTCAAAAAAGTAGTTTTGTCAAGAAGTGAAGAGGTACTTTTAGCAGAATTTGATTTTATCGAAACTTTTCAGCACTTGGTTCAATTATATCCTGCTACTTTTTGTTATTGTTTTTTTCATCCAAAAATAGGACTTTGGATGGGAGCAACTCCTGAAAAACTTTTGAAGGCAAACGGAAATGTTTTCGAAACCATGGCTTTGGCAGGAACGCAAAAAGACAATCAAGAAACGGATATTGTCTGGCAGCAAAAAGAAAAAGACGAACAGCAATTTGTAACCGATTTTATTGTAAAAAGACTGAGAGAATTTACGGCTTCGGTTGTAGTTTCTGAACCTTATAGTTTAAAAGCAGGATCGATCTGGCATATTAAAACAGATATTTCGGGAGTTTTAAAAGAGAATTCAACGCTGGAAGAAGTGATTGATACTTTACATCCAACGCCGGCGGTTTGTGGACTTCCAAAAAAGAAATCAAAAGCTTTTATTTTGGAAAATGAAAAGTACAATAGAACTTTCTATACAGGTTTTCTGGGTGAATTAAACAGCACTTTCGCAGGAAACAACGCAAGTTCTGATTTATTTGTAAATTTACGTTGCATGCAGATTCAGGAAGATAAAGCAATTTTATACATGGGTTGCGGAATCACAAAAGAAAGTATTCCTGAAAAAGAATGGGAAGAAAGCGTCAATAAATCGATGACGATGAAAAGAGTTTTGAGAAAATAGTTTATAAAATTGTTTCAAGTTTCAGGTTTCAAGTTTCACGTTCTGTTGACAACTTGAAACCTGAAACTTGAAACTTGAAACAAAAAATAATGAAATTAGACATATTAGCCTTTGGTGCACATCCAGACGATGTAGAATTGGGTTGCGCGGGAACCATTTTAAAAGAAGTATCACTCGGTAAAAAAGTAGGTATTGTTGATTTAACTCGCGGTGAATTAGGAACGCGCGGAACAGCTGAAACGAGAGATCAAGAAGCAAAAGATGCTGCGAAGATTTTGGGAGTTCTTGTTAGAGAAAATTTAGCCATGCGTGATGGTTTTTTCGTTAATGACGAAAAACATCAGTTAGAAGTCATAAAAATGATTCGTAAATACAAACCTGAAATTGTTTTATGTAATGCAATTGACGATCGTCATATCGATCACGGAAAAGGAAGTAAACTGGTTTCTGATGCTTGCTTTTTATCTGGTTTGATGAAAATAGAAACTTCAATAGACGGAGTGCAACAAGAAGCGTGGAGACCAAAAGTGGTGTATCATTATATTCAGTGGAAAAATCTAGAACCAGACTTTGTTGTAGATATTACAGGATTCGAAGAAAAGAAAGTAGAAGCAATTATGGCATATAAAACACAATTTTACGATCCGAATTCAAGTGAACCTGCAACGCCAATTACAAGTAAAAACTTTTTTGAAAGTCTAAATTACCGTGCGCAGGACTTAGGAAGACTAGTTGGGAAAGATTTTGCAGAAGGTTTTACAGTTGAAAGATGTTTGGCAGTCAATAGCTTAGAAAATTTGATGTAATTTTTATGAAAATTTTTCATTTTTTTCTTTGTAGAACTCAACCTTTGTTCTATATTTGCACTCGCTAAGCAGAAAAATGGTGGTTGTAGCTCAGCTGGTTAGAGTAGCGGTTTGTGGTGCCGCGGGTCGCCGGTTCGAACCCGGTCAGCCACCCAGATTTAAAGCCTTGAAGAAATTCAAGGCTTTTTTTGTACGTTTAATTTTTTTGAACCATATAAGTTATATAAGTTCAGTTTAGATTAAGGCTGAATAATAAGGTTTAAACAGAAGATTTAAATAAAGAAACTAATATTCAAACTATAGCCCGTGGTTTCAGCCACGGGATGCTAATAAAATAGATATAGAAATAAATCGTGATATGTGTTCCGCTCCAGCGGTTGAAACCGCTGGCTATGTTTTCTAATATGACCTCTAATTGATTTTTTATTGAAATATAACCAAAGTCTAAAATGACCTTATATCACTTATATGGTTTAAAAATAAAAAAAGCATGACGTTTAAATCATGCTTTCTGGTGGTTATTATATTTGGTTTATGTATTATCGAATTTCTTCAAATGTAGTTCCTTGTTTAATATCGCCACTTTTAAAACCTTTGTTGAACCAATACATTCTTTGTTCTGAAGTTCCGTGTGTAAAAGAATCGGGAACAACATGTCCTTGCATTTTACTTTGAATAGCATCATCTCCAACAGCATTTGCGGCACTTAAGGCTTCTTCAATATCTCCAGTATCTAGATTGGCTTGATTATAGTGTGCCCAAACACCAGCATAAAAATCGGCTTGCAATTCTAATGCTACTGATAGTTTATTGGCTTCGGCTTCACTTTTTCCTTGTTGCATTTGACGCATTTTAGAAGAGGTTCCTAACAAAGTCTGAATGTGATGTCCAATTTCATGCGCAATTACATAAGCAATGGCAAAATCGCCTCCTTTTGCGCCAAATTTAGTTTTCAGTTCTTCAAAGAAATCCAAATCCATATACACTTTTCGATCGCCAGGACAGTAAAACGGCCCAGAAGCAGATGATGCGCCTCCGCAGGCTGTTTGTACAGCGCCTTTAAAAAGCACTAATTTTGGTTTTTCGTATGTCATGCCATTTTCGGCAAAAATTTTACTCCAGATATCCTCATTATCAGCCAAAACAACTCTCACAAAATTTCCCATTTCTTCGTCTTCTTTACTTAATGGAGCTGCAGCTTCTGTCTGCTGACCTTGTCCGCCTTGCATCTGTTCAAGAATTGGTGCTATTTGCTGGCCAGTTTCACCACCAAAAACATTCAGAAGCAAAACAATGATCCCAATAACTCCTCCGCCAATTATCGCTTTTCCTCCGCCGGAAATAGATCTTCTGTCTTCGACATTATCACTTTGTCTTCTGCCTTGCCATTTCATATTGAATTGTTTTTTAATTTGTTAATTGAAAGGTTGTACGAATTTATAGATTTTTTATGATAAATTTTGAAATTGAATCGTTTATGTTTAGTTTTTAGTTGCAGTTTTCAGTCTCAGCTAAAAGTGAGCCACGACTTAAAACTAAAAATCATCCCAGCCATTTAATTAAAGCTTCTTCGACAATTCCTTTCATAATTGGTTTAGAGATATAATCATCCATTCCTGCAGAAAGACATTTGTTTCGTTCATCTTTTTCTGCGCCGGCGGTAACTGCAATTATTGGAACATCACGTCCTTTGGGAGTATTTCTAATGGCTTTTGCGGTTTCGTAACCATTCATAATTGGCATCTGAATATCCATGAAAATAAGGGTTGGATCTATTTTTTCAAATTGCTGAATGGCTTCGTAACCGTTTTCACACTCGACGATAAAAGCGTTCTTGTATAAATTTTTTATAATTGTTTTAAGAAGAAGCATATTTACCTTATTATCTTCAACAATTAGAAAAGTAATATGATTGCCATTTGTTTGTGTCTTATAAGAATCTAAATCAATATTTAGATTTTTAAGTTCGACGTTGTATTTATCAGTGATACTTTGGTTGCTCGTTTTTAAATTTAAGTCGAAGAAAAAAGTGCTTCCTTCATCAATTTTACTTTCCAGTTGCAAACGGCTTTCCATTAAAGCAAGCAGCTGATTGGATATAGTTAAACCTAAGCCAGTTCCTCCAAATTTTCTTGTTGTAGAACTATCTTCCTGAGAAAAAGCTTTGAAAATTTTCTTTTGATTCTTTTCTAAAATACCAATTCCAGTATCTATTACAGCAAAACGGATAATACAGTTGTTGGTTTGCTTTTTTTCTAAAACAGAAACATTTAATTTGATCGAACCTTCAATCGTAAATTTGACGGCGTTAGAAAGCAGGTTAATCAAAATCTGTTTAATACGAACAATATCTGTCCAGATGTATTTTGGAACGTCTGGATCAATATTCAATTCAAGTTCTAGATTTTTTTTGTTGGATTCAAAAACAATTAAATCAAAGACTTGTCCTAGAACCTTTTTAATGTCATATAAATCAATAAACAATTCTAATTTCCCAGCTTCAATTTTAGAGAAATCTAAGATGTCATTTATAATTTCAAGAAGCGAATGAGCAGATTGGTTAATCGTGGTCATGTATTTTTCTTGAATTTCCTCCAAATCTGTTTTCATCAATAAGTGTGTAAAACCAATAATTCCGTTTAGTGGAGTTCTGATTTCGTGAGACATATTGGCTAAAAAGTCAGATTTTGATTTGCTAGCAGCTTCTGCCAGCTGTTTGGCTTTTATAGCATCTTCGATTTCTTTTTTGCTTGTAATGTCAAAATAAATTCCGCCGACAAATTCAATTTCGTCATCTCGTTTAATTACGTCTCCAAACTCTTCTATCCAAATAAACTCGCCACTTTTGCGCTTAATGCGGTATACATTATGCAGAGGCATTCCGTTTTGTAAATTATCAATTTGATTGTTAATTACTTCTTCTTTATCATCTGGATGTATTAACGAAAGAAAGGATAAGTTATTTTCAATAAACTCGGATTTTGAATATCCGGTTAGGCTTGTGACTTCATCGTTTAGGAATATTTTGGTCGAAAAAGCATCGAATTTGGATAAATAAACCGTTCCAGGTATATTGTTAGCAATCAGTTTGAATTTTTCTTCACTTTCGATAATTTTAGTTTCATTTCGGTTTCTTTCTAATGCAGACGAAATATTGTTTGCCAATACTTGGAAGATGTTGATTTCGTCTTCAGACCATTGTTTTTCTATTGTACAATCGTCGAAACCAATAAAACCAGTGAAAATATCGTTAATGTAAAGCGGTAAAATTAAAATCGATTTAATTTCATTATCGATGAGAAGTTTTTTAAAAAATCCTTCATTAAGATTTTGAGTTAAGGTGTTTAAGATTTTTCTCTGCGATGCAGCCTCGTAAATTTCCTTTAGATTTTCTTCAGTCATATGACGAAGTGGTGTGATCTGATGAATGACTCCTTCGCGTGACCATTTATATTTTTGACTGACAGTATTATAGATTGCATCTTTTTCATAGTAATACATATGATCTACTTTGGCAGCTTTTCCAATGATATCGTATGTCTCCTGAAACATCAGGTGAGTAGTTTTGCTAAGCAGGAATTTTTCGGTACATAAAGAAAGTGCAGACAAAAGCTGGCTCTTAAGTTCTAGTTTTCTTTCTGCTTCTAAACGCATTTGAGAAGAAATGGCAAGCGAAATTACATCTGAAATAGTTCTCGCATAATTAATGTCTTCATTGTCCCATTCTCGTTTTTGTTCCGTATTTTCAAAACAAACAACTCCTGCTAGTTGTCCTGTTAAGAAAATCGGGACGTCCAGCATTGATTTTATATTGTTTTTTGTAAAGTAAAGTTTTTCAAATTCAGATGTTTCCAATTTATTAAAAACATCTGGAGCATTAATAATGGCTTTATTGTTTAGTGTTTCAAAGTAAATAGGATAGGACTCTTTGTTTAAAATGTTTTTGTCGCTTAAACTTTGGTTATCAAGGCTGAAAAGATTTTTGCAGCTAATTAAGTCACTATCGTATTTCCAGAAGCTTACGCGGTTGGCATGACTTATCGAAGCGGCTTCCTTTAATATTAAATCGATAATCGTGTTTAATTCGTCGTATTTGCTAAAGTCTGTAGTAGATAATTTTTTGGTCGAATTATTATAGGCTTCAATTTTTTTAAGACGCTTTTTTTTCTCGTTCTCAATATTTTTTTTCTCCGTAATATCTCTTGCAATTCCAGAAAAACCAGTTGTTAATCCTAAATCATTTTTGCGGACAATGATTTTTTGTGAAATCCATATTTCTTCGCCATTTTTCTTTAAAATAGGGATTTCAATAATCGGATAATTACTTTCATTTAGTACTAAATTTTCATAAAAATCTACTGCACTGCTGATATAATTTTCGTGAATAAAGTTAGAATAGTGTTTGTTTATAATCTCATTTTCAGTGTAGCCCAGTACTGAAATTCCAAATTCATTTATAAAAGTAAAATGACCTTCGGCATCAATTTCGAAAATAATATCGGTTGCAGTCTGGATTAAATTTTTGTATTGATCTTGAACGATAACCTGTTCCGTAACATCTTGTCCAATACTGATGATTAAATCATCTGAGAACTTTTTATCTTTCCATTGAATGTATTTGTATTCGCCGTTTTTAGTTTTTAATTTCCTGATGTAAAGTCTGTTTTCTGGATTATTAGCAAGGTTTAATTTTTCCTCTGGCTCTGAATCGTGAGGTAGCTCCCAGAATTTTAATCCCATAAATTCTTCTGGCTGATGTCCTAGAATAGAAGTTATAGTTTCGCTGCAAAATAGTATTTCGCCTTTCTGATTGGATGCTATTGTGAGTGAATTTCCTTTATGAACAATTTCGTTAGCAAATCTAAAATTATCGCGATTGTTTAATAAAACGGCATATTTTACTTGATTGATGATGAAAATAAGAATGCAGAAATTGAGCAGTAAAATGGATGATTTTATCGGTATGAGATGAAATGCTAACGCAGCAATTAGAAAGGTGAAAGTTAAAGCAACAAAAGCCCAGTAAATTTTTATGGGTTTAAGGATGCTGTACGAAAAGAAAAAAGAAATCAGAAAGACAATGATTGGTACAACATCACTTTTTAAAGTGATAATGTTATACGCTACGTAGCTTATGTAAATGAAAAAACAAGATATAAAAATCTGCTGAATTTGTTCTCTAACCCATCTGATTTTGTTTGTTATCATATAAATAACAAGCACAAAAACACCAATTAGAACATTTACAATTAATAGACTTTTGGGTCTAATCTTGAAAATTTCATTAATGATTTCAATGACAATGACGGCTATACCAAAAAATAAAATGTAAAGCTGGTATTCTTTGCCTGTAGTGTCTTGTTCTTTCTTCTTTTCGATGAAATATCCAATTTTAGCTTTGATCCTAAAAAACTGGTAAACTAAAAGCGAAAGAAAAGCAATAAGCGATAACCCTAAAACAATAAGTTTATGGTTATTGTAATAGATGATGTCAGAATTAAACACATACCATCCGGTCATAATTGATTCAAAGGCACTCCCTATAGCGGAAATTCCTGAGATAACCGAATTGAAAAAACTACAGTTTGCGGCCATAGAATTTGGGGTATGTTGGTTAAGTAAATAGCGTTTTGAAAATTCTTAAAAGAAGTGGTTAGGTTCTCTTTAATTAAGAAATCTCTATTTTAATCTACATTGTATTTTCCGATTGAATCAATTGAATCTTCTTCTTCAGATGGTGTTCCAAAAATGGCAAAATAGGTGGCATAAATCATAGAGCTGTTAAAAACAACTGTAAAAATGATTCCGACACAACAGCCTATAAAACCAACCATCGAACCAAGAAAACCTATTATAAAAAAAGCAAATATGTTAAGCGGATTTTTAGTAACGACAATTAAGCTTGATTTTATGGCATCAATTGCATTAAGATTTCCAAAAACAATTAATGGAATTGATAGATACATAAAGAAAGAAACAGTAAATGAAATCAGATTTCCGACAAATAAAATACCTGAACTTTCTACTAAAGTAGCAAGAGCTGTTCCTAGTAAAGCAGGAATAAAAGCAGCAACAAAAATTTGTCCAAAATAGGGCGCTTTGTAATAACTGAAAATAGTTGAAACATTAAATTCTACATCTTTATCTGCAGAATCTGCCATTTTAAGAAAACCTGCGCCAAATGGAGCTGTAATTCCAGCAAGCAGGGAAACAGCAACGGTTTGTATTACAAGCTGAACAGCAGTGAATTGTTGGTTTTCTATGTTTTGAATGAAATCTTTTGTCATGGCTTCAGCCCCAAAATAGGCAATCATAATTCCCATAAAAGCCACAGCGGCAATAATTGAAAATACTAAAATGATTAGCCCGGAATACAGTGCTATTTTTTTATAGTTTTCGAAAGCGTGATTAAAAACTGTAGCAAAATCAAGGGAATAGCCATTTTTTTTAATGTCCTCAATTTGGTTAAGTGTAGATTTCATTTGTATGTAAAATTGTTTTATAGACTTGTACTATTTGAAAGGTATCTTGACGTAAATATAATATTTTTAATCAATTCAGTATAAAAATCTATAAAACATTCCGAAATGTTTTTAACTGATTTATAACCAGTCTAAAATTCGTTTTATTGAAACCAGTTTGTCTTTGTAAGGCGCATAACGCATAGGTAAATCCAACCAGTTTCCTTTTTTTACAATTGCTTTATGATGAGAAAAAGTGTCGAAGCTTCGTTTGCCATGATAAGCGCCAATTCCGCTATGGCCAACACCGCCAAAAGGCAATCTGTTATTAGAGAAATGAATCACAGTGTCGTTGATACAACCACCTCCAAAGGAATATTTTGAAAGTAATTGTTGAACGAATGAATTATTTTCGCTAAAAATATAAAATGAAAGAGGTTTCTCATATCGGCTGACAATCTTTTCGATGTCATTTTCATTTTCGTAAACTAGAATTGGAAGAATCGGACCGAAGATTTCTTCTTTCATAACCGGACTGTCCAAATCTGGCTCTTCAAGAAGTGTTGGGGCAATATAAAGTTTGTTGGCATCGCTTTCTCCTCCAAATAAAACATGTTCATTCTGAATCATATTGGTTAGTCGGTACCAATTTTTTGTATTTATAATTCTAGCGAAATCGGGAGATTTGTCAATTTTTTTACCATACGCTTTTATGATTTCCTCAATTAGATAAGAAATGAAATTAACCTTCATGTTTTTCTGAATCAGAATATAATCAGGAGCAATGCAAGTTTGGCCAGCATTGATAAATTTTCCCCAGACAATTCGTTTTGCGGCGAGCTTTAAATTGGCAGTTTCGTCAATTATACATGGATTTTTCCCTCCTAATTCGAGTGTAACTGGAGTTAAATTTTCTGCTGCGGCTTTTGCAACAATTTTACCGACAGCGACGCTTCCAGTAAAAAAGATATAATCCCAGCGCTGTGCAAGCAGTTTATTAGAAACTTCAATTCCGCCTTCAAAAACTTCTACATGATTAACATGAAAAGTTTTTTCTATAATTTTTGCAATTACTGCAGATGTGTGAGGTGTAAGTTCAGAAGGTTTCAGAACAACTCTGTTTCCTGCGGCAACTGCGGCAACTAAAGGGCATAAAGCCAGCTGAAAAGGATAATTCCAAGGCGCAATAATCAATACATCTCCGTAAGGTTCTTTGTAAATATAATCGCTAGAAGGGAAATTGAGAATGGATGGAAAGACACGTTTGGGTCTTGCCCATTTATTGATGTTTTTTATAACATCTTTAAGCTCTGAAATGACATAATTGGTTTCGGTCAAAACAGCTTCGAACTCTGGTTTTTTAAAGTCATCGTACAAAGCTTTTACAATTAAATCTTCACTTTTCTGAATATTGTACAATAACTTTTTTAGAGTTTCCTTTCGATATCCGATGTTACTTTTATAATCCATTTTCCGATTAGCTTGTTTTTTACTCCATGCAAGTTAATCGATAAAATTTAAAAATTTAACAATTAAATCATAAAAATCATACAGCATTCCAAATTGGATCATCTGGTGTAGGAGCAATAATCGTAACGTTTTCTTTAGAAACAGGATGCACAAAAGTGAGTTTTCTGGCGTGAAGATGAATTCCTCCATCCGGATTGCTTCGATCTGCGCCATATTTAAGATCTCCTTTAATTGGCGAACCAATTGCAGATAACTGTGCACGAATTTGATGATGACGCCCTGTATGTAAATTGATTTCGAGCGCAGTATAATTTTGAAGTTCTTTAATTATGGTATAATCTAAACTTGCTAGTTTGCTATCAGGAACTTCTTTTAAATGTGCTTTTGAAGTATTATTTTTTTCATTTCGTTTTAAATAATGAACCAGTTTAGAAGACGCTTCAATTGGTTTATTCTTTACAACAGCCCAATATGTTTTTTTTGTTTCGCGATTACTAAACAATTCATTCATTCGCGATAAAGCCTTACTGGTTCTCGCAAAAACTACAATTCCAGTTGTTGGTCGATCCAAACGATGAATAACACCTAAAAAAACATCTCCAGGTTTATTGTATTTGGCTTTAATGTATTCTTTTACAACATCAGACAAAGGTTTGTCACCAGTTTTATCGCCTTGTACAATATCGCCAACGCGTTTGTTGACCACAATTATGTGATTGTCTTCGTGTAAAACTTGGAGATTATTTTTATCTGAAACAATTTTCATTTTGAAGTGAAATTTTAAATTGAAAAGTTTGGCTAAAGCCTTTTATATGTGTTAAAAATAAACCTCCAGCTAAAGCTGGAGGCAATTCAAAAATCTTTGAACCTTTGTTCCTTTGCCTCTTTGAACCTAAAAACTTAGTCCCGATAGATATCGGGATAGCAACTCAGAACCTTAGTATCTTTAAAAAAAAATTAATATTGTTCATTTGCGTTCGGAAAATCGCTAGACTTAACATCTGCAGCATATTGACCAATTGCTTGTGTCATTTGCTCGTATAAATTTAAATAGCGGCGTAAGAAACGCGGACTAAACTCATTATTCATTCCTAACATATCGTGGATCACTAAAACTTGACCGTCAACACCGCCTCCGGCACCAATTCCGATAACAGGAATAGAAATGCTTTCTGCTACTTTTTTAGCAAGAGCAGCTGGAATTTTTTCCAAAACAACAGCAAAACAGCCTACTTTTTCAAGCATTTGAGCATCTTCAATTAACTTGTCTGCTTCTTCTTCTTCTTTGGCACGAACAGTATAGGTACCGAATTTATAGATAGATTGAGGAGTTAGACCTAAATGTCCCATAACTGGAATTCCAGCATTTAATATTTTTTTGATAGATTCTTTAATTTCTTTTCCACCTTCAAGTTTCACAGCATGAGCACCACTTTCTTTCATGATCCTGATAGAAGAACGTAAAGCTTCTTTTGAATCTGACTGATAACTTCCAAAAGGCAAGTCAACTACAACCAAACCTCTTTCGACAGCACGAACTACAGAAGAAGCATGATAAATCATTTGATCTAAAGTAATTGGCAGGGTTGTTTCGTGACCAGCCATTACGTTTGATGCCGAATCACCAACTAAAATTACATCGACACCAGCGGTATCAACAATTTTAGCCATTGTATAATCGTACGCAGTAAGCATAGAGATTTTTTCTCCATTGCTTTTCATTTCAATTAATGACTTTGTTGTGATTCTTTTATAATCTTTTTTTGCTACTGACATTTTATTGTTTTTTTGATAATGTAAAAGTATTGAATAATTGTAAAAAGGGAATTAGCAATTATAGAATATTTCGAGAGAAAATGGTTTTCGGTCTTTAAATCCTAATAGAAATGGACTGTTTCCTATTACAATAGAGTAATTGTGTAGTGATTTTAATATTTTTTGCCACGAATTTCTCCAATTTTCACGAATTACTTTTGTATTTAAATTAGTGCTAATTCGAGGAATTCGTGGCAAACTTTAAATTTTAGCAATCAGCCATATTTACAGCGATTGCAAGACCTCCTTCAGAAGTTTCTTTGTATTTTGAATTCATATCTTTTGCCGTTTCCCACATTGTGTTGATCACTTTGTCTAAAGGAACTTTAGCATTTTTAGAATCAGTTTCTAAAGCTAATTCAGCAGCATTTATCGCTTTAATTGCACCCATTGTATTTCTTTCGATACAAGGAATCTGCACCAAACCGCCAATTGGATCGCATGTTAAACCTAAATGATGTTCCATTGCGATTTCAGCAGCCATTAAAACCTGAGCAGGAGTTCCACCCATTAATTCGCAAAGTGCCGCCGCCGCCATAGAAGATGAAACGCCAATTTCGGCCTGACATCCGCCCATTGCAGCAGAAATAGTGGATCCTTTTTTGAAGATACTTCCAATTTCGCCCGCCACCATCAAAAATTGTTTGATTTCTTTTTCGCCTGCATTATGGTTTTCGATCACCATATAATACATTAAAACGGCTGGAATTACACCAGAACTTCCGTTGGTTGGAGCAGTAACTACACGTCCTAAAGACGCATTTACTTCATTCACGGCAAGTGCAAAACAGCTTACCCATTTTAAAATCTGACGAAATTTAACTTCAGTTTTTCTAATTTCTTCCAGCCAACTTTGCGGGTCAGTATAATTGGATAATCCGATTAGATTTTGGTGCATGTCAAAAGCCCTTCTGCGTACATGAAGTCCGCCAGGAAGAATACCTTCAGAGTGACAGCCAATGTACATACACTCCAGCATGGTGTTCCAGACACGCATTAATTCTGAATGCACTTCGGCTTCTGGACGCATCGAAATTTCATTTTGATATACAATTTCAGAAATCGATTTGTTTTCCGTAATCGTATAATTCAATAATTCAGCTGCATTTTGAATTGGGTAAGGAAAGGTGCATTTTATTGCTTTTTTTTCTTTAGCATTTGTACGTTCTTCTTTTACGACAAATCCGCCACCAATAGAATAAAAAGTAGATTCGTATTCTGAATCATCAGACTTGTAAGCCGTAAATTTTAAGCCGTTTGCATGAAACGGAAGAAAGTCCTTGTTGAAAACAATGTCTTGAAGAAAAAAGAACGGAATCACTTTTTGGTTGCCCAAATTGATTTCGTTTGTGGTTTCGATTTTTTTAATAATTCCTGCGATATCTTCAACAGGAATATATTCAGGATCTTGTCCGCTCAATCCGAGCATAACGGCAAGATCTGTTGCGTGGCCTTTTCCAGTTAAAGAAAGTGAGCCATATAAGTCGACTTTTACTCTTGTAATATCGTCTAAAATTGCTTCGTCTTTGAGCTCTTCCAAAAAACGTTCGGCAGCACGCCAAGGACCTAAAGTATGTGAGCTTGAAGGGCCAACGCCAATTTTAAGCATATCAAAAACAGAGATACATTCTTCCATTGTTTAGTTTTTGTTAAGACAAAGATAATCGAATAATGCAACGATAATTTATTTTTTAATGTTAATATTGCGTATTTGTTAAAAATTATATTAAAATTTAATAATTCGGCAACGAAATAAATTTAAAACCTTAATATGCGGTTTCCGTTAAAAGTTAGTGTTTTTTCGGTATTTTTGTAAAAGAACGAGTTGTATTTATGCTTCGCTCTTTTAATTATTAATACTTCATGGATTTTGTTTGAATTCTGAAAATGTCTTTTTACAAATATGAATACCACAAGAAGATAAAGTTACCATATGATAGAATTTTTCAGACATCTATTACAAGAATTCGAATTACCTTTAAGCAACCCTGTATTGATTTTTTCGTTAATACTTTTTATAATTCTGCTTTGTCCAATTTTACTTAAAAAGATTAACATTCCCGGAATTATCGGACTTATTATCTCAGGGGTTATTATCGGTCCGCATGGTTTAAATATCTTGGCAAAAAACTCTGCGGTTGATCTCTTTTCGACTATTGGACTTTTATACATTATGTTTATTGCTGGACTAGAATTGGATATGAATGAGTTTAAAGCCAATCGAAATAAGAGTTTGCTCTTTGGTTTTTTTACGTTTATTCTACCACTTTCCATCGGATTTCCAGTTTGTTTTTATTTGCTTCAATATGATTTTAATGCCAGTTTCTTAACAGCAAGTATGTTTGCAACCCACACATTGGTTGCTTATCCGATTGTGAGTAAATTGGGAATTGCCAAAAATCAGGCGGTTGCCATAACAGTTGGCGGTACTATTCTGACCGATACAGCAGTTTTGATTATTCTGGCCGTCATTATGGGAAGCGCTCAGGGGAATCTAAATCAGGCATTTTGGATTAAACTAACAATTTCCTTAGCGATTTTCTCTGCTATTATGTTTGTGGTTATTCCGCGTATTGCAAAATGGTTTTTTAAAAAATTAGAAAGTGAGAAACATGCCCATTATATATTTGTGCTTTCAGTTGTTTTCTTCGCAGCCTTTTTGGCCGAAGTGGCAGGAGTAGAGCCAATTATTGGAGCTTTCGTAGCGGGTCTGGCTTTAAATCCGTTAATTCCGCATTCTTCTGCTCTGATGAATAGAATTGAATTTATGGGAAATTCGTTGTTTATCCCGTTTTTCTTGATTTCTGTTGGAATGCTAGTAGATGTCAGCGTTATTTTGAGCGGACCTACAGCTTTGATTGTGGCAGGAACTTTAAGTGTTGTGGCGATATTTGGAAAATGGATCGCTGCATTTTTTACTCAAATTGTTTTTAAATACACCAAAACCGAAAGACAGCTTATTTTCGGATTGAGCAGTGCACACGCTGCTGCTACTTTAGCTGTTATTTTGGTAGGTTTTAAAGCCAAAATTTTAGATGAAAATATCTTAAACGGAACCATTATCCTGATTCTGATTACATGTATTGTGGCCTCATTTGCAACTGAAAAAGCGGCTAAGAAAATTGCAATCTGCGAAGAAGAGTTTTCGCATGAAGATACTGGAAGAGATCAGATTTTAGACGAACACATTCTGATTCCGCTGGCCAAAACTTCTGCAGCGGCAAGTTTACTGGATTTTGCCCTTTTGATAAAAGATAAAAAATCATCTAACCCGATTACGTTATTGACCATTGTTCCCAATAATAATCAGGCAGAAAAGAACATTTTAAAATACAGAAAAGCGGCCGATAAATTTGTTATTCAAGGCTCAGCTTCAGAAGTTAAGATCAATACTATTGCCAGAATTGATCACAATCCGGCAAGTGGAATTGCGAGAACTTCTAAAGAAATCATGTCTGATATTGTGATTGTAGGCTGGCCAAGAAAAACTGGTTTTATTGATAAAATATTTGGAGAAAATGTCGATTCAATAATTAATAATGTTGATAAAAGTTTGTTTATCTGTAGATTCCAAAAGAATTTTATAGAAGAAAAAAGATTGGTTTTTGTCTGCCCGCCATTTACTGAAAGAGGCGTTGGTTTTCATTTACTGCTTCAGAAAATATGTCGTTTATCACAAGAATTGAGTATTCCAATTGTGGTTTATGCTGAATACAAAACGCATGAATCCATTCAGCAGATTGCCAATAATTTGAAATTAAACGCCAAATTAGGATTTAAAAATGTTTCTGACTGGGAAGATTTTGAAAGCATTTCAGACGAAATAAAACCAACAGATTTGGTAGTCTTTAATCTTTCTAGAAAAGGTTCGGTTTCGTATCAATCTATCTTTGATAAGTTGCCACAGAAATTCGAAAAATACTTCGATAGTAACAACGTAATACTTGTGTACCCGCAAGACGATCGCAAAGAAAGCGCAATGGATGCTTATGAAGATTTTACGGCATCACCTCTCGCAAAAGGAATTGAGGCAATAGAACAGATTGGTCGAGGTATTGGAAGTATTTTGAAAAAGAATTAAATTTCATTTTAATGAAAATCTCGAGCGTTTTATTAATTTTTGCTTTTGCACTCTTTTCTTTGAATTGTACTAACAAAGCAAAACAGGAATCAGATTTAAATTCTAAAATACCTGATATTGATAGCGTTGCAAGATTTGCAAAAAGAGAACTTCCTGAGAATTTTGATGAGTTCAATAAAAAATTCCACTCAGATTCAATTTTTCAGGTTTCTAGAGTTGATTTCCCTATTGAAGGAAAGCATATCACTGGTTTTGAGCAGAGCAATTGGACGCGAAAAAACTGGCAGTTTCAAGTAATTCCGGTTGCTGAAAAAACTGAAATAGGAGAGTATCAACATTCAATAATAAAAACGGATACATTAATTACGGAGAAATTTTGGATTGATAACAGCGGTTTTGAAGTCGAAAGACAATTTAAACTGATCAAAAATAAATGGTTTTTAATTTATTATAACGACATAAATTTGTAATCTTTCAGAAGCGAATAAGTTTTTCAATAGTATATCAGAAAAAATAAATGAGAGAAAAAATAGTATTAATTGCATTGTTGTTTTTGTCAGGTTGTGCTTTTGCACAAAGAAACTTTACTCATAAAGTTCGTTTGCCATCAGACTTTACAACACCTTCCAGCTTAAAAGATGGTAAAATAGCTACACTTACTAAAAATGATAGTGTAGAATTAATTGGGAAATGTAAAAAAGGATGTGATTTTAATATTATTAAGCTTAAGAAATATAAAGATGAATCTTTCTCAGTAACACAAGTTAGATCATTTGATAAGGAAGTTGTGCTGGAGATTTTGTTTGATAAAAATGATATTGATAATTTAACTACGAGGCAAAATTATTTGCTGAGCGATACTCTCGATACCAATAACTATAAAAATATTGATTTTGTTATTCCTGCAGGAAAGCGAATCGAGTTGCTATCTAAAGGAAGTAAATACTCGAAAATTTCTGTGTTTAAAGATAAAAACTGTTTTGTTGGATTTGTTGAAAATGAAGCAATAAAGGATGTCAAATTTAATAATAAATCTAAAATTGTTTCTGTCGATTGTAGAGATAATTCATTGGTGAGAAAAGAAATGTATGACGATTTTGTGGAAGGTACTTACAAAGCAGTTGTGCATTATGGAAATCAAGTTACACAAGAAACACAATTTGACGTAAAGTATGATCAAAATTTGCTTAAAGTTAAAGGCATAATTTTTAACGAATTTTACAATGAAAAGAAAACGGACAATTCGTCAAAATATGATTCTTTTATCTCTATTCTGATTTATGATAGAAAAGACAAAATATTAAAGTACAATGATTTTGTTTATCAATTTGGTGTCGTAAATGATAGAGAAACGAGAGATGGTTTAAAATATAATATTGTGAAAGTTAAATAAAGAGTTTTATTTCTTTGTTAACTTACTGAAAACATAAATCTTAAATAAATACTGAGATGAATCACAATGCTAAGTCAATACGTCCTTTTATTGGTTCTAAAAATTTTGAAATCTCAAGAAGCTTTTATCGCGATTTAGGATTCGAGGAAACAGTTTTAGAATCTAATTTCTCAGTTTTTAAAACGGGAGAAATCGCTTTTTATCTTCAAGATTATTACGATAAAAGCTGGAACGAAAATACTATGATTTTTCTAGAAGTTGATGATGTGGATCGTTATTATAGTGAATTAGAAGCACTCAATTTAACTGAAAAATACGGTGTAAAACTAACCCCAACTCGCCATTTAGATTGGGGAAGCGAATGTTTCCTGCATGATCCTTCGGGAGTTTTATGGCATTTTGGAAAATTTAAATAAAGTTGGGATTCTGGTTTTCGCCACGAATTTTCACGAATTATTTTTTTATTCACTTCAATAAAATTAGTGGCAAGCAAAAAATCACCTCAATCCGAAATCGCCTAACACACGTGTTGTACTTTTTCGCTGATACCAGTCGTTATAAACCAATTCTAAGTTTTTAACCTCAAATTCTCCGAAATCATAATCACGAAATTTTTCTGCAATTTCCATCAGTTTTTTAGGGTCATGAAGTTTTTCCTGAAAGCGCATTATGGTAGAGTGTGCGGTAGAAATTTCATATCGGCTGTCTATAGATTGCTGTAATCCTGAATTCTTGAAATTTTCACGAAGTCTGTTTCGTAAATTATGCAGTGTCTCATCACTTGGAAAACCCTGAATCATAATTGCCGATGGAGAAGCAGTTATACCTTTATAATGAATTTTAATTTTTTCAACATCAACAAGACTTCTGCAAATTACCTCAATATATTCGTTTGGTGAAATCTGATTTAAAGTAAATTTATCCGAACAAGAAATAATTGACATTACTGTAATATGAATATCTGAATCGGGATAAAAATACTGCTGAGGTTCTGCTTTTTTTAGTGCATTGATAAATTGCTGAATATTAGCTTTAGTTTCCTCATTTGGGCGAATAAGCAGTGTTATTCCAAAACGGGAATCTGATTCATTTTTAAGTTCAGAATCGATTGAATATTTTCCTGCCGAAATGATTTCAGAAGATGTTTTGTAAAGCTGATTGTAATGTTCGGTTAAATTCATTGATGTATATTATTCTGCTTCAAAAATCGATTTTAAAAGCTTTTGTAAATCATGTTTGTTGCTTTCTCCGCTGCCTTTCCATTTCCCAATAATAATGCCGTTTTTATCGATAAGAACTTTATGAGGAATTCCGTTAACAAAATAATCTTTATCAATAGAACTATTATTCTCTAAAATTGAAATATGTTTCCAAGACCCGATTTTATCTTTAATAATAGCCTTTTTCCAAGCATCTAAGTTTTCATCTCTAGTAATGCTTATAATTTCAAAGCCAAGTGATTTATAATTTTTGTATAACTCCTTAATATAAGGTAATTCTTCGCGGCAAGGAGCACACCAGCTAGCCCAGAAATCTATTAAAATATATTGTTTGTTTTTAAAATCAGCAAGCGAAATGGCATTGTTATTAATATCTTTCAGATTAAAATCGGGAGCTTGACTTCCAATTTTACTTTGTTTGAAATATTTTAGTTTCTCGGACATTTCCTGTCCTTTTTCTGAATTCTTTATTTCTGGCGTAAAATTTTCAAAAACTTCCACAAAAGTGTCATAAAAATTCATTCCAATAAAACGATTAACAGGAACTCGTATTAGTTGTAAAGCACGGTATGAATTAGGATGGTTTTTAGCAAAAACAAAATCAAGTTTTAATTCTTCAATATCATTTTGATCTTTTGCGTTTTCTAATTCATCTAATCGAAGCTTTAATTGATTTTTAATTATGGAGTCTTTTTCAAATTCAATTTTTAAATAAACTTCTTTTTGCAACTTTATAATTGAGTCGCGAACTTTTTTTGTGGGTTTATGAAGTTCTAAAATTTCTTTTTCAATTGTAGTTTCGTCTTGAGCAAAACTAGAATAGCTTACAAAAAAGGTAAAAAGTAAAAAAAGAAGATTTATTTTTTTCATTAAATAAGACTTTGTAAATGATAAGAAAATAGATTTTAGAATTATTTCTTTTTGGCTTTTTCAAGATTTTCTTTGACTCTAAACTTTACAATTTCAGTAATCAAATCATAAGGCATTGGATCTTTTAATGGAAATTGAACAGAACCTTTTCCTGATTTATATTTAGAAAGTTTTGCGGCAAAAGCTTCATGTCCGCTTGGCAAAGCGTAAAGTCCGATATGGTTTTTGAAAGCAGCAAAATAAACGACAATACCATTTTGCTCAAAAGCAGGCATGGAATAGCTAATTTTTTCCTTTGCATCGGGCGCTGCTTGCTGAATCGTTGCTCTGACATTTTCTAAAACTTCCTGAACGTCATTAGGAAATCCGCCAATGTATTCGTCTATGTTTTCTGGCTTTTTAACTTCCATTTTCTTTTGTTTTTTAATTGTTTCAAGTTCCCCTTCTTTACAGTTAAATTTTTACCGCAAAGTGCGCTAAGTTTTTTTTAATACGAAGACTAAGCAAAATCTATATTTTAAGTTCGCAAAGCTTTGTGTAGAAAATGCTTTGTGAACTTTTCATTTTAATGACTCTCAAAAAACTTTGCGCCCTTTGCCGTTAAATTATACCATTAAGCAAGACCTTTCGGAAAACGATCCAAAACCAAATTCAATTGTAAACTATGCTCTAAATAAGCTTTTGCACCCGCTAAAACCAAAGTAAAACCTTCAGTTGAATTACGAACCTGATCAATTATTTTGTCTGAATCTCCATGAAAACCAGAATTGGTAATACTCACAAAAGTTTCATTTTCGTTTAAAGGACTAAAAACCCATTCTACCAAAGTGATTTCATCTGGATTTCCCCATTCAATGACAATCTTTTTATTTTCCTGTAAAACAAGTGTGGTAACCGAAAGCGAAAAACCATACATTTCCCAAGTCCATTCGGTTTTTTGATTTTCTTCTAATTTTCCGGATCCTTTTGTAAACCAAAATTTACTCGTAATCTGCGGATCAATAAAAGCCTGAAAAACTTCTGAAACAGGTTTTCGAATCAGCATTTCGGCTCTTGCGAATTTGTTATTTTCTGTTTTCATTTCTTTTGAAGTTAGATGTTGTTTGTTAGAAGCGAGATGGATTTGTAAATATAACTCTAAATTTTGTAGTTTTTATTCTGAACAGGCAACTCTTAACTCATAATTCACAATTTATAACTTTTTCTTGTCAATCCATTTTCCAACAGTTGGCGCAACATAATTCTTCATTTGCTCCAGCAAATCGTCAATATTTTCACTAACTAAAAGCATTTCTTGATTGACTTCTTTGAGTAATCCTTTTTCTGTCATGGTTTGCAATAAATTTATTAGCGAATCGTAGAAACCGTTTACGTTTAAAATGGCGATTGGTTTTTTATGTAATCCTAATTGTGCCCAAGTTAGCATTTCGAAAAGCTCTTCAAGTGTTCCAAAACCTCCAGGAAGAGCAATTACGCCATCGCATAAATCATTCATTTTGGTTTTTCTTTCATGCATGCTTTCTACCAAAATTAATTCGGTTAATCCTAAATGCGCAATTTCTTTAGATCTTAAAAAGTTAGGTAGCACACCAATTACTTTTCCGCCTGCATTTAAAGCTCCATCTGCAACTGCGCCCATCAAGCCTACATTTGCACCGCCATAAACTAATTCTATATTTTGTTCGGCCAAAGTTTTCCCTAAAGCTAAGGCTTGTTCTTCGAAAATTTTTTCAGTGCCGAAACTAGAGGCGCAGAAAACAGTTATTCTTTTCATTCTTTTTTGTAAAATGTTAGATGTGAAATGTTAGATGTGAAATGGTAAATTAGAAACATTTTACTTTTTTTTCAATTCATATTCGAAATAAGGAAAATCAGTGCCGTTAATAATAAATGTCAGTTCGTTAATTTTTTCCGCTCCTAGCTTTAAAACGGCTTTTTGAGAACGGTAATTTTCAGCTCCGATATGAAAAAGTACCGAATTAACATGCTGGAAAGCATAATCCATCATTAATTTCTTATTTGAACTATTATATGGTCCGCCCCAATATTTTCTTGTAATGAAAGTATAACCAATTCCAACATTCGATTTTTCTGGATTGTAGTCATAAAAACTTGTTGTTCCCATAACTTCATTGGTTTGTTTATCGAGAATTAAGAATGAACTTTTTGTAATTATAATGTCAAAATAAGTTTTAAAACCTTCTCTTGTATATCGGTCTTTTACAGGATTCTGTTCCCAAATTAAAGGATCGGAAGCTGCTTCAAACAATGCTTCAAAATGTTTTTCTTCTAGCGGAATTAATTTTGAAATTTCGTTTTCTAAAAAATCTGGCTGTAAATTGAAGTTATTCATTGTCATATTTTTTTAATTATTTAATAATTTTTAACGCAAAGTTTGTCATTTCAAGTAATGAGAAATGACAAGATTATTTATAATATACTTATAAGAAAATTAAATCTGTTTAATCTGCGCACAGGAAACACTCTCCATTTTTACTTCTTTACCTACTTTCTTTAATAATCCCGTTTTCAGATTTCTTTTAAAAACTATAATATTACCCGTTAAAACATTCGAAGCAACTAGAAATTTTCCGCTTTCGTCAATAGCAAAAATACGAGGATGTTTTCCTAAAGTAGATTGATAGCCAATGTTTTTCAAAAGTCCGTTTTCATCAATAGAGAAAATTGCGATATTGTTTTCTTTGCCTCGGTTTGTGGCGTAAAGAAACTTTCCGTCGGGAGAAATATGAATATCAGAGCTTTCAAAACCTTCTTTAATTTTGTCGGGATGTGTGGCAATGCGCTGTATTTTGTTTAAAATGCCATTTTCATAATTGTAAACACTTACTTGTCCAGCCATTTCTTCTATGCAATATCCCCATTTTTGATTTGGGTGAAAGGTAAAATGTCTTGGTCCAGCTTCCAAATCGGTTTTGGTAAATGGATTTTGAGTTTCTATTAAAGGTTTTTTCTGATTTTCATCAAATGCATAACAGCGTATTTTGTCGGCGCCTAAATCGGGTAAAAACAAATAATCGCACTGTGGAGAAAATACGGCAGAATGCACATGAGATTTGGTTTGTCTTTCTTTATTGACGCTTCCATCTGTATATTGAAAATTCTGCGCAATAGAATCAATTTTACCATTTTCTAGAAGCGGATAAACCGATACGCTTCCTTCTGTGTAATTTGCATTTGCCAGCCATTTTCCGCTTTTATGAACGCTGACATACACAGGATTTTCGCCACCGCTTCTTTGACTGTTTAAAAAAGTCAAAGTTTTTGCTGTTGCGTTAAATTCAAAACTGCTTACACTTCCTGCATTAGGTGTTTTGGTATCTGTACACGCATAAACATATTTCCCATTTGGAGAAACCGTCAAATACGACGGATTCACAATATTTTTAACCGACGTAAATTTGGTTAGCTTCCCACTCAAAGTATCCAATTGATAAACCTGAATAGCCTCTGCCGATTTATCACGATTATATGAGCCTAAAAAGACATAAGTGTTTTGAGAAAAGGCATTGGTTATTAAAAGGAAGAAAAAGGATAGAAATATTATTTTTTGTTTCACGGTTTTTAGTTTGTTTTTGGTTTTAGAGTTTCAAGATTCAGGTTTCATGTTTTGTTCACTTTTGTCAGACTGAGTGAAGTCGAAGTCCTAGTGCCAATTGGAGCGCCCTTCGATTTCGCTCTGAATGACATTGCATTGATTTAAAATTAAGTCTAGAATTAACAATTAACAATTCATAATTAATTAACCCCTTTCCACCATTGTTTAAATTCTTGTTTATCATTTTTTAGTTCGACAGCTTCGCCAATCATTGGTGTAATTAATGAAATCGGATTTTCAGATAAACGATTCAATTCAGTCACTTTATTTAAAGGTTCATCCCAAGAATGTAGTGATAAAGCAAATTTTGAAGAATGTACAGGAAACACTCTTTTTGCTTTTAGATCTTTCATGGCTTTTATAACATCTTCAGGCATATTGTGAATGTATTTCCATTTTTCATTGTACTGGCCGTTGTCAATTAAAGCAATATCAAAAGGACCGTATTTTTCGCCAATTGCAGCAAAATGCGAATCATAGCCACTATCTCCGCCCAAATACATTTTAAAATCTTTAGTTTCTAGAATAAAAGAAGTCCAGAGCGTATTGCATCTTTTAAAACCTCTGCCCGAAAAATGTCTTGATGGTGCAGTATGAATCGTCAGATTTTCATCTAATTTGATAGTGCTGTACCAATCTTTTTCAATGATATTTTCAGAAGGAAATCCCCAGAATTCTAAGTGCGAACCCACACCGAGCGCCGTAATTATTTTTTTAGTTTTAGGTTTTAATTTTAGAAATGTATCGTAATCCAAATGATCATAATGATCATGTGTAATCAATAAATAATCAATTTCTGGAAGATCGTCAACCGTGTAAATATCTGTTCCTTTAAACGATTTTGTTGTGCCAGGAATAGGAGAGGCGTTACCGCTAAAAACGGGATCAATTAAAAAGCGTTTTCCTTCAAGCTGAATAAAATAAGACGAATGCCCAAACCAAACCAAAATATCTTGATCTAGAGGAAGCTCCAATAAATTGGTTTTTACAGACGGAATAAGATCGGTTGGAATTTTTCGATCTACTTTCTTGAAGAAAAATTCAAACAAAACTCCAGCCATAGTTGCTCCTTCGGCGAGATCGGGCGTAAAGCTCTGGTTTTCGAATTTTCCGTTTTTATATTGTGGCGAATTTTGAATTTGAACTAGTCTCGCCCCCGAAGGCGCTTTTCCGAATTTTGGGTGCTGCAGAAACATATAAATTGCAAAACCAATCAGAAATAATAGAATTACGAATGTTGTCATTTATTTTGAGGATATAAATTTTGGGTATATTCAATTGAAAGTAAAATTATCTTTTTTAAGATTTCAATATCAATATCTTCGAGTTTTTTAATGTAAATGCATGCCTTAGACGAAGTATGTTTTCCAAGTTTAGATAAAAGTTCTTCTCTTTTTTCTTCTGGCAGATAAAAATAAACGGTCATGGCTGTTTTTCTTGGCGAAAAACCAGCCAACGGCGCATCGCCTTCGTGACCGCTGTCGTATTTGTAATGATAGCTTCCAAAACCAATAATGCTTGGTCCCCACATTTTGGGTTCAAAACCAGTTGCTTCTTGAATTATTTTTAGAAGTTCAAAAGCGTCGTTTCTTTTAACTTCATTTTCGACAGCGTCAATAAAATCAGTAACGCTATTTTGAGTTTCTGTGGTTTTATTTTTTGCCATTTTAGCTTACTTTTTCTTTAATAAATTACTTTTTAAAAGAATGTTTTTGATTTTAAACTCAGTCGCATAAAACAAACCGGCATCTTCGGGCATCTGATTTTCTAAAACAATTAAGCTTACATCACTTTGTGGGAAATACAAATTTACGCCAGAAAACCCGTCTCCCAAACCTGTATGTCCAAGATATTTAACGGACTCTTCTTCTACAATTCGAATTCCGTATCCATAAGGTTGCTTTTTTTTTCCGAAGAAATTATGCTGAGATAAAATGGTGTTTTTAGTTAATAACTGATACGATTCTGGTTTTAATATTTTTCCTTTATGAAGATTATTGTTCCAAATAGCAAGATCAGAAGCGGTTGAAATAATGCCGTCTGCACCTAAAGTTTCATCTGTGATTTGTCTTGAAGTATCAGCTTCCAGTTGATTTTTTATGTTATAATAGCCTTTTGCCAGATTTTGTTCTTTATTTTTCGAATAACAAAAAGTATGATCCATCTTTAATTTCTTAAAAAGTGATTCAGCAACTTCTGTGTAGCTTTTTTTAGAGCTGAATTCGACAATTTTTGCAACCAGATTAAAACTTAGATTTCCGTATTTAAAATCGGTTCCTGGTTTAAAAGCCAATGGTTTTTCTAAATCGATAATTCCGTGTGAGTGATTTAGAAGCTGATGAACAGTTACTGAATCGGCCCAAGTTTGTGTAAGTTCTGGCAGGTATTTTTTGATTGGATCATTCAAATCTACTTTTCCTTTTTCTACTTCCAACAACAGTAAAACGGCAGCAATTAATTTACTATTGGACATGATTTCAAATTGGGTGTCCATTTTCATAGGTGTTCTGGTTTCGAAATTCGAAAAACCTTCTGTTTTAGAATACAATGTTTTTCTGTTTTTTGAAATTAAAACCACACCATTGAATTTCGGATTTGAGTTTTGAAGTATACTATCAATACTTTTTTTATAATCCTCTTTTTTTTGTGCAGATGAATTGCAAGGAACAAAGATTAAAACTAATAATAAAGAGATTTTGGTGATGAAGTTCATTTATAATTGTGAATTGTAAATTGTAAATTGTAAATTGTTAATTGTTAATTGTTAATATTTAATGCTTGTTAGATTGAATATGGTTAATGATTTTTTATAGTATTTTATAATTAATAATGCACCATTAACAATTCATAATTAAATTAAAACATTCCGTTTTCGTTAATAGAATCTTTAGGGACAGGCTGTCCTAAATCCCAAAGCTCTACAATTTTATCGTCTTTGAATTTTAGAATATGCACTACTGCAAAACCTATATCTGATGGCGTTTGTTTGAGATGAGAATGAACAGCAACTAAGTTATCGTCTTCTAGAATATGATGAATTTTAAAAACTTTATTTGGATTTGTTCTGGCAGATTCTTCCATGGCAAGCATTAAAGTGTCTGCATCGCCTTTGAAGTAAGCATTATGGTGTTTGAAATTCTTTCCGACATATAATCGAAAACCTTCGTGAGGATGTCCTTTTGCTGCTAGTTTCAGGAAGTTTATAGCGATTTCTTTCTTAGTCATAATTCAGGTTTTTAAAGTAAACTAAGTTATGAAATTAAGCGCTATAAATTTTGTAGAAAATAGCAGTGAATTTATAAAATTAAATGGCTTCCGATTTGATTTTGGTAAGATCGATACCCAATTTGGCAAATTCTTTTTCGCCCAATTCGGTGATGTAAAAATGCTTATCTGAAGCCTCGTTTTTTGCAATCCATTTTTTGTTGGCAAATGTTTCCAAAAGAAGTTCGCCGAGTTTACCGCCAATGTGGCTGTAGCATTTTTTAGCTGGTTTTAGAACGTTTTTGGTTTCCATTTTTCTTTAGATTTTCTTTTTTGAAGCGATTTTAGAAGCGAGATAAGCCATTGGAAGATAAGCAAAAACCAAATCGACAATGCTGAACCAGAGTGGAGATGGGAGTGTAAATACCATTGTTATTCCACCAAATAGAAAGAAAGCACCAATAATAAAAGCTAGTTTCGTTTTGTGTGAGGCCGCTGCCAATGCAGTTGTAAATGCTCCAGCGAAAGTTCCGATTGCGTGGGCTAAAAAAGGAAATAAAAAATGCTTTGGCTCGAATAAGTGCATGGATGCCTGTAAACCTTCTGTAGTGGTAACATCGGCACCATTTGGAGGCGGAATTATAGAACCGCTTATTAAAATGATACTCATGTTGACAATACTTCCGATAACAAGACCTGCAATTACGGCCAAAGTATTTCTTAAAATAGGATTCATAATTTTCGTTTCTTTATTGTAACGAATTTATGAAATTTATTCTTTTGATGATAATGCTCTTTCGGTTTCTATTTGAGGTTTTCCAGTTGCATTTGGCTGTCCTTTTCCTGTCTCTATTAGCTTTTTCAAACTGTTCTCGATATAGTTGCTCCAACCAGCTTTGCAGACCTCAAAACATTCGTATTCTGGAACAAGTCCAACATGGGTGAAAACAAGTTTTGTTTTATCGCCTTCTTTCGAAATATCAAAAACGGCTGTTGTGTTGGTCCATTCCTTATCGTCTTTGGTAAAACTGAAGTAATTTTCTTCAATCAGCCAGACGATTTTCTGATTCGGAATGACTTCGATCAATTTTATTTTACAGCGATGAACATCTTCATAATGGTATTTAAATTCATCACCTTCGTTTGCTGTTTTGCCTTCAATTTCTTCTGACCACCAGCCTTTAACGTTTTGTATGGCTTTAAAAACTTCTTCTGGTGATTGATTGAAAAGTATTGTTGTGGTAAAATCGTGAGTATTCATAATCAATTGATTTTTTAAATTAGTAAAGTAAAATTACAATCTAAAAATCAATTGGTTAAGGTGTTTTAGAGACAAATTTAAGGGGTGTTTCGGACAGAAAAATTATGAGGCGTTTTCAGTTAAGAGAACTACACTCATAATAATTCCTAAAAATATAAGAATGCTCAATAAACCAATCAAAGTAACTCGCCATCCGCCGAAAGTTTCACCGCCATTTTGAATATGTTTTTGAATGTTCTGTTCCTGGAATTTTTTCAAGAAATAAGAAGCCACAGCTGAATAAAGAACAGGGAAAAGAACGCTCGGGAAGTTATCGGGAATGATAAAAATAAGCCCAATAATTGCTATCATTGATAGTGTGGTAATAATCCATGTGTTTTTTGCTTTTTCAAAATCATTAAACGCTTTAAAATTTTCTGCAATGCAATACCCCGCAACCAGCGGACCAGCAAAAAATGTTCCTATTCGTATCGCTTTTTCTGAATATATTTTTTCGGTTGGAATTTCTTCAAAAACTGATTTTTCTAAATTATTTTCTTCTAGCATTTTTTATAAAGTAAGATTTTGTGATCTATTGTATTGTTTTAATTTTTTCTGGAATTTTATTTATCAGTTCAAAATGTTTTGCTATTACATTTTCAAGTTCTAATGTTCCGCCTAGAATAATCATTTCTTTGTGTGTAAAACGTTTTCCTAAACGGTCTTCGAGCATAATTTTTTCCATGCTTTGAGCCATTTCAATTTCAAGCAAAAATTCATTCGGATGCCCTGCAGTGCAAATTACAAGTCCGTATGGAATGGTTTTCATCTTTCTTGAAGATTCATTTTGCCCGTAGGCATATCCAACTGAATACACACGATCAAACCAGCCTTTTAATTTTGCTGGACAATCACTCCACCAAACAGGATACAGGAAAATAATACAATCTGCTTTTTCTATTTTTTCCTGTTCTGCTAAAACATCTTGAGAAATTGGGAGCTGTGTCTTAGCAAAACCTTCACGCTCATATTCTGCTTCAGACATATCACTAACAAAATTAGAAGCATACAAATCGGAGACTTCAATATTCCAATTTTCATTGCCTAAAACTGATTTTAATCTTTCTAAAACCTGAAAAGTATATGATTTTTTGCTTGGATGTGAGTAAACAATTAGAATGTTCATTGTTAGATTTTTTAGATTAGAAATGCTCTTAAAAACTACTTTGATTTTGTACGAAAATACAAATTAAAGCAAAACAAAATTAATCTTCAGAAAATTCTAAAATATCTCCAGGCTGACAATCCAGAACTTTGCAGATGGCTTCAAGTGTACTGAAACGGATTGCTTTTGCTTTGCCCGTTTTTAGAATGGAAAGATTGGATAATGTTAAATCTACTTTTTCTGAAAGTTCATTTAATGACATTTTTCTTTTTGCCATCATGACATCTAAATTTACTATAATGGGCATAATTTTTCGTTTAAATGGTTAGGTCAATTTCAGATTGGATTTCGATTCCTCTTTTAAAAATCTGCCCGACAACAAACATTACAATTGCCATAAAAATCCAAATGCTGTGCCCTTCAAGATTAAGTGATTCTAAAGAAGGAAGTTGGACTCCTTTAATAATTAGCCAATTGTTGAATTTGAAAGCCCAAAAAGAAAACAATCCGATCCCAAAAGCCAAATAGGAGAGATAGGATATAAAACGCCCCATTTCAGCAGTAAAAGGCTGTTCTATATTTAATTTTTTCTCGTGCAGCATTTTTACAATCAGATAAAACATAATCGCTTTTAAGATTGCCACAATACTGATAAAACATATTTCTTGAATATAAAAGCTGGGACTGTAATGGTATAGAGCAAGTAAGTTTAGAAAACGGGTATTGTAGGAATTTATCGTCATCGTGTAAACTCCATTAAAAAGATACATACCAGCTTCTACGCATAAGCCAATAAAAATAATCCATGATAAAATATTTAGGATTTTTAGAATCTGCGGTGTTCCGATTTTAATTTCCATGCTATTTAAGATTAGAAGTTATGCTGCTAAAATAATAAAAATTTATTGATAAACGATAAATAAATAGTTTTTATCAAAAAAAAATAGCTTCATCAATTTAATGATGAAGCTATTTTTGTAGGTTTAGAGATTTTGTTTATCGAAGCATTTTCTTTTCGTTTTCGAGCATTTTTTCAATGTTAAAATAAATTCCGTCTACATTATAAACGCCCTTTTCGAAACTTAGGTAATCACAATTTTCAACGAGTGATTGACCTTTCGATTCAATTTCAAAAAGATTGAGCAATATGTATTCGTGATCGACCATTAAAACATGAAAACCAGTTTCGCATTTTTTGCCGTCGCCAGAAGAAAGAATCACATTCATGATGCTGTGAAATTTGAAAGAAGTAATTTTTGCGGCAGTTTCGTCGCCTTTTAAGTGATAAATATAGGCTAGGTAATTAAGCTGTCGTAAATCAAATGGAAAGTCTTTTAAAGAATTATTGGCCAGTTTTATAATTTCGTCATAATCTGAAGCTTCCAGTTTTTCTTTAGCATAAAAAGTACGAAGTTTTTCGTCATCGGGAGAAGTCCAAAAGGCGTTGTATTTAGGCTGAAAAAAGTAACCTAGATATAAATGGAGGTATTCGTCGTGGGTTAAAAGCGTATCATTTTTCACTAGCCTTTCCATCAATTTCGGATAAAAGAATTTGGAGTTTTTATCACTGATTTCTTTTTCGATTGCTTTGTAATCTGGTTGGGTAAAACCGAGATCCTGAGCGTTTAACTGAATTCCGAAACAAAAAAATAAGGCAACAAAAAAATGTTTTAGCATAATTTAGATGATTTTAGGTTAGGATTCTAATCTTACTAAAATACAAATTATTTTAAAGCAAAATGCTGCTGTAAAGTCGTGATGCGTGAAGGATGGGAGCGGTATCTCCCGATTTAGAAAAACAAGGCTTTTTAGCCGTAGTTTTTGTTAATCGGGAATTTAGCGGACAGCCTGACCCGGAGGGGCACGCCCACATCATACTTCATCTGTTATTCATTTGCCTTTTCTTTTACGATTATTTTAACCGAAGCAATTCGCCTTTTCGTTTCACAATGTTTTTATAGTCCCATTGAATTTCTCTGCTTTTTTTGAGCCAGCGTTTTAAATCTTCTTCGTTTATTTGACTGGAGTTTATGTAACGCATTTCAGCTGCTTTAAACGAACCTTCGTTTTGCAGTTTTTCTTCATCAAAAGATTGTCCGCTCCAAAATAGTAATCTAACCGAATCTTTTAATTTGCTGTAGCCCACAATCGGATTTCCGTCTAGAAACCAAACAGGATGAGCGTGCCATATTTTGTTTTCGGCTTCGATCAAGTTTTTATTTATAATAGAATAAAGTAGATTACAGATTTCTTTGTTTTCTGCTGTCTGAGAATTGTTGTATTCTTGAACCTGATTCATAGCTAAAACATTTAGGTTATTTTACATCTTTTATCAGCTCAAATAAAATATAAGTTCCGTTGCTTGACTGTCCTTTAGATTTTTCTCTGAATCCTTTTTTAAGATAAAATTCAATTGCTTTTGTGTTGCTCACAAGACATTTTAACGTAATTGGAAATGCTGTTTTTTGTATGGCGGCTTGTAATAATTGGGTGCCAATGTTTTTTCCTTGATATATAGTATCAACGTAGAGATGATGAATAAAATTGTTAGGCATCCAGATCGAAATAAATCCGACAGGAACATTATCTATGAGAGCAGTTAGGATATATTCTCCTTGAGTCTGCTTATCGAAATCTTCTAGTTTAAATTCTGATGTGTCTTGCTCCGTAAATGTTCGCTGTCTTTCATTTAAGAAAATGGTTCTTAAACGTGGTAAATCGACCTTTCTAGATTCTTCTACAACTATCATTTCGAATTTACATTTATTGTTTATTAAGCGTAAACAAGATAAATAAAAAATCCGATTGGTTTACACAAATCGGATTTTGATTTTTTATTAGAGTTGAAGCTTTTTCATGAATTCATTTGATGCCAGCTCTAAAGCCTTATAATAGTTTCCTTTTTTAAGTTCTGGAACAGAATAAGTAGCAATTATGTTTTGGGTGTCTTCATTACTTAATTTGTATCTTATAAAATCGACACTTATTACCTGAATTTGTCTTAACGTTTTGCTTACTATTATTAAAAGAGTAGGGTCCAGTCTAGGGTCTTTTGATAGAAATTTATCGAGTTCTAATGTATATTCTTCCAATGACTTAAATGGCGCATAAGAAGGAGTCGTGATCACAACAATTTTATAAAGATATTTTTTTTCAAAACCGTTTAGTGTGGTATTCAATGATTGAAGTTCGGCTGGTTTCAGTATTTTTTCGAAGTCGTTTACACAATCTGTAGATCCTGAAAATGAGTTTTTCAGTTGAGAGGCAAAATCGGTGTCGTTTTTTGTCTGGGCAGATATAAGAACTGAGGTTAACAGTACGAGCGTAAAGATTACTTTTTTCATTCTGTGGCATTTTAGATTTGGAGCAGCAAAAGTAGTACATTCTTTAATTTTAACAGATGAAAAATAGAATAGTTTTGGACTTGAGTTGAAAAAATATATAAGACTTTAGATAAAAATAAAATCCGATTTACAGAAGCAAATCGGATTTTGAAGTTTTTATTGTAATAGGGGAAGTAAATGATCCCATTTTAATTCTTTGGCAAAATCTAAAGGAGTTTTGCCAGTTTCTGTTTTTATATTTTTGTCTGCTCCAGATTCCAGTAAGACCTCTACAGAAGTCTGATTTCCTGCAATGGCCTCTCGATGCAGAAAAGTATAGCCTAACTCGTCTTGATTGGTTACTTCCTCAGGATTGTTTTTTACAAATTCAATAAGACTTTCTCCCATGTTTTTGCTCATTGGATGTTCTATTAGATTTTCGGGTTTTTCTTTTTGCTCATTTACAACCAGAATGTCATTAAAATCGCCAAAATCCAATCCCCATGCTTCGTCATGCGATTCTCTTTCTTCATCGCTCATTTCAGAACGCATTGCCTGAATTGTAAATGCTCCATAAGTTTTGCCGCCAATAGCAAATAACCAATCACTTATTTGATTAACTGGAATTGCAATTTCGTCTCCATTATTTACATTGGTCAGCTCATCGGGATCATTTACTAAAATTCCGTATATATTTTCGCCATCAAAGTTGACGTCGTTAATCCACATATGCTCTACAATTGTTTCGTTGTCTATTTCTTGAGTAAAAGCTAGTTTTACACAAGCAACATCCAATCCTGGAACTATTCTTCTGTATTCCCAAGATAATTCTCTCCAGAAATATTTAAAGGTTTCCTGAGCTCTTTTGTAAGCTTCAATCATTTTAGGGTTTTCTCCGTCGGCGTAGAATATTTTTGTTTCTTCCATAACAATGCTTATTTATATTGATCTGTAAAAGTAATCTTTTTATTACTTTAAGAGCGGTGTTGCATAATGAATTTTGAGATTTGTTTGAATCCTTTTTTTTGAAATCATAGTATTGTCATTTCTCTGTTCGGTCGAAAAGACAAAGCTATAGGCATAAAAAAATCCGATCTGTTTTCACAAGTCGGATTTTATAAAATAATTTTTAAACTCTCTTAAAAAACATATCCAACTCTCAAATGTAAATAAGGAGTGTATTGGCTTTCAGTTGAATTAAAGCCATCTACATTTTGTGCGTGTCCATTGTATGAATTTGCTTTTAGGAATACAAGTCTGTAGCCTAATCCAACCGCGGCTTCATAAGTAAAATGATTGCCAATTGAACGCTTTATTCCCCAAGTTGGAATAATAGATAAATCTGCTGTTTTAGTGATATTGTCGTCTAGATTAATTACAAACCAATCTGGGTGGTAACTTGTTTTTAAAGAAAGATAGTTTCCGCTATTGTTAGAAATTTTTCTTCCATTTGCATTTCTTTTCTTCAAGTTGTAGTAAAATCTTGGTTCAAGAGCTATAACAGGCTGTAGGATAAAACCAGCTTCATCATAATGGTCTCCAACAGCAAAATCATATTCTATACCAATTTCGCTTCGTAACGCAATTGAATTTGAAAGTTTTAATTCGTTATTGAGCCATAATCCTGCAAATCCGGTTTGAACTGAGAAGATTGATTTTTCGACGCTGGCATCTTGGGCTTTTAAAGTAATTGATATTCCTAGAATAATAAAAAGGAAAATTTTTTTCATACTATTTTCTAATTTTTTTAATGGGTTAGGTTAGTTTTTTTGCACGAAAATAGTATTAAAATATTACAAAGCTAATTTCTAAAATGGTAAAATTTGTACTTCTAGGATTGGAATGGGAGAAAGCAAAAAAAATCCGATTTACTAAAAGCAAATCGGATTTTATAAATTGAAAATTATATATAACTCCGTAAAGACATTTAGTCTCTACTTTGTATATTTTTACAAGTGAATTACTTCGCCATAAGCATCAGCTACAGCTTCCATAACAGCCTCGCTCATTGTTGGGTGAGGGTGGATAGATTTAAGGATTTCATGACCTGTAGTTTCTAGTTTACGAGCTACAACTGCTTCAGCAATCATATCTGTAACACCAGCACCAATCATGTGGCATCCTAACCATTCTCCGTATTTAGCATCGAAAATTACTTTTACGAATCCGTCAGCATTTCCAGCAGCTTTTGCTTTTCCAGAAGCTGAGAATGGGAATTTACCAATTTTTAATTCGTAACCTTTTTCTTTAGCTTGTTTTTCTGTTAAACCTACAGAAGCAATTTCTGGAGTTGCGTAAGTACAGCCAGGAACGTTTCCGTAATCGATTGGGTCTACGTGTAAACCTTTAATTTTCTCAACACAGTTAATTCCTTCAGCAGAAGCTACGTGAGCTAAAGCTTGACCTGGAGTAACATCTCCAATTGCGTAGTATCCTGGAATATTAGTTTCGTTGTAAGCGTTTACTAAGATTTTATCTCTGTCAACAGCGATTCCAACTTCTTCTAATCCGATGTTTTCAATGTTTGTTTTAATTCCAACTGCCGAAAGTACGATGTCAGCTTCTAAAACTTCTTCTCCTTTTGCAGTTTTAACGAAAGCTTTAACTCCTGCTCCAGTTGTGTCGATACGCTCAACAGAAGAGTTAGTCATTACTTTAATTCCTGATTTTTTCAAAGAACGCTCAAATTGTTTTGAGATATCTTCGTCTTCTACAGGAACTACGTTTGGCATAAATTCTACGATAGTAACATCTGTTCCCATTGAGTTGTAGAAGTGAGCGAACTCCACTCCAATTGCTCCAGAACCAACAATGATCATAGATTTTGGCTGAGTTGGCAATGTCATTGCTTGACGGTATCCAATTACTTTTACACCATCTTGAGGTAAGTTTGGCAACTCACGAGAACGAGCACCAGTTGCGATGATAATATGATCAGCGCTATATTCTGTAACTTTATTGTCTTTATCAGTAACGTCAAGTTTTTTTCCTGGTTTTAGTTTTCCAAAACCTTCAATAACGTCAATTTTGTTTTTTTTCATTAAGAATTGAACACCTTTGCTCATTCCTTCAGCAACACCACGGCTGCGTTGAATAACAGCAGGGAAATCTTTATCAAATTCAGAAACTTTCAATCCGTAGTCAGAAGCGTGTTTAAGGTAATCAAAAACCTGAGCAGATTTTAAAAGCGCTTTTGTTGGGATACATCCCCAGTTAAGGCAAACTCCACCTAGATTTTCTTTTTCTACTACAGCAGTTTTAAAGCCTAATTGTGAAGCTCTAATCGCTGTTACATATCCTCCAGGACCACTTCCTAAAACAATAACGTCGTATTTCATTTTTTTTGCTTTTAGTATTAACAATCGAATGTGAAGTTTATATTTCCGAAACTCATCTTTCGATTTCTTCTTTTGTTATTTGTGATTGCGAATTTAAGGATTTATTTTATATGAACACTTGAAATTTTGTTTTTAAAGACATAGATTTTGGTCTTTTCACAGAAACCGAAGTAATTGTGAATTGTAAATTGTGAATTATGAAGTGATTTTTGTGATTTGGTGAGTAATTGTTGATGGTTGATGGTTTGTGGTTGATGGCGAAAAAAAATTAAGCCACAGATTATTAGGATTAAAATGATTTTCAAAAAATCTGTGTTAATCTGTGTAATCTGTGGCTTATATAATTATGAGTTATGAATTTTGAATTAATAATTTACCATTCACAATTAACAATTCATCATTAAATTTTCACGTGTCCCCAGTTTTCTCCGCTGGCAATTCTTCTAATTTGCATTTCGCTTACACCGAATTGTTTGGCAATCATTTTAAGACGTGTTTTTTGTTCTGGTCTTGCGAGGATTTTTTTAATTAACATCACTTTTGTAGTAGTTAATTTTCGCCCATCAGCTTTTAAGTTGTGTTCTATTAAGTTCTTCTTTGCCTGAATCACGCGCGGACTTTTACGGCTGTGCGCCATCATTTCTTGTTTGGTTGCCCAACGCAAGTTTCTTACATCATCGTTGGCTCTATTATAATCTAGATGCAGTACATACGTCTGTTCTTCCGATTCTTTCGGAATAAAATATTGCGCAACTAGTTTGTATAAGAAGAGATATTTATTTACGATTTTATCATCTTTTTTAACCTTAAAACGGAAAGTTGGATATCCGTCGCTTAAACCGCCTTTTAAGATGCGTCCGTTTTCAATATCGTCGGTAAAGCTTATTAATCTTCCCCTGTTTGAAATGGCATATCTTAATTGTAATGAGGCATTTATTTCTATTTCTTTGAATTTTTCATCAGGATAAAATCTATTTTGTGGCATTGTCTTTTACATTTGATTTCTATACTCTCAAAGATAAAAAATAAACCAAAAATTTCAGCTATCTCATTGATTGTGAAAGGGCAATTTTATGATTTCTATAACGCTAATTTAACGTTTTAAAGTGTTTTTGATAGTTTTTAATCGGATTTTAAATCACAAATTATCAAAAATGCAGTTTTCCTGTTTTTTGATTTCGAATTAATTTATAGCTAAAGAATTATTAAATTATTGATCCAGCCAGTTTTTGAAGTTATTAATTTCCTTTTTACTAATAAAAATCGCGTCAGATTCAGCTGCAGGAACCGTCAAAATCAATTCGACCTTCTGGTTGGAATGTTTTATCACTTCTTTAATAGTGTCTCGGCTAACGATATATTTTCGGTTTATTTTGAAGAAATTGAAAGGGTCGAGACTATTTATAATATCAGTCAAAGTACTATTGTACAAATAGCTGTTTCCAGATTTTATATGAATAAAAAGATGTTTTCCAGTCGCTAGAAAATATGAGATTTCGTTTTCATTAATAGAAATCATTTTATAACCGTGATTTACTAGGAAATGACGCTGAATTTTACTGCTTTCAGGATTTTCAATTGCAACTAAAGATTGAAGTGTAGCATTGCTGTTAAAGCTATCTTTTATTTTTTTGAATTTTTGAAGCGCTTCTAGTAATTCTTCTTCTTCAAACGGCTTTAAAAGATAATCGATTGTAAAATGTTTGAAAACAGAAATGGCATAAGAATCGTAGGCGGTTACAAAAATAACAGGGCAGGAGATATCTGCTTTTTCGAAAATTTCAAGACTTTTTCCGTCGCCCAAATGGATGTCCATAAAAGCGAGATCTACTTTGTTTTCGCTAAAAAATGCTACAGCTTCTTTAACCGATTTTAAAACGTTGATTGCATCAATCGATAAAACGTCCTGCTGTTCTAAAATAGATTTTAGATAGCTGGAAGCAAGATGTTCGTCTTCAACAATAGCAATTTTCATTTTACGGACTTTAAATAATCAGTATCTTTTGCAAAGATAAATCCATTCGTAATAAACAGGCTCTTTTGTTGGTAGTTTTTTATAAAAAAAGGCCTAGCTGTAAAAACTAGACCTTTTAAAAAAAACAATTAGGTAAAATTATAGATTGGGATTGTTCAATCTTGCGTTTGCTGGATAGATAATAGTATAACGCGGATCATTTTGTATTAAAGTGCTTTCGGTGCTCAAGAATTTATGAACGATTTGTTTTTGAGTTGTTCTTCTTAAGTCAAACCAACGGTGACCTTCTACAGCAAATTCTCTATGTCTTTCTTCGTAAATGAAGTTCGTCAAATCTGCAGTATTCATTGCGTTAACTTCACCTTCTAGCTGCGTATATCCAGTTGCCGAATATCTGTTTTTAATGAAATTTAAAACTGTTGCTTTTGCATCGTTAATATTGTTTAATTTCAATAAAGTCTCGGCTTTTGTTAAAAACAATTCTGAAGTTCTGAAAGATGATTTTTGATTATCATTTCCTCCTTTTAGAATTTTGAAACGGCTTCCGCTTGCTGAAAAATAAAGCGAGAAACGTAAATCTGTTGTTTTGTTATACGCTGCAATTAAATCTGGAGAAGCAAATGAAGCTCTTTGAATACCCACTATATATCCATCTTCTAATGCTAAAATCGATTCTTTTCCGTCAAATTTTGTAGCCAGAACTGGAGTTGCTTTTAGGTCAATTAAAGTATTGTTGATTTCTAAAGCTTTGTTTGCAGCATCTAATGATTTTTGCCATTGCTGCTGATACAAATACACACGGCTTTCTAAACTGAATAAAGCAACTTTTGAGAAACGATAGTTTAATCCTGTCGCCTGCTTGTTTATGTTAATTAATTTCTCTGCTTCTTTAGTGTCAGAAATAATTTGATTGTAAACTGCTTCAACACTGTGTGGCACAAAAACTTGTTCTAAGTCAATTTCTAAAGCTAACGGAACTCCTTTGTCTGTAGCTGCAGTTGAAGGATTGTAAGGTTTTCCGAAAAGGTTAACCAAATCAAAGTTTGCCATTGCTCTCAAAGCATAAGCTTCTCCTAATAATTGATCTTTTTCCTCAGATGCTTCTACTTTTTTTGAAGCTTCATTTATAACAACATTGGTGTAAAAAATGACATTGTATAAATCTTGATAGTGAAACTCTAATGTACTTTTATCAGGATTTGCATCTTTCCATAAATAGATATCTTTGTAGATAGAAACTTCACTGTTGTCCTCGTTCATTACTAATTCGTCTGTACGAACTGTAGACAACGATTTGTGCTCTGGATATGAAGCATATCCTTTGGTTAGAACTGCACGAAATTCTTCTAGCGATTCTGGAATTACTTTTCCTACTGGAGTAATGTCCAGATAGTCATCGCAGCTGCTAAGGGCAATAGCAGCAACGAATAGTGTTATATATTTTGAGAATTTTTTCATCTTTTTTAATTTTTAGAAAGTAACATTAAGTCCTAAAGTAAATGATCTAGGAACTGGCTGTGCATAAATGTTTCCGTAAGTTTCAGGATCAAAATAACCTTTGTAATCTGAACTTATTACAAATAAGTTTCTTGCTTCAAGATTTAAACGAATACTTTGAATATTGATGTGATCTGTGAATGTTTTTGGGAATGTATAACCAAAACGAACACTGCTTAATCTCATATAACTCATTTCGCTAACCCAAGTATCTAGGTAGTTATAAGTATTGATTTGATTTGCACCAGAAAACCAGCTATATGCCATCCATGAATCGCCCGTACCAGAATCTTTACTCGTAATACCAGGTAAATTAGATGAAGTATTGGTTGGTGACCAAGCGTTTAAAATATCAGTTGTATAATTCTGTCCTCTGTCTACTATTGTTCCGTTGTAAGGAGGTGTTTTGGTAACAGTTTGTTTGATATTGAATGATGCAGCAATCGTAAGATCAAAATTACGAATCTTAAATGTGTTTGTAAGACCTCCTGTAAATTTAGGATCTTTGTCTCCTAGGTAAACAAATAGATCTCTAAATTCTGCTGGCGTTAAACTTGACTGTGTAATTTCTCCAGGCAAGAATTCAGCATAAGGGTCAAATAAACCAAAGAAAGTCTGTGCATTTACAGTTTCTCCTTTTTTGTTTACAAATAATGGATAGCCATTTTCGTCGATTCCGTTTGTTTTAAACCCGAAAACAGCATTTACAGCATGACCTTCTTGGTTTGGCAAATAACTGTTGTCTCTTATTTCTAAACGGTCAATGTTACTTTTGTTATGAGCAAAATTAATTGTGGTATTCCATTTAAAATTAGGATGATCTATGTTTTTTGTAGCCAAAGCGATTTCATAACCTTTGTTGCTTACTTGCGCCCAGTTCATATTGGTAAATTCAAAACCATTTTCTAAAGGAAGCGCTTTCATTCCAATTAAATCGGTGCTTTTTCTTCCGTAGAAATCAGTTACAATGCTAATACGGTTATTAAATACGCCAAGATCAAAACCTAAGTTGGTGTTTTCTGTTTTTTCCCAACGCAATTTGCTGTTTGGAGGAGTCATTACTTCAATTATAGGTTCTGTCTGTCCTGGTAAAATCGTAGTAGTTTTATTTTCTCCAACTACATAAGGTGAAGTATTTTTATCAATATTACCTTGTAAACCGTAAGAAGCACGAAGTCTTAAGTTAGAAATCGTTTTACTATCTTTTAAGAAATTTTCTTGAGATACTAACCAAGATCCAGATGTTGACCAAAGTGGCAAGTATTTGTATTTAGGGTCTACACCAAATAAATCTGATCCATCATAACGAACACTTCCGTAGAAACTATATTTTCTGTTGTAAGTATATGCAGCTGTTGCAAAGAATGATGCAAAGGCATTTTCTTTTTCTGTTTTTATGAATGTTTTGTAAATAGCATCATTAACAGAATTCGAGTTAGGGAAAATAATTTGCTGTGTTGTCAAATTCTTTTCATCATAACCAAAACCTCTTGTCAAGATAGAAGTGTTTTTATTTCTTCTTAATTCATTACCAACCATTACTTCAATTTCGTGTTTTTCTCCTAAAGTTTTAGAATAGTTCACCATTGTTTTTAAGTTGTACTGAAAAAAGTCTGTGTTTGTATTTTGAATAATTCCACCTTCAGGAAGGAAATACTTTTGAACTCCGCCAGAATAATAGCTTGTTTTTTCTTTTTGTTTTCTAGTGTAAAAAGTTTCCTTGCCAGCAAATTTTTCGCTAGAAGAATTATCCAACTGTAAACCTAATTGACTTGATACTTTCAAATCTTTTGTGATTTTATACTCAGCGTCAAGCAACGCTTTTATAGCTCTTGTTTTTAAATCGTAAGAAGTATTGTTTCTTTCTTCTAAGAAATTAAAAGGCAATTTAATATCAGAATAAGAAGCAATGTCTGGGTCGTATTTATAACTTCCATCTTCATTGTAAGGAGTAAGGTACGGATTTACGTTTCTTGAATAGTTTGCAGGATTTGTAAAGCCATCAGTATCTGTTACGTAAGAAGTAGTTTTAGTATCTGAACCAAAAATACCTACACCCACTTTAAATTTATCAGTAATGTCGTAGCTGTTTTTTAAAGTTAAATTATAACGTTTAAGACCAGTTCCAATAGTTGTTCCTTTTTCATCATAATATCCTAAAGAGAAATAGTAGTCAGATCTTTCGCTACCTCCAGACAAACTTAATCCGTGTTGCGTATTAATAGCATTTTGGTATAATAAATTGCCCCAATTTGTATTGATGCCTCTTAAATTATTGATTGACTGTTGTGTTTGCGGACTCAAAGAAGAGAATCCACCGGCTCTGTATGCGTCTAATTCATTCGCTCCATTTAGGATACGAGCAACATCACCACCGGTGTCTCTGTAAGTCAAATCTGCACGGCTCGCCATATTAAGTTCAAGATCAACTTTCTGATTAGAGTTCATTAAGTTTAATTTTGAAAATTCTGGCCTTTGCGTAATAAAAGTATTGGTGTTGAAGCTAACGGTCATTTTACCGCTTCTCCCTTTTTTAGTTGTAACAACGATTACTCCGTTTGCAGCACGTGCGCCGTAAATAGCTGTCGCGGCAGCATCTTTTAAAATGGTAATATCTTTAATGTCGTCTGGATTTAAACCAGCAATAGAGTAGTTGCTTAATAAATCGATATTCTCTTTATCGTAATTTTTTGGAACATCATTGTTCTCTAACGGAAGTCCGTCTAATACCCATAAAGGATCTTGTGTTCCGTTTAGAGAAGCTGTACCTCTAATTCTAATTTTTGCCGCTGCACCTGGCGCTCCTGACGGAGTAGTAACAGCAACTCCGGCAACTTGTCCAATCAATAATTGGTCAATACTAGCAACACCTGTCTGCTGAATTGAAGCCATATCTACCTTTGTAATGGCAGAGGTTAGTTTTCTTTTTTCAATTTTCTGATAACCTGTTATTACAACTTCCTGAAGTTTTGCGGTTTCAGAAGTTAATGCAATAGTATAATCTTTTTGAGCCGTTAATTCAATAGTATACGATTTGTATCCCATGAAGGTAACTCTCAAAGTGGTAACATTTTTTGCGATTTTCAAAGTGAATTTACCATCGAAATCTGATGTAGTTCCAATTGCTTCACTATGAATAATACCTGCCATAGCAGTTTTATTTGATATCGAATTATTCTCAACAAAGATTGATGCACCTGGAATTGGCGATGAATCTGCTGCATCTTGAATGATCCCCGAAATGGTTCGGGTTTCCTGCGAGTATCCTGCGATGGCCAGGAACAGCAGTAAGGCTTGTAAAATTTTTTTCATGTTTTTGGGTTGTGTATTAAAAGGTTGTGTTTAGACTTTTTTCAATTCGCTGTATTAAATCGCGGTAATGGTTTTGGGTTGATTGGTCTCCAGTGTTCTTTTTGGTTTTTAATAACTGAAGCACTTTTAATAATTCGCCTTTTTTATCTGATGTTACTTCTGCAACTCTACTTAAAAAAGCATTATTAATATTTCTTGCTGTATGTGCATCATCTAAATAATTGCATAAATGTGGCATGCTTAAAGTCTGCTGAATTTCGATTGATTTCTTCGCTTCGGTTTTTTCAAATAATTTATTTGTCGAAATAATTAAAACATCAACATAATTCTTTTGAGTCATACGCTCCAGAATTGATAGTGATTTATTCGCAATTGTTCCAGCAAAAACGTTTTGATGCATTTTTTTAAACAAATCATTTACGGTAAAAACAGGGTCTTTAGTTTTATTTCGCTGATATAATTCATTCTCTGTCATTCGAAGTAAACGGTCGTCTCTGAACAAGCTGTACATAGCATCGTATTGTAATCCTCGTGCCATTGTGTATGGTGTATACTCGTAAGGTCCAAAAGGAGAATCTTTCAACGGATTTGTTTTTTCTAAAATATCATTGAAAAACAACCACTGCGGAATTGTAAGGACATTTTTAACTAAATAATCTGCAGCTCTTTTCTGCATTGCAGCAGGAACTGGAACATAACTTTGTTTGTTATCGCCATGAACCGTTGTATTTAAATAAACACCACCAATATTAGCTAATACATGCTCATTGTATGTTTGCCACTGGCCAATAGCTCCAATATACAGTTTGCCTGTTTCGTAGTAAGACTGATCTTTTTCGTAAGTCCAGCTTAAAATATTATCTACAACACGCTTTAAGTTTTTCAAACCGTATTCGCTTGCTTTCATGGCATCATTTCCTAAATCTTCAGACTGAGAACGAGGATCAATTACATTTCCTTGCTGCTCACCATAAAAATAAATGGGGTCATCTTGATGTTTTGTAATTAAGGCGTTTAGTTTTGTTGTTTCGTTGTCGTTAGGCGAGTACCATCTGTAACCCCATTCAATAGCATATTTATCGTATTCTCCAATTTTCGGAGTAATAACTGTTACGTTGTCTTCTGGCTGAGCTATATAATTGTAACGGGCATAATCCATAATTGATGGAGCAGTTCCGCCCATTTTTGCTGTGAATTCTTTAGACCGCAACGATTCTACATCGTAAGCAAAAGAAGAACCCATATTATGTTTTAGACCAAAAGTATGTCCAACTTCGTGAGATGAAACAAAACGGATTGCTTCTCCCATATGTTCATCACTAAATTTATTTCCTCTAGCTTTAGGATCAATTGGTCCTGTCTGAATGCGCATCCAGCTTTGAAGCGAAGTCATTACATTATGCCACCAGATAATATCGGCTTCAATAATTTCACCGCTTCGTGGGTCAACGACAGATGGCCCCATAGCATTTGATTTTGGAGACGCAGCGTATGTAATTACCGAATAGCGAACGTCATCAATATCAAAATCTAAATCTTTATCAGTAGGTTCTTTTGCGATAATAGCGTTTTTGAAACCCGCTTTTTCAAAAGCTGCCTGCCAATCGTGTACTCCATCAATAATATATTTTCTCCATTGTTTTGGAGTCGACGGATCGATGTAATAAACGATTGGTTTTTTCGGCTCTACTAATTCACCTTTCAAATATTTTTCTTCATCTTCTTTTTTAGGTTCTAATCTCCAGCGTGTAATGAGTTCTTTTTCAACCATTGCCTGCTGTGCATCGGTAAAATACCAATGTTTTTCAGAAAAGAAACCAATTCGGTTATCAGAAAAACGTGGTTTCATTGGAGTTTTATCCAATAAAATAATATTACTTGTTACGCCAAGCGTTACCGATAATGCCGGTCCGCCTTCGCTTACAGAAGTCGTCAGTTGTGATTTTACGACAATGTTCTTAGGGAACGATTTTACACCTTCAATATAAGAAAGCTCAGATTTTACAGATCCTCCAAAACCAATGTTGCTCAAAACATCATTGAAGCTTTTTTGTTTTCCGTCAAAAATCTTGTTTACTTTAATAACGACAGAAGTCGAATCGTTGTTTTTGGTTTCAATATCAAAAACTTCAATAATAGATTCTGCAAAATTATTTTGAACCGATTGTGTAATCGCATCTTCTTTTGGTGAAGAAACCTTAGGAACATAAGATTTTACCCAGACTTTCTTTGCTATTGTGTCTTTATAAAAACTAATGACTTTGTTTTCATAATTCATTCCTTTATTTAAGCCAGCTTCGTTTACTTGAAAAGGAACTTGAGATAATTTGTTTACCACTAAAAATTCTCTTTGGAATAAACTGTCCTGAATTTCAAAATAAACATCGGTTTTTACTTGAATGACATTGAAGATTCCCTTTTTTATAGAACCTTTTTTTACAAGGTCGTCGTATTTTTTGCCTTTTTTAGAATCGGTAGAATCTTTTTTAATTTCAGTTTTGTCCTCTTTTTTGTCTTTCTTTTTCTTTTGAGAATGAACGGTAAGCGGCGATAATAATAATAGGAGTATGCAAATTGTTATCAAATTATGCAGGAATGATTTTTCCTTCATCAGATGTTAAGTTTAGGTTAATTTTAGGTCCGAAACTATTTTATTTTAGTTCATGAAAAAAACAAAAAGGAGTGAGTGGCTTTTTTTTAGGAGTGAATGGATATTAATGGAAGAATACAAACAAAATAGCCATCTTTTTCTGATGTCTTAAATTCTGTTTTTGAATAATAATTGTAAATACTCTTTAGGTAATTTAGCCCAAATTTAGTACTCAATTCTGCAGTCAATTTCTTTTGAAGATTATTGCTGATGATAACCTGATCTTCTTTAATCAGGATTTTTGTAGTAAGTGGACTTTCCTGAGTGGCTCTATTATGCTTAATAGCATTTTCGACCACAATCTGAAAAGCAAGATAGGGGATGTGTTTGTTTAATGCAGTTTCGCTTTCAATTTCGATAGAAAAGAATAATTCTTCCTTAAAACGAGTTTGCTGCAAAAAGATATATTTTTCGATAAATAATAATTCGTCCTTCAAGCGAACAATGTTCTTTTCTGGCGGATCAATTAAATAACGATAAATACGAGATAGGTTTAAAGTAAATTTCTGCGCAACTTTAATATCACTTCCAATCAGCATATAAAGCGAATTAAGCGAATTGAATAAAAAGTGCGGATTAATCTGCTCTTTTAATTGTTGCAACTGAATCAAAGCTTTTTCTTTGATGATTTTTTCGTTTTCGACTAAGAGTCTGTTTTTCTCTTCTGTAACAATTTCTTTTTCTTTATAGGCACGTCTGCTGGCATAAGAGAAAAGAGAGAAAATCAGTAGCAACATTACAGTTGTAATCAAATAAATTGAAGTTGAGTACTTTTTAACTAAAGCTACATTTTCGTCTGCAACCATTTTTGGAACATTAACACAGATGAACCAGTTTGAGTTTTTAATGTCCAGTTTTTTGGTAAAACGAATCACATCCAATTGCAAGAACTCAGACAAAGTTGTGCTTTTGGCGAAATCTTGTTTTTTGCTATAAATAGTGTCAGACGGTTTGAAAGATGAAATCTTAAAAATATTTTTTCCAAGAAAAGCAATTTCCGGATGGTAAATGCAAGTTCCGTTTTTATCAAAAACAAAAGCGTAATTAGTAGCCGTTTTGGTTTTGTCTATTTTAGAAATATAACTATGAAGCAATCTTAAATTGATATCATAGCCATATTTTACAATGGTTTTGTTTTCTGAAGTTAATTTGAAATAAATACGCCAAACCCATTCGTTTCCTTGCGGAAGAATTACGCTTAGATGATCACTGTTTTTATTTTGAAGAAGAAATGCTTTTACGTCATTTTTAACTTCATTAGAAATAGAAGGATTCCCGTATTGAATTGCATTTTCGTTAATCTGAAACCAATTGTTTACAATCAGTTTATTATATGTTTGAAGCGAAGATAAAAGCTGAAGATTATTACCTAGGTTTTGCGAATTGCTTATTTTTAAAACATGCTCAATTTTTTTTTCCTGCTCCAAAAACTTCGAAAGCTCTTCGGACATGAATTCCTGCTTTTTAAAAAAATTGCGCGTAGCTATATCGTCATTCGATTTTTCAGTTAAATCAGTAATCAGATTGCTCAGAATATAGACTGCCGAAACCGTAATCAGGATCGAAACAATAACATATATTAGAAATGCGCGTCTAGAGGTAATATTTTTTAATCTAAATTTCAAAAAGTAACATCATGACTTAGTTTGCCACAGCAAATTGCGAGTCATATAAATTTTTATAATACCCATCAGTCTTTTGCAATAACTCCTGATGTGTACCTTGTTCAACAATCAATCCCTTATCCATCACCACAATCTTATCTGCATTTACAATTGTTGCTAATCTATGCGCAATAATAATAGAAGTTCTTCCTTTTGTAATCGTTTCTGTTGCACGCTGAATCATTTCTTCAGAATACGTATCGATTGAAGAAGTTGCTTCATCCAAAATTAAAATACTAGGATTACTCACATAAGAACGTAAAAAAGCAATAAGCTGTCTTTGTCCAGACGAAAGCATAACGCCTCGCTCTTTTACGTCAAAATCATAATTATCCGGTAAGTTCATAATAAAATCATGAACACCGATTTTCTTTGCTGCATCAATTACTTTATCTCTTGTAATTTCTGGATTGTGCAGTGTAATATTATTATAAATCGTATCGGCAAACAAAAATACATCTTGCAAAACCACAGCAATTTGTTTTCTTAAAGAAGCCAAAGTGTAGTTTTCTATGTTTTCGCCATCAATACAAATTGTTCCGCTGTTGATTTCGTAAAAACGATTCAATAAATTAATGATCGTAGATTTTCCTGCGCCTGTAGAACCTACAATTGCAACAGTCTGTCCAGCAGAAACTGAAAGATCTATACCTTTTATTACTTCTTCTTCCGTAATATAACTAAAACGAACATTTTTAAATTCTATACTTCCATCAAAAACTGGCGCTTCAATTTTTCCAGTATCCTGAATATGATCTTGTGTATCGATAATATCAAAAACACGATTGGCAGCAATCATTCCTAATTGCATCTCATTAAACTTATCTGCAATTTGTCTCAACGGATTAAAAAGCATTCCGATAAACATAGTATACGAGAATAAATCTCCGAAAGTTGTAAAATGATCTCCGTTCAAGATTCTGAAACCACCGTAAACCACAACCAAACCTAAAGTAATAGACGAAATAATATCGGCAATCGGGAAGAAGATCGAGTTGTATAGAATCGTCTTGATCCAAGCTACTCTATGTTTGTTGTTGATTTCTTTAAAGTTTTCGGCTTCAATTTTTTCACGGTTAAAAAGCTGTACGATTTTCATTCCCGTAACGCGTTCCTGAACAAAAGAGTTCATATTGGCAATCTGCGTTCGTACTTCCTCAAAAGCAACCTGCATTTTGCGCTGAAAAATTCTCGTAATATAAACCAGAATAGGCATGGCAATTACCACAATCCAAGTTAGTTTCCAGTTCATGTAAAACATAAAAATAAGAACCACGACCATTTTCATCAAGTCACTTATAATCATAAATAAACCCTGACTGAAAATACGGGCAATCGATTCAATATCCGAAACGGCACGTGTAACCAGCTGTCCAACCGGAACCAAATCGAAATACTTCATTCTAAAACTAAGAATATGCTGAAAAAGTTTCGTTCTAATATCTTTTACAATGTCCTGACCGAGCCAGTTTGCCCAATACACAAAGTAAAACTGCGAAAAAACCTCCATTAGTAAAACTACGCCCATTAAAACGATATACATTAGTAAACCCATTTTATCATGAGTTTTAATGTACCCGTCAACCGTTTCTTTAAGTAAATAAGGACGGAGCGCAGCAAAAATAGATAGCGAAACGGCAAAAATAATTACGCCGTAATAACGCCATTTATAAGGCTTTGTATATTTTAAAATTCGTTTGAATAATCCTGTGTCGAATGCTTTTGCTTTCATTTATTTTTAGGAGCTGTTTCCTGCTTTCCGTTACAAGTTTTTCTCAAAAATATGTTTTTGTTTAATTTTTATAAAGCTTCCGTTGGTCGCTCCATAAAAATTACAAAAACTATATTTTTTTCAAAAAAGCTTTTCACTTCAATCAGGGCTATTAAATGTAATCGTAATAAATATTGGTCAAATATAAACCATGCGCCGGAACCGAAAACCCAGCTTTTTCTCTGCTTTTGCTGGCAATGATATTTTCAAAATCGGTTAAAGTAATTTTCTTTAAACCAATATTAATCAAAGTGCCCACAATTGCACGAACCATATTTCTCAAAAAACGATTTGCCGAAATCGTAAAAATCAGTTTCCCGTTTTCTTGTTTCCAGTATGCCTCAAAAATCGTGCAATCAAATGTGTTGACATCAGTATTAACTTTTGAGAAACACTGAAAATCGGTATGCTTTAATAATATCTGAGCGGCTTCATTCATTAAATCTACATCAAGTTGTTGCGTAACATACCAGCTTAATTCCTGTAAAAATGGATTTTTAACTGTATTGATATGATATTCGTAAGTTCGTTTTGTTGCGTCAAATCGGCAATGAGCGTCATCACGAACCGGAATAATATCAAAAATCGCAATATCTTTTGGCAAATAAGAATTCAGTTTATAAACCAAAACCGGAATATCCAAAACCTTTTCAGTATCAAAATGTCCGTACATCTCACTTGCATGAACACCAGTATCTGTTCGCCCAGCACCCATAATGCTGATCGTTTCGTTTAATAAAACCGAAAAAGCCTTATTTAAAGTTTCTTGAACAGAAGAAGCGTTTGGCTGTATCTGCCAGCCATGATAATGTGTTCCGTTGTAAGCGAATTGAATAAAATATCTCATTTTAAGGGACAGAGGTTCTGAAGTGCAAAGGTATGAAAAAAAGTTGCTAAGGTTCTAAGATGCTATCCCGATAACTATCGGGACTAAGTTTTTTTCTTTGTGTATATCTGTAGAGACGCACTGCAGTGCGTCTCATGTCAGATTGCTTTTTAGAAACAAAGGTTCGGAGATGCTAAGGTTCTAAGGTTTTTTCTTTGTGTATATCTGTAGAGACGCAACGTAGTGCGTCTAACGTCAGATTGGAAAAATTGCACTTATATATAGGTATAATATTTTCGATATCTTTTTTAACTAATAAATATCCATTTCAGGAAAATCCAAAAACAAAAACTTACTGACTTAGTGCCTCAGAATCTTAGGAGCTTTGTTAAAATGCATTAAAAGCCAAAATGCAAATCACAGTTTGTTCAGCTAAAAATCGTGTCAGAAATTGACAATTCCAACGATATAATTGAAATTATTTTTTAACATTTTTAGTCAGAAAATTCTAAATGTTAAATTTTAAAATTTTTCATTTTAACATTTCATATTTCTCCTATGTTTGTATCACTAAAAAACAAAAATTATGAATGAAATTACCTCTTATTGGTGGATACTTTTAATTGTATTTGCCATTCTTTTTTACAAATTTATTTTGCGCGTTTTCTTCGGAATGGTGATCGTTCCTGAGGATAAAATTGGTTTAGTAACCAAAAAGTTTGTTTTGTTTGGCGCAGACAAATCATTACCCGACGGTCGAATTATCGCAACAAAAGGCGAAGCGGGCTATCAAGCCAAAACACTTGCTCCGGGATTATATTGGGGAATGTGGATTTGGCAGTATTCAATTGATATGACTAGTTTTACATTAATTCCAGAAGGAAAAATTGGACTAGTTCTTAGTAAAGATGGAAAAGAAATTCCGACAGGAAGAATCTTAGCCAGAAGAGTAGAAAGTGATAACTTTCAAGATGCAACAGCATTTTTAGACAACGGCGGACAAAAAGGACGTCAGACTGCTTTTATTACAACAGGATCGTATCGTATCAATACGTTTTTGTTTGAGATTGTAATTACAGATCAAATCAAGATTTACGAAAACATGATTGGTATTGTTACAGCTCTTGATGGTGAACCAATTCCGCAAGGACAGATTGCGGGTAAATTTGTAGATAGTCACAACAATTTTCAGGATTTTGATAAATTCCTTGAACATGGCGGTAACCGTGGTTTGCAGCCTCAGGTTATGTTAGCGGGTTCTTACTACATCAATACTTGGGGAATTTTAATTGAACAAAATCCAATGACAGATGTGCCAATTGGTTACGTTGGCGTTGTCATTTCTTATATTGGAGAAGATGGGCAAGATGTAACAGGCGACACTTTTAAACACGGAAATATCGTTTCAAAAGGACAGCGTGGTGTTTGGATGGAGCCTTTCGGACCAGGAAAATATGCCTTGAATAAATATACAACTAAGTTAGAACCTGTACCAACAACAAATTTGGTTTTAAACTGGGCCAATGCAAGAAGTGAATCGCATGATTTGGATAAAAACCTATCTACAATTACAGTTCGTTCAAAAGATGGTTTCCCATTCAATCTTGACGTTGCACAAATTATTCACGTTCCGGCAGCCGAAGCGCCAAAAGTAATTGCACGTTTTGGTAGTATGAACAACTTAGTTTCTCAGGTTTTAGAACCTACAATTGGTAACTATTTTAGAAACTCAGCGCAGGACAGCGACGTGATTTCGTTCTTGACAACAAGAAAAGAACGTCAAGAATCGGCTAAAAATCATATTAAGTTAGTTCTTGATGAATATAACGTGAATGCTGTTGATACCTTAATTGGAGATATTGTTCCGCCAGATTCGTTAATGAAAACGTTGACAGACAGAAAACTGGCCGAAGAAGAGCAGAAAACATATCAGACCCAAAAATTGGCGCAAGAACAACGTCAGGGAATGGAAAAGGAAACAGCAATTGCAGATATGCAGAAAGAGATTGTGCGAGCTTCACAAAGTGTTGAAATTGCACAACGTACCGCAGATGCCACTGTTAAGAAAGCTGAAGGAGATGCAACAAGTTTAAAGCTCAATGTAAATGCTGAAGCAGAAGCTACAAAAATGCGTGCAAGTGCAGAAGCAGAAGCAACAAAAGCAAGAGCAGGAGCACAAGCAGAAGCAACTAGACTGAACGCAAGCGCAGAAGCTGAAAAAATCTCGAAAACTGGTTTGGCTGAAGCGGAGAAAATTATGGCGATTGGTAAATCTACTGCAGAAGCATATCAATTGCAAGTTAGTGCTATGGGCGGAGATAACTTTACACGTTACAAAGTAACTGAAGAAATTGGTAAAGGAAATATCAAAGTAATTCCAGATGTATTAATTTCAGGAAACGGAGGTTCTGATGGTTCAATTAGTGGCTTATTAGGATTGAAATTGATGGAAATGATGGACACAAAAGAATTAAAAGAAGGAAAAAATCCTAAAAAACAATAAGTTCTACATCTTAAATAATTTCAAGAATCCGATTTGCGAAAGTGAATCGGATTTTTTCATTAAAAACTTACTTAGCAAAACAAATACTAGGATCTTAAGAACCTTAATATCTCAGGACTAAAAAAAGAAAAAACCTTAGTACCTTAGCGCCTCAGAATCTTAGAACTTTAGAAAATGACCAAAATCCTGCTACTTTCCGATACTCACAGTCACATAGATGATACTATTTTAAAATATGTTGCTCAGGCAGATGAAGTATGGCACGCTGGTGATATTGGAGATTTGAGCGTGACAGATGCTATTAAAAAACTAAAACCTTTAAGAGCAGTTTACGGAAATATTGACGATGCAAAGGCAAGATTGGAATTTCCGTTAAATAATCGTTTTTCATGCGAAAATGTTTCGGTTTGGATTACGCATATTGGTGGTTATCCTGGAAAATACAATCCAAACGTTAGAGAAGAATTGGCTTTGAATCCCCCGAAATTATTTATTTGTGGGCATTCGCATATTTTGAAAGTCATGTTTGATAAAAAGAATAATTTATTGCACATGAATCCAGGTGCGGCTGGAAAAAGTGGTTTTCATAAAGTAAGAACCATGTTACGATTTGTAATTGACGATGATAAAATCAAAGATTTGGAAATTGTCGAAATAGGAGCGAAGTAATTAATGTGGCAACGGAATCTCGATTTTGATTTTAGTTCCTTTATTTTCTTTTGAAATAATAGACAAAGAGCCTTTGTATTTTTTAATTCTAGCCCTAATTCTGTTTAATCCAAAACCTTCTACATCTTTTAGTTTTTGGGTTTTAAAACCAATTCCGTCATCGTGAATACGCAGGACTAATTGATTTTCTTTTTCGGACAAAGAAAGTATGGCTTTTTTGGCATTGCTATGTTTAGTGATATTGCTGCATAATTCACTAACAATGAAATAGATTTTCATTTCAAATTTCTCGGCATATCTTTTACTGGTCGGAATAGAACTTGAAAAATCAAACTCCATAGCAGAATTGGAGTTTTTTTCACATAAATCTTCCAAAGCATAAATTAATCCAAAACGAACCAAGAGTGCGGGAACAAGGTCATGCGACATATCTCTTAAAAGTTCATGAGCTTCTGATAAAATACTTTTTGCTTTCTGTATTTCGTCTGATTTTATATTCTGCTGTGCAGTGAATGTATTTAAATGCAATCCTGCAGAAGATAATAGCGAATTGATATTATCATGCAGAAAAGAAGCGATTTTTTTGCGTTCTGCTTCTTGCGAATCAATTCCAGAATTAATAATGTTGAGCAGAATTTTCTGTTTGGTGTCTTTTCGTTTTATTTTTTGCTTTAGTTTATTGTTTTGGTATAAAAAGTACAGCAAAAGAAAAATAATGACAGTGAGGATAATAGATAAGCTGACAATTTTTTTATTTCGTAATTGTTCGGATTTGCTTGTAGGCTTAAATGCGGTTTTGTTATCAACTTGGGTTTGTGGCGTCTTTACATTTGCGGTATCTTTTGGAATTGCAATGCTAGTTCCTTGAACAGCCAAGAATAAAACTAAAGAGATAAAAAAACGAAAAGCAAACATAAAAGCAATTTTAAGGATTGATCAGATTGTTTTTAAGAGCATATTTAACTAAACCAATTGTACTTTTAATATTCAGTTTTTTCATAATGTTCTTACGATGTGTTTCGACGGTATGCGAACTGATAAAAAGCTTTTCGCTTATTTCTTTTCCGCTGTATTCTAAAGCAATCAAGATGATGATTTCAATCTCTCGCGGACTTAAAATCGGGTTTTCTGTAATCGCATTGTGATTTAGTTTGGGGCTGTCCATAAAAGAGTTGAAGATTTTTTCTCTAACAGCATCACTAAAATATTCCTGTCCTTGATAAACAGCTTCAACAGCTTCAATAATATTTTCGCCAGCGCAATTTTTTGTGAGATAACCTTTTGCGCCTAGTTTCATGACTTCTTTAATGATTTTTAAATCATCATAACTAGATAAAATGATGACTTTGCAAGGAAGCTGTTTTTCATTAAACTCTTTCAGTGTTTCAATTCCGTCTTTTTTTGGCATGCTTATATCTAGAATCAAGACATTGGCATTGTCTTCCACAACATCATCATAGACAGTGGTGCCGTCTAGTGAAGTTCCTGCCACTTCAAAGTTTGAAACGGTTTGAAGTAAGTTGGATAGTCCATCAATTAAGACTTGGTGATCGTCTGCAAGATGAATCCTTATTTTTGGGATCATGATAATTTGAATTTGAAAATGCAAATTTATCATGTAAAACACGTTTTTAAGATGCTCTTTAGGTTTGATTTATACCATAATAGGGCAAAAAAAAACCCGAATAAAAATTCGGGTTCTTCTTCGCACAAAATAAACTAAGTTTATAGGTTTACCTCAAACGATCAACAGATTTTACAAGATCTTCGTCCTTTTTGATGGCCTTATTAGCTAAAACTAATAACACGATAGCAACAATCGGCATGAACATCCCAATACCTTTCTCAGAGACCTCAGTCCCTCCAGATAAATTTAGTGATCGATATACAAATAATCCTAATAAAATTAAATTTAATATTATATTAAGTCTGTTTAATACAAACTGATTTTGTCTCTTTTTAAATGAAATAATACTGATAATACTAAGCATAGTTGTTAAGCCTAATAAAACAGTATAAAGCTGATCCTGCATAAAAAAGAATGGTTTTCCTGCACTAGTTGTCCAAAGCGGAACAAAAAGCATTAAAATGCCAGTTGCAGCAAAAGCTAGAAATAAATATACAGTCTGAATTCTTTGTATCATGGTCTAAAAATGTTTTACAAAAATATATTTTCTTTTTTTAAAATACTATTGTATGATAAAATTTTATTCGTATTATTGCATCATAATACCGTAAGCACTTCATACTGCGGTCAATTCAAATTAATTATCTACCTATTCTTTTTACAGTATTCCTTAAAATAATTAAATTCATAGAACATTCATGTTTGATATTTCTGCATTAAAAGAAATGAAGCTTTCTGAGCTTCAAGAAATAGCTAAGTTAGCTAAAACAATAAAGATTACTGGTGTCAAAAAAGAGACTTTAATTAGTCAGATTTTAGCACACCAAGAGAGTGCTAATGCGCCTGCTCAAGCTCCTCAAACAGAAGTAGTTTCTGATGCAAAAGACGATAAGCCAAAGCGCGCCAGAATTGCTCCAGCAAAAACAAAAGCAGCAAATACCAAAAATACTCCCGTTTTAGAATTTGATAAAGTAGAGGAAACTGTTCAAAAAAACGATACTGCGGATACAGCTGAGCCAATTGCAGAAACGGCGGCAGTAGAAGCACAGGAAAATAAAACACCAGCAGCAAAAAAAGAGTCTAAAGTTGTAAAATTCAGCAAATCGGCATACGAGAAAAAAGTTGCCCTTAAAAAAGAAAAAGAGGCTGTAAAAGAAGTTGCTGCAGAAGAGACTGTAGAAACAGTTTCATCAGAATCAGCTCCATCAGAACCAATTGCTTCTGAGCCAACAGCCGAAACAGCCGAGAAAACTCCACAAATTGCTCCTGCAAAAAAGATCAATCCGAATCAGAATAAAAACCAGAACCAAAATCAAAACCCGAATCAGAACCAAAATCAGAACGGGAATGGCAATGGAAACGGAAATCACAATAATCAAAATCCTAATCATAAGAATAAAAAGAATAACAATAATTTTAGAGATTCTGATTTTGAATTTGACGGAATTATTGAAAGTGAAGGTGTTCTAGAAATGATGCCTGACGGTTACGGATTCTTACGTTCATCAGATTATAATTATTTAGCTTCTCCAGACGATATTTATTTATCAACTTCACAAATCAGATTATTTGGTTTAAAAACCGGAGATACTGTAAAAGGAGTGGTTCGCCCGCCTAAAGAAGGTGAGAAGTTTTTTCCTTTGGTTCGTGTATTAAAAATTAACGGTCACGATCCGCAAGTAGTTCGCGATAGAGTTTCTTTCGAACACTTGACACCCGTTTTTCCTTCAGAAAAATTTAAACTAGCCGAAAAAGGCAGTTCTATTTCAACCAGAATTATAGATTTGTTTTCACCAATTGGTAAAGGTCAGCGTGGTATGATCGTTGCGCAGCCCAAAACTGGTAAAACAATGCTTCTTAAAGATATTGCAAATGCAATTGCAGCAAACCATCCTGAAGTTTATTTAATAGTTCTTTTGATTGACGAGCGTCCTGAAGAGGTTACAGATATGCAAAGAAGTGTTCGTGGTGAAGTTATTGCTTCAACTTTCGATAGAGAGCCACAAGAACACGTGAAAATTGCTAATATTGTATTAGAGAAATCTAAACGTTTAGTGGAATGCGGACACGATGTGGTGATTTTATTAGACTCAATCACTCGTCTTGCAAGAGCTTATAACACGGTTCAGCCAGCATCTGGAAAAGTATTAAGTGGGGGTGTTGATGCCAATGCTTTGCAAAAACCAAAACGTTTCTTTGGAGCAGCGAGAAATGTAGAAAATGGAGGATCTTTAAGTATCATCGCAACTGCATTAACTGAAACGGGTTCTAAAATGGACGAAGTTATCTTCGAAGAATTTAAAGGAACTGGTAACATGGAGCTTCAATTAGACCGTAAGATAGCCAATAAACGTATTTTCCCTGCAATCGATCTTACATCGTCTAGTACACGTCGTGATGACTTATTATTAGACGAGAAAACATTGCAAAGAATGTGGATTATGCGTAAATATCTATCAGATATGAACCCAGTAGAATCTATGGACTTTGTAAACGATCGTTTCAAGAAAACAAAAAACAACGAAGAGTTTTTGATTTCGATGAATGACTAGGAAAGTTGCTAAGGTTCTAAGTTGCTAAGATTCTAAGGTTTTTAGCATTAAGAAAAAGTAAATCAATAATAAATAACAAAAAAAAAGGATGAGTTAAACTCATCCTTTTTTTATGACCGTTCCTAAAAGAAACCTTAGAATCTCAGCAACTTAGAACCTTAGAATCTTAAAAAGAACTATTTTTTATCAACTACCGGTCTATTCTCTCTATTAGCTAAATCCCATGCAACAACAAAAGCCAGTTTAGTTCTTTTGGTTAAAGCATCGTACTCAATTTTTTGAGGTTCATCACCTTTTCCGTGGTAATCTTCGTGAACTCCGTTGAAGAAGAAAACAGCTGGAATACCATGTTTGGCAAAGTTATAGTGGTCAGAACGCTCATAGAAATGGTTTGGATCTTTTGGATCATTAAATTTAAAATCTAAGTCCATTTTGATGTATTTTTCGTTTTGAGCTACAACGGCATTGTGTAAATCAGAAGATAATCTGTCGGCACCAATAACATAAACGTAGTTATTTGTATTTGAATGCTCAACATCACGGCGTCCGATCATGTCAATGTTGATATCTGCAATGGTGTTTTCGATTGGAAATAATGGATTTTCAGAATAATAACGAGATCCATGTAAACCGTGTTCTTCGCCAGTTACGTGAAGAAACAAGATAGAACGTTTTGGACCATGGCCTTGTTTTTTAGCTTTAGCAAAAGCTTTAGCCATTTCGATCACAGCTACAGTTCCAGAACCATCGTCGTCAGCACCGTTATAAACTTCACCATCTTTAATTCCCACGTGATCATAGTGTGCAGAAATTACCAAAACTTCATTTGGTTTTTCTGAACCTTCAATATAAGCCCAGATATTTTCAGAGTCTGGAAGATTTTGATTACGTCTTGCGTTCATAAATGCAGCAGGAACAGGCTGGTAGAAATCTTTAGCTCCTTTTGGAAAAGAAATTCCGCTTTTTTTGTATTGCTCGATCATATATAGACCTGCTTTTTTCTGTCCTTTAGAACCAGTTTCGCGGCCTTCCATTTCGTCAGAAGCAACAGTATAAAGCATTTTTTTAAGATCTTTTTCGCTGATCGCTTTTACGTATTTTGTTGGATCCGAATTGTCTTTAGCTGTAGTTGACTGCGCAGTTTTACAAGAATACGCAGAGACAATTAAGAATAAAATGAGTATTTTTTTCATTCTAGTAGTTAGTGTAAATTAATAAATGTGTAAAGAACGTATAAAGTGAGTAAAAATAGGATAAAAAGAGAATTTATTATAAACAAGAAGAAGCTTTTTATAAAAGAGACTATTCTAGACTCGCCATAAAAGCGATGGTGCGCAGGATAAAAATAATAGCACATCCAAACGGTTCCTGCAAATGTTGTGATTGATGATATAAAAGACAGCGGACTATCTTCTCCAAAAAGACCAATCAATCTGTCGATGATAAACATGATGAGAAAAATCAGTAATAGGAAAGAGAAATAGTGCAGTGTAAAAATTCCGTGATCAAAATAATACCATCTTTTTTTGTTGTGAAAAAGCCACAAGAAAAAAGCAAAAAACGGCATGATTATGAAGAGAATTTTAGGCAGGTTATGAAAAAACGATTCAACGAATTTTTCATAAATCTCTTTTTTGGTATATTTTTCCGTAACGTGTATTGCTTTTTCTGAAAACCAATACGAAGAAGCATTCAGCTTCTCATTTGGTTTTCCATATTTTTGAATCGAATCAAGTTCTTTCATTGTTTTAAAATGAAAGTATCTTTTGTCGTCTTTCCTGCTTATATTTAGGCTGTCAGTAGCTTTAGAGAGTTCTTTGTTAAGCGCTTCTTCACTTTTATCAATTTTTTCACCAACATTATTCGGAAACATTGCAATCAATAAAAAAGTAATAAAACTGATAAAAATGTATAATCGAACTGGAGCAAGATAAGACAAGCGTTTTCCTGAAAGATATTCTTTAGTCAGCGTTGAAGGCTTGAACAGCAGATTTTTTATTGTTTTCCAAAATGCATTTTCGTAGTGCGTTAGATCTTCAAAAAAATGAATAAATAAATGATGAAAAGTTTTTCGGCTATCACTGTTTTCTTGTCCGCAGTTTGGGCAGTATTTTTGCTCAACAACATGCCTGCAGTTTAGACAAGTTTTGTCTTCTCTAATTTTATTATGTGACATTGGTTTGTGTTAATTGATTTGTTCTGGTAGTTTTTAATATTATTTTTTCAGGACTTCGTTTAAGAAAAGCTGTAAATGTTCAAAAGATCTTTTGGCAGCAACAGCATTATATGCAGCGCCTTTAGAGTTATCGCTTCCTGCTTCAGGATTAGTAAAAGAGTGAACCGCATTTGCATAATAAATCATTTGCCAGTCTGCTTTGCCATCACGCATTTCTTGTTGGAAAGCAGCAATTTCGTCTTTAGAAACAAACGGATCATCAGCTCCATGGCAAATAAGAACTTTTGTAGAAATTGGTTCGTTTTTTCTGCTCGCATCTTTTCCTAAACCGCCATGAAAAGAAGCAATACCTTTTACATTCAAATGTCCGCGGGCAGCTTCAAGAACACCGCTTCCTCCAAAGCAATATCCAATAGCCACAATATTGTCCGCATTAGCGCCAGATTTGATTAATTCTTTTAAGGCAGCATCAATACGTTTTTGATACGCTTCGAAATTTGTTTTATAAAAACCAGCCTGTTTTCCTGCTTCACCTGTGTTTTTTGGATAATTTCCTTCGCCATAGATGTCAGCGATAAAAACGTGATAGCCTAATTTAGATAATTCTTCTGCGATTCCTTTTGAAGCATTATCAATTCCAAGCCACGCTGGTAAAAGTAAGATTCCTGGATTGTTACTGCTTTTTTTAGCAGATTTTATAAATAAGCCGTTTAGCTGTTGGCTTCCTTCTGTATATTTTACGGGTTTTAATTGCGCATTCATAAGATTTGAGAATAAGATTGCACTGAATAAAATAATTATGGTGTTTTTCATGATTTCTTCAATTTTTAACAAATATCAGAAATATTATGTTACAAAAAAACCTCACAAGTAAATTCTTGTGAGGTTTGTAACCTATATTTTAAAAGAATGTTTTTTCTCTTATAGTGATATGTTTCGTTTAAAAGCACAGCCCAATTCTACAATAGAATCAGTCTTATCAATACCTGAAATTCCGTCGATTTTTTCGTAAAGAATACGGCGCATGTGTTCGTGATTTTTCGCAATGATTTTTATATAAAGCGTAAAAGAACCTGTTACATAATAACATTCGGTAATCTCAGGGATTTCTTTAAGCGCTTCAATAATTCGTTCAGAATCTGAATCTTTGTTTAATGTAAGTCCAGTAAAAGAAGCCCAGTCGTAACCAATTTTCTTTTCCTGAATAATGGGTTTAATCCCGCCAATTACACCTTGTTCAATCATTCTGTTAATACGCTGATGCACCATTGTATTTGATATTTTAAGATTGGTGGCGATAGCAGAGAAGGCCATTCTTCCGTCTTTTTCTAATTCTTTGAGAATACTAATATCAAATTCGTCTAATAATTCCATTCAGTAAAAATCGTTTTAAAATTGAGTCTTTTGCGATTTATAAAAGTAATTCTTTTTTTTAATAAACGGTCATCTAATCCTATTCTCGAAAAAATAAATATGCTTTTTTAGAGATAGTAAATTTTAAGTTTTGACTTTAATTTTGTTATATTTAAGTCAAAATGTTGTTTTTTTGATTGTTATTTGTTTAAATTTAATATTTTTGTGGAAATAAAAAGCATATTATGATAAGTACAGAAAAAACACTTTCGTCAAAATCAGAGGTTTTGATTGAAAAAGAAAACAAATATGGTGCTCATAATTACCACCCGCTTCCTGTAGTTTTAGAACGAGGAGAAGGTGTATATGTATGGGACGTTGACGGAAAGAAATATTATGATTTTTTATCTGCTTATTCTGCGGTAAATCAGGGGCATTGCCATCCTAAAATTGTGAATGCAATGGTAGAGCAGGCGCAAAAACTGACTTTGACTTCGCGTGCTTTTTACAATGATAAATTAGGAAACTATGAAGAATATGTAACAAACTATTTTGGTTTTGATAAAGTTCTTCCAATGAATACAGGTGCTGAAGCAGTTGAAACAGCCTTGAAAATTTCAAGAAAATGGGCGTATGAAGTAAAAGGAATTGCAGAAAATCAAGCACAGATTATTGTGTGTGAGAATAACTTTCACGGAAGAACTACAACTATCATTTCATTTTCGAATGATGAAACAGCACGTAAAAACTTTGGGCCTTTTACAGATGGTTTCATTAAAATTGAATATGATAATCTTGAAGCACTTGAAAACGCGTTAAATTCATCTAAAAATATTGCAGGATTCTTGGTTGAACCAATTCAAGGTGAAGCAGGAGTTTATGTTCCTTCTGAAGGATATTTAGCGAAAGCGAAAGCGCTTTGCGAAAAACATAATGTACTTTTTATTGCAGATGAGGTTCAGACAGGAATTGCTCGTACAGGAAAACTATTAGCCGTTCACCACGAAAATGTACAGCCTGATGTTTTAATTTTAGGGAAAGCAATTTCTGGCGGAGTTTATCCAGTTTCGGCAGTTTTATGTAATGACGAAATCATGAATGTGATTAAACCAGGACAGCACGGATCTACTTTTGGAGGAAATCCTGTTGCAGCGGCCGTAGCAATTGCAGCTTTGGAAGTGATCAAAGACGAAAAACTAGCTGAAAATGCAGAACGTTTAGGAGTTATTCTAAGAGACGGATTAAATAAAATCGCTGAAAAAAATAACTTGATTACGTTGGTTCGCGGAAAAGGACTTTTGAACGCAATTGTTATCAATACTGATGAAGAATCTGATTTGGCTTGGGAAATCTGCCTTAAATTCAGAGACAACGGATTATTGGCAAAACCAACACACGGAAACAAAATTAGATTGGCTCCGCCTTTGGTAATGACCGAAGAGCAAATTAAAGAGTGTCTTGAGATTATCGAGAAATCTTTGAATGATTTTAAAAACTAATCTGATTTCTTTTTAAAATAAAATAAAAAAGCTGTCTCATAACGAGACAGCTTTTTTTGTACACCATTTTTTTTGTTTTAAAAAGCGACTGTTGTAACCACAATCGCTTTTTGTCATAATTACTAAAAATATCAAAAAAAGTAATTATTTCTTTGGAGCTGCACCTGGAATCAATTCTCCTTTTTGTTTGAATTTGCTGTATTCTACAACTCCTGTTTTGTCTGCCCAATCAAAATATTTTGCCGAAAGATCGTTTACAATGCCCGGATTTTGTGAAGCAATGTTTGTTGTTTCGCCACGGTCTGCTTCAAGATCATAAAGTTCCCATTGGTAAGACGGATAAATTGAAACCAATTTCCATTTTCCTTCTCTAACGGCTCTGTTTCCAGCTCTTTCCCAGAATAAGGGAGCGCCACGGTTTACTTCAGAAGCGTTGTCAAATAAAACCGGAAGTAAACTTTTTCCTGGAAGCGGATTAGAATTTACACCATTCAGATTTTTAGGATATTCAATTCCAGCCAATTCGTAGAAAGTAGGAGCAAGGTCAATAATGTGTCCTGTTCCTTTATCGATTCTTCCTGCTTTAATTTTTGACGGATACCAAGCGATGAACGGAGAACTGAATCCGCCTTCATGCATATTGTTTTTGTAATCCTGCAAAGGTGTATTAGATAAATATGCCCAGTTTTGTTCCTGATAATCAAAAGAACCCGAAGTTCCGATTGGCCCGTCATTACGAACTAAACCTCTTTTTAAAGGATTATACGTATTGAATCCGCCTTGAGCGCCATTATCGGCAATGAAAATGATTAAAGTGTTTTTGTCTTTTTTCAAAGCTTTCAATTTATCTAAAACCTTTCCAACATTTTGATCCATGTTGTCGACCATTGCGGCATAAACTTCCATTTTAGCTTTCCAGAATTGTTTTTCGTCATACGTCAATTTGTCCCATTCTGGAACTTCTGGGTCACGAGGAGCAATAGTTTGGTTAGGAAGCAAAATGCCGTTTTCTCTTAATTTTTGAATTCTTTTTTCTCTCAAAACATCCCAGCCTTCATCAAATTTCCCTCGATATTTGGCAATATCAACAGGTTTTGCCTGCAATGGCCAGTGAGGCGCTGTAAAAGCTAAGTACAAAAAGAAAGGCTTATTTTCTTTGTTTTGTTCGTCTAAGAAAGTAACCGCATTATTTCCGATTTCGTCTGTGAAATAGTACGAGTCATCTTTTGGATGCAGTTCTTCATTATTGCGGATCATTTTTACAGGATAAGCCGTTTTTCCGAAAGGAAGCGGTTTTGTATCAAAGTAATTCGCAGCCCCTTTTAAGATTCCGTAAAACTTATCAAAACCTCTCTGGTTTGGCCATTGCGCTTGATCTTCAGAACCTACGTGCCATTTTCCTGACATTAAAGTGCTATAACCTCCAGATCGGAAAACTTCACCTAAAGTCAAAGATTCTTTGTTTAAATAACCCTGATAAGCTGGCAAACCAAGATTGACATCAAAATAACCAACACCCGCTTTGTGCTGATATTGTCCTGTTAATAAGGAAGCTCTCGTAGGCGCACAGATTGAGTTGTTGTAAAATTCGCGGAGACGTGTTCCTTCTTTCGCTAAACGGTCTAGATTTGGCGTTTTGATTTCTGAACCATAATTCCCTAAATCAGAATATCCCATATCATCCACCATAATTAAAATTACATTGGGTTTAGAGGATGCGGTTTGGGCTTCGGCTTCATAAGAACCTATTATTCCTGTCAATAAAACAGAAAATAAAATGTTTATTCTTCTATTCATCTTATTTATAATTTACTGTTAGTATATTTTTTATCTCCAAGCTGGAACTTGTTTCAAATTTGGATTCAAATCCAGTTCTCTTTGCGGAATAGGAAAGTGAACATGTTTTGGCTGTGCGTTGGTTTTTCCTGCTGCTTTTAATTTTGCCACAAAATAATCTGGGCCTCTTCTCGCCAAGTCAAACCAGCGCTGATATTCGTAAACCAATTCTTTTCTTCTTTCTTCAAAAACCGCTTCTCTAAACGCGTCTTGACTTAATGGAGATGTTGTTGCTAATAATTCAACGCCTGCTCTAGTTCTCACTCGGTCAACTGCAGCATACGCTTCTGGAGTTGGACCTCCATTTTGTTCGTTTAAAGCTTCTGCATAAATCAGCAATACTTCTGCAAAACGTATAATTGGCGTATTTTTAGAAGATTGTCCTGGCGAAGTCGGTGTCGCGGGATCAAAATATTTGTTAAAATGTGGCGTAACTTTATACGTTTTTCCATCGGTCGGACTTACAAATTCGACTGCAAAAGTGATGTACTTTCTTTTGTCTGTTTCGGCGAAAGCTTCAAAAAGACCGCCTTCTTTATGCAAAGCATCGGCTTGATCTCCTGCAATTCCAGGAACCGAAGTTGGTGCAGCTGTAGAAGCTAGCATGTTTCCGTTCCAGTTGGTTAATCCTTTAAATTGAGCAGAAAAAATATGTTCTTTTCCGTTTTTAGTTGCCACATTAAAAACGTCAGCATAATTTTCGAACAAATCATAAACTTTACTGTCAATGATTTCTTTGCTTTTTTCTGCTGCTTTCTGCCATTTTTTTTCAGTTAAATATACTTTTGCTAAAATGCTTTTTGCCGCACCAGCCGTGACGCGTCCTTTGTTTTGCTGTACAACCGGAAGTGCTTCAGCATCAATTAAATCGTTTTCAATTTGAGTATAAACATCTGCTTCTGGTGTATTGCTAACATTGATGGCTTCTGGAGTTAAAACAGTCGTTTCGTGTAAAACTAACGGAACATCTCCAAACCATCGTACTAAATTAAAATATAAAAGCGCTCGTAAAAACTTTGCTTCATTAATTAAATCTTTGTCTTTCTGAGAATTAAGATTAGGATTCTTCGCGATATTATCAATCGCTACATTTGCTCTATTAATTCCGTCATAACTTTGTCGCCATAATTCGATCATACGGTCGTTTGAAGCATCGTGCGTTAAATTGGATAAAGCTCTAACATGCGCATTTCTTGCTCTTGGTCCCGCTTCGTAGTCGTCTGTTGCCATTTCGGTTGCAATCTGAATTAAACGATTGTACAACGTATGTGTTGAACTGTTTATAGCATTATGAATCGCAATTACGGCTGCATCTGCATCTTCGGTGGTTTTATAAAAATTGGTAGACGAAATAAAAGCTTTTGGATCTTCGTCTAAAGTATTGCAGGCACTCACTAAAAAGAGTACCGCTAAACTGAATATTATATTTTTTTTCATGATAAGTGTTTTAGAATGTTACGATTAAACCTCCTGAGATTGTTTTAGAAGCAGGATAAATTCCAGTATCTGTTCCAGGAGAAATTGTCGTTCCGTTTGTTACTTCAGGATCGTAGCCAGTATATTTTGTCCACGTTAATAAGTTCTCTCCGATAACGCGGAATTTTACTGAGGTCAAACTTAATTTCTCTGATAATTTCTTAGGAAGATTATAACTTAAAGCAATGTTTTTTAATCTCACGAAAGAACCATCTTCTACAAAACGATTAGAGAAAACTGGTGCAGGATCTAATTTTGCTCTTGGCGTTGTATTACTCGGATTGGTTGGTGTCCAAGCGTCTAAAGCAGATGTCGATGCATTTTGCTGTCCGTTGTACAATTCCAGAGCTTGTAGGTTTCCGTTAAGAATTTTATTTCCAACAGAACCGTTTACTAAAATGGCTAATTCAAAACCTCTATAAGTGAAATTATTAGAAAATCCGAAAACAAAATCGGGCTGTGCATCGCCAATACTAGTTCTGTCTGCTGCGGTTGTAAATGCTCCGTCTCCGTTAATATCTTTATACAGACGATCTCCTGCTTTTGGCGTTGCATTTCCAGTGTAAACTCCTTTTGTAGCTACTTCATTTGTCTGTAAAATTCCGTCAGTTACTGCTCCGTAGAAAGTTCCTAAAGACTGGCCCACTTTTAAAATATAGTTTCCAAAAGTGTAAAATTCAGCACCATTTCCTAAAGCAATAATTTTGTTTTGGTTAAAAGCAATATTAAAGTTCGATGTCCAAGAAAAAGCAGTATTTCCAAGAGAAGCATTCAAGCCAAATTCAATTCCCTGATTTCTTACAGATCCAAAATTTTGAAGTGAAGAGGTAAATCCTGTCGTATATGGAAGCTGAACATCTAACAATAAATCTTTGGTTGTTTTGCGATACACATCAACCGTTAAATTCAATTTGTCATTAAAGAAACCAACATCAATTCCAGCATCAAACTGATTGGTTAATTCCCATCCTAAATTATTGTTTGCAATTCGCGTAGGCGTAAAACCAGTATAAATTTGATCTCCAAAAAGATATTTTACACTTGTTAAAGTAGATAAAGACTGATATTCTCCAATTTCCTGATTTCCTGTAGCACCCCAGCTTGTTCTGATTTTTAAACTATTGATAACGTCTTTTACAGGATTAAAAAACGATTCGTTACTAATCTGCCAAGCTGCGGCAACAGAAGGGAAATAACCCCATTTATTGTCTTTTCCAAATCGCGAAGAACCGTCGGCTCTAATACTTCCTGTTAAGAAATATTTAGAATCGTAATTGTAATTTACCCTTGATAAGAATGAATTTAACGCCCAAGTACTTTCGCCAGAAGTTGGCATTAAAGCCACATTTCCACTTTGTAAACTGTAGTACCCTGTAATATCGTTTACATATTGCTGTGATCCAGAAGTGTTAAACTCTCTTGTTGAACTTTGCTGTGTATAACCCGCCAACGCATTCAGATGGTGTTTTTCGCCAAATACTGTTGTATAAGTTAAGGTGTTTTCGTTTAACCAGCTTCTAGAATCGGCAGTTCCAATTTTTCCTTCTCCGTTGGTAATAGAACCTTCATAAATGCTAGAAGGCAAATAGCTTTTTTCTTTATTGAAAATCATATCAGTTCCAAAAGAAATTTTCAAAACCAGATTCTTTAAAATATCATATTCGCCATAAATAGTTCCTAAAATACGATCGGTAATAGATTGATTTTTACGCTCGTTTAAAGTCGCAATCGGGTTGGCAAAAATATTCTCAAACGGATTTCTCAAAGTATAACTTCCGTCTGGTTCATAAATCGTTGCAGTAGGAGGCATGCTCAATAAAGCGGTAACCAAACCGCTCGGAGCCACTTTAGATTTGGTTTCGGCAATAGTTAAATTCAAACCAAATCTTGCTTTACTGCTTATTTTTGAATTTAAATTAACGCGTCCGCTGAAACGTTCAAAACCTGTATTTTTTATAATTCCTTCCTGATTGTAGTAGTTTCCAGAAACCGCATATTTGGTCTGATTATTTCCGCCAGAAACACTCAATTGATGATTTTGTGTCAATCCTTTTTGGAAAGCTGCATCTTGCCAATCGGTTCCTTTTCCTAATTGGGCAATTTGCGAATCGCTCAAATATTGGTTTGTTCCTCCCGACGGATTAGAATCGTATAAAGCGGCATTTCTCAATCTAGAAAATCCTTGTGCGTCTAACACATCAACTTTTTTACGAACCGACTGCTGACCGATTGTAAAATCATAACTTACGGTTGTAGCATTGTTTGAACCTTTTTTGGTCGTGATAATAACAACTCCGTTTGCTCCTCTAGAACCGTAAATGGCTGTTGAAGAAGCATCTTTTAAAACCGTAATCGATTCTATGTCTGACGGATTTATTGTTGAAAGCGGATTGGTCGGCGTACCGCTTAAAACACCAGAAGTGACTTCTGAATTGTATAACGGAAAGCCGTCGATTACGTATAAAGGCTCATTTCCGCCCTGAATCGAACTTCCTCCACGAATACGAATGCTCATTCCTGCTCCTGGCTGACCTGAAGTTTGTGTTACGTTAACACCCGCAACAGAACCTTGAAGCGAACTTTCTAATGTTTTCTGAGTTGCTTTTAAGGACATTTGAGCTACAGTTTCGGCTGCTCCAGTGTAATCTTTTTTAGAAGTACTTCCATAACCAATGATTACTATTTCGTTCAATTCTTTTACATCTTCTTTTAGCGAGATCTGAATGAAATCTTTGGTTGCAATATGTTCTGCGGTAACGTAGCCTAAATAGCTTACGATTAAAGTATAAGGAAATTTTTGTCCCGTTTGAAAATAGAATTTTCCGTCTAAATCAGTTACAGAACTATGAGTTGTTCCTTTGATTTGAATTGTTACGCCAGGAATTGGCTGATTGGTAACTTGATCTACAACGGTACCATTTAAGGTCGAATTAATTAAGGGCTGTGTATTTTGCGCTTTAATTTCGGTTGAAATTAAGAATACAAAAAGCCACAAAAAGGCATGTAATTGTTTGTTCATTACTTTTTTGGATTTAAATAATAAAGCGGTACGGAAAAATTGGTTTTCAATTTCCGAAGGCTTTCTTTAGTGATAAATGTTCTTTGAGTCCTGCCATTTCTGTTGCCGCAGAAATGGTTTTTACTTTGAAAGGAAAGGGCAGTGCATTATTTTCATTTTGTAATCTTGTTTAGTTATTATTTTTTTTAGTTAATATGGTTTTGACATAGTTAATCGTTCAATACTTTAGGTATTAATCGGGCATTGTCAGGATCTAATTTAGTTTGTGATTTTATTTCCGATAAGAAACGAAAATTTAGATTGGATTTTTAACAGCACATGCACATATAACTAAAAGTGTTATAAGTGAATTTTTCAGGAAGAATGTAATGCGATGTGTAAGCCGTTGTTTTCAAAATGTAGTTCTTTAATTGTTTAAACTCTACTAATCCTATAGACAAAGTTAATTTTATTATAATGAAAACCAAAAGATTATTTAATTTTTTTAAGGAAAAGTATATTTAAAGACTGCGAAATATATTTTAAGCGTTTTTAAATGACTGTAAATTAATTGTTTAATGTTTTTGTTTTAAAAAACAAAAGTTGATTTAAACTATTTTGTTTATACAGTTTTTACTTGCTTTTTAATTATTAACTGAATGGTTTTAAACCTTTTCTTCTTTTGACTGGACTATTTTTTAATTTGATATGAATTAAATGAATTGCCCCCAGCTTTAGCTGGAGGTTTATGTTGTATAGTAGAAAAAAGGCTTTAGCCAAACTTTTAATTTTGGCTAAAGCCTCTGGAATGTTAAATCAAAAAACTCCAGCTAAAGCTGGAGGCAATTGAAAATTAAAAAATAATTCATTCCGTACGAATGTTTCGTTGGTAGAATTAAATTAGAAATACATTTAAACGTTCCGTAGGAACGTTTAATTAATGGAGCTATATATTATTTCTGTAAAATCAGGTGTTCTTACAGGACACAATTCTAAACAATACGATTTTTTCTACCAACGAGATATTCCTACGGAATATTTCAAGGTTTGAAAAGCAAAAAAGCGATAATCAATGTAATAATGATATTAAAGAATTGCGCAGCGAGAAAAGCAACTAAAGGTTTTCTGCTGTTGTTTTGAAGCAAATCTTTAAAATTGGTTTCCAAACCAATACTTGTAAAAGCTAAGGCAAACCAAAGTCCTTGCAGATTTTTTAAGCTTTCTTTTACTTCATCGCGAGTTTCTGGTGCAACGAAAAAAGAAAAAATAATAGAAGCTGCTATAAAACCAATGACAAATTTTGGAAAACGTTCCCAGATTACGCCTAGAGTTGGTTTCGATTTTTGAATCTCAGAAGATTGATTGTGAGTATATGTCCAATAAATAGAAATGGCAAAAGCGGCTATACCCAATAAAACGTTTTGAGAGAATTTGACAATTGTACTTATTTTTAAAGCCGTTTCGCCAACCAAAGTTCCAGACGCCACAACAGCTCCAGAGGTATCAATACTTCCGCCGAGCCAAGCACCTGTTACTTCTTCGGGAAAATTAAAATGACTGGCAATGATCGGCATAAAAATCATCATCGGAATTGCGGTAACCAAAACCATCGAAATGACATAGGACAATTTTTTTGAATCTCCTTTTATCGCTCCAGAAGTTGCAATCGCCGCTGATACTCCGCAGATTGAAACCGCACTCGAAATCATCATGGTTAATTCGTCATCGACTTTTAGTTTTTTGCATAACCAAAAAGCAAAATACCAAACCGATAAAACCACAACCAAAGCCTGTATTAAACCTAATGAACCCGCTTTTAAAATATCAGAAAAAATAACACTCGTTCCTAATAATACTAATCCGATTTTGACAAAAAGTTCGGTTGATAAGGCCGAACGAAACCACTCTGGAAGACGGAAGAAATTTCCAATAATTAATCCGATGGCCAAACTGAAAATGACTGCTTCTAGATTTAGCGCTTTTACCTCAGAATTTCCAGCAAGTATCAAGGCAATTACTGTCAGCAGATAAATGATTGGAAATCCTAAAACGAAATTTTTAACTGATTTCCCAACTAAGAAAGTGCCGATTATCCCAATAGAAATAAAATAAAGAAATTGAACACCAATGGTTTGAATGTTTTTTATTTCGAAAACATTATTTATTAAATCTGTTCCATTTGTCCATTTAAAAACGGGAACTTCTGGCAGAAAAAGAAAAAGAGAAATTCCGATAATTAGAAAGCCGAGAATAACGACGGTCCAGTCTTCGTGGATAGTAAATTGTTTTGTTGAGGTTGACATTAAGGCTTGAATTAAATTCTTTAAGAATATTATTTGAATTGCCTCCAGCTTTAGCTGGAGGTAAAAGTTTTGTGAGTAAGTAATAGGCTTTAGCCTAATAAAAAGTTTGGCTAAAGCCTTCTATATTTTGAATTTTAGACCTCCAGCTAAAGCTAGAGGTAATTGATTTATGGATTTCTCTAAAGATTACAAATCGACAAAGTATTTCTGTTTGCCAAAGTCAAATTCGTAATAAGTTAGATTAGGCCAAAGTGGTTTTATTAAACCCTTTTCCCAATTTTGCAGCGCAGTTTGCAATTCTTTTACCTTTTCAGGATTTTTTTGTGAGAGGTCTGTTTTTTCAAATTTATCAGAAGCAAGATTGTACAGCCATTTTTCATATGTTTTTCCACTAATAACTAGTTTCCAGTCGCCACTTCTAATCGCTTTTGCATCGCCCGAACGCCAGTATAAATCTTTGTGGGCAATTTTATTTTCATTTACTGTTTTTACTAAATCAACTCCGTCATAAATTCTGTCTTTTGGCAAATCAGAATCAATCGCTGATGCAATGGTTGTGAAAATATCTAGAGTGCTTACCGGATTTTTATAAACGGTGTGCGGTTTGATTTTTCCTTTCCACGAAAGTGCAAAAGGAACATTGATTCCGCCCTCAAAATGAGAAAATTTACCGCCTTTTAAAGGTGCATTTGTCGTAGCAAATGTATAATCGGCACCGCCATTATCGCTGGCAAAAAAGATTAAAGTATTTTCTTCAAGGCCTTCTTTTTTGATTTTTTCGCGTATTCTTCCAATCGCATCGTCTAAAGCGCTAATCATAGCAAAATAAACACGTTTGTTTTCATCTTTTACGTTCGGAAAACGATTATAATATTTTTTGCGAACCTGAAACGGAGTATGAGGCGCATTAAACGGAATATAAAGCAAGAAAGGTTTGTTCTTATTTTTATCAATAAAAGCTTCTGCTTCATCAGCAAACTTTTCGGTTAAATAGGCTTTTTCGTCAATAATGGTAGTATCTCGGCGAATTTGTCCAATTCCAACGCGACCATTTCCCCAAATCGTTTTGTCTGTAAAATCTTTATGATGATGATTGATAATGTCTGGATTATTATCCTCAGGGGCATAAAGCGAAAATGCCTGATAAAATCCGTAATGATAATCAAAACCTCTGTCTAAAGGAAAAAATCCTTTGTTGTGGCCTAAATGCCATTTACCAATAATTCCTGTGCTGTAACCTTGTCTTTTTGCTAAATCGGCAAATGTGATTTCAGATTTAGGAAGCCCTTGCGTTGCAATTGCAGCTTCATTAGGGTATTCGATTTTATCATTTAATCTCCAACCGTCTGTCTTGATTAAATATTTAAAACCATAATATTCTAAATTATTCTTCGGATAACGATCTCCCGGCTGATATTCGTGCCCAAAACGTTCCTGATATCTTCCTGTGATTAATCCAGCACGCGAAGGCGAACAGATTGCTGCAGATGCATAACCATCGGTAAAAGTAACTCCAGAAGCAGCCAAAGAATCAATCTGTGGAGTAGGAGTCGACTTTCCTCCATAAAGCGAAATATCATATTTGCCTAAATCATCGGCAAGGAGAATAATGATATTTGGCTTTTTTACTGTTGAATCTGACGGAGCTTTTGAAGCTAAAAATTCTTTTTTCCCTTCTGCCAATTTTAGATCTTCTTTGACTAATGTTCCATCTGTATTAATCGGCCAGAATAAAAATACTGCTATAAGCAGAAGCACGATCAAAATGGGGATAGCAATTTTGGTTATTTTTTTATAGGTTGCCATAGTATGGTTTTTGGTTTGTATTGATTGGAATGCTAGAGCTTTGAAAAAGTTTTTACGTTTTTTTGTCATTTCGACGAAGGAGACTCGAGCGATAGCGAACAGGCGAAGCAAATCTTCACGAGTAACTCCGCAACGAATATCCAATCTTTGTAGAGCTTCTTGCGAAGGTTTCTCCTTCGTCGAAATGACAATATTATGGTTACGTAAGTGTAAAAAGTTTCGAGATTATTTCGAAGCCAAAGCAACATCAACTTCACTCTTCAAATCATTTATCCCTTCTTTCTTAAAAATAATTTTTCCATTTTCGTATAAAATCAAAGTCGGGAAAACTTTCACTGTTTTTAAATCGGCAATAACCTGTGGACTGTCTTCCAGCTCAATTTCTACGATTTTCAAATGGGTTCCGTATTCTGATCGGATGGATTCTAAAATGGGTTTTACTTTTTTACAAGGCGCGCAGTATTTGGAACCAATATCCACTAGAACAGTTTTGTTATCGGCAATTATTTTATTGAACTCAGCCAATGACAATTTACTTTTTAGATTGGAATAAAAAGGTTTTCCGTTTCCAATCCAATTTGCAATTCCGCCTTCTAAACTATAGGCTTCTGAGAAACCATTTTTTAATAATTCTTTTTCTAAGGCTACACTTCTGCCAGCTCCGATAGAATAAATAAAAACAGGTTTAGATTTATCTAGTTTAGCAACAGATTGCGCGTAATTTTCAGATTGAAGATTAAAGTTTACAGCGCCTTCAATAGGGTTCAAAGCAAATTCTTCGGGCGTTCTCGCATCAACAATCTGCGGATTTTTTTGACTTTTTATTTTCGAATAAAATGAATCTAAAGATAATGAATTATGAATTTCATTTTGCGAAAAAGCAGCAATTGCCCATAAAAAGACAATTGCTGTTATACTAGTTTTAAAAAATTTATTTTTCATAGCTGGAAAGATTATACTCGTTCTAAAACAGGTTCAGGAGCTTCTTCAGTACTAACTGCCTTTGGTTTTAATGGAAATGATAATACTCCTTCGGCAAGAGAACTTCCTTCTTTTTTAGATTTAAAAATTGGCCAAAGAAACTGAGCGTACCATTCTTCTTGTTTGTACGATTTTGTTCCAAATGATTTTGGATATTGACGCGTAATCAATCCTGTTCCGAAAATGATATCCCAGATAAAAAACATATTTCCAAAGTTTCCTTTAAAGTGACCAACGCCGTCTCCGCTTGTGTCTGCATGATGCGCTTGATGTGTTGCAGGAGTAGAAATCAGTCTTTCTAAAACCCATGCAATTGGATGCAGCACTTTGTATTTGTAAAAAGGTTTATCCCAAGGAATACTGGAGTGCGCACCTAAAGTGATAAAACTTTTGATTACTAAAACAAATAAAGCAGGAAGTCCTAAACCTAAATAGGTTAATGTTGCTGTCAAATAAATTTGAGAGAAGAAAACCGTGTAAATAAAGTTTTGTCTAGAAGCCATCGCCATTCCCATATATGGAGCAGAGTGATGTGTTCTATGAAAACGCCATAAAAACGGAACCTGATGATGCAATCTATGGTACCAATACTGCGTTAAATCGTCTGCAATGGCAATTAAGAAAAAGCCTCCCCAAAATGGAACCCATGATAATGAATTTGCCAAATTTGGCAATAAATAAGGCAAAGCTGTTAAACTAAAAAAAGCAATTACAGGTGGTAAAAGCAATTTTGGCGCTAAGAAACAAACTATGTCAATTTTTCGTTCTTCGCCTGTCCATTCGTCATCGTACAGTCCAGCTGCAAATTCTATAATTCCTAAAACGATCATAAATACCGTTAATCCCCAAGTTCTGATATTAGCAAAAACAGGTTGTGCAAATTCTAAAAATGAAGGCAGTGTAATGTGCGATTCATTTATGGCTCCGCCTGTTAATTTGAAATACAGATAAATTGCCACTACCGGCAATGAATAAATGAAGAAACTTATTGTTAAGTCTCTCGTTAATTTTTCTTCTTGAACTATAGCCATGATTTCTTATTTTAAAAATTGATTTACTACTGCTAATCCGCCAGCCAGAATCGCCAGTGGAACTAAAAACAAGATTATCCCCACGACAATCTTTTTTCCTATAATTTCATAATCTACTCGTTTCATAATTACTCTTTTTTATGTCCTGCAAGGTTTTTCAAACCTTGTAGGTATGTTTTTTTAAGCTTTTAATTTAAACCTACAAGGTTTTAGAAACCTTGCAGGTTTGGTAATTAGTTATTGGTTCCTCCAGGTTTAGTGGCCTGTTTGATTAAGTCAGAAACTGTTTTTCCTTTATCAGCACCTGTATTGTGAATTCTTCTGTTGTACACATCTTGCCAATCGATCAAAGGGTAGACGTTGTTTTCTTTGGCTTGTTCATCAAATAATTTTTGAAGTTCAGCCAGTTTTTCAGGATATTTTTTCGCCAGATTATTACGTTCGTTGAAATCTTCGTTTAGGTTATACAATTCCCAAACATCGGTATCGAAGTTACTTGGAGCAGGTTTTTCGTTGCTTCCCAAAGATTTTTTTACTGCAAAAGAATCTGGTAGATGTGCAGCCGAAGCTTTCCATCCGTCTTTGTAAATGGCTCTATTTCCGAATATGTAGTAATATTGAACTTTGTGCAATGATTCGGCTTTCGGATTATCTAAAGAAGCTTGAAACGAAGAACCTTGAATAATATCTTGTTTGATTCCTTTAATATATTCTGGAGCCTTAATTCCTGCTATAGCCAAAGTTGTAGGAAGCAAATCGGTTACGTGGCTATATTGATTTCTGATACCGCCTTTATCTTTAATTCCGTTTGGATAAAAAACAATCAACGGATTACGAGTTCCTCCTTCTGAATGTGCATCTTGTTTCCAGTTTTTGAAAGGAGCATTGGTTGCTTGTGCCCATCCTAAAGGATAATTGGTATTTAAACCTTTTGCTGTTCCGATTTCTCCAATATTATTCAAATTGCTTTGGAAATTCTCTTCATCTGTTTTTCCTTGAGCAAACAAACTCTGATTGATTGTTCCTTGCAAAGTTCCTTCTTTACTAGCTCCGTTATCACCAATGGCAACAAAAATTAAAGTGTTATCCAATTGTCCGCTTTGTTTTAAATAATCCACAACTCGTCCGATTTCATAATCGGTATACGTCAGGAATCCTGCATAAACTTCCATGAATCTTGCATATACTTTCTTTTGGTCTGGAGTTAATTTTTTCCATTCCGTAATTAAAGCGTTACGATCTGGCAGTCCTGCATTTTGAGGAAATATTCCCAATTTCTTTTGGTTTGCCAGTACTTTTTCGCGGTAAACATCCCAACCTTCGTCAAATTTTCCTTTATAAGGTTCAACCCATTTTTCGGCAACCTGATGAGGTGCATGAACCGCTCCTGGAGCATAGTACAAGAAGAAAGGTTTTCCTGGTGCCGCTTTTTGCTGTTTTTGAATATAACTAATGGCTTTGTCTGTAATCAATTCGTTTAAGTGGCGTCCATCAGGTTTAATATGAGTTTGATCTTCCACCAAATCAGGATTGTATTGATCGGTTTGCGAACCTAAGAATCCGTAGAAATGATCGAAACCTTTTCCAGTTGGCCATCTGTCAAACGGACCAGCATCTGAAGCTTCTTCGTCTGGTGTAACGCCATATTTTCCAACCGCAAAAGTGTTGTATCCGTTGTCACGTAAAATCTCTGCAATAGTTCCTTTATCAGAAGGAATTCTTCCGTCCCAACCTGGGAAACCTGCTGATAGAATGGTGTGCGAAAATCCGCTTACGTGAACTCTTCCAGAATTTCTTCCCGTTAGTAAGGCGGCGCGAGTAGGAGCACAAATTGCTGTGGTGTGGAAGTTTGTATAACGAAGCCCATTATTTGCCAGATTATCAAAAGTAGGAGTGTTGATTAAACCTCCAAAGGTGCTTGAAGCTCCAAAACCAACATCATCCAAAAGAATCCAAACAATATTTGGAGCGCCTTTTGGTGCAGTTACAGGATCTGGCCAATATTCTTTGGAATCAGCCAGCGTTTTTCCAATTGTACCCTTAAATTCTTGTTTTTCCTGTGCAAATCCTAATTGTGCAATTAGGACAGCAGTAATCAAAAGCCCTTTCTTAGAGCCTTTGATTGAAATGCTATTTTTTAAATTTTTCATTTTTTATAGTTTTTTAGTTATATGGTTTTAAATAATGGTCTTGTTTTTTAAACATATAGAAGTATAGATTTGCTTTGTCCTAAAAAGGCGTTTCACTTGTTTAAATGCGCATATCAACTATCTGTGAGAAACATGTTTCTCTTTTAATTCTTTTATTAAAAAAAAAGCTATATTTCTATGTGTTTAAATTTCTAATATCCAGGATTCTGAGGCAAACCATCAGGGTTGATGTTTCTTTCGCTTTGTGGAATCGGATACAGATTATTTCGTTCTGCAACCGAATTTTTAGCCGTTACTTTTTTTACTTCGGTAACCAGAGTTCCCCATCTTACCAAATCGTACCAGCGTTGTCCTTCCTGAACAAATTCTTTTTTGCGTTCTTCCTGAATTGCTGCTCTAAAAGAGGTCTGATTTAATCCGACTAAATCTACAGAAGCATCCGGAGTTGTAATAGGTTTTCCAAAAGCTCTTCTGCGAACTTGATTGATTAATTCGTATGCTTCTGCCGTTGGTCCGCCTTGTTCATTTATCGCTTCCGCTAAAGACAAAAGAATGTCCGCATAACGAATAACAGGAAAGTTGATCGCTACGTTTGAAGGTGTTGCCAGATTAGACAAATCCAAGTATTTTTTGAAGATTGGTTTCGGAAAAGTGTAAAGAGTTCCCGTTGACGGATTAAGCAATTGTTTGGCATAACTTACGTCTCTTCTTTTGTCACCAGGGGCATAAATATCATAAAACAAAGCAACGTCTGAGATAATATCTGCTGGTTCTGTTGCGGTGAATCCCGTAAAAGAAGTGGCTTGAAAAGTACTTCCGCTAGAACCATTTCCTGCTTGATTTGGCTCAAATTGAACTGAAAAAATATGCTCTTTTCCGTTCTTTTTTGTTTTAGTGAAAATGTCTTGAAAATCTTCAAACAAAGCATATCCGTAACCTCCATTAATAACTTCTCTAGATTTTGCTATAGCATTTGGCCAGTCTCTTCTAGTCAGATATACTTTGGCTAAAATCGCTTTTGCAGCTCCCGATGTAGCGCGTCCAGCATCTGCAGCAGTATACGTTTTTGGAAGAGCTTCTGCATCTGTTAAATCTTTAATGATTTGATTATAAACTTCATCAACCGTAGAGCGATTGGTTTTTAAATCTCCCAAATTGATAGAAGTCGCTTCATGCAAAACAATTGGAACGCCGCCCCAAAGACGAACTGCTTGAAAATACAAGAGCCCTCTAATAAATTTAGCTTCATTAATCAATCTGGTTTTGATAATCTCTGAACCAGAAACTTTCGGAATATTGTCAATAGAAACATTGGCTCTGTTGATTCCGTTATAAATTTGTCTCCAAGCCACTTGAACACGATCTGAAGTAGCATCATGCGTTAAACTACTTAAAGCCCTTACTTGCGGATTGGTTGCGGAAACTCCCGCCGCCGCATAATCTGAAGCCATATCGGTTAAGAAATAAAGGTTTCTTCCAAACAAACTCTGCTCGCCTGGATCAAGGCTTAAAGAAGCATAAACTGCGGTTACGCTTGCAGTAGCATCATCTTGAGTGACAAAATAATTGTCTTCGGTTACAAATGAGGTAGGTGTTACCTCAAGATCTGCGCACGATACCAATAGACCGGCACTTAAAAGGAATGTTATAATTATCTTTTTCATTTTAATATCTTTTTACTTAGAAAGTTACGTTCAAGCCCGAGATGAATGTTTTGGAGTTTGGATAAGAGCCAAAATCAATTCCCGGATATAAGTTGTTTTGTTCGTATGAACTTACCTCTGGATCATAGCCAGTGTATTTGGTCCATGTGATTAGGTTTTCTGCTGAGATGTAAATTTTTACGCTTTTTGTTCCTATTTTTTTAGAAATGCTTTTTGGTAAAGTGTATCCTAATGTGATTAGTTTTAATCGTAAGAAAGAAGCGTCTTCAACATAGCGCTCAGAAACAATTCCTAACGGAGAACTAGAAGCTCTCGGAATTTCGTTACTCGGATTTGTTGGTGTCCAGCGATCATTTAAAGTTGCTGCTGCATTGGTTCCAAGAGTTGAAATTTCTAACTGCTGATTTAAAGCATTGAATATCTTTCCGCCGTATGCTCCTTGAAAAGAGAAATTCAAATCAAAATCATTGTATGAAATAGTATTACTGAAACTTCCAACAAATTTTGGCTGAGAAGTTCCTAAGTTTCCTTTGTCAAGAGCTGTAATTACGCCATCTCCGTTGGTATCCACATATTTTCTGTCACCTACTTTGGTGTTTGCTAAACTGTTGATTTTTGGCTGTGTATTAACTTCTTCTTGAGTTTGAAAAATTCCGTTGGTTTTGTATCCCCAGAAAGTTCCCAAAGGCAAACCTACTTTTACAATAACTGGCTGCTGCTGTAGTAAAGAACCATTTGGAACAACTGGAAAAAATTCGTTTACACCATTTCCGATCTCAGTAACTTTATTTCTGTTTAAAGAAAACACGATGTTGGAGTTCCAAGCAAAGTTTTCGGTTTTTATGTTTTCAGTTGTTAAACCGACTTCAAAACCTTTATTCTCAACTCCACCAATATTTTGAAGCACTGTTGCATAACCAGAGCTCAACGGCACTGGAACGTTAATTAAAAGGTCTTTTGTTTTTTTATAATACACATCAAAAACAAAATTGATTTTTCTGTCTAATAATGATAAATCCAATCCAACGTTATACTGATTTGTTTTTTCCCATTTCAAATCTGGATTTGCCAATCGGGTAGGAGCCAGACCTGTGTATAATGTTCCTCCAAAAGAATAGTTAACAGATCCCATTGAAGCCAGAGGCAGGTAGTTTCCAATTTCTTGGTTTCCTGTTGTTCCTGCTGTAATTCTCAGTTTGGCTTCGGTTACACCTTTAATGTTGTTGGCAAATTCTTCGTCAGTAATATTCCAAGAAAATCCAGCAGAAGGGAAATAGCCCCAAAGTGATTCTGAACCAAATCTAGAAGAACCATCCGCGCGACCTGAAAGCGTAAAGTTGTATTTTCCTTTATAAGAATAATTAACCCTTGCCAACCAAGATTTTAAAACACTCTCGTATGCTTCGCTGTATGGTTTTACCGCCACACCATCTTGAAGGGCATTGTAAGTATTGGCATCATTAACGAAAGTCTGAGCGCCAGCATTCACAACTTCGCCTTTAGTATATTGAAGTGTATAACCTCCCAAAGCAGAAAATTTATGATTTTCGCCAAAATGGGTATTATAATTCAGTGTGTTTTCATTTAAAACAGAACCTACTGATCTTTCTCCAATAGAAGCTAAACCTTTTGTTCCAGCTCCTGTTGTGGTGTTTGATGGCGCGTAATAGTTTTGTTTGGTATTTAAAACATCACCGCTTACAGCGACTTTTGCAGTCAATTCTTTATTGAATTTATACTCGCCAAATAAACTGGTTAGAATCCTGTTTAATTTGGTTTCGTTAGTTGTATTATCGAGATCATTTATTGGATTTGGAACATAACCATTTACAGAAGTTGCATAAGGATTATTGGTAACATTATAGCTTCCGTCTGCATTTTTAATAGGTACAACAGGAGCTGTTAAAAGCACACTAACAAGTGGGTTCGGATTTCTTCCAGCCGCCGCACCTCCATTTGTACCAACACCATTTGCAATTGAGTTGGTATAATTAGCATTTACACCAAACTTAAACTTCGGAGAATAATTTCTTTCATAATTTGCTCGAAGCGAAATACGCTTAAAATCAGAACCCAAAACAATACCATCTTGATCGAAGTAACCTGCAGAAACGGCATATCTCGATTTTTCATCTCCACCAGAAAAAGATAGATTATGACTTTGAACAGGGGCAGCAGTAATAAATGCCGCAGACTGCCAATCGTAATTTCCTGAAGTTTTTAAAGCCTCGATTTGTTCAGGAGAGAAAGAAGGCGCCTGACCAATACTTGCCTGAACGTCATTTCGTAAACTTGCCCATTCGCTGGCATTCATTAATCTCAGTTTTTTTGAAATATTCTGAAATCCGAAATAACCTTGATACGAAATATTATCTTGTCCTTTTGTTCCTTTTTTAGTCGTAATAATTACAACTCCATTTGCACCACGAGAACCGTAAATTGCTGTTGCCGATGCATCTTTTAGCACTTCTATCGATTCTATATCGGCAGGATTTATAGTAGATAAAACGTTTACACTTGCTCCGGCATAAGTTACTCCCGCGCCACTATTGTTGTTGTCATTGTAAATTAAAATTCCATCCACAACATATAGAGGTTCGTTACCGGCAGTAATTGAGTTTCCTCCGCGAATGCGAACACTTGAAGAAGCACCTGGACGGCCAGAACTTTGTGTGACTACAACTCCAGCTACAGCGCCTCTTAAAAGATTATCTGCCGATGAAGTTACCTGAGATAAATTGGCTTTTGGAACGGAAGCTACAGAACCTGTAATGTCTTTTCGTTTTTGAGTTCCGTAACCCACAACTACCAATTCGTCTAGTTCTTGGCGTTCTTCTTTAAGGTTTATGATTACTGGATTTTTCTCAACTACTATTTCTAATTTTTTATATCCGATGTAGCTTACGATTAAAGTGTACGGAAATTTCTGTCCTGTCTGAAAATAAAACTTTCCTTCTGCATCGGTCACCACACCATGAGTTGTTCCTTTGATGGTAACGGAAGCACCTATAATAGGCTGATTTGTAATGTCATCAACAACAGTTCCGTCTAGTTTTGATTGAATAAGCGGTGTGGTATTTTGGGCTTGTATTCCTGCCGTTATCAAGAGTAGAAACAGCAGTATGTGTATGTTTAACTTTTTTTTCATTTCTTTGTGTTGGTTTTAAGTAATTAACAAGACGCCCTGAGCACTGTTTATACAGCACTCTAATGGTGTTCTTGATTTAGTGATAAATGTTCTTTAAGCCTTGCCATTTCTGTTGCCGCAGAAATGGCTTTTTTTATTTACAGCAACAGGTTTGCATTGTTTTCATTTTAGTCTTTTTAGTTGTTAGTTCATTTAATTTGTTGAATAATAGATATGGTTTCAAGAATCTACCCAACACAAGTGAATGCATCAGAGAGACTTTTGGATAAAATTTAGTAAATATTTTTGGTAGTGTTTTTTTTGATTTGCCTCGATATAGAATCTAGAGGCAAACAAAATAAAAGGAGATTATTAACAACAGAAACACATATAACAAAAAGTGCTATAAGTGTATTTTTTAGGAAGAATGTAACGCGATATGCTTTCTGTTGTTTTCACAATAATAGTTTTTATGGTTTGAAATATTATTTTAAACTCTACTAATCCTATAGACAAAGTTAAATTTTATATAATAAAAACCAAAAATTTGTTGAGTTTTTTTTGAAAAATATACATTTACAGAGACATTGTTGACAGAATTATTTCTGTTATTGTCTTATTTTAAAGGTATTGACAGGTTTTTTAAGTTTCAAGCAAATGTTAAAAGAAATCTTATAAACTAAGTAAAATTGTAGTATTTTACACTTTATTTTCAAGTAAAAAACAACTTTGGAAAGATTTAGGAGTAATAAAAAAAGAAAAAAAATGACGAAAAAAACTATTTTGCTTTTTATTTTGTAAAATCTAAACTTGAATTTAAAGTTGATTTTGAATAAATTAGAGTAATTTTATACGTATCAAAAAGAAAATTCAAATTTTTTAATCAACCTAACGATAAATACTTATATTTGTATTAAGTATTTTTACTTAGTTTTATAATCCGAAGAAATGATAGAAGTAAAAGAAGCTTTAGAAATTGTTGCAGCAAATAGTTCTGTTTTGACCACTCAGAAAATCTCTGTGGATAAGGCGTTGGGATATATTTTAGCAGAAACAGTTTATTCGCCAATTTCAATGCCTCCTTTTCGCCAGTCAGCAATGGATGGTTATGCTTTTATTCATTCACGAAGACATCAGTTTGATGTAGTAGGAATTTCTCAAGCTGGAGATCATGCCAATATAAAACTAAAAGAGACTGAAGCCGTTCGTATTTTTACTGGTGCTTATGTTCCTAATGATGCAGATACCGTTGTTATGCAGGAACATGTAATGGTAAACGGAGATTCTATTCTGATTGCAAAAATGCCAGAACCTTTTGCCAATGTTAGAAGTAAAGGTGAACAGATTAATGCAGAAGATGTTGTTTTTGATGCCAATACCCTGATTACACCAGCTGCAATTGGTTTTCTAGCGTGTTTAGGAATTACAGAAATAACGGTTTATAAAAAGCCAAAAGTGGCTATTTTAGTTACAGGTAATGAATTGGTAAAACCTGGAAAAAAACTTTCAAAAGGAAAAATCTACGAAAGCAACTCTATAATGCTTCAAGCTGCATTGCAGACTATAGGCGTTAATAAAATTAAAGTTCATACTGTTAAAGACAATTTAAAAGCAACAAAAAAAGCCTTGGAATCCATTCTTAAAAAGAATGATATTGTGCTTATATCTGGCGGAATTTCTGTTGGAGACTATGATTTTGTAAAAGAAGCATTATTGAAAAACGGAGTAGAAGAACTTTTTTACAAGATCAATCAGAAACCTGGAAAGCCTATGTTTTTTGGTTCTAAAAAAGATACTTTGGTATTTGCGTTGCCTGGAAATCCTGCTTCATCTTTGACTAATTTTTACATTTATGTATATCCAGCAGTCAAAAATAAAATGGGATTTTCTAATACACATTTGCCAAAGATTGTTCGAAAATTAGATAGCGAGGTCGTAAATACCACAGGGAAAACACTTTTTTTAAAGGCATTGTACAATGAAACAATTGTTACGATTTTAGAAGGGCAAGCCTCTTCAATGCTAAATTCTTTTGCTATTGCAAATGGTTTGGTAATTGTGCCTCATGATATTGAAAACATTAAAAAAGGAGCTTCAGTAACAATCTTGCCCATTGATTAAAGGTTTTTAGAAAGGAAGAAGAAAGAGCAAAGAACAAAGATTAAATAGAAAAGAGATATTTAGATAAAAAACGGAAAGCGCTGTATAAATAAAAACATATAGCAAATAAAAAACGATTAAACAGTTAACCAAATAAACGATTAAACAAAAAACATGAGCCTCTTAACTTCCGAAAATATACTATTATTTAGTTTCGCCTTAATTATAATAGCGTTTTTATATTCAAGTGTCGGGCACGGCGGAGCATCAGGATATTTAGCATTGATGAGCATTTTTGCTTTTCCAGTTTCGGTAATGAAACCATCGGCTTTGCTGTTGAATTTGTTTGTTTCTAGTATTTCGTTTTTGTTTTATTATAAAAATAATTATTTCAAACCAAAGCTCTTTTATCCGTTTGCCATTGCATCGATTCCAGCAGCGTTTATTGGTGGTTTTATAACCTTAGATAATGCGATTTATAAAATTGTTTTAGGACTTGTATTGGTTTTTGCAGCGTTGAGGTTGTTTGGAGTCTTTAATTTTAGAGAAAAAGAGGAAGTAAAAATAAATCTTCCGTTTGCTTTGGCAATTGGTTTTGCCATCGGATTATTGTCTGGAATGCTAGGAATTGGCGGCGGAATTATATTAAGTCCGATTCTATTGTTTTTAGGATGGGCATCTGTAAAAGAATCGGCGGCAATCTCAAGTTTATTTATTTTTGTGAATTCATTTGCGGGAATGTTAGGATTCTTTTTAGGCGGAAAAACGATACCGATGGAAAGTTTTTATCTCGTTCCAATTGCTGTAGTAGGAGGAATGTTAGGAGGTTTTTACGGAAGCGGCTCTTTCTCTAACAGAACATTAAAAATGGTATTAGGGACAGTGATTTTAATGGCAAGCGTTAAATTGATCTTTCCTTGAAAATAGAAAAATGAGATAATTAGCTATTTAGATAATTAGATAATGAATCTAAAACTTGAAACTTAAAACAAAGAAAACCTGAAACAAAAAAGACCATGGAAACACTAACAGTATTTATTCTTTGCGGAGGAAAAAGCACTAGAATGCAATCAGAAAAAGGTTTGGTTTTGTTTCAGGATAAGCCATTCATAGAACATATTATTCAGGCTATTTTACCCATAACAGATCAGATTAAGCTGATTACAGGATCAAAAGAATATGATTATTTGCCCTATCAAAAAATACCAGATTTAATAGTAGACAAAGGTCCGTTGGGAGGAATTTACACCGCACTGTCATATTCTGAAACCGAATTCAATCTGATTTTAAGCTGTGATATTCCGTTAATTTCAACCGAATTATTACAAGAATTAATTTCAAAACATACGCAAGAAGCAGGAATTACAGTTTTTGCATCAGAAAGTAAGACACACCCTTTAATCGGAATTTATTCAAAAAATATTGTTCCGATAATAAAAGAAGCAATTGATTCTAATGAATTAAAAATGATGGATCTGCTAGCAAAATTGCCACATCAGATTATCAATATAGAAGAAAGTGAAAATTATCATTTAAGCAATATTAATTCGGCAGACGAATTAGATGATTTAATAAATATCAATTCAATTTAAAGCACTATGAAAACTTTAAAAACACCAAAATTAACCATTGTCGGCGCAGGTCCAGGCGATGTTGAATTGATTACGCTAAAAGCAATTAAAGCTTTAAAAAGTGCCGATGTGGTTTTGTATGATGCTTTGGTAAACGAAGAATTACTAGAATATGCATCGAATGCAGAAATTGTTTTTGTCGGAAAACGTTTGGGCTGTCATGCTTACACACAAGATCAGATTAACGAATTGATTGTTTCCATGGCAAAAACTCACGGACATGTGGTTCGTTTAAAAGGCGGTGATCCGTTTGTTTTTGGAAGAGGAAGTGAAGAAATTGAATTTGCTGAAGATTTTGGAATCGAAACGGCTATTGTGCCTGGAATTTCGTCAGCATTAGGAGTTCCTGCTTCAGTCGGAATCAGTTTGACACAGCGCAAAGTAGCCGAAAGTTTTTGGGTTATTACAGGAACAACTTCATCTCATGAATTGTCAAAAGACGTTCATTTGGCTTCAAAATCGGCAGCAACTGTTGTGATTTTAATGGGGATGCATAAACTGGATGAAATTATTTCAATCTATCAGCAAAACAGAAATGATGATCTGCCAATTGCCATTATACAAAACGGAACGAAAAATTCGGAGCAAAAAGTAATAGGAACTATCAATACAATTACTAAATTGGTGGTTGAAAAAAATATATCATCGCCAGCCATTATCGTGATTGGCGAAGTAGTCAGAAATACATCGAGCTGGATTTCGTATTTTCAAGAACACTTTGAAGACGAATTCATTTTCCAGAATTTAAATTTATAAAAATGATCGAGGTTAAATATTTTGGAGCTGTTGCTGAAAAGACAAAATGTGAATTCGAAAAGTTATCTTTTTCTGAAGAATTGTCATTGCAAAAATTGTTGCAGGATTTGAACGAGAAATATGAATTCAAATCACTGACTTTTAGCGTTGCGGTAAATCAGAAGATAGTTTCTAAAACTTCAGATTATACTTTACAGACTAGCGATATCGTAGCTTTGTTGCCGCCATTTGCTGGCGGTTAATTGAAAAATAATGAAAGAATCAACAAGATATAACCGACAGGCAATTCTTCCCGAAATAGGAGTAGAAGGACAGTATAAATTATCAAAAGCGAAAGTCTTGGTGATTGGTGCGGGCGGTTTAGGTGCTGCGGTTTTACCTTATTTGGCTGGTGCAGGAGTTGGTGAAATCGGAATTGTTGATGATGATGTAATCGATGTTTCGAATCTTCACCGTCAGGTTATTTATAAAACTTCGGCTGTTGGAAAATCCAAAGCGGAAGAAGCTAAAATGATGATTTCTGAATTAAATCCAGAAATAAAAGTGAATGCTTTCTCTGAAAAATTATCTGGAAGAAATGCCATTTCGTTATTTGAAAAATATGATATTATTGTCGATGCAACAGACAATATTTCGATTAAATATCTGATTAATGATGCTTGTATCGTGACGAATAAACCAATGGTTTACGGGTCTATTTTTAGATTTCAGGGGCAAGTTTCAGTTTTCAATTATCAAAACGGACCAACATACAGATGCTTGTATCCAGATGAAAATTCGAATGCTGCAAATTGTGAAGACGCTGGTGTAATTGGCATTTCAGTTGGAATTATCGGAATGTTTCAAGCCAATGAAGTCATAAAAATGATTCTTGGAGTTGGAGAAGTTTTGAGCGGAAAAATTTTGGTTTATACTATTTTGAATAATGAACAGCAGAAGTATGATTTTGAAAAAAGTGATGTTCAGTCTATTAGCAGAGAAACATTCGAAGAAAAATATAATAAAACGGAAATTAAAGAAATAAATTTTGAATCCGTTTTAGACGAAATAAACAATGATGAGGTTCTTTTTCTTGATGTTAGAAATATCGATGAATCGCCAAAAATCAGTTTACAGAATCAAATTCAGATTCCGTTAATGCATTTAGAAAAGGAAATAGAAAAACTGGATAAAAGTCAAAAAATCTATGTTTTCTGTCAATCCGGAATCAGAAGTAAAATTGCGGCTGAATTGCTTCAAAAACATCAATTTAAAAATATAAAAAGCATTGCAGGAGGCGCTTTGGCAATGAAACAATTATTAGCAACTGAGATAAAATTATAGCCACAGATTAAAATGATTTTGAAATACTTTGTTTAGTTTGTCATTCATTATAGTTTGTCATTTCGACGGAGGAGAAATCTCCACGAGAAACTCGACAAAGATTGGCGAATTACTGTGAGGAGTTCCTTGCGAAGATTTCTCCTCCGTCGAAATGACAATATTGAGTGTTAATTTGTGAAAATTCGTGTAATTGCTTCGCCTGTTTGCTATCGCTCGAGTCGTGGCAAAAGAAAAATCATTTTAATCCATATAATCTGTGGCAAAAAAAAATAAAAAATGAGTAAAAATGTATTTGTAGAAGGACCAATTGCTCCTGAATTTATAGCCGAATCGATCGCTAAACACCAGTCGAAACATACAATTGGAGCACACAATATTTTTCTAGGACAAGTTCGTGCCGATGTTATTCATGATAACACAGTCGTAGCGATTGATTATTCGGCCTATAAAGACATGGCAAATGAAGCTTTGTATGCCATTCGCGAAAAGGCCTTCGCTAAGTTTGACTTAACCTGCATGCATATTTATCACAGCTTAGGCGTTGTAAAAGCGGGCGAAATCTGTTTGTTCGTTTTTGTTTCAGCAACACGCAGAAAACAAGTTTATGAAGCCACAGAAGCCATAGTAAATTGGATAAAAACAGATGTGCCAATTTTTGGTAAAGAAATGTTTGAAAACGATACATTCACTTGGAAACAAAATAGTTAATGGTAGATATTACGCATAAAATAAGCACATTAAGAAAAGCAACAGCAACAGCAATTGTAAAAGTCAGCAGACAGGAAACTATTGATGCTGTTGTGAATAATTTAGTGCCAAAAGGAAATGTACTGGAAATGGCAAAAACTGCCGGATTATTTGCAGTAAAAAATACCCATTTATCTATTCCAGACTGTCATCCGCTTCCAATTGAATATACTGCTGTTGAATACAATATAGAAGGATTAGATATTCATATTATTTTCAGTGTAAAAACCGTTTATAAAACCGGAGTTGAGGTTGAAGCCATGCATGGAGCTTCGATTGTAGCCTTGACGATGTACGATATGCTGAAACCAATTGACAAGGAAATCGAAATTTCGACTATCAAATTAATCAATAAAGAAGGCGGAAAATCATCTTTCAAAAATAAGTTTCCGAATGTAATTAAAGCGGCAGTTTTTGTTTGTTCCGATTCGATTTTTGCAGGCGATAAAGAAGATCGCTCAGGAAAAACGATTGTAGAAAAACTAGATTCGTACGGAGTTGAAACTTCTCATTACGAAATCATTCCAGATGAATTGGATATTATTCAGGAAAAAACCAAAGCTTTCGCTAAAGAAAATCAGTTGGTCATTTTTACAGGCGGAACAGGTTTATCTCCGAGAGATGTTACACCAGAAGCTTTAGAACCATTATTGGAAAGCAGAATTCCAGGAATTGAAGAAGCCATTCGCAGTTACGGTCAGCAAAGAATGCCGTATGCAATGCTTTCTAGAAGTGTTGCAGGAACTTTAGGAAAAAGTCTGGTTTTGGCTTTGCCAGGTTCAACAAACGGAGTAAGAGAATCTATGGATGCTGTTTTTCCGCATGTAATGCATGTTTTTCATATTTTAAAAGGAAAAAATCATGACAGCCTCTAATACTATTTTGACGGATGGTTTTGGGCGCAAGCATAATTATCTGCGCATTTCGCTGCTGGAAAAATGCAACCTGCGTTGTACATATTGTATGCCAGCGGATGGAATCGCATTGTCTCCAAAAGCTAGTTTAATGACGGCCGATGAGATTTTTGCAATTGCTCAGACTTTCGTAAAAAATGGTGTTGACAAAATCAGGTTAACTGGTGGTGAACCTTTGTTAAGAAAAGATTTTCCAGAAATTGTTTCTAAATTATCGCATTTAAATATTTCACTTTCTTTGACTACAAACGGAATTTTAATTGATCGTCAAATTGAGGTTTTAAAGCAGTTTAATGTCAAAAAAATCAATCTCAGCTTAGATACTTTGGTTTCTTCTAAATTCGCTTCAATAACGCTTAGAAATCAGTTTGAGAAAGTGATTGATAATCTGCATTTACTTTTGAATAACGATTTTCAGGTAAAAGTAAATGTGGTTTTGATAAAAGGGTTTAATGATAATGAAATTGTAGATTTTGTAAAACTGACTCAGTTTCTGCCTATTTCGGTTCGATTTATAGAATTCATGCCATTTGCTGGAAACGAGTGGGACAGAAGCAAAATGGTATCACAGAACGAAATTTTATCGTTAGTTGAAACGCAATTTTCTTCGGAAGAAATTCAAAAACTAGAAGAAGAAAAAAACTTCACTTCAAGAAATTATAAAATAAAAGGTTTTCAAGGCGATTTCGGAATTATCAGTTCCATAACAAATCCGTTTTGTGACAGTTGCAACCGCATCCGCTTGACAGCAGACGGGAAAATAAAAAACTGCCTTTTCTCTAATTCCGAAACCGATTTGTTGACGGCTTATAGAAATGGCGAATCTATTGAAAATTTGATTTCAGAATCGATTCAAAACAAAAAGAAAGTCCGTGCAGGAATGGTTACGATGGATGAAATGGACGATCCTACAAAACATTTTGATAATCGCAGCATGATTGCGATTGGGGGTTAGGTTTCTTTAGAATTTACACAATATTGTCATTTCGACGGAGGAGAAATCTTCGCAAGTAACTCTACACAGATTATCGATTTTGCATGCGGAACTTTTCGCGGAGATTTCTCCTTCATCGAAATGGCAAAACTGTATTTTCAAAAGATAAAAAAAGGTTTAACTTTTTTCAAAGTCAAACCTTTCTCAAAGCTATTTTTTCTTTTTCGCTTTTGCCTTTTTCTGAGCTTTCGCTTTCTTTTCAAGTTTCTTAGCTTTAGCTTTTTCTTTCGCTTTTTTAGCCTTTTCTTTTTTCTTTTCAGCTGCTTTTAGTTTTGCTTTTTTTGCTTTTTCTAATTTTTTGATAACAGCTTTAATCGCTTTTTCTCTTTTCTTTTCTTTGTCTTTTTTGGCTTTAAGTTTAGCTTTAAGCTTTGATTTTATGTCGTTTTTCTCTTTACCAATTTTCTCAACAGTTACAACAGGTTTGTTTTCTGCAACGTCATTGGTTTTAATTTCTACAATTTCAGAAACGATAGGTTCTGTTTTTGCAGCTGTTGTTGCAGGTTTTTTCACCGTGGCTCCTGGTGCTGTTTTAGAAGCCGCTCTTATGGGAGTTTTTGCTGCAGTTTTGACAGTTGCAGCAGGTGCTTTTGCAGCAGCCGTTCTAGTAGTGGCTGTTTTTGCAGTTGTTGGTTTTACTGCAGTTCTAGTAGTTCTTTTAATTGTTGTCTTAGTTTCTGGTTGTATTTCTGTAGTACTTTCTACAGCTGTTTCCGCTGGAACATCAGTAGCTTTGTCAGCAGAAGATTGTGTTGTTCTTTTTATCATAACTGTATTTTTTATTGAATGAATAGATTTTAACCAAGTGATTTTAAAGCCTTTGAAGTATATTTATTTAATATAAACTCTTAGTTAAGTTAAATATACGCAATTTTTGAATACAGAAATAATAGAACTCGCTAATTTTCAACTGCTTCCAAAATTCTAAAATTACTTTTTGGTGCTTCACAAAGAGAACAGCAATAAGATTCTGGTAGATTTTCAAACAAAAGACCTTTTGGAATTCCTTGGGTTTCGTCTCCGTATTGAGAATTGTAAAGAGTTAAGCATTCCTGACATTGGTATATATCCAACTGTGGTTTTTCTTTTTTCTGAAGATTTTCTGTTGTTTCTGCAGCTGTGTTTCCAAGTTCGTCAAAATATTTTCGGCTTAACTCGATTAAAATGGTTGGCAGTTCCAGTTTGTCGATATCTTGAGAGTGTACAATGTATTCACGTGTATTTGGGTCGAAATTCTTCGCAAACAAAACATTATAGGTATCTCTGATCTTAATAGATTCCAAGTCTTTTGGGAGCTCATTTTTTTCGATGACAATCGAAGTAAAATAATGTCCGTCGCGATTGTATTCTGAAATTCCAAAGTTCAATCCATAGGTGCTGATGTCGAATTGATCTAAAGTTCGAACCAGAAAAGTTTTAAGATTCAAAGCCCATTCCATCGCAACGGGTAAATGCCAATTCAATTCTAATAAAGAATGGCGTACGTTGATGCCTCGTTTCCCTAAGAATTTTTCCCATTCTAGTTTTCGATCTTTCGGAATTCCTTTTATAATGAAAGATTTCCAAGGCGTGATACAGATTTTGCCGATTTTGCATTCAAAACATAAATCGCACATTTCTTTTAAGAAATCCAAATCGTATAAATTATTTCTCCAATACAAACCCAACCAATATTGATCAATTCCCATTCTATTCATTCCTTCATAATACGGAAATGGATAAAAAGGAATATTCAACGGTTTGTCGATTGTTCGGTTGTTGGTATCTAAAGCTTCGCTTACCAAAGTAAAAAGCAGTTCGATATCCGTTATTTCTTCTTCAGAAATCTTTTCGATTTCATAATAAATCTTAGCCAAATCCCAGCTGTAAATCAAAACAGGATAGACTTCTATTTTCTCCCATTTTGGGAGACGAATATATAAGTACCAATAATCTTCATGCTCCGAAGCGATAAAGTTCAAATGTCCTGTAAACAAAGGAACTAATTGCTGTTTCGGATCGGTTATGTTGACTTTAAGTTTTGGCTGTTCTTTAAATTCTTCCAAAATATATAAAAATCTATTTCCAGTAAGCCAATTGGTATTTCTGAAAATATCTGTCGAAACATAAGATGAAACAATATTGTTGCCGCTTTTTTGATCCGGATAAACAAAATGATGTTTTCCTAAAGTGGTTTTATCTAAAGATTTAAAGCCTTTTGGGAAAATAATATCCTGTCTAGAACCAAACGAAATCGAATCCAGACCTTCTTTCAAAGCGATGTTTACAACTTCTTTAAGTTCTCCTGGCGAAATAACGCCTCCTTTTACTATTAATCTTGTTAGTTCCATTTTTTTAGTTTTTGTTTCAGGTTTCAGGTTTCAAGTTTCAGGTTTTACCGCAATCTTGTCATTTTGAGGAACGAGAAATCTTCGTACGTAGCTCGACAAAGATTGACTAATTACTTTATGGAGTTTCTTGCGAAGATTTCTCGTTCCTCAAAATGACAAATGATGCGCAACTTGAAACTGAAACAAATAAAACTTGAAACATATATTAAACTATTTACATTTAGCGAGAATCTCCTTAACTTCTGTTTTACAGCTTCCACATCCTAAACCTGCACCTGTATTTTTGCATAATTCAGTGAAATCATTAACACCGCTTTTAATGGTTTCTTCAATGTTTCCAGCTCCAACTTGACTACACGAACAAACCAATTTTCCTAGAACCGGTTTTGCATTTGAGCTCCCTCTTAAAAGCGTATTTCGTTTATCTGATAATTCGATTTTGCTTTCAATCATGGTTTTAAATTCAGCAAACTCGTTTTTATCGCCCATCAAAATCGCACCAACCAAAAGATCGTCTTTTACGATGCACTTTTTGTAATAACGTTTCTTTAAATCGGCAAAAACAATTTCTTCGTACGAATCGTCATTTTCAGGAATTGTTAAATCGCCAATACTGCAAAGGTTGATGTCTTCTAGTTTTAAAATATTCATTAAAATCGAACCTTTGTAATAACTGCTAATATCGCCAGCAAGGAAATTCGCTAGAATATCAGCTTGTTCTTCAGCTGCAGAAGTAATTCCGAATAACTTATTATCAAATTCTGCTATTTCTCCAATTGCAAAAATATCTGGATTTGAAGTCTGCAAATACTGATTTACCTTCACACCGCGTCCGCAGGCTAAACCGCTTTCACGAGCAATTTCAATATTCGGAATTGTTCCAATCGTGTATACAATTGCATTTGCCGTTATGATTTTGCCACTTTTTAAAGCAATTTCAATCTCATTCGGATTATCTGTTTCGAAAACCGTGCTGACTTCATTATCAAAATAAATTTGAATGTCACGAAGCTGAACTTCTTCGGCTAATAATTTGCTTGAAATTCGGTCTAATTGACGCTCCATCAAACGTGAAGCCCTTTGAATTATAGTTGTTTTTACTTTTTTATGTTTTAAAGCTGCGGCCAATTCTAATCCTAGTAATCCGCCGCCGATAATGACAACGTGCTGTTCTTCTGGCGGAAGATTGGTGCTGTCTAAATGTTTTTTCAAGCGATCAGCATCTTCTTTTCTTCTAACGGTAAAACGTCCAGGAAGATGAAGCTGTGCATTTTCGGGAACGAAAGGACGGCTTCCAGTTGCTATAATCAAAGAATCGAAAGTGTGAGTTTCACCTTGACTATCTATAATTGTTTTTTGTTTTGGATCTAATTTTTCAATTGCCACTCCAGCTTTCATTGTGATTTTCAACTTACTGAAAGCTTCCCCATCTTTTACCTTTAAAAGCTGTTCCCAACTGAATTCTCCCGTCATATATTCAGGAAGCAAAACACGATTGTAAAACGGATTTATTTCATTGGAAAAAACAATAATTTCATCGGTAGAATTGAATTCACGATAGTTTTGAATAAATCGAAAAGAAGCCGCTCCAGCGCCAACAATCGCAATTTTCTGGAATGGTTTTACATATTTTTTAATCGAAACGGTTGTGAACTTAAAATCAGGTTCTTTTGAAATTGGATCGACAACCGTATTCGTTAAATTATTCGTTCTATTCAAATCGTTTTCGAGCTGTTTTCCCCAATGCATCGGTAGAAAAACTACTTTTTCTTTGATTGAATCGGTAACTTTTGCTTTTACACGAACTTCTCCGTTTTTGCTTGAAACTACAACAATATCACCATTTTTAATATCGTTTTTAAAAGCATCAATCGGATTTATTTCTAAAACTGGACTTGGAATATGCGTCAACAAACGAGAAACTTTTCCAGTTTTGGTCATCGTATGCCATTGATCACGAATTCTTCCTGTTGTTAAAATAAAAGGGAATTCATCATTTGGCTGAACCGATGTATTTTCTATAGAAACAGGCAGATTAAAAATTGCTTTTCCAGAAGGCGTATAGAATTTTTTATCTGTAAATAATCTTGGAGTTCCGGGATGATTATAATCTGGAACTGGCCATTGAAAAGTGCCTTCAGTTTTTAAACGATTATAATTTAAGAATGAAATATCAATATTAGTGTTTTTAGTAAGCGCACAATGTTCTTTGTAGACTTCTTCGGCGCTATTGAAATTGAATCCGTTGAAATTCATTTTTTTAGCAAAACGAATCAAGATTTCAATATCAGGAAGTGCTTCTCCAGGTGCATTGATCCCTTTAGGCAGATAGGAAATACGACGCTCCGAATTGGTCATTGTTCCTTCTTTTTCTAACCAGCCCGCAGCAGGCAATAATAAATCAGCAAATTTGGCTGTATCGGCATTGTGAGAAATATCCTGAACGACTACGAATTTAGCATTTTGAAGTGCTTTTTCGGCTCTTCTAGAATCGGGTAAACTCACTAGCGGATTTGTGCAGATTATCCAAACCGCTTTCATTTTTCCTGATTCTAAAGCTTCAAACATTTCCGTCGCTGTTAAACCTGGTTTGTCCGAAATCTCGTCAACACCCCAAAAATCAGCCACTTCTTTGCGATGTGTTGGATTCGCAATGTCTTTGTGCGCGGCTAAAAGTGTTGCCATTCCGCCAACTTCGCGTCCGCCCATTGCGTTGGGCTGACCTGTTAATGAAAATGGTCCAGAACCTGGTTTTCCGACTTGCCCTGTTAATAAAGATAAATTCAGCAATGCTGTATTTTTATCTACTCCAACTGCACTTTGGTTTAAACCCATTGCCCAAAGCGAAATAAAACCTTTTGCTTTCCCAATAATATCGGCGGCAAGTTTAATATCGTTTGCCGAAATTCCGCAAAGTTTAGAGGCTTTTTCAAGAGAAGTTCCTAAAACTAAATCTTTGTATTGTTTGAAATTTTCTGCGTGATTTTTAACGAAATCATGATCTACATATCCTTTTTCGATAATTCTTCGCGCAATGGCATGATATAAAATAATATCTGAACCAGGAATAATCTGCAAATGTAAATCGGCAAAAGCGGCCGTATCGGTTCTTCTGGGATCGATACAAATTATTTTAGTTTTCGGATTTTTCTCTTTGTGTTTTTCCAATCTTCTGAAAAGAATAGGGTGACACCAAGCCGGATTTGCGCCTGTAATTAAAAAAGTGTCCGCCAACTCAATATCATCATAGGCAATGGGAACAGAATCTTCTCCAAAAGTCTTTTTGTAACCCACAACTGCCGAACTCATGCAAAGTCTGGAATTGGTATCAATATTATTCGTTTTCAGAAATCCTTTTACCAATTTATTGACTAGGTAATATTCCTCGGTTAAACATTGTCCTGAAATATAAAATCCAACACTATCTGGTCCGTGTTTTTTTATAATAGAGGAAAAAACAGCAGCAGCACGGTCTAGAGCGGTATCCCAACTTACGCGTTCCAGCGGATAGGATTTGCTCCCGCGCATTTCGGGATATAAAATTCGGTCAGAAGTATCGTTGACTACGTAATGCAAATTCATTCCTTTTGAACATAACATTCCTTTGTTTACAGGATGATCTTTGTCACCTTCTACCATCACGCCGTTTTTAGCATCATTGGTCACGATTATACCACAGCCAACGCCGCAATAGGAACACGTAGTTTTGATCTTCGTAGTTTGCATTAGAGTTCTATTTAGAGATACTACTTTATAGTGATTGGTCTGACTTTAGAAAAGTACTTACGCAAAAATAAGTATTTTTACGTATTAATACGTATTTTTTGAATTTATTTTTTTAATTTTGATGAAAATAAATGAGGGACAACAAATTAGTTTTTAATCTGCTAAAATTTAGGACTCATGAAAGAAGAACAAACCGTTTGTTATTCCTGCGTCAATGAAAATTGTTTTATCAAGAAACATCTGCATTTAGAACAGATGGCAGGTTATATTTCTAAAAAACAAAATACGCTCTGCAAAAAATCTGATCAATTTATTACAGAAGGTGCGCCGTTGCAAGGTCTTTATTTTATTTGTAAAGGAAAGGCAAAAACGGTAAAAACCGGAATTAACGGCCGTGAACAAATTGTTCGATTGACCAAAAACGGAGATATAATTGGCTTTCGCGGATTTGGAACTGGAAAAAAATACTTAATTGGCGCTTATGCGCTTGAAGATACAGTTTTGTGTAATTTCAGCAATGAAACCATGCAGGAAATTTTACAGCATGTTCCTGAATTTACCTATGCTTTAATGTTGTTTTATGCTGAAGAATTGAATAAAAGCGAAAATAACATTCGTAAGATTGCGCACATGAATGTTCGGGAACGTGTCATTGATCTATTGCTTTATATTCATCGCAAATTCGGACAAACGAATGGCTTGATTGATATTGAACTTTCGCGAAAAGAAATTGCCGATTTTGCAGGAACGACTGAAGAACAGGCTATTCGTATTCTATCAAGCCTCAAAAAAGAATCTTTGATTAAAACGGAGGGCAAGCGAATTGGGATTTTGAATGTTGAGGAATTACGCTTTGAAATTATGGAGCATAAGTATTTTTAAATAAGGGGCAAAGCTACAAAGGTTCAAAGTTGCAAAGGTTTCTTTATCGTAGAGACGCACTTCTTCGCGTCTCTACGTCGAGTGTGATTTATTTTTTTTTGCCAATAAATCGAATTACAGAACCAGTTCCATTGTGAAATAAACCTTCGTTTAATTCGATTTCTTTTTCTTCCAATTCGATGATTTCATAATTTGGAAAATCGGCTTTAATTTCTTCGATTGAAAAAAGAGATTCAATGTCTTTTGGTCCGCCAACTTTTTCGTTTTTGGTTACATATTCTAAATGCTTTTTACTGAAAGCTTCAAAAATTATGATTCCGTTTTTGCGCAATAATTTATTCAGCTGTTTGTGAATATCCGATTTGATTTCGGCAGGAAAATGCGCATAAATCAAGGCAATTGCATCAAATTGGTTTTCCTCGAAATCTAAAGTTTCTAATTCTCCAACTTGATAGTCAATTGAAACGTTATTAGCTTCAGCAAGTTTTAAAGCTTTGTTTCTTCCTTCTTCGCTGATATCAAAAGCTGAAACAGTCCAACCCAATTTTGCTGCAAAAACAGCATTTCGTCCTTCGCCTTCGGCAGGAAAAAGTATTGTTTCGGGATTTAGTTTTTCAAGTTCTTCTTTTAAATAATTGTTAGGTTCTTCGCCGTATGCAAATTCTTCGCTTTTGTAACGGTCGTCCCAACGTTGAGTCCAGTTGTTCATGGTTTATATATTGAATTTAATGATTAAGGGTTTGTGGTCGCTATACAACGTCCAATCTTTGTAAGCGCCAACTTCGACGCTTTCTAAAACTTCCATAAAATCATTTGAAGCAAAGCAATAATCAATATGATAAGGCTTGTTTTCTTTTTTATGAAGGTATAAAGTTGGATGTTCTTCTTTACCTTGAATTTGATTGAAGTATTTATGATATATACTGAAAATATTCTTTTCGGCTAATGTGTTTACAACCGTTGTATGATTTCCTTCGCGACGTGGTCTGTCCCAAATCGTATTGCTGTTGAAATCGCCAATTAAAATGGTTTTGGTTTCTTTGATCAAATCTTCGTAATAATTGATTGCTTTCCAGATCTGAGTTACATAAGCGCCATCTTTATCCGCAGGATTATTGGCCCAAATAGCAAATAAAGTAAAGTCAATTTTTTCGCCTGTTACGGCAATTGGAAGGATGTTTTTGAAAGTTGGATTATGACATTCTAACAATTCAAATTTATAATCTCCGAACGAAAAAACGCCAATTCCTTTATTAGGATTTTCGCCGTACCAAAGAATATCCGAAGGTAATTTTATGCCATCTGGAAATTTGAGTTTTTCAGGACTTTCACACTCAGAAATTACAGCAATATCAGGATTCAAAGCTTGAATATATTGAGCTTTTTTTCTGAATGCCATATTGCAGTTCCAAGCGATTAGGTTCATTTGGTAAGAATTTAAAATTTGAGTCTAATAATATTCCAAAAGCTAAATTTTCTTTTTGTGATATTTTCTTCAGGTATATATTCTTTGATTTCTATTTTTTCCCGATCTGTAACTACAATTCCGAAATGATTTTTAAAATTTGAATTGATGTGTTCAAATTTTCCCAGAGAAAGCATCTTTTCATTTATTCTAACACCATCTGCATAATCTTCGTAAATTTCAACAGGTAACGGCTGATAATTTGGTGTGGATTTAATAAAAATTGAAAAAAAATAAGGATCTAAATCACCAAACTCAAGACCAAAAGTTAATGGAACTTCAATTGTTTGTCCTGTTTTTTGATTTTCAAACCAACAATGAAATCCGTGAAAAAAATATTTCCAATCACCCATTTTTCCACGTCCTCTTTTATCACCTTTCAATTTATTAAAAGCTAATATGGGATAGTTTTCAAACATTGTAATTTTAAATTGTTTTGCTAACTCAAAGATTAGTTTCCTACCTAATTCTCTATAATCCTTTGCACAGTTTTCGAAGAAATCTTGATGTTCTTCAATTTCTTGATTTGTAATTAGTTTAGCAATGTTAATTTCTGGATTTAAAAGATGAATTCCAACTTGAAATCCTTGTAGTTCCTTTTTAAAATTTTGACCAATAGTTTCACGTTGATTTTGAACAGAATTCCCGAAAATAATTTTCAAAGTTATATTTCTAGGTATGCGTTTTATTGCTTCTAATGAAGGAATTTGATCAATTGAGTTTATTGTTATTATTTCTGTATCTCTTTTCAATATCCGGAATTCAAATAATTGATTCAAATTATCATTTTGATCAATCAAATATATTAAAAAAAGATGTTTATGCGATTAATAAAAAAATACCCTTTCTCAAAATAGAGAAAGGGCAATTTATATATTTAGATTTCTTTAATCTTAACCAACAAATTTTGTTTCACCGCTGTTAATGTCGATTTCAGCAAAATTATGTTTTCCGATAACGATAAGGAGTTTGTCTGAATTATAACCAACATATCTAATTTCAGGTTCACCTTTTTTTGGTTTTCCGCAAACAGAAATTACATTGGTCTGCCATTTCAATTTGCTTCTCTTGTAGGCAGAAATGGTTTGTAAGTCATTCTCGACATAATAAACAATGTTGTTTTTCTTGATTCCTCTTTTTTGCGTTTTAGCAAAATTTATTTCAGAGTTTTTAGAAATTAAGGCGTCATTGTACTTTTGCGCGATGCCTGTTTGCGTGACAATAAAAGTCACCAAAGATAATTTTAGAAATGGTTTCATTAGGATAGAATTGGGGGTTCATAATCGCCTCAAATATAAGTATTAAAATATATAATTGTACTTTAGAATGTTAAAAAAAAATTACCCTTTTCCGAAATAGGAAAAGGGTAAAATATTTGAGTTAATTTTAAAGAAAAACTATTTTTTCCAGCTAAAAATTCTTGGGTTCACAGAAACCATTAACCAAGCCCAATTGTTGGTGTGATTTGCGTCTCCGTTTTTGATAAACTCCATAGTTTTAGATCCGAACATTTGAGAATAACCTCCTGTAACAGTAATATCTTTTTTGAAATTATATCCAAAAGTGGCATCAATCTCAGTTCCTAAGTAAGAATCCATTTTTTCGTTAACATTCACTACATCGGCTGCAGATAAAAATACGTGTGGAATCAAAGCAAATTGCCATTTGTTTACATTGTAATTCAATTTTAAGAAAGCGTCTTGTAAACCAACGTTTTTTAAATGATTTCCAACATAAAAATAATCCATGTAACCGTTAAATCCGTGGTTGGTTCCAAAAATTGGGTTAAAAGACTTAATTACCGTGCTTCCGTCATTTGAATCTTTTCCAGATAAAAATTCGTAACCTAAGCCAGCTTTAAAGGAATCAGTTATGCTATAAGTAACGTTGGCAGCAGCATTCCAGGCACTAACTTGCTGATCGGTGTTTTTTCCAGTTTGTCCATACAGCCAAAAACTGGTATCAATTTTATCTTTTTTATAAGTTAAATAGGGACCAAAAGTTTGCATGTAATCTACTAATAGTTTTGTAGAAGGAGCTGGATCGGGAGCATATTCGTAGCCAGTATTAAGCAGTAAAAAGCTCGCGCCTAATTTTTCGTTAAATTGGTTATGGTACCAAGCATATTGCATTGCTTTATAATTGGCAACGGTATATGGAGTTTGAACAACATTTTCTGCTGTTGAATTGTAAGCGCCTCCAAAATCTAATTTTTGAGTTTCATCATGAAAAGAAACCGTTAACGCATCGTGGCTTTGGCCTTGCTGTGCCCAATCCATTTCACCCAAAATACGCTGATTATCATAAGAAAGAACTTGACGTCCTATTCTGGCACTCCATTTTTCAGTGAAATTATATTGTGCCCAAGCTTCGAAGACCGCCACTCCATTTTTATCGGCAACCGTAGCAGGAGGGACATCTCCCCATGTTCTTGTATTTTGGAAAGTTAATTTTAGAATTAAATCGTCTTGTTTGAAATTGATTCCTAAACGAGAACGCTGTGAAATTTGAGAGGTTCCTTTTTGTCCTTCAGGAAGAAGGGTTTTGTAACCGTTACGATATTCAAAACGTGGCCTAATTTGCAGATTTACATCTAATTCTTGAGCTTGGATTTCAAAACTTAATCCGACGATAAGTATTAAAATTAGTTTAAGTTTTTTCATAAAATTGTTAGGTTTTTATCGAAGGTAAATTTATAAGAAAAAGCCATGTTTTGCTATGACTGGAATCATATTTCTAATTTTTTTTTAATCTAAGTCTAATATGCTGGTTCTAATTTTGCTTTACTTACTTTAATTTGTTTCTCTTTAGATAATTGTGTTATAGTATAATGCATCCAAATCAGGCAGACAGTTGAAAAGATTAGAATAAAGATCCATGAACTAGACCAGATTCCGGTTGCTGTTAGTAAATATCCGAAGATAATGGGGCCAAAGAAACCGCCTAAACCGCCAATCATTCCGACCATTCCGCCAACAACGCCAACTTCTTTTGGGAAATATTCTGGAATATGTTTGTAAACTGCCGCTTTTCCAATTCCCCAAGAAATCCCGATTAGAATTACTAGAATCAAAAACACCCACATATTAGCGTCAAACTTAATCACAGTTACACCTTTTGCAATTAGCTCTTTTTTAGCCACGCTTTGATTGTGTGCGACTACAACATCTTGCCAGCTTGAAGTGGTTGGAAAAATAGTGCTTTCATTTGTCGTAGCTTTCTTTTGTGCAATAGGATATTCTTTATCACCAACTTTTACGGTTTTATCATTAATTTCGTTTACAACGCCTTTTTTAGCCGCTAATATTCCTGGGCCAGAAGTGGTAATTTCCATTTTAGGAATTGATAGCAAAGCACTTAAGATTACCGAGGAACCCAGAACCCAATACATCACTTTTCGAGCTCCAAATTTATCGGACAAATAACCTCCAAAAGCTCTAATTACTCCAGATGGCAAACTAAACATAGTGGCAAATAAACCTCCCATTACCAAACTTGTTTGATACACGTTCATAAAATTTGGCAATAACCATTGTGAATAAGCTACAAAACATCCGAAAACCAAGAAATAATAGGCTCCGAAACGCCAAACTCTTTGTGATTTTAAAGGCGTAAGCATTTGCGAAATAGATTTACCGTTGCTTTCTATTTTTTTGTTTTGAGCGAAAATTAAAAACGCAACACCAATTGCAACCAATGAAATAGCGTAAATAACAGGCAGAATTTTCCAACCGTTTTGTGGATCATCAATTGAAAAATGGTTTAATAACGATGGTGCTAAGAATGTTGTAATGGCTGCACCAGCATTTCCCATTCCGAAGATTCCGAGTGCGCGTCCTTGCCATTCTTTTGGATACCAAATTGAGGTATATCCAATTCCGACTGCAAAACTGGTTCCGACCATTCCGAAGAAGAAACTAAGTACGGCAAACATAAAAAAACTGTCGGCGTAGGGAAGAAGGAACAGCGGAATCGAACTTAGAAGCAGCAAAAGTGAAAAAACATATTTTCCTCCAAATTTATCTGTCAAGATTCCAATTGGCAGACGCATTATAGATCCAGTTAAAATTGGAATACCCAAAAGCCATCCAACTTGAATAACATCCCAATGGAAAATTCCGTTATCGACTAAAAAGGTTACCAGAACCCCATTTAATGTCCAGCAGGCAAAACACACTGTAAATGCCAATGTGTTCAAAAATAAAATTTTGTGTGATTGCGATAGTGAGTTTGTATTTTTCATAGCACTTATATTTTTATGTAAAAATAAGTACTATAACTTAGTTAAAACCTGCCAAAACGCAGTTTTTGAAAAATAATTACGTATTTATACGTATTTTTTTTAAATTAAAGAATACTCAGCTGCTTTGTTTGAAAGTTCCATTAGGTTTTTTACTTTCAGTTTTTTCATTAGGTTAAAACGATGCACTTCGGCAGTTCTTTTACTAATATCAAGAGCTTCGGCGATTTCTTTATTTCCTTTTCCGGACAAAAGAAGTGTTAGGATTTCTTTTTCTCTTTTCGTAATCATCATTTCTTCTCCCAAGGTTTGTTTTGGTTCTAATGATACCGAAGAATTAGTCAATTGTCCAATTAATATAGAAGAAATATCTCCACTGAAATATTTTCCGCCAGCAGCGACACTGTGCAATGCCTTTAAGAATTCTTCTTTGCTTGAGCCTTTTAATAAATAACCGTCGGCGCCTGCTTTAATCGATTTCAATACATATTCTTCTGATTCATGCATCGAAAGCATGATGATTTTTACGTTGTTATTCTCGCTTCTAAGTTTTTCTACTACCTCGATACCAGTTAAGTTGGGCATACGAATATCTACTATAAGTAAGTCTGGCTGCGTTTTTGCAACTACTTCCAGAGCGTCTGCACCATCGATTGCTTCGCCTACAACCTCGATGTTTGCTTCATTTTCCAGTAAGGATTTGATTCCGTCCCTAACAAAAACATGGTCATCTGCCAGTACTACTCGAATGATATTGCTCATAGTTTACTTAATTTTGATTCTCGACTTTTACGTATATTCATCTAAAAAGAAGATGCTAATATACGTAATTTTTGAATTTTTTAATTAGATAATTAGAAAATGTGGCAATAGAAAAATTAGATAATTAGAAAATTTGTCAATTAGATAATGGAGGAATGTGAAAATAAGGTTGTTAATCGGTTATTTTTTTGTGTGGTTTTTTGATGAAGTCTTTGCATCTAATTTGTCATTTCTCCTCCGTCGAAATGACAAGATTGCGGTCAACTTTGTCAAGGTTTTCTACGCGCAAAGTTTGTCATTCCGAGGAACGAAGAATCACACGCGGGATTCGACAAAGATTGGCGATTTAGATTGCGGAGTTTCTTGTGTGATCTCTCCTTTGTCGAGATGACAAACAGTACTGAAATGTTCTTCTGAAAACGATTGCCCGCGAGAGGGATAGGAGCAAGCTACCGAAGTAGCGCGGATAGCCCGACAGTATTAGGAAGAGTGGGCGTATATAGACAAAGTTAAATTGCCCACTTTTTCTAATACTGGCTCGCCCAAATTAATTAGATAATTAGTTAATGTGGCAATTAGAAAATTAGGGAATGTGTCAATTTAAGAATTAGATAATTTTTTACGCTACTTTAAGTAATTATCAAATTATCTAATTGACTAATTTTCTCATTTAAGAATCGGAATATTAAAAGTAATTCTCGTTCCTTCGCCTGGGATTGAGTTCATGAAAACGCGTCCGTTAATGTATTGGATTCTTTCTTTCATAAACAAAAGTCCCATTCCAGATTCGCTGTTGCGCTTTTTGTCGACTGAATTTACGTCGAAACCTTTTCCGTTATCGTCAACAATAATACTTAGTAAAGTTTCACTGTGCGAAAGTTGTACAATAATATGCGACGATTCGGCGTATTTTATGGCGTTGTTGATTGCTTCTTGAGTTAATCGATAAATATTGATTTCGATTAAGGAATCAAGACGTTGATCAAAATCGGTTTTGTTATAAAAAAGGATTTCTTTTCCAGTAAGTTTTGAAAGTTCTTGTGTTAGTTTTGCTAAAGAAGAAACGATGCCGTGATCGCTTAATTCTGGTGGCATTAGGTTGAAAGTTGCCGTGCGAACCCCTTTTATAATGTCTAAAGAAAGCTTCTTTAAATATTCAATTTTTTGCTCTGATTTTTCTCTGTCATCTAAATTGATGCTTTCTAAACTGAATTTTAAACCGGTAAGCATCTGGCCAATTCCGTCGTGAATTTCTTTGGCGATTCGGTTTTGCTCATTTTCTTGATTTTCAACAATTTTACTTGAAATAATCTTTTGCTGATTGATTTTTTCCGTTGTGTTTTCAAGGTTTAAACGTTCGACTTCTCGTTGTGCTTTTTTGCGTTCAGTAATGTTGAAGCAGACAATTAAGAGTTCTAGTTCGTCTTTTTTGATCATAACCGGAACCATTGATAAATCTAGCCAAATGGTTTCGTTTTCTTTGTTTAAAATACTGATTTCACCTTGCCAGCCACTTCTTTGTTTTTCAAATATCAAGCGGTCAAAATTGATCTGTTCTTTTTCATCAACAGTTAAAACTTCGGAGAATTTTTTATTGGATGAAAACTTGGTATAATTCAACAATTTGGCAAATTTTTCGCCAATATGAATGATCGAACCATCAGGCGTAATTCGGCAATAGAGTAGTGTATTTTCCATTGCGTAATTGAGCGATTTTAATTCTTTAACCGAATTTTCTTTGATTTCGCTAAGGATTTCAGTGTCGTATGCGAGCTTTAAAGCTTTCTTTTCGGAAGATAAAAGTCGTGTAATTAATCGCTCGATTTTCTTATTTGTAGGTCTGAAAATGAAGAAGAATTCTAAAACCAGAATTAAAAGTGTGAAACCGAAAATCCAGTATTCTATTCGGCGTTGTTCGGTTACTTTTTCGTGTGCTTCGAGATCATATTGGGTTACAATCTGATTCATTTTAGAAAGGAAAATGCCTTCGTTTTCTAAAATAATGTTTACGAATTTTTGGTTTTCGGCAGTTGTTTTTTTCTGCTTTAAATTCAGTAAAAAGGAATTGGTTGTTTGTGCAATTTTATTGAAAATTGGATTGATTTCCAGATATAATTTCGAAAGCGTTTCTGATTTTTCTTTTGGAAAAGCTAGACTGTCGTTGCCGTTTTCAAGCGCATTTTGGTTTTTCTTCCAAAGTGATAAAACTTCATTTAAATGTGAAATTTGTTTTGCAGAAACTGTATCAGAAACGTAGTGCAGGATCAGAACTTCTTTGACGATTTTCTGGCTCAACATTCTTTGTTTACCCGAAAAATTGATGATTTTAGAATCGCTTAACTGCTGATTAAGATTGTATTGTACTAAAAACTGACTGATAATTATAGTTAACGCAATAGTAAGAAGCGCAAAAAAATACAGACGGCGTAAATTTTTGAAAGTAATTTTGTCTTCTTCCTGATTGCTTTTTTTCATACTATTTTACAGTCCTAGAGAAGCTTTTATAAGATTAAGATTTTCTTGCGAATAATTGATTTTTAAAGCTTCTTGATGCCCTTTGTCCGACATTTTATCCCAAGTTTTTTTGATGATGTTTTTTAGTTTTTCTTCATCGTGTTTATGTACGAAAGGGTCTAAATAATATTCTAAAAACACTAAACAAATTACGTCTTCCAATAATTGTGTTTCGTGATCTTTTTTAAGCAGTTTTTTTTCAATTAAAAATGAAACTCGATCAATAAAAGTCTGATCATAGTCAGCTTTTTCCAGAATTTCGGCGGTAGTTTTTGCGTGGAATTTTTTCAATTCTTCTCTCCATCTCAAATAACCAACACGATCCATTGGGTAGGATTCGCGGGCAACTTTCCATCGGCAAATGTGTTGGGCTTTTGATGCGATCTGGATTTCCTCGGATGCGTTTGGTTCAAATTGCATCAGCCTTTCGTACATCCTGTTTGAATACAATAATTCTTTTGGATATTCTTGGTTTTGGTCGATTTCAATATTTGGGTCTTGAGCATTTTCAGCATCAATCCATTCGCTTGCTTTTTGAAAAGGTGTAGTCATTTTTTGGTTTGATAATAGAATTTCAAAGATACGGAATTAAGTAGAAAAGTTGAAAGTCGAAAGTCAAAAGTCGAAAGTGAGATGAAAGAAGCAAGAAGCAAGATGATAAAAGTTTTTCAAATCTTACCTCTTGCTTCTTGGCTCTTTAAAAGTCTAATCTGCAAATCCAACAAAAACTTCGTTATCAACAATCTTAATCGGGTAGGTTGCAATGTTATAGTCTTCACCGTTTAAGTTCGAACCATCAACAAGTGAAAAAGTTTTTTTATGCATCGGGCAGGCAATTTTCGGAATATCATCGGCAGAGCCTGTCATTCCTCTGGATAAAACCATTTCCATTTTATGTGGGCAGGCGTTTTGGCAAGCATACCATTCGTTGCGACGAGTGAAGTTGAAAATAGCGATTTGTTTGTTTTTGTATTTGATGCATCCACCTCGGTTGGTTGGGAAATCTTCAACTTTACCTGCTTTGAACCAAATTGTTGCATCGCTTGCGTGAACCGTTTCGTATTGATTTAAGATTTCTTCCATTTTGATTAAGTTTTGATTTCCTGTTTCTTAGCCCTCTTTTTACAATCAAGAGAGATTTGATGGCGCAGTAAAAAAGAGGGTAAGAGGACAGCAAACGTTTAATGATTTTTTTTCTTTTTTTTTGGAGCTATTTTTTTCTCCCGCTCCCGATAGTTATCGGGATTGCAGATTTAGTTGATTTTTTTAATCTTTTTAATCCTTATAATCCTTATAATCTGTGGCTTTAATTTTAAACACATAGAAACATAGCTTTTTTTGTTTTTTGTTTGAGAAATAGAAAATTAAAAGAAACTAGTTTCTAACACATAGCTATCTATGTTTGTTAATGCAAGTGAAACGCCTTTTTAAGTTTAGTAATTCTATGTTTCTATGTGTTTAAATAAATTTACGACCAAGCTTTTGGCATTTTTTGATCTCTTAGCGGAACAAAAACAGCGTTATCGTCTTTTTCGTCTGAGTTTATAAAGTGATTGAAGCGTTTTAATAATCTTGGTTTTTCAAGAACTTGTTTCCATTCGCATTCAAAAGTGTTAACTAGAGTCTGCATTTCGGCTTCTAAGGTTTCGCAGATCCCTAAACTGTCTTCAATGATGACTTCTTTTAAATATTCTAAACCTCCATCTAGTTTTTCCAGCCAAGTTGAAGTTCGAATCAGCGGACCAGCAGTTCGGATGTAATACATTAAGAATCGGTCCATGTATTTAATTACCGTTTCTTTGTCGATTTTTTCGGCTAATAAAACAGCGTGTTTTGGATTTGCGCCGCCATTTCCTGCGATGTATAAATTCCATCCGCCTTCAACGGCGATTAATCCGAAATCTTTTCCGCGGGCTTCAGCGCATTCGCGAATGCAAGCCGAAACACCACCTTTCAATTTATGCGGAGAACGAATTCCTTTGTATCTATTTTCCAGTTCGATGGCAAATCCGGCGCTGTCGTCCATTCCGTAACGACACCAAGCATTTCCGACACAGCTTTTTACAGCACGAAGCGATTTTCCGTACGCATGACCGCTTTCAAAACCATTATCGATTAAGATTTTCCAAATTTTTGGCAAATCACTTAAATGCGCTCCAAATAAATCAACTCTCTGAGCTCCAGTAATTTTAGTGTACAAATCGAATTGTTTTGCTACTTCGCCTATTACAATTAATTTTTCAGCAGTGATTTCGCCTCCGGCAACTCTTGGAACAACAGAATAGGTTCCGTTTCTCTGAATATTGGCCAAAAATCTATCGTTTGTATCTTGAGTTGTAACGTGTTTATTTGCGGTATCGTTATAAATACTAGAGAAAATAGAAGCAACAACCGGTTTGCAGATTTCGCAGCCATCGCCTTTTCCGTGATGATCTAGAACATCGTAGAAATTCTCGTATTTATTGATTTTTACCAAATCAAATAATTCCTGACGATTGTAGTTGAAATGCTCGCAGATTACTTCTTTTACTTCTTTTCCTAAAGATTTTTGAGTGGCTTTTACCAAATCAGAAACCATTGGTTTGCAGCCTCCGCAGCCAGAAGTTGCTTTAGTTGCTTTCACAATATCTGATAATGAAGAACAGCTTTCGTCTAAAATTTTACAGCAGATCGCTCCTTTTGTCACATTTTCGCAAGAACAAATTACGGCTGTGTCTGGCAAATCCATTACACTTCCTAAACTTGAACCTTCAGAGCCATCACGAGAACCCAAAATCAAATCTTCTGGATTTTTTGGCAAAGCCATTCCGTTATTGTAAATCTGGAAAAGCGAATTGTAATCGCTAGAATCGCCGACTAAAATTCCGCCTAAAAGGGTTTTAGAATCTTTGGTAACATTAATTCTTTTGTAGATCCCGCTTAGTTTATTCTCATAAATAATGGCAGTTACGTTTTCATTTTCGATAAAAGGATCACCAAAACTCGCGACTTCAACACCAATTAATTTTAATTGTGTCGACATATCAATGGTTTCTCTCATGGTTTTATCGCCATTTAAGATTTGCTCGGCCGCAACATCGGCCATTTCGTAGCCTGGAGCAACAAGTCCGTAAATGTTTTGGTTGTAAAGTGCCGCTTCGCCAATTGCATAAATTGAAGGATCTGATGTCTGCATTTGATTGTTTACCACAATACCGCCTCTTACGCCCACTTCAAGTCCTGAAACTCTTGCCAGTTCGTCGCGAGGTTTGATTCCGGCCGATATAACCAACATATCAACTTTTAACAATTCCTCATTAGCAAACATCATTCCCGTTATACTTTCCTTTCCGTCAATATATTGCGTTGCTTTGTTTAGATGAATTCCAATATTTAGTTCTTCGATTTTAGCTTGCAACATATCGCTTGCGCCTTGATCTAATTGTCTAGGCATCAAGCGTGGCGCAAACTCCACCACATGCGGATTCAAGCCTAAATCTCTAACTGCTTTTGCTGCTTCGAGACCTAATAATCCGCCTCCTAAAACGGCAGCTTCAGTCGCACCTTTTATTTTTATTTTTTTGGCGTAGGCCATAATAGCGTCCAGATCTTCGATGGTTCTATAAACAAAAACACCTTCTTTTTCGACACCTTCAATTGGTGGCACAAAAGCGGAAGAACCTGTTGCCAAAACTAAGTAGTCGTACGTATGTGTTTTGTTTAAGTGAGTGTGAATCGTTTTTGCATCACGATTAATATCTGTAATTAATTCAGATGTATTTAAAATAATATTGTTTTCTGCGTACCAGTCGGTTGTCGATAATGATAAATCATCAGCTGTTTTTCCTCCAAAGTACTCGCTTAAATGTACGCGATCATAAGCTCGTCTTGGCTCTTCGCCAAATACCGTAATCTGATACTTTTCTTGTCCTGATTTTGCAATGAATTTTTCGCAAAATTTATAACCAACCATCCCGTTTCCAACTACTATTACTTTAATCATGATTTCTTTAATTAAGTATTACTACGCAAATATAAGTATTTATACTTATAAAAATACGTATGTATTTAGATTTTTTAAATCTTGTAATTGAATTTTGTTACGTATTTCTTCGTAAACTGTTACGTAGTAAAGGTTTTTACGAGATTTTATATGTGATAAAAAAAAATAAATTTGAAAAGATTCTAAATAAGTAATTCAGAAAAAAGTCGTAAATTCATAAGAATTTTACTTGTATTTTGTTAAAATGATCTTCAAAATAAAACGTTATGAAAAATATATTGTCATTTTTGCTTTTACTTTTTTTGGTAATAGGCTGTAAATCTTCAGCCGATAAGACTTCGAATACACATAATACTTCAGAATATGGGGCCCAAGAAGATGAGATGAAATACTATTTTAAAGCAACTGGAAACGAGCCGTTTTGGGCAGTAAGAATGGGAAAGGAAAATATCGTTTTTACATCTTTAATTCCAGGGAAAGAAAAACTTGTTTTTCCTGCTGTAGAAGCTATAAAAGCGATGGATGCGAACGTGAAAATGTATAAAGTAAGCAATGAAACTTCGTCGGCAACAATTACGATTCAGCAATTGGATTGTCAGGATTCGATGTCTGGCGTAATTTCACCATATAGTGCGAAAGTAGAAATCAAAAATAATGTAGATTTAGAGACGAAAAAACTCGAAGGCTGCGGTAAATATAATACAGATTATCGCTTGCATGATATTTGGGTTTTGGAAGAACTGAACGGCTATAAAGTTTTTGCAACCGATTTTCAAAAGGAATTTCCTCGAATCGAAATCAATTCTTCAGAAAACAGATTTTCTGGTTACGGAGGTTGTAACGGAATCAGCGGACAAATTTTTTATGAAAAAGATGTATTGCGATTTACAAAGGTAATTTCAACTTTAATGGCTTGCCCACAAGGAAATAAAGAAGGTGAATTTACAAAAGCACTGCAAAGTACAACTACGTATTCTATTGAAAATAATAGGTTAACGCTTTCGAATCCTTCTGGGAAACTTTTGGTTTTTAAGAAGTTGGATTAGGTTTTATAAGGGCTTCGACTTCGCTCAGCTTGACATTTCGTTTGTCTTCCTGAGCGAAGTCGAAGGATTTATTCTAGTTCTTTAGTTTCTTCCTCTTCAGTATCATCACCTTCAATAAAATCTAATTCCAAAGCTTTTACACTTTGAACCGCATTTCCGGCAATACCGCGAATCGAACCGTACATTCCTAAAGTATTATGAACCACTTTTTCGATTTGTTTTTCGCGTTGTTTCCAGATTCTCTGCATCGCTCTTTTTTCAGAATCTAAGTCGCTTTGCATTTGCGTAAAACCTTCTACAATTCCTTCAATCTGCAAACGGAATTCATTGCTGGTTAAGAAATCGTACAACATCGACATTTTATCGCCTTTGTTTTCCTGCGCTTGAACGGCTTGATTAATCTGAATTAAAGATTGACGTAAAACGGCGCTTAAACCTTTAAATTCTTCATAGGTACAAATCCAGATTCCGTCGCGCATGCCCATTCGTTCCATTCCGTTTGGCATTACTTCGGTAACCAAAACACCAATATTGGCTCTTTTGATTCTGATATCATTTTTGAATTTTTCAATCCACGATGGTTGAAAAGCTTTTGTTCTCTTGCTTTCATAATAAATAGAACCGCAATTTTGATGCTCGCGAGTATTTACGATTTGAAGACAGTCAGCACCATTCGCACCTTTTTTGACTTCATCGATACTGTCAAGAGGGAAATTATTGGCTAACCATTCTTCAATTGCCAATTCCATTACTTCGCCTTGCAATTGCATTGAACCTTGTTCTTGCTTGCGTTTCATTTCTTCGGTTAATTTTTTCTGTTCTTCTAATTGCTTTTGAAGTTCTTTAAATTTTAACTCGTTTTTATCGTCTTCCTGTTTTCTGATTTTTTCACGTTCCAAGGTCAATTGTGCGTTCAATTGTTTTTCGGCTTCGGCTTGAATCGCTTCTTTCATTTCCAGTTTTTCGCGCTGTAATTTGGCGATTTCACCTTCCATTTTATTTAATTCCCTGATTTTTTCCGATTTTTCAGAGAGTTCTTTTTCCATTAAAAGCAAACGGTCTTTGTTTTCTTCTTCGAGTTTGGTTTTCAGTTTTTCAGAAATTTCTTTTTCCGCAATTTTTCTTTCTCGTTCCAAACGCTCTGCAAAAAGTTCGTTTTCTTGTTTCTTTTTGGCTTCAAATTCGGCTTTGGCTTTGTCCAATTGTTCGTTTTTAAGCTCCAATTCTTTATTTTGAATAGTGGCTTTTTGTTGAAATTCTTTACGGATGCTGTCCTCCAATTGATGTTTCAAAACATCATTGACATCGATTGGAGTTCCGCAGTTTGGACACTGAATTGAAGATTGTTCAGCCATTTTTATAGTAGTTTTATTTTGTAGAATTATGATTTGCTAAGGTATTTAAAAGTTCTCTTTTTATGATGTGGATTTCTGTACTAAATTGTAACGAATTTTTGTTATGGCCACAAAGACGCTAAGACGCAAAAGTTTTTTTGTCACAGATTAAAGGATTAAAAGGATTTATTGAATTGCCTCCAGCTTTAGCTGGAGGTATAAAAGTTGAATTGGAAAAGGCTTTAGCCAAATTCGTAGTTGTTTGGCTAAAGCCTTTTAAACTTAACTATTTCCCCATCCAGCTAATGCTGGACGCAACTTTTAAATAAAAACTTTGCGACTTCGCGTCTTTGCGAGATTAATTTCACCACAAAACTTAGCGGGAACCACTTTTATTCAATAAAAAATTAACAGCAGATTTTATAATCTCAGAATCATCTTCTTTTGAAGTTATAATCGAAACATCCGTGCGTAAATTCACTTTTTTCAATTCGATAAAACTAATCTCAGAATCTTGATTGTTTTTCGCAATATTTGACGGAACAATCGAAATTCCTAATCCGTTTTTGACTAATTGTACAATGGAATTGATGTTGTTGGCTTCGTGAATAATCTTTGGCGTAAAGCCATAAAAAGCACAAAGTTCCAGTAAAACTTCGTGATAATGCGGTGCATAATCTTTGTTGAAAAATACAAAAGTTTCATCTTTTAAATTCAATATCTCTTTTTCAGATTTTAGCTGAATATTCGTTTTATTAAAAACAATTGAAAATCCGTCCTGAAACCATAAATGCGATTGTATTTTGGGAGATTTTATGGGTGAACGTATAATTCCCATTTCGATTTTTCCTTGTTCTAAAGCGTCAATTTGTTTGGTGGTTGAAATCTCAAAAAGTTTGAAATTGACATAAGGAAATTGTAATTTTAAATGTTTTATCAATTCTGAAATTGTTGCAGAATGTATAGAACTGATGTAAGCAATCCTAAATTCTCCCGACACATTCTCTGCGATCTTTTTTGTTTTTAGCGAAATGCGTTCCAAATCTTGAAAAAGCGATTTGACTTCTCTTTCAAAATATTTTCCAGCTTCTGTTAGCTCTACTTTTTTATTATTTCTGATAAAAAGCTTTGCCTGAAGTTCTTCTTCTAGTTCTGCAATTTGCCGACTTAAGGGTGGTTGCGAAATAAATAGTTTTTCTGAGGCTTTGGTAAAGTTCAGTTCTTCGGCTACAGTCAAAAAATATTTTAAGTGACGTAATTCCATGATACTTTTAAAGTATTATTAATTGATAAAAATAGTATTTTTAAGGTATTTATGAAAGATGTAGTTTTGATTTTGAGTTAAATGTTAGAAGTGAAACGTTAAAAGTGAGAATTGTAACGAATAATTGATAACAAAAACTTTTAATTCTTAAAATAAAAACAAGTCTCTCGCAGATTATGCAGATAGGGCAGATTACAGATTAATTAAAATTATTTTATTCTTAATCACCAATATTCCGATCAATAATAGCAAAAAGATCCCCTAAATCTGCTAGATCTGTGAGAGTATAAAAAACAAGAACTATGAAAAAATCAACTATTGAAGAAATCAAAGAACGATTTGACAATGATGTCGAACGATTTTCGAATTTAGAAACAGGACAGTTGTCTACTATTGACGCTAAAATTTCTTTAGAATTAATTACAGAAGCTTCAAAACGAATTGTTCCAAATGCCACTCATGTTTTGGATATTGGCTGTGGCGCAGGAAATTATACTTTGATGATGCTTTCGAAATTACCAAATTTAAACTGCACTTTGGTCGATTTGAGTTTGCCGATGTTGAATAAAGCTTTTGAAAGAGTTTCAGCAGAAACAAACGGAAAAGTTGAAATCAAACAAGGTGATATTCGTGAAGTTGAATTGCAAGAAAATCAGTTTGATATTATTTTGGCTGGAGCGGTTTTGCACCACTTGAGAGATGACCAAGATTGGGAAACAACTTTCGAGAAAATATTCAAATTATTAAGACCCGGCGGTTGTTTTATGATTTCGGATTTGATTACACAAGACACGGAATTATTAAACGAATACACTTGGCAGCGTTACGGAGAGTATTTAGAAGGAATAGGAGGGGCAGAATATCGACAAAATGTATTCGATTATATTGCCAAAGAAGATACGCCAAGATCAATGAATTACCAATTGGATTTAATGAAAAAAGTAGGATTCTCAAAAGTCGAAATTTTACATAAAAATATGTGTTTTGGGGCTTTTGGAGGGATAAAGTAGTTTTTTTTTAGCCACGAATTCACGAATTAATTTAAAAATGTTTGCGCATAGATTTTAAAAAATAAATTCGTGAATTTGTGGCTATACAACTATGTATTAACCGGCATTGGATATTTGTTTCGAAGATCGAAAACTAAGTCGGATGGACCGTTTCGCTGAAGGTAATCTAATTTTTCGACAGCTTCTTCAAGATTAGGAATATGGCCTTTTGGAATCCACCACATTGCTGTGTGCGCTTTTCCGAATTTCTGAAACCATTCTTTTCGACGTTTTAAAAAATCGCTGTGAAAGGTTTTGTACATATAATGTTCCAGCGTTTCAATGCTTTCCCAAACCGAAACGTTTACAATGATCTGTTCGTCGTTATACGGATTTAAGTTTGTCGCATTATAGCTGTCGTCTTTAAGTCGCCAGACAAATCCGTCGCTGTTTTCGGCTAAGGTGTTTACAAGATCTAAATTGTCTACAAATTCTTTCATGATAGGGTCATTGATGTCGACTCCTTTCATTTTTGCAATATTGATTTCGGCAAGATGATAATTGCTCATAAAATATAGATTTCTGAATTTTAGGCAATTTAGCTTTTTTCGGAATAATTTAATAGCCACGAAGTCACGAATTTATTTTTTAAAATCTATACGCATAGATTTTATATTAATTCGTGAATTTGTGGCTATTGAAAAAAAACTTATAAAGTCTTTACGGTTTTGTAAACCTGAATTGGGCTTGAAACCAGCGTTTCCGTTTTTTTGATGAATTCTTGCAAGTAGGATTGATTGTTATGCAGGTCTAATCCTGGTTGGTCTTTCCATTCTTCCCAAAGGATAAAAACATTTTCGGAAGTGTGTAAATCGTAACGAATACATGCAACTTCTTTTCTAGTTTCGGTTACTAGATGTGTCAGCAGGTTTTGAACTTCATTTAAATGCTCTGGTTTACTTTTTAAAATTGCTGTAATCGAAATCATAATTATAAGTTTTTAAAAGTTTGCTCTAAATGTTTCGTGTAATTCTCTTTAAAGATAGCAATATTTTCTGGTGTTGCACCTTTTTCGACATCGTGAAAATGGAAGCTGTTTATTTTTTCCATTCCGGTAAATTTGTTCATTTTATGAAAACCAAACATAGCGCCATCATCAACCGAAGTTTGATCGAAGAATTCTCCTGGAAGTGTAAAAGCGGTTGCAGGCGCATTCCAGCTTGTGGTAAGCATGTATTTGCGTCCGTGTAGAAGTCCGCCAGTTCCGTAATTGATGTCTGGATTTACACGGCTTCTTCCGTCGCTTTTGTAAATTCCTTTATTATGGCCAGCTGTAAAAACATCATCGATGTATTTTTTGAAAAGGTTTGGAAGTTGAAACCACCAAACTGGTGTATGATAAATAATTACATCTGCCCAAACAAATTTTTTTACTTCTTGGTCAAGATCAATATTGTCCTCTACGTGGGTTGTTTTGATTTCGTATTCGTTGTTTTTGGAAAGAAAATCAATTGTCCAGTCTTGCACTGTTTTGTTGAATTTTCCGCCTGAATGAGCAAATTTTTGTCCACCGTTAATTATAAATATCTTTTTCATTTTACTTTATGTTGTTATGGATACGTGATGCGTGAGGGATAGTAGCGATATCCTTTTACTTTTTTCTTTAAAAAGTAAAAGATTTAGCGGATAGCCCTCCCGATAGTTATCGGGATTGGGACACGCCCAAATTCTAAATTATTTAAGTTTTGAGATTTTTTTAAACACATAGAAATATAGGTTTTTCTTTCTTGAAAAAGAGAATGGAAAGAAACTAGTTTCTAACACATAGGTATGTGTGTGTATGTAAGTGAAACGCTTTTATAGACAAAGTAAAAACTATGTTTCTATGTGTTTAAAAAGAGAATTATTTTATTTTAGCAATTGCCTGATTGATAAATTCCAATTCTGAAGCTGATAAATCGAAATCCATTGTTTTGGCGTTTGAAATGGCTTGTTCTGCGTTTCTTGCTCCAGCTAAAACAATTGAAATTCCTTTTTGCAAAGTCGTCCAGCGTAAAACCAATTGCGAAATTGAAATGTGTTTTGAATGCGCTAAGGAACTTAATTCTTCTATTAAAGTTTTTACCTGCTGTAAATCGAATTTTCCGAAATAGCCGTTTCTGTGGTCGTTTTCTTTTAATTTGCTGTCTGTGAAATATTTTCCAGTCAATAAACCTCTTTCCATTGGGCTATAAGCAATGATTCCGATGTTTTCTGCCACTGTAAACGGAATTAAATCTGCTTCGATTCCGCGATTCAGCATACTGTAAGCTACTTGGTTTGAAGCTATTTGAACTGTTTTTTGTGCTTCCTGAATTTGTGCAATATTATAATTACTTACTCCGAATGCTCTAATTTTTCCTTGCTGAATTAAAGTTTCAACAGCTTCCATAGTTTCAGAAATTGGTGTTGTTGAGTCTGGCCAGTGAATTTGCAATAAATCGATATAATCGGTTTGAAGACGTTTTAAGCTTTCTTCAACTTCTTTAATGATGTTTGCTTTTGATGAATATTTGTAAATCGGAACATTTTTGCCATTGTCGTCAGCATCAAAGAAGTAATCGCCTTTTCCATTATTACTTCCGTCCCAAACTAAACCAAATTTAGTAAGTAATTGAATTTTAGAACGATCGTAAGATTTTATAGCTTCGCCGATCATTTCTTCACTTAAACCAAATCCGTAAAAAGGAGCAGTATCGATTGTAGTAACGCCGTGGTCAATTGAAGCCTGAACAGATGCTATTGAATCTTTCTTTTCTGTTCCTCCCCACATCGTTCCGCCAATAGCAAATGCACCGTATGTAATTGCTGATAATTCAAGTTCTGAGTTGCCTAGTTTTCTATATTCCATGATTGTGATTTTTTATGTTTAAAATTGATGAGGCAAAATTATACTGTTTTTATGATTCTTATTTGGTATATATTTGTCTTTTTTAGGTATATTTGCATCTTCAAATAAAATGGAATTATGAAAAAAGAAAACTTATATGAACCTTTTACGGTTTCTTTTGAAACGCTGAATGAATATCCAGATGTTGGAGATCGTCATAATTTTTTCGAATTGGTTTATATTTTAGAAGGAACCGGAAGGCAGTGTATCAATAAGAATATTTTTGAATATGATCCAGGGCATTTGTTTTTATTAACCCCTGAGGATTGCCATAATTTTACAATTGAAACCGAAACGAAGTTTTTCTTTTTAAGGTTTAATGATATTTATTTGAAAAATTCGAGTTTACAGAATGAAAATATTCAGCGATTAGAATATATACTTCAAAATGCCAATCATCAGCCGGGTTGCATTCTAAAAAATGATCCTGATAAATGTTTGGTGAAAGTGATGATTGAAGCTATTTGTCGCGAACATCAGGATAAAGATGTTTACAATCAGGAATTGATTCAGCAGTTGGTGAATACGCTGATTATTATTGTGGCGAGAAATATCGCGAAATACTTGCCTGAACAAGTAACCATAAATACTGAGGCTAAAGCAATGGATATCCTGCAATATATTCAGAATAATATCTACTATCCTGAAAAAATCAAAGCGGAATCAATTAGTGATTATTTCGGAATTTCGAATACTTATTTGGGACGTTATTTTAAAAAACATGCGAGCGAAACGATGCAACAGTATATCAGTAATTATAAAACGAAACTGATTGAACATCGTTTGCAATTTAGCGAGAAACGTATTAACGAAATAGCCTATGAATTTGGTTTTACAGATGAAAGCCATTTTAATAAGTTTTTTAGAAAGCAAAAGGGGTATAGTCCGTCTGAGTTTAGAAAGACGATTCGATTGAGTGCTTAAGGTTTTGTTTGCTACAAATTTCCTGAATTTGCGCTAATTTTTTTAGCCACAGATTATAATGATTAAAAGGATTTTTTATTTCACGCAGATTTTAAATGATTTAGGCAGATTTAAAATAGATTTTTTAAATAAATCTGCTCAATCTGTGAGAGAAAAGAAAAAATCTGTGTAAATCCGCGTTTTCGCAAAGCGAATCTGTTTTATCCGCGTACTTTAATTCTATTTTTCGATACGAAATAAAAGTTAGATGATTTTTTTAATCACACGAAGTTTATGAGTGTGTTTGTTTATTTCTGGATTATAAATTCCGCTGTGGTCTAAACGGTCAATACGTACTTTTCCACTTGCGTGGATGATGTAGTTGTTTTCCATAATGATTCCAACATGGATGATGTTTCCTTCATCATTGTCAAAAAAGGCTAAATCGCCAACTTCGCTTTCCTCAATAAAACTTAAAGGCTCGCCTTCAAGTGCTTGTTGTGAAGCGTCGCGGTGAATTTTATATCCGTTTAGTTTATAAACCATTTGCGTAAAGCCTGAACAATCAATGCCGAAAGGTGTTTTTCCTCCCCACAAATAAGGTGCATTCAAATACATGAAAGCAGTATTTATTAAGGCACTTTTTGGTTTGATGCCGCTGGTTTTTGTTCCTTCAAAATCAAAATTTGATGTATTGATTTCGCTGTTGTTTAAAAAAGATAACGAAGCTCCAAGCGGAATAGGAAGCAGTAGGTTGTTAGGAGCTGTGATATAATCAATCAAATCAGCATTTAAGATGATTGCCTCTTTGCTTAACTGATTAAATTGCTCTTTAGTAATTTCCTGATATTGTTTAGAATCTACCCAACCAACATAATCGTCATACTGAATTCTTATTTTAGCCCACTGATTATAGCGTTCTAAAATTTCGATATGCTCGCCAAACAAGAGCTGTGTAACAATTTCACTTCTGTCGCTGGCTTCAGCTCGAACAGGTACTATGGCTAAATTGCAAATTCCAAACATTTAAGGAAATTTATAAGTTGAAAATCAGGAGTTATATTAATAACTCCTGATTTTTTGAGATATTGTTTTAAGCTCTTTCGATAACAATTGCCGATGCGCCACCTCCACCGTTGCAAATTGCAGCAGCTCCAGTTTTTGCATTGTTTTGTTCTAAAACATTAAGTAAAGTTACGATAATTCGTGCTCCAGAAGCTCCAAGAGGGTGTCCTAAAGAAACAGCGCCACCATTTACGTTTACTTTATCATTGTCTAGATTTAATATTTTTGAATTGGCTAATCCCACTACAGAGAAAGCTTCGTTGAATTCGAAATAATCAACATCTGAAATTGAGATTCCTGCTTTGTCTAAAGCTTTTGGTAATGCTTTTGCTGGACTTGTTGTAAACCATTTTGGTTCTTGTGCAGCATCTGCGTAGCCTTTTATGTAAGCTAAAGGTTTTAAACCTAATGCATTTGCTTTTTCTTCAGACATTAAAACCAAAGCAGCAGCTCCATCATTTATTGTTGAAGCATTTGCAGCAGTTACAGTTCCGTCCTTTGTGAAAACTGGTGCTAAAGATGGAATTTTATCTAATTTCACGTTAGTATATTCTTCATCTTTTGAAAATATAATGGGTTCGCCACGTCTCTGAGGTACTTCAACAGGAACAACTTCATTGTCGAATTTTCCAGCATCCCAAGCTTTTGCACTTCTTTCGTAAGACTGAATTGCAAATGCATCTTGTTCTTCACGGCTTATTTTGTATTCAGATGCACATAAATCAGCGCAAACTCCCATTGCGTTATTGTCGTAAGCATCAGTTAAACCGTCTTTCTGCATTCCGTCCAACATAGTTGCAGGGCCAAATTTGTTTCCAGCACGCATTTGCACATAATGTGGAATTAAGCTCATGCTTTCCATTCCGCCCGCTACCACAATTTCAGCGTCACCGCATGCGATTGCTTGAGTAGCAAACATTACAGCTTTCATTCCAGAAGCACATACTTTGTTTACTGTTGTAGCGGCAACCTCTTCAGACAGACCAGCAAAAAGTGCTGCTTGGCGTGCTGGAGCTTGTCCGACGCCTGCCTGAATTACATTTCCCATGAAAACTTCATCGACTAATTTTGGGTCAAGATTAATTTTTGAAAGCGCTCCTTTTATGGCAGCAGCGCCTAATTTTGGTGCAGGTACACTAGATAACCCGCCCATGAAACTTCCGATAGGTGTTCTAACGGCAGAAACGATAACAACTCTTTTGTTCATTTTCTGTTTAATAATAGTTAGTAAGCAAATTTAATGTTTATTTGAATAAATTCAAATTTTGTATTGAATAGACGAATTTTAAATTTAAGGTGAAATTTTTGTTAATTCTATTTGTTTGATTGTGAAGTGGTTTTGAAAAAAGATGAAAAAAAACTAAAAAAACTCAAAAAAAAGCTTGTGAGAAAAGGAATGTTGTTATACATTTGCACTCGCAAAACGGAAGCAATTCCGCAAGCAAGGAGAGGTGCCAGAGCGGTAATGGAGCAGATTGCTAATCTGTCGACGGGTAACCGTCGCCAGGGTTCGAGTCCCTGTCTCTCCGCTTAAATTTTGCCTCGGGGTGTAGCGTAGCCCGGTTATCGCGCCTGCTTTGGGAGCAGGAGGCCGCAGGTTCGAATCCTGCCACCCCGACTACAATTGAAATAATGGACGCATAGCTCAGCTGGATAGAGCACCTGCCTTCTAAGCAGGCGGTCGAAGGTTCGAATCCTTCTGCGTTCACAAAAAGCCATTCAAATTGAATGGCTTTTTTGTTCTTATGTATATAGTTTTGATTTCTATTTTTAGAAATTTTGAAATACTGGTTCCATAGCTCAGCTGGATAGAGCAACGCACTTCTAATGCGTAGGTCGAAGGTTCGAATCCTTCTGGGATCACTTTATTAGGATGATCATTTTTGATCATCCTTTTTTGTTTTGGGCCTATTTTGTTTATTTTTAGTTGTTTATAGTTAAAAAATAGGTATGGTATGAGAATAGTAATACTTGGAGCTCATAAGGTTGGTAAAACCACATTTGCAGAAAAACTGCATGAAGCTCTTCCTGATTATGAGTTTTATTCGGAACCGTATTTTGAACTGCAAGAAATGGGTTTTGATTTTTCTGAAATTCCTACTGCAGATGATTATATGATTCAGTTAGAACATTCTTTAAAGCAAATTGTAAGAAGTAACAAAAACGCCATTTTTGATCGCTGTCCAATTGATCTTTTAGCATATGCTTTAGCGGTCGATGATAAATTAAATTTTTCGTCAATATTTAATAAAATTCAAAATGCAATTAAAGAAATTGACGTTTTTGTGTTTGTTCCTATTGAAAAGCCAGATCGAATTTTGTGCTCAGCTTCTGATTTGCCCGAACTGAGGTATGAAGTAAATGATATTATCAGAGAATTAATTGATGATTTTGATTTGGAAGTAATTGAAGTAAAAGGAAGTTTATCTGAAAGATTAAATCAAATTCAAAATAAAATAGAACATTAAAGAGATAAAATAAACAAAGACCAAACATTCTTGAACGCTTGGTCTTTATTCGTTTGTAACATTTGTTTTTAATGCAAATTACATTTATCAATAATTGTCAAATTCTCTTCGTTTGTAAAAAGTATCGTCATTACTTTCAGAAGCAAGGCGCGATTCCTCAGTAGGATAATAAGAATTTAATACTCTTCTTTCGTACTCCCGATCAAAATCATTTTGCCAGTTATATCTGCTTGTTTTTCTAAATGTATCATATCCAATATTGTTGGCCATGACAATTTTAGTGTCTTTATTTATACTCACAGAGCCGATTGGTATAATAATGTGGCTGTCTCCATCTTTATAGATAAATTCCTTTCCATTTTCATTCGCAATTGCATCATGTACTTCATTACGACTGTCTTCTATTAATCCTTTATCAAGATTAACGTCTAGATAAACAACACGTTGCATGTCTTTATTAACCCATAGGTTATCAATTTTTCCTATTGTGCGGTTGTCTGAGTCTACAATTTTCCAACCTCTTACATCAGAATAGTTTGAAGCAACTTTATAATCGGAAAGCTCATCTAATCTGTATAAATTTCTATCTTTATTTTCCATAGTTTCTTAATAATTTGCTGTGCTGTCTACACTAGAATTGTTTTCGATTTCCATTCTGTTTTCATTTTGCACTTGATCATCTTTTATAAAGACATAGTATACAAGTGCTGAGATTAATAGGATTGCTACAATCCATGGCCAAATTGGCTTCTTTTTCTCAATTTTAATTTCTGCCATAACCTGTATTTTTATTATGAATATTTAGTTTTATAATAAAGGTACAAATGGAGATTGCGTTTGAAAGTATTTAATTTCATATAGAAGTTATACAATTTCCAGTTGGGTAGAAAATTGATTTGCAATGTTTTGTAAGCTTAGTTGCTTGAAATGCATTAATTGAAATTGTTTTTGTCTCTTTAGTTAAATCAATGTTTATAGGAGTTTCTTACGTTCTTAAAATGTTTTGCAGTAAATTGCTTCTTCATTTTTAATTCTAATAACAAATAAAAATTTTTACTACGCCCCATGAATGAAGAAATAAAATTTTACCGAAATGCCAAGAAAACGAGAAACTTACTTTTATATGCTGGCGCAATTAGTACTTTATTAGCAATTATGCTTTTATATGGTATAGGAACTTTTGATGGAGTATTTAAAATAAAACTTTCAATAGTTTCGGGTGCAATTCTTTTAATAATGCTTGTTTTAACATTTAAAGTTCTTGCTGGAATAAAAGATAAATCTCCATTAATTCAAATAGATTCAAATGGTTTTTCTGGAAGAACAACGCCAGTGGCTAAAGCTTTTGGAAGAATAGAGTGGCAAGATGTTACCGATTTGCAATTAACGAAAGTAGGTGGTGATACTTTGGTTGCCATCACAATTGATAGTATAGCCAAATATGAGGCTCACGTTTCTAAATTTCTGTGGAAAATGGCTTATGATGAACAAAATTCGAAATTGAATATAATGTACTCCGCTTCAGAAATTGAAATTAATGCGGAAGAATTATTTAAGCTGTTTTTAAGATATTGGAAAAAATAAAAGCAGTTTGTTGTAAAATTTAAAGAGCCACTTTAATGAAGTGGCTCTTTTGTTAGTTCTAAATGCAAAATCGGATAGGGTTTGCCGCATCCATCTAAATCGGATGTTGATTGTATTTCAAAACCAAAATGCTTGTAAAATGCAGTGGCTGTTTGGTTATCTTTATTTACATCAACTTTTGAGATTTTAAGTTTTTCAATTGCATATAATAATAGCTTTTTTCCGATTCCTTTTCCAATTTGGTCTGCTGTTACAAACAACATTTCTAAGTTTTCATCATGAGTTCCAACAAAACCAATAATTTGTTGTTGGTCATTTTTTATACAGTGTAAAGAAACATTATCAAAAAAAATTGGAATAAGTTCTTTGTAAAATATAAAATCTTCAGGTTTTAAGAAGTCATGTGTTGCTTTTACCGAAGATTCCCAAACCGAAATCAGTTCGGGATATTCTGTTTTATTTACTTTTTGAATCACAGTCTTGATTGTTTTATTTTTTGATGACTGGCAAAAATAGCAATTAGGTGGAATACTGAATTATTTTTTGCCTGCCACCCAGAAAATTGAATTTCGAAGTAGGGTAGTATATGCTTCGTTTTGGAATAATTCTGGTGCGTGTCCCATAAAAATGTAAACATTTCGCGAAGGAAATTTATCGTTTGTCCACACTACTGGATGATCTCCCATTTTTATTTTTGAATCTGGCTGATAGGTAGACTCATCAACTGAAGCCAAAACATGCACATTTGGTCTCGGACTTTTGTCATAAATATACCATTCCTCTTTTTGGATAATGAAATCAGATGGAATTCCTTTGGTTACAGGATGAGATTTATCTTCTATATTTACTTTTCCGCTCGCAAAATCTGGAATGTAATTAACGAATCTGATTCCGCCCATAAAATCAGAAAACCAGTTCCACATAGAATATCCATCAAACTCTCCAAGCAGAGTAGCATGATGCAAACCAACCCATCCGCCTTTTCCGCTGTTCATATATTTCTGAAATGCCTGCATAGATTCTTCACTCCAAGTGTACGGAGGATAATCTAATTGAATAAAAACTTGATATTGCTTTAAAAGTGCCTCGTTGATTGTTTTAGTACCTTCGATATAATCAATTGTAAAGCTGTTGTCAATGGCAAGTTTATTTAACCATGGTTTAGCCGCTTGGGTAAATGGGAGATGATGTCCACCATTTTCATATAAAACCAAAGCTTTAAAACGTGATTTTTTATGTTTTTGAGCCAGACAGTCCTGCTGAATGAAACAGCTTAAAAGAAATAAAATGGATACTATTAAATTTTTTATCAGAGATTTGCTAAGACAAATTTGTTAGAAGGCAAATTACAAAAAAGTTGAAATTTAGCTGAAATAATGTTTTGATGCTAAAATTTCAAAATTACAATACGAATTAATTTTATTGGTTTTATGAAGTGATTAAAAAAAGAGATGATGTGTATTTGATAGAATTTTATTGATAGATGATATATTCCTAATTGATAATTCTTTTCACTTTTTCAATTTGGCTAAAACATTTTAAATGAATTTCAAGTCCTTCTTTATATTGTTCAGGACTCATTCCGTACAAATAAGCAATGTTTTTGAAATCATTTTTATCTGAAGATAAGATTTCAAAATGATTGTGAATAGGCTTTTGTTTAGGGTTTTCTTTTTTATTATTATTTCGGGTTGTCATAAAATGAGCTTTGGTTGTAAATTGTTTTCTTTGTTTTTGAAATTATGAGGTTAGAAGTTTAATTTTTTCGATTGCCTCTTTGTTTTCATTAGCTACTTCTACCAGTGCGAGTAAGATGTCATTTCGAAGTACGGTTTTGTTTCTAACATTTCTAATTAATGCTTTACTTGGAGCTGGCTGTCCTTTTTTTATGATACAAGCAATAGTAAGGTCAACATAGGTAACAGGTAAATGCTTATCTATAAATTCATAAGCTTTTTTATTGTGAGAATTATCTTCTTTAAAATTGCTATTATTGATTAATTTTGACATATATTTGCTAATAATTATTTGTATGTATTTTATTACGAGTAAATGTAAGAATAATATTATACTATTTATTCTTTTTAATGTTAAAAAATATATTTTACCTATATTTCTTTGAATTTTAATAATGATGTATCACGAGAAACTAAGTAAATTCTTTAAGGATAAAGGATTAAAGCAGAAGGAAGTCGGGGCAATTCTAGGATTTAGCCCTGCAATGATTGGAAGATATTTACATGGGACAGCTAGTATAGGTTCTGAATTTATTATTAGCTTGAGTAAAAATTTTCCGGATGTGGATTTGAATGATCTTTTTGCTCCTGATGAGCAAGATATGGTTACTGAAGTCGGCGCAATTTATGAAAAACAAAATATTCTGAATGATTTACAAGAGATTGAAGGTCGTATTCATAATATTAGATTGCGATTGGCAGATAAAAAGTTTGAGGAATAATAAAAAGTTTTCCAAAAAATATCTAACAATTTTAAATGTCAAATTAATTTAAACCACTCTAACAGAGTGGTTTTTTTGTTTAAAATACTCCATTTTTATTTAATTCTACACTTACTATTTAAGTTTTTTTTTACTAAATTTGGTTAACAATTTCTAGCAGTAACCAATATGGAAAAATTAAAACGACCGGTTTATGTTAAACCAGGAGCAGATGATTTTTTTAAAAAGATGCGTTTAGAAGTGAATGAAACGGTCTTAAAAAACTCGTCTTTGTATGTATTAAACGTTGTGAAGTCTTTAGGGCTTCTGACAGTATTTTTTTTGTTCTACGCCTGTATTTTAATTTTCGGGAACCAGACGCCCTTACTATTTCTTTTTTACATTTTGTCTGGCATTACAATGATCGTTTTATTTATAAATGCTTTTCATGATGCTGCACATGGAGCTTTGTTTAAAAAGCCTAAGCATAATGAATGGTTTTTATATGTTTTAGAATTATTTGGCAGTAATCACTGGCTTTGGATGCGACGCCATATAAGTCTGCATCATGCTTATCCAAATGTGCCAGATTGGGACATTGATATCAAGCAGAGCGATATTATTAGAATATTTCCAAACAGTCCGCTATTTAATTACCACAAGTACCAGCATATTTACATGTGGTTTATTTATCCTCTTTACAGTCTTAATTGGCTTTATATTAGAGACTTTAAAGATTTTTTTGGAACAAAGGATAATTACGTAAAAAGAGTGGTAGATAAAATACCGAGACAAGAAGTGTATAGACTTTTTGCGGCAAAGATTATTAATCTTATTTATTTGCTTTTTATTCCTATGATGTTGTTAAGCCAGCCTTGGTACATGGTTTTGTTTGCTTGGCTTTCTATGCATTTATGTGGCAGCGCGATTGGAGTTGTAGCTTTAGTTTCTACACATGTTGATGAAAATGCTCATTTTCCGCATGCCGATGAAGATGGAAATCTTTCTGACACTTGGGTAATGCATCAAATGATTGTGACTAAAGATTTTAGTACTGAAAGTAAATTGGCTAATTTCCTTTATGGCGGATTTACGCATCATGTGGCACATCATCTTTTTCCTGCTGTTGGACATACTTACTATCCTTATATTACGCCAATTATAAAACGTTACGCAGAAGAATATAATCTGCCATATACCTCGTATCCGTTTTATCATGCTGTTCGGTCTCATTTTAGAATGTTGAGAGATAAGGGTGTAAAGGAAAATATTTTGATTACAGGAGAGATATAGTTATTAAGAGTAATTTTATAAAAAACAGAAGTCTGGTTCAATATTGAACCAGACTTCTGTTTTTTAACAAGCCCCAAACGGGCATGTTGTTATTTTTTATTTAGGATATTTTGCTTTTTAATTTCGAGATCTTTTAAAAAGTTACCATTAATTTCAATGTCAAAATTATCTTCTTTTAAAACGGTTAGTTTAGATTCGGAAAATTTGTAGACATTGATTTTATTGTTTTTAACATCGATGTACAAATCATAAGAATAATTGCTGCAGTCATGCTGTTTGCATCCCCATGCATGAAGTATATTATCTTGTTTTTCAAAAGGGGTTTCTGTGTTCCAATTTTTTACCATTTGATCATAATCTGCTCCTAATAATTTTTTTAATCTCGGGGCTATACTGCTTTTGGTTAGAAATTGCGTTCCAATAACACTCTTATCTACTAAACCATATAAAGAATCATTCGGGTTTAACACTATGCTGTCTTCTTTTAAAGCTTCTGTTTTTATAGAAGTAGAATCTGTTTTAGGAACTTCTTTTATAATTTCTTTTTTGCAGGAAAACAAAATTAAACTGCTTACGATTGCTGCTGAAATGTATTTAGCTCTGTAATTCATAACATAATTGATTTTTAGAATTAATAATTTAATTTACAAAGACGTAATGGTCTAATTATCATAAAGATATTAAAAATAAACTTTGGTTTGAAAGTAATTTATGACGAATTCTGGATTCAAAAAAATAGGTTTTTAGTTTTAAAGGAAAATCTTAGAATCGGTTTTTAAGAATTTTTTGTTTAATTTCAATTTTTAAAATCGTTTAACCATGAAATATACTCTCAAGATTTTAGTTTTTTTTCTTTTTGGAATAAGAGGTTTACATGCTCAAAATGAAACGTATACTCCATCAGCTGAAGTGAAAATTTCGGATACTACCTTTGTGAATCTACGAGATTACAGCAACGATTTTGTTTATGATATGAAATATGCGACCGAGGATAATTTCTTAAAAACAAAAGTTTACGATTGTGCAGAATGTATGCTTCGTTTAAAAACTGTAAAAGCGCTAGTGGAAGCCAATAAAGATTTTTTAAAAAAAGGATATAGAATTAAAATTTACGATTGTTACAGGCCTTTGGATATTCAGAAGAAAATGTGGGAGATTGTGTCGAATCCGATCTACGTTGCCGATCCAAAAAAAGGCTCCATCCACAATAGAGGAGGAGCCGTAGATATTTCTTTGGTGGATATAACCGGAAAAGAAGTGGATATGGGAACTTCTTTTGATTTTTTTGGAATTATGGCGAGTCATAATTTTAAACAGCTTTCAAAAGAAATTCTTTCTAATAGGGCTTATTTAAAAAAGACTATGATTAAAAATGGCTTTAACTCCTTTGATTCTGAATGGTGGCATTATAATTTAAAAACAGGTTTAAAAGATAAAGTTTCCAACCAGAAATGGAAGTGCGATTAATTACTCAACGCACCTGATATTATCCATAAAATAGGTATTTGGATTCGTTACCTTTCCAGTTAATTCAGAAGTAAGTTCTCGTTTTACAATATAATCTTCTATATTGGTAAGGTATTTTATTCGCATTATAGAAATTGGAGATTTTTTCAGTTCTTCATAATTGTCTTTCATAAACATAAAAATCCCTGTATTGATACGGTTGTCAAAACCTTTGTCATCACGAATAAGTGTACCGCAGTTTTCTTGATCGATGTGCATTAGCGTCACAATTTTTCCGTTTTCTAATTGCAAAAATATTTTTGAGTTTTTATCAAAACAGTTTGCTTTAATGAAGTCTTTGCTTTTCTGAATAGATTGCAGGTTTAAGGTAGGTAGACCATCAGTTTGAGCCAAAGAGAAGAAAATATAATTAAAGCTTCCTCCAAAATATTTTTCACTCACTAAGTATTCATTTGTTACTTTATAAGACCCGATTGAGTCGGTTACATTTACATTGTATTCACAAGGTTTTTGGGCAAATGCGGTAAAGGTTAATAAAAATAGAGTTAGTGTAATTAATTGTTTCATTGCGTTAGATTATTTTGGTGCAAATTAATACTATTTTGTTATCTTTTACATCTGTCGTAAAAAAACAATATAAATTCCCTCCATTTTTTATTTTCCATTTTTTTCTAATGCTTTCTACAGTCTCTGGAAAATTACGTGTAGTGATATTGGCCTGCTTACCGGTTAGTTCGTTTTTCATTTCATTTTTATTGTATGAAAGGACTTTTTGAACCTCAAATTTTCTTCCAGGAAAATCAATTAAATTTTCTGAAGTATATAAATGCGAATGTTTGTGCAATTTATTAATTTGAAAAGCATTGCTTACTTGATCAAAACCGCCAGATTTCATGATTGCCACATTTGGCTCGTAAAGATATTGTAATGGAAAACCGTAAGAAAGCGATGGAGTTTCGCTGTCTAAAACAAACTCAAAAGTCTCAGTTTTATCTTTTAAGATATTGGCCGTTTTTAAAGTTATTTCGCCTGAATAACCTTTATGAATTTCGAAAAGCAGTTCTTTTACTTCGTTTTCTAGTGCAATGATGTGAATGTTCTTTACATTTTTTAATTCTGATAATCCTGCTGAAATATCTAATAAGGGAGCAGTCTTAATTAAAATGGAATTTGATTTTTCGAAATAAAAATCAAGTAATTCAGGAACATTTGGTAGACAGTCTTTCAGCATGAAAACTTTACCTTTGCTGTCATTTCTTCGAGAAGGGTCAATGTAGATCCAATCGTATTTTTGGTTTGATTCTTCTAATAAATGAATGGAATCTCCAGTATAAAATGTACAATTTTCAACTTTTAGTTGATTAAAATTGTGGGTTACAATTCCAGATAATTCTTCATTTATTTCGCAATGCGTAATCGCTTTAAATTTCTTCGAAAAATAATAATCGTCAACGCCAAAACCGCCAGTTAAATCAATTAAAGTTTCACCTGAAATTAATGAAGCTTTGTAGACCGCTGTTTTTTCTGAAGAGGTTTGTTCTACAGAAATTTTACTCGGATAAATGATGTTTTCGGCTGCAAACCAAGTCGGAAGTTTTTCCTTTGCTTTTGTTCGTGCTTCAATTTGATTTAATATTAAAATCCAGTCTACATCGGGGAATGGATTTTTTTGGAGCGCCAATTTTGTTATATCTGCACCAGTATTTTGAATTATAAATTCTTGAATATCTGGATGCAAAATAGGAATGTTCAAAGCTAAATTCTTTCGGTTAATACGGAGACGATTTTGTTGTCAGGAAAAAACTCTTTTAAAATTACTTTAATCATTGTAAATGCAGGAATTGCGATAATCATTCCGACAATTCCAAACGTAATACCGCTGATTAATATAACCAAGAATATTTCTAACGGGTGCGAATTTACACTTTTTGACGAAATTATTGGCTGGCTAATATTGTTGTCAATTGCCTGTACCAATAAAAAGCCAATAACGACATAGATTGTTGTTGGCAGAATTTCTGATTGAAAATCCTTTCCAATCATGCTTATCATAGTCAGAATTGCAGCTAAAGTTGTTCCAATAATTGGCCCCAAATATGGAATTATGTTTAGAATGGCACATAAAAAAGCAATTACAAAAGCATTTTTATTTCCGAAGATTAGCAATACAACTAGATAGAGAATGAATACAACAATTAATTGTAGTAATAGACCAATGAAATAGCGAGTTAGCAAATGGTTTATTTTTGTGACTGAATTTAAAATTTTATCTTCATTTGAATCTGGCAATATTCTTCTAGCCTGATCTTTAAAGATATCCTGATCTTTTATGAAAAAGAAAGTAATAAAAAATACAGATACCAATCCCATTCCCATATCGGCCATAAAGTTGATTATAGTATTGATGAATCCTGTAAAATAGCTGAAATCTAAGAAAGAAATAAGTTTAGAATCTTTTATAACTTTATTCAAATCTATATGCGGAATATTAAAGTATTTTTCAAGACTGTTTTCTGTTTCTATAAATTGAGCCTGCAGATGCGCTGTATCAAGAAGTGCCAGATTATTTGCTTGAGAAATAATTAAAGGAACAAACAATAAAATAAAGCCCACAATTAGAAAAATAAAAAAGATAATTGTCGTTGTAGCGGCTATCGAATTGCTGAATTTTAATTTGTTCTTTAAAAACAACACCATCGGATTGGCAATCAAACACAATATTAGCGAAATGCACAAATAGACAATTACAGTTTGAATTTCATATAAAAAATATAAGACGATGCCGATTATTAAAATTGTAGCTAAGGCTCTTAATATTCCGTTAGAAATAGTTTTTGATGTGATCATGCTTAAAATTTAGACTATAAATATAGGAAAAAGCATTCTAAAATTTATGGATAAACAAAAAAAGCGAGATGAATCATCTCGCTTTATTGATATTTTTAGTTTCAGCTTATTGTGCAAAAGCGGCTCTTGCTCCTCCAGTTGTAAAAATAGCCGAAATTCTATTTTTCTGTCCTGTTGAGAACATGTACATTGCTGCATCATCAACATAATCCATGTAGTTCATTGTCATTTCTACAGGAGTACCTGTACAAGTGCTGTAATGAGGGTAAGCAGGAACTCCGTAGTTTGCTGTGTTATGAGTAGGAGTATCAGAAACAAGATCGCTTCCACAAGTTGCATCTCCCCAAATGTGACGTAAGTTCATCCAGTGACCAACTTCGTGTGTAGCTGTTCTTCCTAAGTTATATGGAGCATTTGCAGAACCAGATAATCCGAAGTATTTAGGATCAATTACCACTCCGTCAGTAGCAGAAGCGCCACCAGGGAATTGTGCATAACCTAAAATTCCGCCCCCAATAACACATGACCATAAGTTTAATTTTGTAGTTGGAGAAGTAGGAGCAATTCCGCCCTGAGCTGTTTTCTTCATAGCGTCATTTGTTCCCCAAGAAGTTTTAGTTGTCGATTTTCTGATAACCTGATCTAAAACAAAAGTAATTCCGATGTTAGCTTTAACTCCTGAGAATAATGCTGGTACATTATTGTAGTCAGAGTTTAAAGCATTAAAATCTTTGTTTAAAACATCGATTTGTGATTGAATTTGTGCATCTGAAATGTTTTGTGCAGCAGTTTTGTATAAAACGTTTACTACAACTGGAATTTCAATTTTTCCATTTACCAAACGACCAGTAAAATTTGAACCTGCGTGTTGTGCGGTAAAAGTCTCGATTTCGTTCATTCTAATTGCCAACATAGGATCGGCTTTCAATTGAGCTTCTAAAACTTCTTGTGTTGCACAGCCTCTTCTTGCAGGAACACTTGCATCTGCGTTGGCAGAATCAGATTGTTCATTTTGACATGCAAACAGCATTAATACTGCAAATGTGGTAATAATAACTTTTTTCATAATAATTTGGGTTTTTGTTATAAAAATGTTGATTAGTTAAACATTGCAGCAATTTTATAACAAAAAAATATTGTGGAAAAATATTACAAAGAATATTTTGTCAGAAATTTTACAAAGCCTTACAGGTGCTGATTCCTACAAAAAACGAAATAAAAATATTAATAAGTTTTTTCTTTCTTTTTTATTTTTTGAATGTATTTCGTCTTGATTATCTGTGCTTTATCGATAATTTAAAACGGTTAAATTGATGCAAAAATGAAACAAAATGCTTGAAGAATGATTTTTTATAAAGAAGTAATCTCGTAAAGCGCAATACTCGCAGCCTGTACGACATTCATACTGCTGTTTTTGCCAAACATATTGATATGCACGATTTGATTAGAAAGTTTAAGAAGTTCTTCGGATATTCCGTTAATTTCACTTCCAATCAAAAGCGCAATTTTTTTGTTTTCAGGAATCGTAACTTCTTTCAAAGGTTTACTGTTTGAAGTTATTTCTAAAGCAATAATTTCAAAGTCATTAGCGGTTAAAAAGGAGTGAAGCTCATTGTAGTCTTCTATTACAGAATGCGAAACATGAAGATGTGTGCTTCTAGAAGTTTTGTTGATTTTGCGAGGTGTAAGCGGAATATCTTTTCCGAAAAAAATAATATTTTCAACTCCAAAAGCTTCAGAAATTCTGAATAAAGAACCAATATTCTGCTGAAAATAAATATGATCACATATCAAAGTAATGGGAAATGTTTTTCTTTCAAATTGATTTTCTTCGTGAGTAAGCTGCACTTTCTAAAATTTAATTGGTAAAAATATAATTGATAATGTTTGCGCCCATTTTTAGGGCTTTGTCTCTTACGTTTGCCGGATCGTTATGAACTTCGAGATCTTCCCAGCCATCGCCCAAATCACATTCATAAGTATAAAGTAGAACCAATTTATTGTCTATAAAAATGCCAAATGCCTGCGGACGCGTTCCGTCATGTTCATGAATTTTTGGCAATCCGTTTGGGAAGGGAAACGGTTTCTGAAAAATAGGATGATTCGCTGGAAGCTCTACTAAATTATTATTTGGAAATATCTTCTTGATTTCTTTTCGTATGTATTGATCCATTCCGTAATTGTCATCAATATGCAGAAAACCGCCAGCAGTAAGATAATTTCTTAAGTTGCTTACGTCTGCATCGCTAAAAACAACATTTCCGTGACCTGTCATGTGCACAAACGGATACGAAAACAAATCTGGATTACTTGGTTCTACAGTCGAAGGTTTGTTTTTAATACGAGTATTTATATTGGCATTACAAAAACTAATTAGATTAGGCAAAGAAGTTGGATTAGCATACCAATCGCCACCACCGCTGTATTTTAACAAAGCAATTTCTTGAGAAAAAGAAGAGATTGAAATTAGTAAAAATAGATAGAAAATTTTTTTCATTCTTTTAGATCTTTATTTGTCATTTCGCCGAAGGAGAAATCTCCACAAGCAATTCTACAAAGTTTGGCTTTTCGTTGCGGAGCTTCTCGCAGAGATTTCTCCTTCGTCGAAATGACAATATTGAGTTGATTTGTTCTCTTGAAATGATAAATTTAATTGTCCTTACATTTATTTATTCATTAAAAAAAACAACACTATGACAAGCTACAACAGCAGCTGTTTCTGTTCTTAAACGGGTATTTCCTAAAGTTACAGGTTTGTAATTATTTTCTAATGCCAATGCAATTTCTTTTTCAGAAAAATCGCCTTCTGGACCGATTAGAATTGTTACATCTTGATTTGGTTTTAAAACTTCTTTTAACGATTTTTTGTCTGTTTCTTCGCAATGGGCAATTAATTGTAAGCCATTTTGCTTTTGCTTAATGAATTCTTTAAACGAAATAGCTTCATTTAATTTTGGAAGAAAAGTTTCGTTGCATTGTTTCATTGCCGAAAGAATGATTTTTTCAAAACGATCACGATTAATGACTTTTCGTTCAGAACGATCGCAGAAAATTGGCGTGATTTCCTGAATTCCGATTTCGGTTGCTTTTTCCAAGAACCATTCAAAACGATCATTCATTTTAGTTGGCGCAACGGCCAAATGCAAATGAAACTTTGGTTTTTCAGCGTTCGTAATGTTGAGAACTTCAACAATACATTTATTATCTGAAGCCAAAGTAATCTGAGTTTCAAACAATAATCCAGAACCATTTGTAACATGCAGAATATCGGCATCTTTTTTTCTAAGGACTTTTATAATATGACGGCTTTCTTCTTTGTCAAAAGAAAAACTTTCGGTTGTTTCGTCTATATTCGGATTAAAAAATAACTGCATGATTTAAAATTGGATTCTTGCTTTAGAAACCACAGCAGAAGTTTCAAAACGATTAGATAAGTATTTTTGGTAACCTACAATTCCAATCATTGCAGCATTATCGGTTGTGTATTCAAATTTCGGAATAAAAGTTTTCCAGCCATATTTGCTTTCGGTTTCTTTTAATGTATTTCTAATTCCAGAATTTGCAGAAACCCCTCCGCCAATTGCAATTTGTGTAATTCCAGTTTCTTTTACAGCCAATTTAATTTTATCCATCAAAATTTCGATAATGGTATGCTGAATAGAAGCACAAATATCATTGAGATTTTCTTCAATAAAATTCGGATTCTGCTGTTTGTTTTTTTGAATGAAATATAGAATAGCCGTTTTTAGTCCAGAGAAACTAAAATCTAATCCTGGAACTTTCGGTTTGGTAAAAGGAAACGCTTTCGGATTTCCTTCTTTCGCATATTTATCAATCAAAGGTCCGCCAGGATAAGGAAGTCCAAGAATTTTAGCACTTTTATCAAAAGCTTCACCAACAGCATCATCGGTCGTTTCTCCGATAATTTCCATATCAAAAAAACTATTCACTTTTACAATTTGCGTATGTCCGCCACTTATCGTTAAAGCTAAAAAAGGAAATTCTGGTTTGTCATAACCTTCTTCGTCAATAAAATGAGCCAATATATGAGCATGCATGTGATTTACAGCAATTAACGGAATATTTAAGGCTAATGATAATGATTTGCTGAAAGAAGTTCCCACCAATAATGACCCCATTAGACCTGGACCTTGTGTAAATGCGATTGCGCTTAACTGTTCTTTTTGTACATTTGCTTTACGAAGTGCAGCATCGATCACAGGGACAATATTCTGCTGATGTGCTCGGGAAGCCAATTCAGGAACAACACCTCCGTATTGATTATGAATTAATTGATTGGCAACAACATTTGACAATACTTTGTCGTTATGTAAAACCGCGGCAGCAGTATCATCGCATGAACTTTCGATGGCTAGAATAAAAACCTCTGGATTTTGCATATAAAGGCACAAATTTTGAATTATATTTGACAAATCAAATGATTATATTTCTTTGATTTAAGCAGTGCCCCAAAATTAAAGAATTTTTATCAAAAACAGCCGCTCTTTGTCTGTTCAAAATAAATTAAAGAAAAACTAAAATTAAAGAAGCTATCAAAAAAGTAAAGAAAATAATATCAAGAATCCTAATGGGGTTGATTTTACTTTTGTTAGCGCTCGCTATCATACTATCTCTTCCTGTCGTTCAGACACAGATTGCTAATTACGTTACCAACTCATTAAACGAAGATTACAAGGTTAATATTAATGTTGAAAAAACGGCGATTAATATTTTTGGCGGTGTAAAATTGAAGAATGTGACGATTTTAGATCATCATAAAAAAACGATGATTTATTCGGATATCATTACGACTGATATTGCCAGTTTCAGTAGATTGTTGGACGGAGATTTAATTTTTGGAGATTTACGCCTTACAGGTTTAATCTTTAATTTGAAAACCTACAAAGGTGAAGATGAAAATAATATTAATAAGTTCATTCAAGCTTTTGAGGTAGAAAATACGCCAAAGAAAAAATCAACAAAACATTTTCTTTTAACGGCTAAAAACGCGTACATAGAAAAAGGTAGATTTTCTGTTGTTGATGAAAATAAAACGATTCCTAAATTTCTAGATTTCACAAAACTAAATGCTTATATCAGTGAGTTCAAATTATACGGACCAGATGTGAATACAAACATTCACAGATTTTCATTCATGGATCACCGTGGTTTGTATGTTTCTAATTTTGCTGGAAAATTTAGTTATACCAAAAAACAGATTAAAGTTGAAAATCTGGCTATTAAAACCAAAAGATCTTCAATTTATGGTGTTGCAATCTTAAATTATAAACCATCAGATTTTCTTGACTTTACAGATAAAGTTCGATTTGATGTTTTGATAGATTCTTCTTCTATTGCAACCAACGATATTCGTCATTTTTATGATGGTCTGGGTAAAAATCAGCATTTTAAATTGAAAACCAAATTAGATGGTCCGTTAAACAATATGACGCTTACAGGATTGAGGCTAAGCGATACAAATGGATCAAAAATTAATGGAACAATCAATTTCAGAAATCTTTTGGGTAGTAAAACGCAGAAGTTTTCTATGGATGGAAAGTTTAGCAAACTACTTTCCAGCTATGATGATTTGGTGGTTTTGCTTCCTGGAGTTTTAGGGAAAAGACTTCCTATAGAAATGAAGCGAATTGGTAAGTTTAATATTGTCGGAAAAGCAAAAGTTTCAACCACAGCATTGGAAACTGATTTCAAAATTGCTACTGATTTAGGAAATGGACAAGTGGATCTTCATATGAATAATATGGATTTTATTGACCGAGCTTCTTATTCGGGAAATATTATTTTAAATAATTTTGATGTAGGTGCGGTTTTAAATCGAAAAGATATTGGTAAAACAACGTTGAATCTTGATGTTGACGGAGTTGGCTTTACTGAAAAATATTTGAATACGGTTATTAAAGGAGATATTGCAAAACTGGATTACAATAAATACACTTATAATAATATTGTAGTCAACGGAAATTTTAAACTTCCATATTATAAAGGACAGATTGCGATAAATGATCCGAACTTAAATTTGAGTTTTGATGGATTGCTTGATTTGAGTAAAAGAGAAAACCGTTATGATTTTCATATTAATGTGGAAAATTCTGATTTGCGAAAACTTAAATTCGTTGGCGATTCGATTTCACATTTTAAAGGAGATGTTGTGGTTCAGCTGTCTGGGAATTCTATTGAAAATCTTCAAGGAGACATTTTTATTAATGATGCAGAATATCAGAATCCAAAAGCGACTTATGTTTTTGATCAGGTAAATTTGAACTCCAGTTTCGATGCAGATCGTTTGAGAACAATAACTATTAGCTCGAATGATGTTGTTGACGGGAAAATTGTGGGTAAATTTAGATTTGACCAATTGGATAAATTGGTTATGAATTCTGTGGGAAGCTTATATACCAATTATAAGCCCTATAAGTTGAAAAAAGGGCAATTTTTAACCTTTAATTTCCGCGTTTACGACAAAGTGGTCGAAATGCTTTATCCAGAAATAAATATTGATTCATCTACAGTTGTACGAGGGAAAATAGATTCTGACTTGCAAGAATTTAAGTTCCGTTTTAGATCGAAAAAAATTACAGCAGACAAAAATACATTTGATAATATTCGTATCAATATTGATAATAAGAATCCGCTTTATAATGCTTATGTCGAGTTAGACAGTATAAAAACTCCTTATTATAAAATACGTGATTTTAACTTGATTAACGTTACAGCAAATGACACGCTTTTTGTCCGTTCTGAGTTTAAAGGCGGAGATAAAGGCGAAGATTATTTTAATCTAGATTTATATCATACGATAGACAAGAGTAAAAATAATATTGTCGGAATCAAGAAATCGGAAATGAAGTTTAAGGATTATATCTGGTATTTAAACGAAGATGCTGAAAAAGACAATCAGATTATTTTTGATCAGTTCTTTAAAAATTTCACGTTTGATAATATTGTTTTATCTCATGAAAATCAGAAAATTGATTTAAACGGAGTTATAAAAGGAGCAGATTATAAAGATCTCGAACTGACTTTTGAAGATGTTGATATTAATAAAATAACCCCCGTCAATTCTAAGTTTGTATTTAATGGTAATTTGAATGGAAATGTCAATTATAAGCAGAATAAAAATATTTATCAGCCCACAGCATCCATAAAGATTGATCATCTTGTGATGAACAAGACAGAACTTGGTACGCTTAATTTTGATATTTCTGGTGATGAATCTTTTAAGAAATTCACCGTTAATTCATCGATTCAAAATGGTTTTACAGAATCTTTTAGAGCAAACGGAACTTTTGCTGTCGAGAATAAAGAAACCATCTTGGATATGAGCCTAAAACTAGAAGGTTTCAATCTTGCTACTTTAGGAACTATAGGAGGCGATGTTTTGTCTAATGTTCGCGGTTCTGTTTCTGGAAATGCTGCTGTTGTTGGTAATTTGAAAAAACCAGAAATCAACGGGCGTTTGTATGTTGAAAAGGCTGGAATGACGATTCCGTATCTTAATACCGATTATGAATTAAGTGATAGAACAGTTATTGATTTGACTAATGAAAAATTCCTCTTTAGAAATAATCAGTTAACGGATACTAAATATGGCACAAAAGGTCTGTTGAATGGAAGTATCGAACATAATAATTTTGGCGATTGGAAATTAGATTTAAATATTACTTCTAAACGTTTAGTGGCACTGGACACAAAAGATAGTGATGATGCTGCTTATTTCGGAACAGCATTTATAAACGGAACGGCCAGCATAAAAGGTCCTGTAGAGGGATTATTTATTAAGGTAGATGCAAAATCTGAAAAAGGTACCGAAGTTAAGATTCCAATTAATAATACACAAAGTGTTGGTGAAAGCAGCTGGATTCATTTTGTAACGCCAAAAGAAAAATATAATCTAGAGAATGGAATTGTCGAAAAAACAAGAGATTATAACGGACTTGAGCTGGAATTTGATTTTGATATTACGCCAGATGCGGAAGTAGAAGTTATATTAGATCGAAATTCGGGACATGGTATGAAAGGAAGAGGATATGGATCGCTTTTATTTAAAATCAATACGTTAGGTAAATTTAATATGTGGGGGGATTTCCAGGCATACGAAGGAACTTATAATTTTAAATACGGTGGTCTTATCGATAAAAAGTTTACGGTTAAAAAAGGAGGTTCGATTATTTGGGAAGGAAACCCGATGCGTGCTCAGCTGAATTTAGAAGCAGTTTATAAAACTCAGGCCAATCCGGCTGTTCTTTTAGATAATACGTCTTCATTCAATAAAAAAGTTCCAGTAGAAGTTGTAATTGGATTAAGAGGAGATTTGGCGAGTCCAGAACCTAATTTTGATATCCAATTCCCATCGGTAAGTAATGTTTTAAAATCTGAGATACAATATAAGTTAGACGATAAAGATATTCGTCAGACACAAGCACTTTATTTATTATCGACTGGTTCGTTTATGAGTACCGACGGATTTAGCCAAGGAGATTTTTCTGGAACATTGACAGAAACAGCTTCGAGTTTATTGGGGGGCATTATTAAGTCGGATAACGATAAAGTAAATATCGATTTAAATTATATCGCTGCAGACAGAAGAACAGGGCAGGAAGTAGATGGACAGTTTGTGGCTAATATATCTTCTCAGATTAATGAAAGAATCACGATCAACGGAAAATTAGGAGTTCCTGTTGGAGGTGTTAACGAATCTGCGATTGTTGGAGATATCGAAATTCTATATCGTGTAAATGAAGATGGTACAATGAACCTTCGTTTGTTTAATAAAGAAAATGATATTAATTATATAGGACAGGGAATTGGTTATACGCAAGGTGTCGGTATTTCTTACGAAGTAGATTTTGATACCTTTAGTGAGCTTGTAAACAAGCTGTTTAAAAACCATAAAATTGAAAAAGCGGTAAAAAATTCTTCTCATGATGAACTTCAGGATTCCTATCTTCCTGATTATATGAATTTCTCTAGTAAGAAAGATTCAGATAAAAACAAGAAGAAAGCCAAAGAAGAGGAGGAGAAAAAGAAAAAAGAAGAAGAAAAAAAGAAAAAAGAACAGGAACATACACCAAGCAATAATCAAGGACTAATTCCAGACAACGATTATTAACACTTTGTTAAAAATAGCCTTTTATAAAACCATTATTCTCATAATGGTTTTTTTTGTGCTAAATTTAGGCACTCTTTTAAAATTTTCCATGTGAGCGGGAAATTCTATTTTTATAACACTTCATTAGGGTATTGTTAATTTTGACGATTTAATTAAAAAAATAGCGTTTTATTATTTTTAATGAAATTTTTTCCTAGAAAAAACTTATTAACGAAAACGTTTGAATTTAACAGATTTTATTAATTTATGATAATCGTAACCCGAAAAGTGCTGAATGTTTGCTAATTTTACACTTTAATACTTAAATAATGCCAAAAACAATAAAAAAAGTAGGTGTTCTTACCTCAGGAGGAGATTCACCTGGAATGAATGCTGCAATACGATCAGTTGTTCGAACTTGCGCATACCATAATATAGAATGCATCGGAATTTATAGAGGGTATCAAGGAATGATTGAAGGAGACTTCAAAGAAATGGGACCACGAAGCGTAAATAATATTGTAAACAAAGGTGGAACGATCTTAAAATCGGCTCGTTCAGTTGAGTTTAGAACCCCTGAAGGTAGAAAAAAAGCACACGAGAATCTTGTTAAGGCTGGTGTGGATGCTTTGGTTGTTATTGGTGGTGACGGAAGTTTCACAGGAGGATTAATTTTTAATGCAGAATTTGGTTTCCCTGTAATGGGAATTCCAGGTACAATTGATAATGATATTTTTGGTACAAGTTTTACTTTAGGGTATGATACCGCTTTAAATACTGTTGTTGACTGTATCGATAAAATTAGAGATACAGCAAGTTCTCATAATCGTCTTTTCTTTGTAGAGGTTATGGGTAGAGATGCTGGTCACATAGCTCTTAATGCAGGTATTGGTGCAGGAGCAGAAGAAATCCTTATTCCTGAAGAAGATTTAGGTTTAGATCGTCTTTTAGATTCACTTCAAAAAAGTAAAGCATCAGGAAAATCATCTAGTATAGTTGTAATTGCAGAGGGAGATAAAATTGGTAAAAATGTATTCGAATTAAAAGATTACGTTGAAGCTAACTTGCCTGAGTACGATGTAAGAGTTTCTGTTTTAGGACACATGCAGCGTGGTGGTTCTCCGTCTTGTTTTGACCGTGTTTTGGCAAGCCGTCTAGGAGTTAAAGCAGTTGAATCTTTAATTGAAGGAAAATCAAATTATATGGTTGGGCTTCGTGAAGATAAAGTGATCTTAACGCCATTGGAGCAGGCTATCAAAGGAAAATCAGAAATTGATAGAGAATTATTAAGAGTGTCAGACATCATGTCTACATAATCAATATAAAAAGTTTAAAAAGAAGAGAAGTTTATTGTGAGGAAATTAGACTTTGAAATAGTGTAATAAAAACAAAAGCAAAAAATTTAGTAAAATGTCAAAAGTAAAATTAGGAATAAACGGATTTGGACGTATCGGAAGAATCGTTTTTAGAGAGTCTTTCAATAGAGATAATGTAGAAGTTGTTGCAATCAACGACTTGTTAGACGTAGATCACTTAGCTTATTTATTAAAATATGATTCAGTTCACGGTCGTTTCAACGGAACTGTAGAAGTTAAAGAAGGAAAATTATATGTAAACGGAAGAAATATCCGTATCACTGCAGAAAGAAATCCAGCTGACTTAAAATGGAACGAAGTTGATGTAGATGTAGTAGCTGAATGTACTGGTATCTTCACAACTATCGAAACTGCAAGTGAGCACTTAAAAGGTGGTGCTAAGAAAGTTATCATTTCTGCTCCTTCTGCTGATGCTCCAATGTTTGTAATGGGAGTAAACCACGAAACTGCAAAAGCTTCTGATTTAGTTGTTTCTAACGCTTCTTGTACTACAAACTGTTTAGCTCCTTTAGCTAAAGTTATCCATGATAATTTTGAAATCGTTGAAGGTTTAATGACTACTGTTCACGCAACTACTTCGACTCAAATGACAGCTGACGGACCTTCTAGAAAAGACTGGAGAGGTGGACGTGCTGCTGCAATCAATATCATTCCTTCTTCAACAGGTGCTGCTAAAGCGGTTGGAAAAGTAATCCCGTCTTTAAACGGAAAATTAACTGGAATGTCTTTCCGTGTACCTACTGCTGACGTTTCTGTTGTAGATTTAACTGTAAAAGTAACTAAAGAAACTACTTACGAAGAAATCTTAGCTGTATTGAAAAAAGCTTCAGAAAACGAAATGAAAGGTATTTTAGGATATACTGAAGATGCTGTTGTATCTCAAGATTTTATCTCAGACAAAAGAACTTCTATCGTTGATGCTGGTGCAGGAATCGGATTAAACTCTACTTTCTTCAAATTAGTATCTTGGTATGACAATGAGTACGGATACTCAAGCAAATTAATCGATTTATCTGTACATATTGCAGGTTTAAAATAATAATATATATTTTTGCAAAATCCCGTTACTTTACAATAACGGGATTTTCTTATTTTGTTACTTCTATGATTAATGTAAATATCACACTTTTAAATTAAAAAATAGAAAAACCTAATTCCAAAAACTAAACAAATGAAATTAATAGTTGACAGTGGATCTACTAAAGCCGATTGGATTGCGATAGATGATAATGGAAAAGTATTATTCACAACACAAACTTTAGGATTAAATCCTGAAATTCTAGACGAGCCAGAAATTATCGAAAGATTAAATGACCGTTTTGATATCTTACAAAATAAAAAAAATGCTACACATTTATTCTTTTATGGTGCCGGTTGTGGTACAGACAGAATGAAAGAGTGGCTGAAAAGAATTTTTCAAGAATATTTTTCTAACGCAATTGTAGACGTTCAGGAGGATACTTACGCTGCTGTTTATGCAACAACTCCAAAAGGAGAAGAAGCAATTGTTTCTATCTTAGGAACAGGTTCTAACTGCAGTTATTTTGATGGAAAAGTATTGCATCAAAAAGTTCAATCATTAGGTTATATCGTAATGGATGATTGTAGCGGTAATGTTTTTGGAAAAGAATTAATTAGAAAATACTATTTTAATAAAATGCCTAAAGAATTGGCTGTTGAACTTGAAAAAGAGTACGACGTTGATCCTGATTTTATTAAAAACAAATTATACAAAGAACCAAATCCGAATGCTTATTTAGCTACTTATGCTAAATTCTTGATTAAGCATAAAGATACAGAGTTCTGCAGAAAAATTATCTTCAAAGGAATGAAGTCTTTCGTTAAGAATTACATCAAACAATTTGATAACTGCAAAGAAGTTCCAGTACATTTTGTTGGGTCTATTGCATTCTATTTGAAAGATGAATTACAAGAGACATTTAATAAATATGAACTTCAATTAGGTAATGTTTTGAGAAGACCTATTGATGGACTAATTGCTTACCATGTCGCTAATCAATAGTTCTGGTTTTATGGAAATTGCCATTATTGCTCATGATGGAAAAAAAGCGGATTTAATTGATTTCTTAATCAAAAATGAAGCTGTTTTGCACAATGAAAAAATAAGATTAATTGGTACAGGAACTACGGGAGGAAAAGCGGAAGCTGCTGGATTTAAAACCCAAAGAATGCTATCTGGTCCTCTTGGAGGTGATGCGCAAATTGCAGGAAGAGTAGCGGAAGGAATTACGCAAATGGTGTTCTTTTTTAAAGACCCATTATCAAGCCATCCGCACGAAGCTGATATTAATATGCTAATTCGTGTTTGCGATGTGCATAATGTGCCGCTAGCAACCAATGAAGCAACGGCACAATTATTATTAGATGCTATTGCACTGCAATTATAGAAATCTCAACGTTAACATTTTTTGGCAAACAAGCCACTTGAACCGTTTCACGAGCTGGAGCGGTTTTTTCGTTAAAATAAGAACCGTAAACAGTGTTTATTGCTCCAAAGTTGTTCATGTCCATGATGAAAATAGTTGACTTTACAACGTTCTCAAAAGTCATGTTTGCAGCTTCAAGTATAGCAGCAATGTTTTTCATAACTTGATTGGTTTCATCATTAATATTGTCTGTAACCAATTCTCCTGACTCAGGATTGATTGCAATTTGTCCAGAAGCATAAAGTGTGTTTCCAGATAAAACAGCTTGATTATAAGGTCCGATTGGCGCCGGAGCTTTTTCGGTGAAAATGATTTTTTTCATAATGAAATTATTTTGATTCGAAAGTAGTTTATCTGTTTGAAACGCTACGCTTGTTCCATTTGATATCGCTAAGCATACCAGATTTAATTCCAATAAAGAAGTTCCAGTTAGAATTTGTTCCTAAAGGCTGCCAGTTAAAAGCCATTCTCCAGCTTAACAGATCTCTTTCAAAACGGAATTGTGTAAAGGTAACTCCTTTTTGAACAAAATCGTAACCTGTTGAAACTCCCGCTTTCCATTTAGGCGTAAGATCGGTATTAATAGAAACCATGATTGAGTTTCCAGAAATAGTGCTTTCCCTCTTTACGTTTGAGTACGTTAACGAATACGCAAGTGTCATATCCCAAGGGACTTTAGAATTAAAGAATTCTGTAATGACATCATCTTTTTCAGACTCATTGGCAAACTGGCTATTACGACTGTCATTTAAGTCTGTATTTGTACCGAATAAATCATCGCTTCGTCCACCATTCCGTTGGCTTTGCGTGTTTTTTTCTTTTTCTTTTGCAGTTCCTTTATTCGAGAATGAATAGTTTAAAGTTACGTTTGCACTTGTCATTCTAAATAAACTTCCGCCATTGTCAATGTTGAATTTGTCAATTTTGTTACCTCCATTGTCAATCGCATATGGATCTAATGTTGCACCAAAATTCATATTCATTTTGTTGTCAAAAAACTGCGTTCCACCGCTAACTAATACAGGCTGCCATCCAAATGTAGATTTTCCGTCAGCATTGAAATTATAGCTTGTGCTGAAGTTTAAGTTGTTTAACAGCATTATTTTTTTAGGTTCTGTTTTTGTGCTGTCACGATCTCTTACTTTGGCTTCAAAAGTATTGCTTAAAGCAAAACCAACAATGTTAGAGTTGTCTTTTCCTGGAGCTCCGTATAATCCGTTTTCGAATCTTGTATACTCAGAAGTAATTCTTCCAGAAGCATCAACAGCATAAGTGTCGTAGTATTTTTCAAAACTTGGCGTATAAGCATATGTTATACTCGGACGCATGACGTGTCGAATAGATTGAATTTTTTTATCGGCTCCAAAATTGAAAGTTCCGTAAATAGTGGTACCTAAATTGGTGCTGAAATTATAAGTTCTAAAAGCATCAAAACCATTTACGGTTTTATTAATGGTTTGTGCAGAAGTAGGATCGTAAACTTTTTGAATGGTTTTATTTACCCATGTTTCTTGATAAGTGGTAGAAGCTCCAGCGCTAAAGTATTTGAAAATCTTAAAGTTAGTGCTTAATGGAATAGTCTGCTGTAATCCTAGCTGTGCATCGTCAAACATTTGAGGCTTAAAAAACAGCGAATCTTTCGTTTTGAAGTAGTTTTTACCGCTTACATTATATTGTAAGTTGATGTTTTTGATTAATCCTTTCTTTACGCCATTTTTTCCAACAAAAGGATATACACGGTCAATACTTCCTTGTAAAGACGGAAGTGTCATAATAATGTCTTCTGTCTGCGTATTCTGGCTATGAGTGGCTGATAACGAAATACGTGAACCAGGAATGGTATTAAATGTTTTATTGTATGAAATGGATGAACTTAAAGTGTTGTTTAAGTTTGATCCAATATTGGCTTGGTTAATAGATTGTTTGAAGTACTTACTACTACCCATGTTGACAGAAGCAGAGAAAGTAGAGTTGGGGTTTGATTTTGTGTCTTTAGAATGCGACCACTGAATATTGTAAATGCTTTGTTTTGAATAATCAGGATAACCACGTTCACTATTGATTAAGTTCTCAAAACGAATATTCACATTTCCTCTATACTTGTATCGTTTCGCGTATGCCGATTCAAATCGCATGGCGTAACTTCCGTTGGTATAATAATCTCCTAATACGGTCAAATCGTAATTATCGCTTAATGCAAAGTAATATCCTCCATTCTGCAATGAAAAACCTCGAGTATTAGAATCGTTATAACTCGGAATAATAATACCCGAAACGCTCTTTTCCTGACTCATTGGGAAATAGGCAAAAGGCAGCGCTAGAGGAGTAGGTACATCAGCAATTACCATGTTTGTTAAACCAGTAATTACTTTTTTTCCTGGTATAAATTTAACTTTACTAGTCTGGAAATAGTATTCAGGATGGTCTACATCTGTTGAAGTAGTAAAACGGGCACCTTTCAAAAAATAAACAGAATCGTTTTCTTTTTTAGTAACTGCGGCTTTAATTTTAAATTCACCTTGTTCTGTTCTGGAATTGTAGATTAAGGCTTTTTTTGTTTTAAAATTAAATCGGATGGAGTCTGGCTGTACCTCGCTTGGTCCTTGTTTGAAGTTTGGGTATTGAGTTAAAACGCCAGCAGAATCTTTAATTCTTCCCGCATACACTTCGTCTTTTTCGTAATTAAGTACAATGATACCCGATTTTAGCTCGACATCTTTGTAGTATAATTCAGCTTCATTATATAAAGTAATCAGCTTTTTTTTCTGGTCAATTTTAGCATAATCTTTTGCTTTATATCTAACTTTTCCGTCCAAAAAAGTCTTTTTCGGTTTAACAGTATCTAGTTTTATGGTGTCTGTAATCGCAGCAGTTTCTTTATCTGTTTGTTTTACAGCAGGTAAAGGCTTTTTTTTGTTTTTTATTTCTTGCGAATATAAATTACCACAACCTATAGTTAGGAAAAATGATATTAAAACGATATTAAATAAGTTTGTATGCAAAGGTTTAAATGCTATTTTTGTAAAATTATGGCTTGTTTTTTGACACGTCAAACTTACATATAATTTTTTGGCAAAAATAATCAATTCTAAAAATTATAACAGCTGCGTTTTATTAAAATTAACTTTTAGATTTATGAATGGAATTAACAAATTTAAAGTAATATTTGCTTTATTTCTAATGATATCGTCTTTTTATGCTCATAGTCAGTCAAATGTGTTTAAAGTGACACTTGATGCTGGACATGGAGATCATGACTTTGGAGCTGTTTACAGCGGACGGATTGAAAAGAATATTGCTTTAGCTATTGTTTTGAAAGTAGGAAAGATTTTAGAGCTTAATCCAAATGTTAATGTAATTTACACTCGTAAAACAGATGTTTTTGTTGATTTGGTCGAAAGAGCAAATATTGCAAACAGAGCAAATTCGAATATTTTCGTCTCAATTCACTGCAATGCCAATAAAAATACCGCAGCCGATGGAACCGAAACTTATGTAATGGGTCTAAGTAAGGTAGCATCAAACCTTGAAGCTGCCAAAAAAGAGAACTCAGTAATTACATTAGAGAAAGACTACAAACGTAAGTACGAAGGTTACGATCCAAATTCGCCAGAATCAATGATTGGTATGACTTTGATGCAAGAAGAATATTTAGATAACAGTATTACTTTAGCAACTAAAATCGAAGAAAACTTTGAGAAATTAGGAAAAAAACTTCGTCATGGGGGTGTAAAACAAGCGCCTTTTATGGTACTTCATAAAGCATATATGCCTAGAGTATTGGTTGAAACAGGATTTGTTTCGAATCCAACAGAAGGAAATATCTTGAATTCAGAAGAAGGTCAGGATGATATTGCAAAAGCAATTGCAGAAGCTATCTTAAGTTATAAAAGAGAATACTTTGGTTCAGGAACTGAAACAGAGGATAGTCGGCCCATAAGAGATACTACTCCTTCAAAATCTAAAGCAACAACTCCAGTTGCTGTTGCGAAGAATGCTCCAAAAGGAACATTTTTTAAAGTGCAGCTTATTGCAAGTATCAAAAAAACACCTTTAGAACCTAAAAACTTTAAAGGACTTAAAAATGTAACAATGGTATACGAAAACAATATTTATAAATATTTCTACGAAGAAACTACAAGTTACGAAACAGCACAGAAATATCTGCAAGAAGCTAAAAGTAAAGGATATGGCGCAGCATTTTTAGTAGCAACTAAAGATGGTGAGAAAATCAGTATTCAGGACGCGATTAAATAATAATCGCAAGTTCGAATATTTATATTAATTTTGTACAAACACTTAGAATTTTGAAACTAACAAGAGAAATTAAAACGGCTATATTAGTCATCGGATCCATTCTACTATTTATTTGGGGATATAGTTTTTTAAAGGGAAGAGACCTTTTTACTAATTATACAATATTATATGCTGAATATGATAATGTTGAAGATTTATCACCATCTGCACCAGTAACACTTAACGGACTTGCGATTGGTAAAGTAAATAAAATTACAATTGATGAAGTTACAGGAAAACTATTAGTGGAGCTTCAGCTTAAAACAGATTTTCCGATTACTAAAAGCAGTACAGCTTCTATTTATTCTCCAAGTTTAATTGGTGGGAAACAAATTAAAATTATTCCAAATTTTGCCGATAAAGAATTAGCTGAAGACGGGCAGAAATTGACTTCAACAGTTGAATTAGGATTAACAGAATCTTTAGGAGGAAAAATTGAGCCAATTCAGCAAAAGCTTGAGAAAATGCTTTTGAATATTGATGTTTTAGTTAGTGGATTAAATAATACTTTAGACAAAAACACTCAAGAAAACCTAAAGAAGACTATTGCTGAATTAAGCCAAACAATGTCGCAGTTTCATAAAGCTTCAGGCAGTATTAATAATATTTTGGATACTAATAAAGGACAGATTAATGGAGCGGTTTCAAACTTCAATAAAATGTCTAGTAATTTCAATAAAATTTCAGATTCGTTAAATAAAGCAGATTTAGGCAAAACAGTTCGTAACTTGAATCAGACTTTAGCTAAAGTAGATGCTTTAATGGCTAATTTGAATTCTGGAAAAGGAACAGCAGGTAAGTTGTTAAACGATGATGCATTGTATAATAACTTGGCAAAAACTTCAAAAGAGCTTGAATTATTATTGCAAGATGTTCGCCTTTACCCAACTCGTTACGTAAACGTTTCTCTTTTTGGAAAGAAAAATAAACCGTACATAGCACCAACAGAAGAAACAAACTCAACTGATAAAAAATAAGTATAAATGAGTTATTTAGATAATATTTTATTCGCAGTACTTCTTATTGCAGGTTTCGGTTTTTTTGCAACGAGCGTAAAAAAGATCATCCGAAATATTAATTTGGGAGTCGATGTAGATCGAAAAGATAATCCTAAAGCTCGTTGGAAAAACATGGCATTGATTGCTCTAGGACAATCAAAAATGGTGAGACGTCCTGTTGCAGGAATTCTTCATATCATTGTGTATGTAGGTTTCGTAATTATTAACATCGAATTACTTGAAATCATCATTGATGGTTTATTTGGTACTCATAGAATATTTGCGCCTTATTTAGGTGTAGTTTATGATGTTCTAATTGCTTCATTTGAAATATTAGCTATACTTGTAATTTTTGCTGTTACGGTATTTTGGCTAAGAAGAAACTTTATTCGATTAAAGCGTTTTATACATTCTGATTTAACTGGTTTTCCAAAAAGTGATGCCAATTACATTTTGTACTTTGAAACTGTTTTAATGATTTTGTTTTTATTGATGAATGCTTCCGATTTTCATTTGCAAAATGTTCCAGGAGGATATTCTCATTTCCATAAAGCAGGAAGTTACCCAATAAGTCAGTTTATCGCGCCAATTTTTAATGGTACATCTAATGAAACTGTTGGATTGTTATTTGAAGTTTTCTGGTGGTTGCATATTGCGGGCATTTTAGTTTTTATGAACTATTTATACTTCTCAAAACATTTACATATTCTTTTAGCATTTCCAAATACATATTTTGCCAATTTAAACCCAGAAGGACAATTTGATAATTTGGCTTCGGTTACAAAAGAGGTAAAATTGATGATGGATCCAAACGCTGATCCTTTTGCAGCAGCTCCAGCTGATGAAAATGCGCATCCGGCTAAATTTGGTGCAAGTGATGTTCAGGATTTAAACTGGGTTCAGTTGTTAAATGCTTATACTTGTACAGAATGCGGACGCTGTACTTCTTCATGTCCAGCAAATCAAACTGGTAAAAAATTGTCTCCACGTAAAATTATGATGGACACAAGAGATCGTTTGACAGAAGTAGGTAAAAATATAGATGCCAATAAAGGTGTTTTTGTTCCAGATAACAAAACATTATTAAACGATTACATCACGCCAGAAGAGTTATGGGCTTGTACGTCTTGTAATGCTTGTGTTGAAGAATGTCCTGTAAATATTAGTCCATTATCTATTATTATGGATATGCGTCGTTATTTGGTTATGGAACAAAGTGCCGCTCCAATGTCATTAAACGCGATGATGACTAATATTGAAAATAACGGTGCTCCATGGCAGTATAGCCAGCAAGACCGTTTAAATTGGAAAAACGAGAATTAAGATTTATTGTTTAATCGGTTAGTTGTTTAACCGTTTAATCGATTTTAAAATAATATTTCGGTTTTTATAGAATTGTCATTTTGCTTTTAGCGATCAAACAATTTCACGACTAACCGATTAAACAAAAGTGAGAGAAATGTCAGAAAATTTAGTAGTACCAACAATGGCAGAAATGCTTGCCGAAGGAAAACAGCCAGAGGTTTTGTTTTGGGTAGGTTGCGCAGGAAGTTTTGATGATAGAGCAAAAAAAATTACTAAAGCGTTTGTGCGAATTTTAAATCGTACTAATGTTTCTTTTGCAGTTTTAGGTACAGAAGAGAGTTGTACTGGAGATCCTGCAAAAAGAGCTGGAAATGAATTTTTGTTTCAAATGCAGGCCATGATGAATATCGAGGTTTTGAATGCTTATGAAGCTAAAAAGATCGTTACTGCTTGTCCGCACTGTTTTAATACTTTAAAAAATGAATATCCTGAGTTAGGAGGTCACTACGAAGTTATTCATCATACAGAATTTTTGAAATCATTAATTGATGATGGAAGATTGACTGTTGAAGGCGGACAGTTTAAAGGAAAGAAAATCACTTTCCATGACCCTTGTTATTTAGGAAGAGCAAATAAAGTGTATGAAGCGCCTAGAGATTTAATTCAGAAATTAGACGTTGAATTAGTCGAAATGAAACGTTCTAAAGCAAACGGTTTATGCTGTGGAGCAGGAGGAGCGCAAATGTTTAAAGATGCTGAACCTGGAAATAAAGAGGTGAACGTTCTTCGTACAGAAGATGCATTAGAAGTGAAACCAGATATCATTGCAGCGGGATGCCCATTCTGCAATACGATGTTGACGGACGGAATTAAACATCAAGAAAAAGAAGGACAGGTTAAAGTTCTGGATATTGCAGAGTTAATTGCGAATGCACAGGATTTGTAAAAGAGGTGCTAAGGTTCTAAGATGCTAAGCTACTAAGTTTTGAAACCTGAAACAAAAACAAACAAAAAGAGAAAAAATGTATATACCTTTTGAAAATTTACCAGGTGAATCTAGAGTCTGGATTTACCAGTCGAACAGAAAATTTTCTGAGGAAGAGTTTTCTGAAATAGAAACGGACTTAAAAGCTTTTATAGAACAATGGGCTGCACACGGCACAAGTCTAGAAGCTTCGTTTTTATTGAAATACAACCGATTTATAATATTGGCAGTAAATCAAGAAGTACAAGCAGCAACTGGATGTTCTATTGATAGTTCTGTTGAATTTATTCAAAGTTTAGAGAAAAAGTATAATGTTGATTTGTTAGATAAAATGAATGTTACTTTTAAACTAGGCGAACATATTGCTCATAAACCATTAATTGATTTCAAGAAAATGGTAAAAGATAAGTCAGTTTCTGAGAATACAATTGTTTTTAATAATTTGGTAAACAATATCGAAGAATTCAACGAATCTTGGGAAGTTCCTGCTGCCGATAGCTGGCACAGCAGATTTTTCTAATAGTATTTAAGATATATTTAAAAGGCATAAAATGTAGATTTTATGCTTTTTTTATGGTTTCAAGTTTTAGGTTTCAGGTTCCAAGTTTGAAGCCTAACAGGTTTTTAAAACGTGTCGGATTTCGTTGCTTAAAGAACTTTTGAAAGGGATGAATTATAAAGTCGATTTGCGCATTTTTGTCATTTCGACGAAGGAGAAATCTCCGTTAGAAGCTCGATAAAGACTTGTTCTTCGTTGTGGAGCTACTTGAGGAGATTTCTCCTTCGTCGAAATGACAATGATTGTGGTTATTTTGTGTAATACTAATGTTTCTTACAACCTTGGTTTTAAACTTTGGCAAAGTAGGTAAGATAGGTTTTTCTGAAAAACAAAAACGTCTAATCTAGCCCCGATGGCAGCGGTATCTCCCGATTTAGAAAAACAAGGCTTTTTCAGCCGTAGTTTTTGTTGATCGGGAATTTAGCGGACAGCGGGACTGCAAGTTGTTTTAACCGATATTGTTCTGCTTCTAAAAATTATTTATCAACCAGAGTTAATCTAATTTTGTCAAAAATCTAACAATTTAAACAGTTAATTAAACGCTATTTTTGAGTATTTTCGTAGAATTAAATTTAATCCATGAAAATAGCAATCGTTTGTTATCCTACTTTTGGAGGTAGTGGTGTAGTAGCCACAGAGTTAGGTCTCGAATTAGCCAGAAGAGGACACGAAATACATTTTATTACATATAGCCAGCCAGTGAGATTGGCACTTTTGAATCCGAATGTTCATTACCATGAAGTAAACGTTCCGGAGTATCCTTTGTTTCATTATCAGCCGTACGAATTAGCGCTATCGAGCAAATTGGTCGATATGGTTAAATTGTATAAAATTGAGCTTCTGCATGTGCACTATGCTATTCCTCATGCTTATGCGGGATATATGGCAAAACAAATGCTTAAAAACGAAGGAATTAATCTTCCGATGATTACCACACTTCACGGAACTGATATTACGCTTGTTGGGAATCATCCGTTTTATAAACCTGCGGTGACTTTTAGCATTAATAAATCAGATTATGTGACGTCAGTTTCTCAGAGTTTGAAAGATGATACTTTGAAGTTGTTCAAAATCAAAAATAAAATTAAGGTGATTCCGAATTTTATTGAATTGGACAAAGTCAAAAAAGATCCAAACGCGCCTTGTCACCGTTATGTAATGGCTAATGAAAACGAACGTATTATTACGCATATTAGTAACTTTAGAAAAGTAAAACGAATTCCAGATATCATTAAGATTTTCTATAATGTTCAGAAAGAAATTCCAGCTAAACTGATGATGGTAGGAGACGGACCTGAAAAAGAAAAAGCAGAAATTTTATGTCAGGAATTAGGAATTTTAGATAAAGTCATTTTCTTTGGAAATAGCCACGAGATCGACAAAATCTTATGTATGACCGATTTGTTTTTGTTGCCCTCAGAAACAGAAAGTTTTGGTTTGGCAGCATTGGAAGCAATGGCATGTGGTGTTCCGGTAATTTCAAGTAATTCTGGTGGATTGCCTGAAGTTAATTTTGATGGCTTTTCTGGATACTTAAGCAATGTTGGAAATGTTGAGGAAATGGCACAAAATGCATTAAAGATTCTAAAAGATGATGCAGTTTTAAGTCAATTTAAAGCAAATGCTCTGGAAGTGGCAAGGAAATTTGATATTAAAAACATATTGCCTAAATATGAAGCTTTATACCAGAAAGCGGTTGACGATTACAAATTGGAGAAGCACTAATTAAAAAAGATAAAATGAAAAAAGTAATTTCTGTTTTAGCGATTTTTGTTTTGGTTTCGTGCGGAGTGAAGAAAGTTGAAAATTCAAATGCATTGTACGAAGTTTTAACAACGCAATCGGACGGTGGAGGAAATATTAAATTTTTCGAGATTTTAACTGAGCCTAACGAAATTAAAATGCTTGAAAATGATCCACTTTTGGCTAATAAGATGAAAAATCCAGATGTTCACGATTATAATTATGTAATTTTGAATATGGGCGAAAAAAATACAAGTGGTTATACTATTGATGTAGAAAAAGTCGAAGAAACAGATAAAAATATCATTATAACAGTAAAAGAAAATAGCCCTGCAAAAGACGCGATGACTATGCAGGTTATTTCATATCCTTATACCGTTGTGAAAATCCATTCTAAAAAACCGATTATCATTAATTAAGAGCTAAAGTGTTTTGAAGTAATAAAAAAAAGCCTGTCGCTTAAACGACAGGCTTCTTCTTACAATTATTTTTTATTTTTATTTAGAATCTGAATTTGACACCTAAACCAACATCAAATCCGAAATTATCATCGTCATAATAACCTGAACCAATTTCTGGTCTTGCGTCCAATGATAAAGTAAGTGGCACTTCTTTAAATCTATATTCTATACCGATATCTCCAGCTGCAAAAACATAAGTTCCGCTATCGTTATATTTGTAGTTGTTATTGTAGTAATCGTGATCCCAAGCAGCTAGTCCACCTCCGACACCAGCATACCAGTTAAAACCTCCGTCGATATTCCAAACCCATTGGTAAAGAGCAACTCCTTTTATTGCGTCTACATCACTGCTGTTTCTCCATCCTAAATCAAATTCAAGTCTGTTTTTTTGATTTAATCCTAATTGGTATGATATTTCTCCTCCAAATCCGTTGTTGTCCCCTAAACGTAATCCTAAAGCGTGCTTCGAAATTTCTTGCGATTGAGCCGTAAATGCTAAACCAAGAAGCATAATGGCAGATAAAAGTATCTTTTTCATAAAAGTGGTAAATTAATTTTTTTCAAATGTATTATTACAGTCAGATAGAGAACGTATAATATTTTTGAAAATTGTTATATAATTTACATTTTTGGAAATTTGAAGCGTTAAAATTCTTAAAAAACTGTTTCTGAGCGTCCTATTTTAGTATTATCGAAGAAATTAGCTGAGAAGTGAGAAGATCTTCCATTTCTAATAGATTTTCTTCTTCGGCAAAATTGCTGGCTTTATAAGAAAACAGTTTCCAGCGTTTTTTATGATATTCTAACGCGGTTAAGTTTTCTACCCAGTCACCAGAATTGAGGTATAAAGTAGAACCGTGTTTGTTTTCTTTTGTGACGATTTTGGGCTCATGAATGTGCCCACAAATAACATAATCGTAATTTTTTTCTATGGCTAGATCGGTTGCAGTAGTTTCAAAATCAGAAATAAATTTTACTGCTTTTTTAACGCTTGCTTTTATTTTTTTAGAAAAAGAATAGGGTTCACGTCCTAGTTTAGCCAAACACCAGTTAGCAAATCTATTGGTTAGAATTAGATAATCGTAACCTAATCCACCTAGTTTTGCAATCCATTTTGAGTGCTGAACAGAGGCATCAAAAACGTCTCCGTGAAAAATCCAAGCTTTTTTATCGTCCAATTCTAAAACCAATTTATCAACAAGAGCAAAATTTCCCATATTCATATCACTAAATTTTCGAAGTATTTCGTCATGATTTCCAGTGATATAATACACCTTTGTTCCTTTAGAAGCCATTCCGATAATACGTTGAATAACTCGTAAATGTGCTTTTGGAAAATAAGATTTACGAAACTGCCAAGCATCAATTATGTCGCCATTTAAAACTAAAGTTTTGGGTTTAATGCTTGAAAGATAGTTGTTTAGTTCTTTTGCGTGGCTTCCGTAAGTTCCTAAATGAACATCAGAAAGAACGACCAATTCGACATTTCTTTTTTTCAATTTTTCTTGATTTGAAGTTTTACAAATGAAAGAAAGTTTGTGAAATTTGAGTTTATTAAAAGGTTATTAAAAAGAGGATAATTTTACCAAATTGTGATTTTTATCCCATTTAATGTTTCGTTAATAATACCAGTTTTAAATTTTTTAATTTAATTCATAAAACTTACATTTGCTCAAAACAAAATACAATGGCAGGAAACAGCTTCGGCACACTATATAAAGTAACTACATTTGGAGAATCTCACGGTGAAGCTTTAGGCGGAATTATTGACGGATGCCCTCCAGGAATACAATTAGATTTTGAAGCAATTGAAGTAGATATGGCTCGTAGAAAGCCTGGTCAATCGGCAATTGTTACACAAAGAAAAGAACCAGACAGCGTTCAGTTTTTATCGGGAATATTTGAAGGTAAAACTACCGGAACTCCAATTGGTTTCATTATTCCAAATACAAATCAAAAATCAGACGATTACTCTCATATAAAAGATAACTACAGACCAAGTCACGCCGATTATGTTTACGATCAGAAATACGGTTTTCGTGATTATCGCGGTGGCGGAAGAAGTTCTGCAAGAGAAACAGCAAGTAGAGTAGTAGCGGGTGCAATTGCAAAGCAAATGCTGCCTGAAATTAAGATCAATGCTTATGTTTCTTCAGTTGGTCCAATTCATTTAGAAACACCTTATCAGGAATTAGATTTTTCTAAAATTGAAAGCAATCCAGTTCGTTGTCCAGATGAGAAATCTGCAGTGATGATGGAAGAATATATTCGTGACATCCGTAAACAGGGAGATACTGTTGGCGGTGTTGTAACTTGTGTAATTCAGAATGTTCCAGTTGGCTTAGGAGAGCCGGTGTTTGATAAACTTCATGCAGAATTAGGAAAAGCAATGCTTTCTATTAATGCAGTAAAAGGTTTTGAATACGGAAGCGGTTTCTCTGGTTCTGAAATGAAAGGAAGTGAACATAACGATTTATACAATCCTGACGGAACTACAAAAACAAATCTTTCTGGCGGAATTCAAGGTGGTATTAGCAACGGAATGGATATTTATTTCAGAGTTGCTTTTAAACCTGTTGCAACTATCATGCAGACTCAAGATTCTTTAGATAATAAAGGAAATATTACACCAATGACAGGAAAAGGACGTCATGATCCGTGTGTAGTGCCTCGCGCAGTGCCAATCGTAGAAGCGATGGCCGCAATTGTTTTGGCAGATTTTTATTTAATCAACAAAACATATTAATAAAAGGTAAGACAGTGAGGGTCTTATATTTTAATAATTAAAAAATAATTTAATGCAAGAAGTTACAGAAACTAAAAAACAATCATTTTTTTCGGGATTAACAGGGCAGATTATAATTGCAATGGTTCTTGGAGCCATCTTAGGAATTATATTGCATAATACCATTTCACCCGAAGCGGCGCAGGCATTTAGCAGTAAAATAAAAATGCTGGCCACCATCTTTATTCGTTTGGTGCAAATGATTATTTCCCCATTGGTTTTTACAACTTTAGTGGTTGGAATCGCGAAATTAGGTGATATTAAAACTGTTGGAAGAATTGGAGGGAAAGCTATTGGGTGGTTTTTTACAGCTTCATTTATTTCTCTTCTAATAGGATTGTTTTACGTAAATGTTTTACAGCCAGGTGTTGGTCTAAAACTGGATCACGTTGATATGGCAGCAGCTTCTGAAGTTACTGGTAAAACACAAAACTTGTCTTTTGATAATTTTGTTGAACATATCGTACCAAAAAGTATCGTTGAAGCAATGGCAACGAATGAGATTCTGCAAATTGTGGTTTTCTCGATTTTCTTCGGATTGGCAGCGGCTTCTTTAGGGCCTACTGTAAAGCCAATAATTAGTGCTTTCGATAAATTGTCGCACATCGTTTTAAAAATGGTAAACTATGTAATGAAATTTGCGCCAATTGGAGTTTTTGGAGCAATTGCAGGTGTGTTTGCGATAAGAGATGCAGAAGAATTGGTAATTACTTACTTTAAATTTTTCGGTTCGTTTTTAATTGGTATCAGTACTTTATGGGTTATTTTAATTGCCATTGGATATATTTTCCTTAAAGGAAGAATGACTGAATTGTTAAGACGTATTACTGGACCTTTGGCTATTGCTTTTGGAACAACAAGTAGCGAGGCCGTATTTCCTAAATTGACAGAAGAATTAGAAGCTTTTGGAGTAAAAGATAAAATCGTTTCTTTCATGTTGCCACTTGGATATTCATTTAACCTTGACGGAAGTATGATGTATATGACTTTTGCGAGTATTTTTATTGCTCAATTCTACAATGTACATTTAGATTTAGGAACGCAAATGGCAATGCTTTTAGTTTTAATGCTTACTAGTAAAGGTATTGCAGGCGTGCCAAGAGCAAGTTTGGTTGTAGTGGCTGCAACCTGTGGTATGTTTGATATTCCGATTGAGGGTATTGCGTTAATTCTTCCAATTGACCACTTCTGCGATATGTTTAGAAGTGCTACTAATGTATTAGGAAATGCATTAGCGACTTCTGTTGTAGGACAATGGGAGGAAAGTAAAGAATAAAAATAGTACTGAGATTTTAATTTTTTATCTTAGTTATTGAAATAATATTTGAAAAGCTGTATTTTTTTATGAAATGCAGCTTTTTTTTATTTTAAAGTGTATATTTGATCAAATTAGCCGATTAATGCCCCACAAACGGATTTTTTTACTTTTTCTATTGGTTCTGAATTGCCTTGCCAATTCAGCAATCGCGCAATCTAATTGTAACCTCGATCCTAAAATTGAGAACAATGTAAAGAAAGCGCTTTTAAATTTTAGAGAATCCAATTTCGAAAAATCACTCATTTATTCCAGAGTTGCCCTTAATGCTGCAACAGCAATAAAAGATTATTGCCTTACGGCTCGCTCGTATAATATTATAGCTGCCAATTATAACGAATTGGAAGAGTATGATAAAGCCATTTTTTTCTATAAAAAAGGTTTGTATTATGCTAATAAAACTACTAACGATTCTTTAAAATGTAACCTTTATAATAATTTAGGGAACATGTATTGTTTTGGAAAAGAACAATTTGATGAGGGAATTCGGAGTTATAAAAAAGCAGTAGCTTACGCTTTGAAAATAAATGATTTAAAAGAGGTTTATTTTACAAACGTAAATATTGCATGGGCTTATTTTGATATTGGAAATTACAATCAGGGATATCTATTTTTAAAGTATGTAAATAGTACTAAAATAAAGTACAATGACGAATCGACAGAGGTTATTGTTGCTATGTTGAATGGTATTTACGCCAGCTATAAAAATGATAATAAGGAAGCCAATGCTTATTTTTTGAGTGCTATTGAATCAGGTAAAAAATGTCAGGAAAAAATAGATCTGTCACGTGCTTATTTAGAATATTCACATTTTTTAAATAAAACCAACAGACATAAAGAAGCTTATGATGCACTTGTTAAACATTATGATATTTCAAATAATCTATACGATGTTAAGAAAATAAAAAAGGCATCTCAAGCTGGTTTAAGTCTAGAATTGGACGAATATAAAAGACAGATTGATAAAGTTGAGGGAGAAAAAGTAGAGCAATCTCAAAGTTTAAGGAAATCAAAAATTATTGTGATTCTCTTTGTTTTGATTTCACTGATTCTTTTAATTTTGATTATTACGCTAATAAAGAACATTCGATACAAGAAAAAACACAATTTAGAGCTTCTTAAAGCGAAAGAAATTGCAGAAGAAGCCTCTTTACTTAAAACGCAGTTTATATCGACTATAAGCCACGAATTGCGTACTCCGCTTTATGGTGTGGTCGGAATAACTAATATGTTGCTCGAAGAGCATAAAGAAATTTCAAGAAGTCAGCATTTAAGTTCTCTTAAATTTTCTGCTAGATATTTGTTATCCTTGGTGAATGATATTCTGCAGATTAATAAAATTGAAGAAAATAAAATTGTTCTCGAAAACTTGACTTTTAATATTTCTGATGAAATTACAGTAATTAAAAACTCGCTTTCTTTTCTTTCCCAAAAAAATAATAATAGAATTTCTACCAATATAGACTCAGATATTCCTGAGTATTTAATAGGAGATAAACTGCGTCTTGCCCAAATATTAATGAACTTGGTAAGTAATGCATTAAAATTTACTAAAGATGGACAAGTTGAAATTAATGTAAAGCTGAATAAAGTAGAAGGGAAGCTGTATTATTTAGATTTCTTAATTAAAGATAACGGTATTGGGATTGCGATTGCAGATCAGAATAAAATTTTTGAGAAGTTTGTTCAAGTTGGCAGAAGAGACGAAGATTATCAAGGGACAGGTTTAGGGCTTAGTATTGTAAAAAGATTGTTAGGGCTTTTTGGAAGTACCATTACATTGGATAGTGATCTCGGAAAAGGAACTGCGTTTTCGTTTACAATTGCTTTTGAACATGATTTAGCGAAAACTAAAAGTATTATTAATGAAATAGAAGTTGATCTGACTTCAAGCGAAATTTATAAAATTTTAGTTGTCGAGGATAATCTTATCAATCAGCTTGTGACGAAGAAAATTATTGAAAAGAATAATTATTCTTGCAAGGTTGTAGATGACGGTTTTGCTGCACTTAAAATTTTAGAAGAAGAAGCGTTTGATCTGATTCTAATGGATATTAATATGCCTTTAATGAATGGATTTGAAACTACCAAACGAATACGTCTTCAAGGTATAGAGACTCCAATTGTAGCCTTGACCGCTTTTGATAAAGATGAAATTACAGATGAAGCGATTTCATCTGGAATGAATGATATAATTATTAAACCTTTTGAGCCGGTTAAATTATTTAAAATAATCAATTTCCTTATAAAAGAAAAAAACGCTGTTTAATACCAGCGTTTTTTGTTTTTCTTAGCGTTTGTTGATTTTCTAGATTTATGAGCACCGCCGCTTCTGTTTGAGCTTTTAGGCTTTTCTCCAGCTTCCGGACTTCCAGAATGCCATTGATACGGATGATCTGCAATTGTTTTTACATCAACCTTGATTAATTTCTGAATGTCTTTCCAATATGGAAGTTCGTCTTTTCCGCAGAAAGAAATTGCAATTCCGCCGTTTCCAGCACGACCTGTACGACCAATGCGGTGAACATAAGTTTCTGGAATATTCGGCAAATCAAAATTGATTACATAAGGTAATTGCTCGATGTCAATTCCTCTTGCCGCAATATCAGTTGCAACTAGAACACCAACTTCTTTATTTTTAAAAGCGTCTAGAACTCTTTGTCTTGCATTTTGTGATTTGTCTCCGTGAATTGCTTCTGCAGGAATATCTTTTTTGCGAAGTGCTTTTACAACATTGTCTGCACCGTGTTTTGTTCTAGAAAAAACAAGCACGTTTGATAAATTTTCTTCTTTAATTAAAGTATATAGCAAGTTTCTTTTTTCTGTTTTATCAACAAAATAAACACGCTGCTCTACATTTTCGGCAGTAGATGAAACGGGAGAAACTTCTACTTGCGCTGGATCTTGAAGGAACATTTCTGCCAGTTCGCGAATTGCGATTGGCATTGTTGCAGAGAAAAGTAAAGTTTGTCTATTTTTAGGGGTAAGCTTTACGATTTTTTTTACGTCGTTTATAAAACCCATATCCAACATCTGATCGGCTTCATCAAGCACTAAAGTGTGCAGATGGTTTAGATCAAGAAAACCTTGTTTGTGAAGGTCAAGCAAACGTCCCGGAGTGGCAATTAAAACATCGACTCCGTTTTTTAAAGCATCTACTTGGGGATTCTGAGAAACTCCTCCAAAAATAGTCAGCTGTGTTAAATTGGTATATTTTGCGTAAGTGTCAAAGCTTTGCCCAATTTGTACCGCCAATTCACGAGTAGGTGTAACTACAAGCGCACGAATAACTTTGGCTTTTTTTGACGAGCCAACAATTCGGTGCAATTGGTGTATGATTGGAATAGCAAATGCTGCCGTTTTTCCTGTTCCTGTTTGCGCACAGCCAATTAAATCGCGACCTTCTAAAACAATCGGAATTGCTTTTTCTTGAATTGGGGTCGGATTTAGATAGCCTTCTTCAAATACGGCTTTTTGTATACTTTTTGAAAGTGATAGATCTTCGAATAACATATCTTGGTGATTAACTATTTTAGTTTTAAGTCTAAAATGCCGTGCAAAGATAGGTTTATTCAGTCAATCGTTTGTTTGAATTGGCTTTTATTTGGCAAAAAACAATTTGTTATACTCGCAATTGGCTTTTTTAAATCAGTCTTTTTCGATGTTTGCTTTGACAAAATCGGTTACTAAATAACCAATTAATTTGCCGATTAAGTTATTGTTCGGAGAATTGTCTAAATCTGGCGCGCCTTCGCAAATATGCAAATAAGCTGCGTTTTTATGTTCACCAAAGAAAGAAACAAACTGTCTTAGCTCTTCAACCGAAAATCCGCTTATCGTCATGGCACTGCTGGCAATATTCGGAATTGCATCAAGATCAACTTCGATTCCAAAAGCATCATTTTTAATAAAATCCAAAGCTGTAATCATTTCGCGATTAAAATCTTTTTCTTTTCTAATATTAACGCTGTCGTATGTATTATAGCGAACACGGTCTTCCAGTTTTTTTATAATATCTAAAACGCTTTTTGAAGTGTAGTTTTCGTGAAGTCCAAAAATGAAATATTTCTTTAAAAAACCTTCTTCATAAGCATAAGAAAAGCCATTTCCGCTATGACGGCCTTCTAAAATCCTGAAATCAGAATGTGCGTCAAAATTTACGGCGTTTACAGGTTTCCCTTTCGCAAGAGCGGCACCTTTAATATTTCCGTAGGCATTGTTATGGCCGCCACCAATAATTATGGGTGTTTTTCCCGCTTTAATTATTGTAAAAATAATATGAGATACTTCTTTGTCTATTTTTTCAACCAGCTGGCTTAATTTTGAGCGGTCATCAATGTCGTTAAAATCAAGATTTTCGACATCACGCATTTCTTGAGAAACATTAATTTGACCTAAGACAATAATGTTGCTGCCTTTGCAAAATCTATTATGCTGAATATTGGCAATACTTTTTATAGCGCACTGCCATGCAGAAGCAGCTCCAGGTCTTCCGTAATTGGCGCGTACTCCAATATCTTCTGGAATTCCTAAAAGCACATATTTAGCTTCGCTTTCTTTAAGAAAATTAACTTTGTCAACTCCTGGCGGAATGACAATCATCTTTTCTCCGAACTTTATTTCACCACTTCTGTGATTTGTGACTTTTGCCAAATCATTTATAGTGAAAGGGATTAATTTTTCCATGAAAAAAATTTATTTTCCAAAAATAATATAATTGTAGAAACTTACGTTATTACCTTATATTAATTCTTAAATTTGTTATTAAAGAAAATTATTTAAATATGGAAAACCCAAAGAACAACAATTCAAGTCTAAAGGCGGTAATCGCAGTTTTAGCAGTCCTACTAATCGGTAGTTTAGTGTATATTTTTAAATTATCTTCTGATACAGAGGTAGTTAAAACAGAGCTTACAACAACTTTGACTGAGAAAGAATCTGTAATGAAAGATTTACAGGAGTTAAAAGCGACTTATGATGCTGCAATTGCTGAAAACACTTCTATGTCTGACGAATTAATCCAAGAAAGAGATAAAGTAGTGGCTTTAATGGATGATTTGAACAAGTCTAAAGGAGATGTTTCTAAATACAGATCTCAAGTTCAGGCAATGCAGAGCAAAATGAAAACTTTAGTTGCTGAAAACGATGAGTTGAAAAAACAAAATGGTGTTTTAACTACTCAAAGAGATAGTACTATTGTAGTTTTAGGAGAATCTAAGAAATATAACGAAGTATTAGTTGGTCAAAACGAAGAACTAGCTAAAACTGTAGAAAAAGGTTCTAAATTATCTGTATTAAATACAAAAACTTCAGCTTACAAATTGAAAAGCTCTGGTAAACAAATCGAAACAGATAAAGCAAGCCGCGCTGATATTTTGAAAGTTAGTTTTACAATTGCTGAAAATCAAATTGCAAAATCTGGAGACAAAACGTATTATGTTCAAGTTATCGATGCTAAAAACAATGTTTTAGGCGAAAAGAAAACAGAAAGCTTTGGAGATAATACATTAACTTACAGCTTCAAAACTACAGTGAAATATGAAAACAAAACTGTACAAGTTAGTGAAGATCTTCCAGGAAAAGATTTCGCAAAAGGAACTTACTTCATTAATGTTTTTGATAATGATGAATTAGTTTCTAAAACTAGTTTCAGTTTAAGATAATTTGCCAAAGGGATAAAATACCACTTAGATATTAAAGGTCTGTGATTTTCACAGACCTTTTTTTATGAATGAGATTGAATGGTTTTTTGTTTGGAAAACAATACGTTTCCCGTGGTTGAAACCACGGGCTATACTTAAATCGTTGAAATGATTATTCTAAAATTTTTCCTTCTACAAAAACAGATTCAATAAGATTGCTTCCAAAAGCATAAGGAATTTGGTAGTAAGAAGAAATTGGTTTTGTTAGAATCAAATTGGCTTTTTTGCCTTTTGTAATGCTTCCGTGAGTTTCTGAAAGTCCCATTGCGTATGCTCCGTTTATTGTGGCAGCATTAATTGCTTCTTCAGGCGTCATTTTCATTTTAATACACGCTGTCGCAACTACAAAATTCATATTTCCTGATGGAGTAGAGCCAGGGTTGAAATCTGTTGCTAATGCTATCGGTAAACCAGCTTTTATCATTTCGCGGGCAGGAGTATATGGAATGCTTAGAAAATAAGAACAGGAAGGTAATGCGACAGGCATTGTTTCAGTCCCTTTTAGTGCTTCAATATCTTCTGGGTTCATTATTTCTAAATGATCTACAGAAAGGGCGTTAAATTTAATTCCAGCCTGTATTCCTCCAATAGAATTAAATTGATTGACATGAATTTTTGGTTTTAAGCCAAATGCTAAACCTGCTTTCATTATTTTTTCGGTTTCCTCTACAGAAAAGTAGCCACTTTCGCAAAAAGCATCTACATAATCGGCAAGATTATTTTTTGAAATTTCAGGAAGCATTTCATCGATTATTTCATCAATATATCCTGCTTTGTCGTCTTTGTAGTGAGTAGGAAACGCATGTGCGCCTAAAAAGGTAGCTTTTATGGCAATTGGATAATTTTCTGCCAGTTTTTTTATAACTCGAAGCATTTTTAATTCCCCGTCAACAGTCAATCCGTAACCAGATTTTATTTCTACGGCACCAGTTCCTAAATGCATTACTTCTTCTAAACGAATTTTAGATTGCTCGTAAATTTCTTCTTCAGAAGTTTCGTTTAACTTTTTAGCCGAATTAAGAATTCCGCCTCCACGATTAGCAATTTCTTCATAAGAAAGCCCGTTGATTCTATCTACAAATTCTTGTTCGCGATTTCCTGCGTATACAATATGTGTATGGCTGTCACACCAAGACGGAAGCACAACTTTTCCAGCTGCATCAATTGTTTTGTCGGCATTTATTTTTGGAAGATTATCCATTGAGCCGAAATCTTCAATTAAATTGTCTTTTAAAACTAAAAAAGCATTTTTAATTGTTGGAAGATTGGCCATTTCAGAACCTGAAACTTTGGCAATTGAAGTTTCGCGAACTTGCAGTAACTCTTGTATGTTTGTGATTAATGTTGTCATTGCAGATATTGTTATAAAACACAAATTTCACAAATTTTCACGGATTTATGTGTGAAAACTTGTGAAATTCGTAAAATTGTTTTGTTTTAGATTTATTCCGAAACAGTTATTTCAAACATTTTGCTCCAGTTTTTCCCCGTTACAAAAATAGTTTTAGTTTTAGGATTGTATGCAATACCATTTAAGACATCATCAGTCGTAATGTCGTTCATGGTTTTTCTTAAATCAGAAAGATTTAAAATTCCTTCAACAGCTCCATTTTCTGGATTTACGACTGCAATAGCATCTTTAAACCAAACATTTGTATAGATTTTTCCATTAATCCATTCTAGTTCGTTAACTGCTTTGATTTTTGAAGTTCCAGAATAAACATTGATGTAATCAATCATTTTTTGAGTATTTGGATCAACTTTCCAAATCTTTTCTGTTCCATCAGTTTGGTAGATATATTTTCCGTCATTTGTCATTCCCCAACCTTCAATATCTTTTTCGTAATCAAAAGTCTTTTCCAGTTTTAAGGTTTTTGCATCGTAGATGAATCCTTTTTTGTTTTTATATGTTAACTGAAATAATTTGCCATTGATAAAAGTAATTCCTTCTCCAAAATATTGTGTATCAAGATCAATTTGTTTAAAAACCTTACCTGTTTTATAATCATATTTTTTTATAAACGAAGCGCCTTCTTGTCCAGTGCTTTCATATAACGTGTCATTGTAAAATTCAAAGCCTTCCGTGAAAGCTTTTTTGTCGTGCGGATAGGTATTTACAACTTTATACTTTAATAATTTTGGTTCGATATCAGAAACCACTTCAATTCTTTTAGTAGCGTCAGAAGAATCTCCACCAAAATAAACAGTAGCTTTTAGGTATTGATAACCTAATTTTTGATCTATTAATTCAAATCTAAAATTTTCTTTGCCTTTTGTGCCTCCAACTCTTTGGTCGTTTATGAAGTAGGCAACGCTGTCGATTTCTTTCGAATTTGGGTTTAAAATTCCAATATTAAGCACTTCTTTTTGCGTAAAATGAGCCGGAAAAGCAGAATCATCGATAGTAAACAAAGAATTTTCACCTTTTTTTGTATCTCCACATCCGATTAATGTGATTCCTAATAAAATGACAGCTAGGAAGTTATATTTTTTCATAGTTTAAAATTTCAATAAGCCAATATACGATGTTATTTTTATAGCAACAAAGCTCTTGCAAAAATATAAAAAGATTGTATATTTGCACCGGCAAGTCCTACACGACCAGCTCCTGCAGACTCCCCCAGGATGGGAACATAGCAAGGGTACGTGGTTGAGCGGTGCGATGTAGGTCGCTTGCCACTTTTTTTAGAATTTAATTAGTTTGCAATCTTCCTTTCAGGAGGATTTTTTTATTTTTGACCCTATCCAAAGTTAGAAGTTATATGTGAAAAGTTAGAAGTTTTTCTCTAATTGCATTAAAGTTCTATTTTAGGGATAAATAGCATTTAACTTATAACATTTAACATCTAACTGCAAAATGAGCAAAGTCGTTTTAATTACCGGAGGATCATCAGGAATTGGAAAATCTATTGGTGAGTTTTTACATCAAAAAGGTTTTGTTGTATACGGAACAAGCAGAAATCCTGAGAAAGTTTTAAATTCAGTTTTTCCTTTAGTAGCTTTAGATGTCCGAAATGTTGATTCTATTAAAAATGCGGTAAACAAAATTATTGAAACTTCTGGAAGATTAGATATTGTAATTAATAACGCTGGAGTTGGAATTACAGGACCTCTAGAAGAAATTCCGACTGAAGAAATTAGAAATAATTTTGAAACGAACTTTTTCGGTCCGATTGAAGTTATGAAAGCTGCGCTTCCGCAAATGCGTAAACAGAATTCGGGACTTATCATCAATATTACCTCTATTGCTGGTTATATGGGATTGCCGTATAGAAGTGTTTATTCGGCTTCAAAAGGAGCTTTAGAATTGATTACTGAAGCTTTGAGAATGGAAGTGAAGTCTTTTGGAATTGAAATTACAAATGTTGCGCCTGGAGATTTTGCAACCAATATTGCAGCTGGTCGTTACCATGCGCCAGTTATTAAAGATTCTGCTTATGAAAAGGTGTATGGAGATGTTCTGGCAACTATGAATGATCATGTTGATGCAGGAAGTAATCCGAACGAAATGGCCGAGGCAGTTTACAAAATCATTCAGACAAAAAAGCCAAATGTGCACTATAAAGTTGGTGCTTTTATGCAGAAGTTTTCGATTGTATTGAAACGCGCGCTTCCAGATAAAATGTACGAGAAGATGCTTATGAATCATTATAAGTTATAAATCGCAATTAATTGCTTGTTTTTAGATTTAAATCACAAATTGATTTGATTTTTGAAATTGTTATTGGTATTGATTTCGTAATTTTGCAGCTGCGTTCGCGTGAGGGATAGAGGCGGTATCCTTTTGTGAAGAGAAACGGAACAAAAGATTTAGCCGAAAGCCCGACCCTTGGGGCACGCCCAGAATAAATCAACACAATTTAAATAATATAAATTATGAAATTTTTTATTGACACAGCTAATTTAGCTCAAATTAAAGAAGCACAAGCTTTAGGTGTTTTGGATGGTGTAACAACTAATCCGTCATTAATGGCAAAAGAAGGAATCACTGGAAAAAACAATATCCTTAAGCATTATGTTGATATTTGCAATCTTGTTGAAGGTGATGTAAGTGCTGAAGTTAATGCTCTTGACTTTGAAGGTATGGTTAAAGAGGGTGAGGAGCTTGCTGAATTACATGAGCAAATCGTTGTAAAACTTCCTATGACTAAGGAAGGTGTTATGGCAGCTAAATATTTTTCTGACAAAGGAATTAAAACTAACGTAACTCTTGTTTTCTCTGTAGGACAGGCGCTTTTGGCTGCTAAAGCTGGAGCTACATATGTTTCTCCGTTTGTTGGCCGTTTAGATGATGTTTCTACTGATGGATTGAACTTGGTTCAGGAAATTAGAGAAGTTTATGATAACTATGGTTATGAAACTCAAATTTTAGCGGCTTCTGTACGTCATACAATGCATATTGTAAACTGTGCTAAAATTGGTGCAGATGTTATGACAGGGCCACTTTCTGCAATTTATGGTTTATTGAAACACCCATTAACAGATATCGGTTTAGCTCAGTTTGTAGCTGACTTCGAAAAAGGAAATAAATAGTCCTTAGATACTTATAAAATTAAAATCGTCTTTTTTCTAACGAGAAGAGACGATTTTTTTTACTTTTATATTGAATCTTAAACCATTAGATATGAAAGTTATAGTGCTTATATTGTCTTTTTTTGCAGCGAGTTTTTCTATAAACGCCCAAGCCGCTAAAGTAATTACTTCTGTAAATGAAGCGGGTGATGTTGCTACTTATGAATTAGATTGTTCGGTTAAATTTCAAACTCTCGCAAAAGGTCTTCGGTATAATATTACGAGGCACGAATTTAAAGGGCCAGAATTAAAAAATTCTTATCGTCTTTTGCTGGTAATGGATGGTTTTTATTCGAAAACATTAAATAGTCAAATGACTATTTCGGCAGTTTTAAGTGATGGGACAATTATTGAGGCGAGAAAAACCATAGAAGATGATGGTTTTTTTGACGGAGCCTGCACGTTGAAAATTAAAGATCCCCAAGCGCTTTTAAATGCCAATATAGACAAAGTAATTGTTCATGCTGATAAAGATGTTGTTTATTCTTTAACGGCGCAAAATAAGGCAATTTTCAAGAAGAATCTTGAGAATATTATTAATGCGAAGTAAAGGAGCTAATGGGCTGAGATACTGAGGTTCTGAGGTTTCTCTTCTTTGGAAATAAAAAAAAATCCAAATTCCGTTTTAAAATTGGAATTTGGATTTTTTTTATTGATGTTTTTTATTTTTTAGTGTCCTCCACCAGCACTTTCGATGTGGCTGATTCCTTGTCTTTTTAAAATTTTAGGACAATAGAAACCATAGAATCCTAAATAAGCAAAGCCTAGAAGTGGCACAATGTATGAGAAGTGTGTGTAAGTGATGCCTAAAATTCCGTTTGGATTTGTTGCATCTAAATCACAGATACTTCCTTGCAATAATGGAATTACTCCACCACCAAGAATCATCATGATTAAGAAAGATGATGCTTTTCCTGTGTTTTTTCCTAATCCAGCAATGGCTAAATCAAAGATTGAAGGCCACATAATAGATAAGAACAATCCACCAGAAATAAAGAAGAATTTAGCTATTGAAGGATCTGGCCAAGCTAATCCTAATACCATCATGGTTAATCCTGAAATTCCGAAAAGCATTAATGTTTTTCCAGCGTTTTTACCACCAACAAAACTTACGGCGATAAATAATAAAATCCAGATTGGGTAGATATAGAATGAAGAAACGTCGTGTGCAGCAAAGATATTTGCTCCGATAATTACTCCAAATGCAGCAGCAGGAACAATAAATTTAAGCGCAGTATTTACTAAGTTTGAAGTGTTAAATACGTTTGCTCCGCCATTCCAACGACCGATCATTAAACTTCCCCAATAAAGCGCAATAAATGGTGCAACAGCATCTTCTAGAACGTTTCCGAATTCGTGAGTGTGTAATAATGCAGGTAGATTACTGATGATAGTAACCTCAGTTCCAACATAAATAAAAATTCCTAACATACCCAAGTATAATTGCGGATAGTCAAGAATGTTGAATTTACTGTGTTTGTCTTTTATGATTGCTTCTTCCTCTTTTACTGGATCTTCGATTTTAGAAAAATTCATAAATACGGCAACAGCAATAAAAGCAAGACCTAAAATGATAAAAGGTAATTTAATATCTTCTAATGAAAGAGCCGTTTTTTTGTTGTCTCCCATTCCGAATAAAGCAATTCCTAGTAAAATAGCTCCGATTGTTGTTCCGAAAGAGTTGATTCCGCCGGCAAGAGTTAAACGGTGTGCTCCAGTTTCTGGACTTCCCATTTTAATAGCCAAAGGGTTCGCTACAATTTGTTGGATTGAAAATCCTAGTCCTACTGTAAATAAAGCTGTTAAGAAGAAAGGGAAGCTTTGAGTTGTAGCTGCTGGAACGAATAAAAATGAACCAATAGCAGATAGAACTAATCCTGCAGATAAGGTTCTTTTGTAGCCGTATTTTTGTAAAACGTCTACTTTTAACGAAACGATAAAGAATATGATTGATCCAACAAAATAAGCTGCATAGAAAGCCCATGCTACTAATTGAGATTGTACTTGCGATAACGTAAATACTTTTTTGAATACTGGAATCAGGATGTCATTGGCAGATCCAACAAAACCCCAAAAGAAGAAGACGATTATCAAAGAGATAAATTGCCCCCATTTGGTTTGCACATTTTCTGAACTCATAATAATAAGGTTAATTTTTTATTTTATTGTTTTTTGAAGACCGTAAATATATTTGTTAGGATTATCAAAAAAAAATAAAAAGGTATAAATAATGTTAAATTTAAACCAACGACTATGTTTTTTCAACAAAGTGTTAATTTTAACCTACTTAGAAAATGTAATTCGTAATTATATTTATTCCAATATCTTATTTTTAACTTCTTTACTGTAGTTTCTGCCTATCGGAATGTTGTAAGATTGAATTTGAACGCGGTTTCCTTCTATAGATTTTACCTTATTTAGCGCAATTACATAAGATTTGTGGATTCTAAGGAATCGATCTGCTGGTAATTCTTCAGATAATGATGTAAGAGATTTATGAGTAATATAGGTTTTATCAGGCGTGACAACTTTTATATATTCTTTCATTCCTTCAACAAATAAAATTTCTTCAATATTAATTTTCATCATTTTTTTATCGACTTTAATAAAAATATGAGAATCACCTTTTGAGGTTTCAACCTTAATATTGTTTTTAAGATTGTATTCGGTGGTAATTTTATTGATACATTTTATAAATCTTGGAAGCGGAATTGGTTTAACGAGATAATCCAGTACATCCAAATCATAACTTTCGGCAGCAAATTCTCTAAAAGCAGTAGTAATAATAACTTTGGTTTTATTTTCGATAAGACTAATAAGTTCAAAGCCAGTCATCATAGGCATGTTTATATCTAAAAAGACGGCATCGACAGGAGTACTGTTTATAAAATCGAGCGCCTCTAAAGAGTTATTGAATGTTGCGACAACTTCAAAATCTGTAAAATTGGTAAAATAATTTTGCAGGACTTTGATAGCTAAAGGCTCATCATCAATTAACACGCATTTAATCTTCATTCTGGGTAGGTATTTGCAATCGGATTATGTAGAAATTTAGTTTAGTGGTATGTTTAAGGCTGAAATTGTTTCTGTAAATTAATTTTAACCTCTTTTTTGTATTAACTAAACCGATTCCTCGTTTTGGATTATGATTTTGTGAAATTACAAAATTATTTAAGATTTCAAAATCGAGCGTTTTATTGTCGATAACTCTGCAATTGATCTTTATTTTTAGGTTTTTATTGTTTAATCCGCCATGTTTGAAGGCATTTTCTACTAATGAAATAAAAATAAGCGGAGGAACGACAACATCATCAATATTTGACTCTAGATTTATTGTTACTTCTACATTTTCAAAACGCAATTTTTCAATTTCAATATAATTCTGAATATAATCGATTTCTTTAATAAGAGGAACAAACTTGGTGCCTTTTACATCGTATAGAACATATTCCATCAAATTAGAAAGTTTGATAATTACATCTGGAACTTTCTTTGAAGACTCTAATGATAAAGCGTAGAGATTGTTTAATGTGTTAAAGAAAAAGTGTGGCTGAATCTGATTCTCGAGATACTTAAGTTTTATTTTAAACTGGTTTTCTCTTAAAGATCTATTTCTTTCTCGCTCTCTTAACCATGTCAAGGTAAGATAAACAGATGATGCCATTGCCAGAACATACAATTCTCCAATGCAAACAGCCACAATATGATTGATTTCAAAAGGATGATATTCTCTATTGGCTTCTGGCCAGATATTTTCGGATATTATATAATAGGTGAGGGCAGTTTTAGCCAAATAAATCGCAAATAGGCTGAGAAGCAATAAAAATGCATACATAATATATTTTTGCTTCAATACATATTTTGGGACTAGAACAAATAAATTGAGATACACTAAAGGAATCACCAAAGAAAATTCAATTAAATTGGATTTAAAGGAATATGGGTAATCATTAAAGTAAGCACCCCATCTTAAGAAGTTTAAAGTAAAATAAACTCCCCAAAACCAGACATGATTTTGCAGTTTAATATCAAATTTAACTTTTCTTATTTCTTTCAACTGGTTTGGCTTATTAGATAAATTTAGTTTTTCTTAACAATATTGAAATATTGTGCAACTTTAAACAATTAACTGCAAAGAGGCAATTTTTTTGAATAAAATTTCGCAAAAAAAGGATATTAGTGCTTAATTTTCCAAGTAGAACGTTTTCGTAAAGCGTATTATTGAATGATTTATGTCGTTGGTTTAAATTTTGTTGTCGTTGGTTTAATTTATTTTTTTTAACAATGCCTTAAGAATAATTTTACTTCATAACTAACAAAATAAAATAAACATGAAAAAAATTTTCTTAATCTTTATGATTGTTTTTACGGCGCAAGTTTCGCTTGCACAAGTAAAAAATGTCAAGGGTGTGATTACAGATTCTGACGGTATGCCATTACCAGGAGCTTCTGTTTCTGTACAAGGAGGTCAAAAAGGAACAACTACCGATTTTGACGGATTGTATACTATTGAAGTTCAAAAAGGTCAGAGCTTGGTTTTTACTTATGTAGGACTAGAAACTCAAACAATAGTTGTAGGAGATGCTGCTACAATTAATGTGAAAATGGTTGCAGCTGCATCAAATGCTTTGAACGAGGTTGTTGTAACTTCTTTAGGTGTTAAGAAAACAAGAAAATCTTTAACATACGCTGCTCAAGAACTTAAAGGTGAAGAGTTAACACGTGTAAAAGATGCCAACGTTATTAATACTATTGCAGGTAAAATTGCCGGTGTTGCAGTAACAAAAAGTGCTGGAGGTACTGGTGGATCTACAAAAGTTGTAATTCGTGGTAACTCTTCTATCATGAATAGCCAGCCACTTTACGTTATTGATGGTATTCCTATGTATAATGGTACTTCGAATCAGCAGGGTAATACAAATGCCTCAAATGATTCATTTGGTAGTACTGCTGGAGGTAACCGTGACGGAGGAGATGTTATTTCTTTGATTAATCCAGACGATTACGAAGGAATGACTGTGCTTAAAGGTGCTGCGGCTTCTGTATTATACGGATCACAAGGAGCAAATGGGGTTATTTTATTGTCTTCTAAAAAAGTTAAAGAAAACACAGGAAATTTAGCTGTTTCTTCTGTTACTACTTTTGAATCTGTTCATTCATTACCAGAATTTCAGTATGAATATGGTACAGCTGGGGCACAAAAATCTTGGGGAGGAAAAGTATCTTCAAATGATTTTGTAAAAGACTTCTTTGGTACAGGAGTTACTCAAATTACTTCTGCAGCTTTTACAACTGGATCTGATGTTTCTTCAACTAGTATATCTTACGCTAATACTACAGCTTCAGGAGTTATTGAAGGTAACGGCTTAAAGAAAAACAACTTTGGAATCCGTCAGACAGGTAAATTTTTCAACAATAAATTAACTGTTTCTGCTGATGCAAAATATACATCGCAAACAATTAATAACAGACCTGTAAACGGACTTTACTCAAACCCATTAACTGGAGTTTATTTGTTCCAAAGAGGAAATGACTTTAATTATTACAAAGATAATTTCGAAACATTTATTCCTTCTAGAAACCTATACGGTCAAAACTTCTACAGCGCACCAAATGCTGATATCTATGTTCAGAATCCTTATTGGTTAATCAACAGAAATAAATCTATTGATAAAGATAATTTCTTCAACGGAAATTTAGCTTTAGAATACAAAGCAAACAATTGGTTAAGCATTGCTGCAAGATATAGCTATAATAGAGTTGAAAATGATTATGATAAAAAGATTTATGCTACAACAAATACTTCTTTATCTAATATAAATGGTAGATATATAAACGTTGCTAATTTAAGCACACAACGTTACGGAGATTTGATTGCTAAAATTAATACTAATTTCAGCGAAGATTTTAGCTTTAATGCTATCGTAGGAGCAAGTATCAATAACACATTGGCAAATCAACAGACTACGTTAGATTCTGGTATTGTTGGCGGTCTTGTAAATGCTAACTTATTTACTTTAGGGAATTTTGCAAGTGCAAGTGGTTTAGATAACTTAAGCCTTCAGGCTACAGGTTCTTCAAGAGAGGTTCAGTCAATTTTTGCTTCTGCAACTTTTGGTTATAAAAACATGTTGTATTTAGATGTTACAGGACGTAATGATTGGTCTTCTACTTTAGTAAATACTGATACTTCATCTTATTTTTATCCATCTGTAGGGGTTACTGCTCTTATCAGTGAAATGGCAACAATGCCAGAATGGATTAACTTCGGAAAAGTAAGAGGAACTTATGCTCAAGTGGGTAATGACGTTTCTGCTTTTGTAACTTCTCCAAAATCGACTATTCAAGGTGGTAATATTATTCCTCCTGTAGTAGGTCCAAGACCAGGAGAAGGATTGAAACCTGAATTGAAATCAGAATTTGAATTTGGTACTGAATGGAGAATGTTCAACAATAGATTAGGTTTCGAAATTTCTTACTACAACTCAGAAACTAAAAATCAATACATTCAAGTTCCGGCTCCGGCAACAAACCCTTACGGTTATACTTTCTACGGGATAAATGCTGGTAGTATAGAAAATAAAGGACTTGAGCTTGTTGTTAGCGGTAAAATTATTGAGGGACAAAAATTCTCATGGGAAACTATGGTAAATTATTCTCACAATAAAAATAAAGTAAAAGAAATTCCAGAAGAATTAGGAGGTAAAATTCCATTAACTCCTGTAAATAATATTAATTACAGATACTCTTTAACAGAAGGAAGACCATTTGGTGTGATTGAAGGAAAAGGTATAGTTAGAAATGATAAAGGAGAAATTGTTTTAGACGACAAAGGAAACTTAGCAGTTGAAGCTGATTTCCATGAAGTTGGTAATGCAAACCCTGATTTTATGTTAGGCTGGTCAAACACATTCAAATTTGGTGCTTTTACAGCTAACTTCTTAATCGATGGACGTTTTGGAGGAGATGTAATGAGTATTACAGAATCTATGAATGATTTTTATGGAGTGTCAAAAAGATCTGGAGATGCTAGAAATGCTGGTGGTGTTGCTGTAAATGCAGTTATGCCTGATGGTACAAAAGTAACTAAAATGGATCCTCAGAAATACTATGAAGCTGTAGGTGGTCTTAACGGTGCTACTGCCGAGTATGTATATGATGCAACAAACGTAAGTTTAAGAGAGGTTTCGCTTGGATATACTTTCAACAAAAAAGCAATTCCATTTGTTAATACAGCAACTTTATCATTAATCGCAAGAAACTTATTCTTCTTTTATAAAGATGCACCATTCGATCCAAACATTGCTTTAAGTACAGGTCAGGGCTTACAAGGAGTTGATATTTATGGTTTACCATCAACAAGAAGTATTGGTCTTAATTTAAATGTAACTTTCTAATTAAAACATCATGAAAACAAATAATATAAAAAAATCACTAATCTGTCTTGGTCTTTTGGCTTTAGTTGGTTGTACAGATAATTTTGACGAGATTAATAGTAATCCTGATGGTTTTACACAAGAGGAACTAACGCAAGACTTTAATCATATTAAAGGGCCTTTTACTACGATGTTTGACAACGTGATGGTAAATGTGCCAGGGTGGAAGTATCAGGTAGCTATTGATTTATCGGGTAACACTTGGGGAGGATATACTACAGCACCAGGTTTTGACGGTAATAATAATCTTTCTTATGCGCTTGCTGACAACTGGAACCTTTGGGGTTGGGAAGCTATTTACACGCAAGTAATGGCAAATTACTTGAAAGTTGAAGCTGCATCTAAAGGAAAATATGATGAGTTTTATGCTTTGGCAACAATAGTAAAAGTACAGACTTTACATAAAGCTGCAGATTCATGGGGACCAATAGTTTATTCTAAATTAGGGACTACAGATGCAGCAATTGGATATGATTCTCAAGAAGAAGCTTATGGCTTAATGTTTAAAGATTTAGATTTTGCTGTTACGGAATTAACAAAAAGAATTGATGCAGGAGAAGCAAGTTCTTTTACAAAAATCGATCGTTCGACTTATAAAGGAGACTATACAAAATGGGTTAGATATGCAAACTCTTTGCGTTTAAGATTAGCAATGCGTATTGTAAAAGTTAATCCAACATTAGCTAAAGCGGAAGCTGAAAAAGCAATTAGCCAAAAATTTGGTGTAATGACAGTAAATGCAGACAGCTTTATTGTGAATAAAGATGTTTCACAACACCCACTTAGAGTTGCTGCTTACGAATATAATGATAGCCGTATGTCTGCAGATATGGAGTCTATCATGGGAGGTTACAATGATCCTAGAATAAGTGTTTATTTTAAAACTTCAGAACAGTTTCCTGGAGAATATAAAGGAATCCGTACTGGCGGTATTCTTGGTGATAAGTCAAAACACATTAATTTTTCGAATTTTGGTAAGATTATAGACGAAGACAAACAAGTTGTTTGGTTAAATGCAGCTGAGGTTTACTTCTTAAGAGCAGAAGGGGCTTTAAGAGGCTGGAATATGGGTGGTGACGCTGCAACATTCTACAAAGCTGGTATTACGGCTTCTTTTGAACAGCTTTCTGTAGGTGGTGCTTCTGACTATATTGCAAATAATGTAAAAACAGCTAAAGATTATGTAGATCCAGTTGCTCCATTCAATAGTGGTTTAGCTGTAAATAAAGTAACTGTTGCTTGGGATGATGCTGCAAGTAACGAAGTGAAACTGCAAAAAATCATTACTCAAAAATGGATTGCTAATTTCCCTGACGGTATGGAAGCTTGGGCTGAACACCGCAGAACTGGTTATCCTAAATTATTGCCAATTCTTAACAACCAAAGTGCTGGTGCAATCACTACTGAATATGGTGTAAGAAGAATAAACTTTGTTTCTACTGAAAAAGATGGAAACCCAGAAGGTCTTAAAACAGGTATTGCAAAACTTAACGGACCTGACAACGGAGGAACAAGAACTTGGTGGGATGTTAATGCTCCAAATTTCTAAAAAAGAGAATATTAAGTTTGGTTAGTAGTGTGGTATAGATGGCGTAAGCTGTCTATACCATATCTTAAAGCCATGATGGTAATTACTACAAAAAAGAAAAGAAATGAAAAGTGCTTTAGAAATAAAACCTGATATCAGTTATAAAAGCGCGGGAAAATTTGAAGAAACTCGTTTTGAGAAAATTCATAACGAAATCTTTAAAAGTTCTATTGAAGCTTCTGTAATTGTAGCACAGGAAATTGCGCAGCTAATTAGATCTAAACAAGAAAAAAATAAACCTTGTGTTTTAGGTCTGGCAACAGGTTCTTCTCCGATCAAAGTTTATGAGGAACTAGTGAGAATGCACAGAGAAGAAGGACTTAGTTTTAGCAATGTAATCACTTTTAATTTGGATGAATATTATCCAATGACTAAGGAGAATAATCAAAGCTATCATTATTTCATGCATGAGCATCTTTTTAATCATATTGATATCAAACCTGAAAATATTAATATTCCTGATGGTACTGTAGCAATTGAGGAAATCAATCAATACTGTATTGATTATGAAATGAATATTAAAAATGCCGGTGGTCTTGATTTTCAATTGCTTGGAATTGGTAGAACAGGACACGTTGGATTTAACGAGCCTGGTTCGCACATCAATTCAGGAACAAGAATTATTACCTTAGATCATATCACAAGAGTCGATGCTTCATCTGCTTTTAATGGTATAGATAATGTACCGAAACGCGCCATAACAATGGGAGTTTCAACTATTATGAGATCAAAACGTATTGTTTTGATGGCTTGGGGACAAAACAAAGCAGATATCATCAAAAGAACTATTCAAGGAGATATCAGTTCAGAAGTTCCGGCTACATTTTTACAGAACCATCCAAATGCAACTTTTGTTTTAGATCAGTCGGCAGCGTCAGAATTAACCCGTTTCAAAACGCCTTGGTTAGTTGGCGAATGTCTTTGGACTCCTGAATTAAAAAGTAAAGCTATTGTTTGGCTGTGTCAGAAAACAAAACAATCTATTTTAAAACTGACAGACCGTGATTATAATAATAACGGAATGTCTGATCTTTTGGCTCAGGAAGGTTCTGCTTATGATATGAACATTAATATGTTTAATATTCTACAGCATACTATTACTGGTTGGCCAGGAGGAAAACCAAACACAGATGATTCATTTCGTCCAGAAAGGGCAAATCCGGCAAAAAAGAGAATTATTCTTTTTAGTCCGCACCCAGACGATGACGTGATTTCTATGGGAGGAACATTTTCAAAATTAATCAAGCAAGGACACGATGTTCATGTGGTGTACCAAACTTCAGGAAATATTGCAGTTTCAGACGATGAAGCTTTAAAATTTGCAGAAGTTGCCAGTGATTTTATCGGAGAAGGTCAAGCTGATATCAATTTCAAATCGGTTATCGAGTTTTTAAATAACAAATCTGAAAATCAAATCGATTCTTTGGAAGTTAGAAAATTAAAAGGATTGATTAGAAGAAGAGAATCTTACGGAGCAACAAGATACATCGGATTAAAAGATGAGAATACACACTTTTTGGATCTTCCTTTTTACGAAACAGGACAGGTTAAAAAGAATCCGTTAGGACCAGAAGATATTGCTATCGTAAAAAACATTATTGCTAGAATTAAACCACATCAAGTTTTTGCTGCTGGAGATCTTGCAGATCCGCACGGAACGCATGAGGTTTGTTTAAATGCCATTTTTGCAGCATTAAAAGAGCTTAAACCAGAACCGTACATGAATGATTGCTGGTTGTGGCTTTACAGAGGAGCTTGGCACGAATGGGATATTCATGAAATTGACATGGCTGTTCCGTTAAGTCCTTCAGAAGTATTATTAAAACGTCATGCCATTTTACATCACCAGTCTCAAAAAGATAGAGTAATGTTTCAAGGAAATGATTCTCGTGAATTCTGGGTTAGGGCAGAAGATCGAAACAAAAACACAGCAATTTTATATGACGAACTAGGTTTGGCTGAATATGAAGCAATAGAGGCCTTTAAGCGTTTTGATTACTAAAAAAATCCGATTCGTTTTTTAATGAATCAAATAGCAAAATTCAGAATGATCTCATAGCAAAAGTGAGGTAAAGCTGAAATCACTCTGAGTTTTGTTTTTAATATAAATTTAGGATAGTCATTAAAAGCTATCCGACCAAAAAAAAGAAAAATGAAATATTTATTTGTACTATTATTTGCAGGTATATCGGCAGGTGCTCAAGTCCAGAAAGAGCAGCTGAATCTTATGCCTTGGCCTCAGAATGTTGTAATTAATGAAGGTAATTTTAATTTAAGTAAAAATTTTAAAGTAAATATTACTGGTAATCCAAATGCTAGAATTTTTGGAGGAGTAACTCGTTTTTTGCGCCGTTTAGATGGTAGAACAGGTATATTTTTTGAACAAGGTTTTATTACCAAATTAAATGAAGTTCCAAATGCAGAATTACAAATTAATTGTACCAAAAGCGGTAAAATTGGTTTGTACGAAGATGAAAGCTATCATTTGGATATTGCAGCAAACAAAATCACTTTAAATGCTTCGAGCGATTTAGGAGCTTTGCATGGTTTAGAGACATTGCTTCAAATGCTTCAAAACAATTCGAAAACATTTTATTTTCCAGTTTCAAAAATTTCAGATTTTCCAAGATTTACATGGAGAGGTTTAATGATGGATGTTTCAAGACATTTTCAGCCTATCGATGTAGTTAAAAGAAATATCGATGCACTGGCTGCAATGAAAATGAATGTTTTTCACTGGCATTTGGTTGACGATCAAGGCTGGAGAATCGAAATGAAAAAACATCCAAGGTTTACGCAAGTAGCTTCAGATGGAATGTATTACACACAAGAGGAAATTAAAAATATCGTAAAATATGCCGATGAGCGCGGTATTTTAATAGTTCCAGAAATAGATGTTCCAGGTCACGGATCTGCAATCTTAACAGCTTATCCAGAAATTGGAAGCAAAGTGATTACGCTGACAGGAGGAACATCCGAAAAAAATATTCAAGGTACAGCAATTGCTACCTATGGAATTGAAAGAAATGCTGGAATTTTTTCTCCAACATTAGATCCTTCAAATCCTAAAACATACCAGCTTTTAAGCGAAGTTTTTGATGAGGTTTGTCCCTTGTTTCCGGGTGCATATTTCCACATTGGAGGAGATGAAAACGAAGGAAAAGACTGGGACGAGAATCCTAAAATTCAGGAATTTAAAAAGAAGCATAATTTAAAAAACAACCACGAATTACAAACGTATTTTACAATGCAGTTGGCTCCGATGTTAAAGAAACACGGAAAACAATTGATGGGTTGGGAAGAAATTTTGACTAAAGATTTATCAAAAGATGCAATTGTACATTCTTGGAGAGGTCCAAACGAAGGTATGCCAGCCGGTCAATCTTTGGTAGAAGCAGTAAAAAAGGGATACAAAACCGTTTTGTCTAACGGATATTATATCGATCTAATGTATCCAATTGCAAGTCATTACTTAAACGATCCGATGCCAAAAGGAGCTAATTTAACAAGTGATGAAAAAGCAAGAATTCTAGGTGGCGAAGCTACTATGTGGACAGAATTGGCTACGCCAACAACAATAGATTCAAGAATTTGGCCAAGAACAGCCGCAATTGCAGAAAGATTATGGTCTGCAGAAGATATCGTTGACGTAGAAAATATGCGCAAACGCTTAGAAACAATTTCTTTTAGATTAGAAGAATTAGGCATTACACATATTCGTAACAAAGATGTGATTTTAAGAAATATCGCAAATAATCAGGATATCAAATCATTGGAAGAGTTTTCAAATGTAAGCGAACCGTTAAAAGGATATACTCGTAATAAAGGCGGAACAGAGTATCAAATGTATTCTCCGTTTACTTTATTTGCAGATGCTTGTGGACCAGACGCAAAAGATGCCCTTGCATTTGATTCAGCTGTAAATCAATATTTAACCAATAAATCTGAAGATAATAAAACTAAAGTGGCAGCATTTTTTACCAAATGGATTGCTGTTCATAAAGGGTTAACAGAATTAAGCAATAATGCACCATTGGTACAGCCAATATTACCATTATCTAAAAAACTAAATGATGCTTCACAAGAATTGCTATTGGCTTTGGATAATAAATCGGCTTTAAAAGCTGATGATTTGAAAAAGTTAGTAGAAGATTGTAATACGAAGGATCATGCCGATGTAGAACTAGCTGTTTATACAAGCTTGAAGAAACTATTGTAAAATTACTTTGAATTAGTGTTTAGTATTTTATTGCCTTTATTAATTTGAAATGATTTATCTCTGCCTGAAATATTTTGGCAGAGATATTTACAAAAGACATTTTTCTGGTCATATTATAAATGACTAGAATCAGATATATTTTCAAGAGTTAATAACAAAGTTCATGAAAATTAAGTGAGGTAAAATTTTTTACTGGGTTAAAATTGAGTTTGGTTATTTATTTTTTAATCTAAATTTTATTTCAAAACAATGTGCCAACTTTAGGTAATTTGTTATTTGGTTTTTGCCTGAATTAGGACATTTTAAACCTGACAATTCGTTGTCAGGTTTTTTTTTTTATTAAAAAAAAATACTCAAATTATTAGGAAAAAATTGTTTTAATATTATTTTTACGACAACTAATTAACTGTATAACTAATGAAAATATTTTCAATTTTTAATTTTGTATTCTCCATTATTGGCGCTGGCTTAATCGCTGGAGCTATTTATCTTTATGTAGATAAACAAACTTTTTTAGCGAAAGCAGAAATCGTACAGGGAACTGTTGTAGAATTGGTTCCGAAGCGATCTAAAGAATCAACAACTTATAGTCCGGTTGTTTCTTTTTCGACTAAAGCTGGTCAAGTAATTACTCATCATTCATCATTAAGCAGCAGCCCACCAAGTTATGATGTTGGTGAGAAAGTTGAAGTTTTTTATGATCCGGCGAATCCTAACAAAGCAGAAATAAAAGGCTTTGCATCGCTATGGCTTGGTGTATTGATTTTAGGAGTTGTAGGGGTAGTTTTCTTTTTGTTAGGTTCTTTGGGAATTTTATTTCGTTGGCTTAAAAATAATAAAATACAAAATTTACACGAAACAGGAAAACTAGTTTCAGCAAAATTTACTCAAGTGCAATTAAATACCGGTTATGCAGTAAATGGAAGAAATCCTTTTCAGATTTACGGCCAGTGGCAAGATCCGAAAACAAATGAATTATATGTTTTCAAAAGTGATAACATTTGGTTTGATCCTACAGAATTTGTAAAAACAAACGATGTAAGGGTTTTTATAGACCCTGAAAATCCAGCTAGATATACTATGGATATTTCTTTTTTGCCAAGGCTTAAGAATTAGGAATATTAGTTTAATTCCCGATGCAATCAAGTTCGCTATTGTTTTCGAGTTTATTCAATAAAAAGTAATAACAATAGCGATTTTTTGAATTAAAATTGGATGAAGAAAAATAGGCTTATTAAATTTTGATTACTTTTGGAATCAAATACATTTTCAGAATTCATGCAGAAATTTTTCACCCTTATACTATTCTTTTTCATCTTTTCGTTTAGCCAAGCTCAAAACAAATTCGGAAATCCAGAAGTAGACCCCACTCAAATTCAAAAAACTTACCCAGAATGGTCCGTTTATCAGAATAAAAAAATAATGCTTTCTAGAGACTTTATCGCTTTAGATGCATATTCAAAAGAAATTACTAAAGAAGTTTTTCTAGACCAGTTGGCAAACGGAAATTTTATTCCAGTTCGATTAAAATCAGAAGAAAGTGTATTCGTTTATAAGCTTTTTAAAATTTTGCCAAAAACAGATACAAGTATAAAAGCAACCATCAATCAAATTGGTTTTGATGCTTATAAAAACTATAAAATGGAAGGAACCGCTTTTCCGCAATTCTCATTCAAAGATCTAAACGGAAATCTGGTAACCAACGAATCCATGAAGGGAAAAATTATTGTGATTAAATGCTGGTACATTCACTGCACGCCATGCATTAGAGAATTTCCGCAAGTCAATAAATTAGTCGAAGAATATAAAGACAGAAAAGACATCGTTTTTATGAGTCTAGCCGAAGATTCAGCAGAACAATTAAAAACATTCTTAGCAAGAAAACCTCTTTCATATTCTGTAATTCCAGACATGAAAGTGTATATGAATGAATCGTTACAATTAAATTCGTTCCCAACACATTTTATTCTAAACAAAGAAGGAATGATTGCTAAAGTGCTTCCTAATTTTGAGAGTCTTGAAGTAGCTTTGGCTAAAGAAAGTCTGTTGTAATGTATTAATTAATCTCCCAAAGTAATTCCATTTTTGTCATTTCGACGAAGGAGACCCGAGCGATAGCTATCGGGACTGCAAGAAACCCACACAAGTATAAAAAACCTTAGCACCTTAGCATCTTTGCAACTTAGAACCTTTTTCACTACTTTTGCACCAAATTAATTAAAAAGACATTCATGTTAACAGTCAATAATTTATCAGTTCAGTTTGGTAAAAGAATTTTATTCGACGAAGTAAATACTACGTTTACTCACGGAAATATTTACGGCGTTATTGGAGCAAATGGTGCAGGAAAATCTACTTTCTTAAAAGTGATTTCGGGCGATATTGATCCAACTTCAGGGCACATTCATTTAGAGCCAGGAAAACGTATGTCGGTTTTAAACCAGAACCACAACATGTTCGACGAACACACTGTTTTGGAAACCGTTTTAATGGGAAATAAAGTTCTGTATGCTGTTAAAAAAGAAATGGATGAACTTTATTTAGATTATAATGATGCTAATGCAGACAGAATAGGGGAGTTACAAGTTCAGTTTGAAGAAATGAACGGATGGAACGCCGATTCTGATGCAGCAGCCATGTTGTCTAACTTAGGAATCACAGAAGCAGATCATTATACGTTAATGGCTGATATGGAGGGAAAAATGAAAGTACGTGTGCTTTTGGCACAGGCACTTTTTGGAAATCCTGACTTGCTGATTATGGATGAGCCTACCAACGATTTGGATTTCGAGACAATCGCTTGGTTAGAAAACTTCTTGGCAAACTACGAAAATACTGTAATCGTTGTATCTCACGACCGTCACTTTTTAGATGCGGTTTGTACACATATTTCTGATATTGATTTCGGAAAAATCAACCACTACTCAGGAAACTATACGTTCTGGTACGAGTCTAGCCAATTAGCGGCGAAACAGCGTGCACAGCAGAACAAAAAAGCAGAAGAGAAGAAACAAGAGTTGGAAGAATTTATTCGTCGTTTTAGTGCAAACGTTGCGAAATCGAAACAAGCTACTTCTCGTAAAAAAATGATTTCGAAATTAAATATTTCTGAAATCAAACCTTCTAGCCGTCGTTATCCTGCGATTATCTTCGATCAGGATCGTGAAGCTGGAGATCAGATTTTAAATGTAGAAAACTTAGCGGCTTCTGTAGACGGAGAAGTTTTATTCAAAGATATTAACCTGAATATGGCAAAAGGCGATAAAATCGTTCTTTTCTCTAAAGATTCACGTGCTACAACTGCTTTCTACGAAATCTTAAACAACGAACAAAAAGCAGACGCTGGAACTTTCGATTGGGGAATTACAACCAACCAAGCGTATTTACCAGCTGAAAACCACAAATATTTCGAAAACGATTTGAGTTTAGTTGACTGGTTACGTCAGTACGCTAAAACAGAAGAAGAGCGTGATGAGGTTTTCATTAGAGGTTTCTTAGGGAAAATGATTTTCTCTGGAGAAGAAGCTCTTAAAACTTCTAGAGTTTTGTCTGGAGGAGAAAAAGTACGTTGTATGTTGTCTAGAATGATGATGGAGCGTGCAAACGTTTTAATGCTAGACGAGCCAACGAATCACTTAGATTTGGAGTCTATTACAGCTTTCAACAACTCATTGAAAAACTTTAAAGGTTCTGTAATCTTCACAACGCATGACCACGAGTTCGCGCAAACAGTTGGTAACAGAATCGTAGAATTGACACCAAACGGAGTTATCGATCGTTACATGACATTTGACGAATATCTTGATGATGAAAAAATTCAAGAACAAAGAAAGAAGATGTACAATCTTTAATTTTTAAATTGCAATAATATTAAAATCCCAAATTCCAATTTTTGTGAATTTGGGATTTTTTATTCTATATCTTTTACGCATAGTTTGTCATTTCGACCGAAGGGAGAAATCTTCGTGAGAAGCTCGACAAAGATTGACCTTTGTTCCATACCCGTAAAAAAATCTCAGAATCCATTTTTAATTTGAGATTTTTTTTGGCTTAATAATTTTTCGTGTGAATTTTCATTCAATCATAAAGTGTTATATTTGTAAGAAAAATATATTTATTTTAAAAAAAGTAAGTGAGCATGAAGAACATTCAAAAAGGTATAAAAGTACTATTGTTGATGGCTACATTCCATGTAGGCATAGCGCAGGAGTATAATAAAATTAATTCGTCGTCGATTTCATATGTAAACAATGGCTTCTTGTCGGATAATTTTATAAGTATAGAAAATGTAAATAAAACGAAACTCAAAAATGGTTTTTATGAAATGAATCTTGAGGGCAGGAAAATGCAGTTTTATATTAACGAAAAAGGAAATGTAGACGGGACTTTTAAAGAATATAATTCAAATGGAGTTTTGGCAATACAAACATTACTAAGTAATGGCAAGTTGATAAGTATGACTGCGGTTGATTCTAATGGAAAAACTATCGAGAGTTTAAATGTTGGAAAGGATGCCAAAAGTGGGCATCAATTTTTCAATAGAAAAAAGTATGATTCTTTGGGGGCGTTAGTTGAACAAATCGATTATAATTGGGATAAAAAAGAAATAAAAACGTCAAATTATGAAAATAAGAAACTTGTTTCTGAAACTATCATTTTTGATGAATATAAGATTTGGAATCCAAATGGAGATATAACAGAAGCCAAGTTAACTCATCCGAAAAATACAAGCTATAAAATAGAAAAGAAATATTATCCAAATGGAAAGTTGAAAAGTTCTAGATTTATAGACAGTCAATCTATTGAAGGAGAATTGAAAGAATATACAGAAGCTGGCGTTTTGATAAAAAGTAAAAAGAAATCTAATTCAAAAACGGTCAATGCAAGTGCTAAAATTAATAATGAAAAAATATATAAATTAGAAGAAGTTGAGGTAAAACCAAGCTATTCATCAGGAATAGATTCATTCTATAAATTTTTCTACAAAAATTTTGTGAAGCCCAATCAAGAAGGGGTTCAAGGAACAATTTATATGGATTTCGTTGTTGAAAAAGACGGTTCTTTATCTGCCTTTCGCTGTTTTAAAGATATTGGATATGCTACAGGAGCAGAAGCAATTCGGGTTTTGAAACTATCTCCTAAATGGAATCCTGCCAAGATAGACGGTAAAAAAGTCAGATGTGTTTATGTATTAAAAGTTCCAATTAAATAAATAATAGAAAAATCCCAAACGCCAAGTTTTAAATTGGAATTTGGGTTTTTTTATTTGTTTATTTTACTACTATTTGCTTCCGAACATTTTAGCGAAAATCCAGATAATAATCGCAATAATAAAAATTACGATAAAAATCCCAAATCCCATTCCGGCTTTAAAAATGTCTCCTATAACTTCACAGCTTGTAAATGAAAACAGTATTACAAATACCATTAACAATCTTAGTATTTTATTTTGCATGACTTCTGATGTTTTAAATTGATACTTAAAATTACTTCAGGAATAGGCAAAATGTGTTATAGAATTTTTGGGAAATGTTTTAGGATTTGGATTTTATATATTTCTCATTTAGATCCTGCAGAAAGGTATTGCGGTTAAAATTTTTTAAAAATCCAGACTTTTCACCTTTTTCTAATTCCTTATTTAGTTTTTTGATTTTGATTAATTTCTGATTTGACATTTTCCTGTTTTATAAGTTTTATTTCTAAGAATACAATCAAAGTAATTACAAATATTTCGACTAAGAAATAAATAATACCAAAAAATGAAATGGTTTCGTAATGGTATAATATTATTGCAAACGTCAAAAGACAATAAAACATATTGATAGCGCAAATTATTTTTAAAAACGATTTCCAATTTTGTTTTATTGAAAAGTAGCAAGTGATTGAATATACGAAAAGAGTGAATGCAATAATTGAAAGGTATTCGAATATATCTTTAGATAAACCGAAAAAAACATTAAAATTTCTAAGAACAAAAAAGAGTAGAATAGTTGTAAGCAAAGCTCCAAAACCATCTACAAGAAATATTTTTTTAGGATTTTTCAGAAAGTTTTTAAGCATCATTGGACTATGACTTTAAGATATTTACTAATATCCATATATTTTAGAAAGTTCTCTGCTAAATTCTTTTTCCCAGTATTCTGGTACTTCGAAAGTAATTACTTTTGTAATTTTGTGCTGTTTCATATTTTCATTAGGAAGATTTTCAGCAAATGAAACAATTTCATCGAGGTCAACAGGAATTCTTGATAATTTTGCAATTTGTGAACCAATTAAGTCTTGAAGTAAATGAACTGCTCCCTCGTATTTTGAAGGAACATGTACGAATCTGATTCTTTCTTCAAAATTGACAATATATTCTAAGTAGTCTTTGATTAACTTAGTGACATGATGAATTTCATCTAAATCGCCTGGCTCTCCTGGTTTTCCCCAACTTTTTGTGAGTCGATCTAACAAGCCAACAGCTGGTGCTGACATTTTTCTTAATTCTGTAATTTTTTCCCCAATCCATTCGGATGCTTGATCTGATTTTATACTTTCAAATTGCCTTAAATATAATCCTTCTTTTAAATCGTCAAGTTTTCTAAAAAGAGGTTTGTTTAAAAACCTCATAAGTTCAGCTGTCAATCTGTATTCCCAACCCAAAGGTTTGTCAATAATAATTCTTTTTACCAGAGGAGGGTATTCGTCAAAATCTTTAAGGATGAAAATTTGTTCTTTTAGTAGAATTTGGTCAGTATTATTTCCTAATGAGGAAGAAATAAATTCCTCATGTTTTTCTCTCCATGCAAATAAAATATTAGCCGAATATCTCAATTCATCAGAATCAATAAGTTTATGACAATTTCTACATAACCAAATCGAATTGGTAATTTCTGACCTTGCGTAATCAGTCATTTTGCTGTTAAATCTTTTAGAACCAGTTCTTGCTCCAAAAATATGAGCAGCTTCACCAATTTTTATTGATTTTTCAGGGTCTGAATTTGGACCGATTGTATTTACTCTGCAATCTGGATTAGAACATTTATAACCAGCTCTTTTTGCTAAAGTATCAATTGTGGTTTTATTAAAATCTGGATTCATTAATTAATATTTTTAATTAAAAAATTTAATAGTAAAAGTAAGTTTTTTATTTATGTGGATTTTGAAAAAAAAGTTTCATGTATTTCAAAAAACATTTCTCTATTCAACACCCCAACAAATAAAATCAGATTCCGTATATTTGCGCAACCAAACATTACAATCACTTATGAGTCAAAAAGTATTACTTAATTCGAAAGAAGTTACTATCATACTCCATCGTTTGGCTTGTCAGTTAATCGAAAAACATCTTGATTTCTCTAATACAATTTTGGTGGGAATTCAGCCAAGAGGCGTTTTTTTAGCTGAACGTTTAAAACAACTATTAGAAAACGAATACAAGGTTCCTGAAATTACTTTAGGATATCTGGACATCACTTTTTTCAGAGATGATTTCCGTCGTACTGATAAACCGCTTGAAGCCAATAAAACCCAAATCAATTTTATAGTCGAAGACAAAAAAGTCATTTTTATCGATGACGTTTTGTTTACTGGACGTAGCATTCGCTCTGCCTTAACTGCCATTCAATCTTTCGGAAGACCTTCAGAAATTGAATTATTGGTTTTAATTGACAGACGTTTCAGCCGTCATTTACCAATTCAGCCCGATTACAGAGGGCGTCAAGTCGATGCTATTAATGGTGAAAAAGTAATTGTAAGCTGGAAAGAAAATGATGGTGAAGATGTTGTTCACCTAGTGACGAATTAAGTTTAATCGGTTAACCGGTTAATTGTTTAATCGGTAGTAATTCCGATTAACAAATTTGACAAAAAAACGATTAAACAATTCAACGATTAAACATATACACACACACAATGAAAGAATTAAGCGTAAATCATTTATTAGGAATAAAATATATCAATGAGAATGATATTAACCTGATTTTTGAAACGGCAGATCATTTTAAAGAAGTCATTAATAGACCGATTAAAAAAGTTCCTTCATTACGAGATATTACCATTGCCAATATTTTCTTCGAAAACAGTACCAGAACCAAACTCTCTTTTGAATTAGCACAGAAACGTTTATCTGCTGATGTAATCAGTTTTTCTGCAGCTCAGTCATCGGTTAAAAAAGGAGAGACCTTGATTGATACTGTAAACAATATCCTTTCGATGAAAGTGGATATGGTTGTAATGCGCCACTCTAATCCTGGAGCGGCTTATTTTTTATCTAAAAATGTAAAAGCAAGTATCGTAAACGCTGGAGACGGCGCGCACGAACACCCAACTCAGGCTTTATTGGACAGTTATTCGATCAGAGAAAAACTGGGCGATGTTGCTGGAAAAAAAGTAGTTATTGTAGGTGATATTCTACACTCACGCGTAGCGCTTTCAAACATATATGCTTTGCAGATGCAAGGCGCTGAAGTAAAAGTTTGCGGACCAAAAACATTGATTCCGAGATATATTGAATCGCTTGGTGTTACGGTTGAACCGAATTTACGCAAAGCATTAGAATGGTGTGATGTTGCGAATATGCTACGTGTACAAAACGAACGTATGGATGTGAATTTTTTCCCATCAACGCGTGAGTACGCACAGCAATATGGAGTAGACAAACCGCTTTTGGATTCGCTAGGAAAAGAAATAGTAATCATGCACCCAGGACCAATCAATAGAGGAGTAGAGATTACTTCTGAAGTGGCAGATTCTGATCATTCAGTGATCTTGAATCAGGTGGAGAATGGAGTTGCGATTAGAATGGCGGTTATTTATTTGTTGGCTTCTAAGATTCAATAGTTTTTTAGTTTTCAGTCACAGTCGCAATTTTCAGTGTTGAAATGAGTGTTACAGTAAGCATAAAACTTGAAACCTGAAACTTGAAACAACAAAAAAACTTAGTAAATTAGCATCATAAAATATAAGCCCCCTCAAATTATAAAATGAAAGTAGATCAAAAAGGACATACCGTTACGATTAAAGATACTCAAGGAGATGTAAATGCTTTCTTGGAAAAAGTAACGCAACAATTTAAAACCTTTGAGAAACAAAATATTATAATCGACTTATCAGCAGATTCTAATATTTCAGAAAATGATTTAAAAGCTTTTTTACCGCTATCTAAAGTTCAGAAAAAAGCAAAAAAATCGTTTGTAATTGTAGCTACCGATCTTGATTTTAATGCTATTTCAGATAAATTATTGGTAGTGCCTTCTCTCTTAGAAGCTCACGATATTATCGAAATGGAAGAAATCGAAAGAGACCTAGGTTTCTAATAATTAACAATTGATAATTAAAAATTAATAATTGTCAATTATCAATTTTTAATTGAGAAATGAAGTTAACTATACTTGGCTGTTATGCCGCAACTCCTAGAACGCTTACCAATCCGACTGCGCAGGTTTTGGAGATTAAAAATAGATTGTTTTTAATTGACTGTGGTGAAGGGACTCAGGTACAGCTTCGCAAAAACAAGATTAAATTCTCAAAAATTAATCACATTTTTATCTCGCATCTTCATGGAGATCATTTGTTTGGATTAATTGGCACTATTTCAACTTTTTCCCTTTTAGGAAGAACCACAGATTTACATATTTATGGTCCGAAAGGAATTAAAGAATTGATCCTTATTCAATTAAAACTGACTGAATCTTGGACAACATATTCTTTGTTCTTTCATGAATTAGAATCGAAAGAAAGTGAAGTTGTTTTTGAAGATAAAAAGGTCATTGTGAAAACAATTCCGTTAAAGCATCGTGTTTATACAAATGGATATCTTTTTCAGGAAAAACCAGATGAAAGAAAGTTAAACGTAGAAGCTGTTCAGCGCTATAATATTCATGTAGCGTATTATCAGAAAATAAAAAATGGCGGAGATATTACACTTGATGACGGAACAGTAATTGAAAATGAAAAACTTACTTTTGACCCGCCGCCAGCAAAAAGTTATGCATTCTGTTCTGATACAGTTTACAATGAAGAGATCATTCCGATTATACAGAATACAGACATTTTATACCACGAATCTACATTTTTAGAATCAGAAGCAAGATTGGCTGAAAAAACACTGCATTCGACTGCAAAAGAAGCAGCAAGCATTGCTTTAAAAGCAAATGTAAAACAGCTTATTTTAGGTCATTATTCGACACGTTATGATGGTTTGGAGCCATTTAAAAAAGAAGCAGAAGAAATTTTTCCAAATGTGCTTTTGGCAGATGATGGAGTTAGTTTTGAGTTTTAATCTAAGGTTCTGAGATGCTAAGTTGCTAAGCGACTAAGTTTTGGTGTAGTTATTTTAAGTTTAAGTTGATGGAATCGTAGTATATGATTATCACACTTAGCGAAGTCGAAATGCTTTTTTTGAATAGAACGTGCTTTGTGAACGTTCGACTTCGCTAAGCCTGACAAACCTGAAACCTGAAACTTGAAACCTGAAACAAAATAAACTAAAATCAAAAACTATGAATGATTTAAGTAATTATAGAAAATCTTACGAGAAAAGCGAATTATTAGAAACGAATATTCCAGAAGATCCAATTAATCTTTTTAACCGATGGTTTCATGAGGTGGAAGATTTTGGGGGAAGCGGGGAGGTGAATGCCATGACGGTTTCAACAATTGGATTGGATGGTTTTCCTAAATCGCGTGTGGTTTTATTGAAGAAATTTTCTGAAGAAGGGTTTATATTTTATACCAATTACAATTCGGAGAAAGGAAAAGCAATAGAAGCAAATCCAAATATTTGTTTGTCTTTTTTTTGGCAGGAAGCAGAACGTCAAGTAATCATAAAAGGAATTGCGCAGAAAACATCTGAGATTATTTCTGATAATTATTTTGATTCACGTCCTGATGGAAGTAAGCTAGGAGCAATTGTTTCTAATCAAAGCGAAGTTATTCCGTCAAGAACATTTTTAGAAGAAAACTTAAAAAAACTAGAAACCGAATTTGAAGGAAAGCCAATTCCACGACCTGAAAATTGGGGTGGTTATATAGTGACTCCACTTCAAGTGGAATTTTGGCAGGGAAGACCAAATAGACTTCACGATAGAATTCGTTATACAAGCCAGTCAGATTTTTCTTGGAAGATTGAAAGATTATCTTCCTAAAATTGCTTTTACGTAAGAATTTTACACATTAAATATAAAAAATAGTGCATTTCATCGATTATTTTTGCACTTTAACGGTAAATTGAATACGTTTGGTATACAATAATACGAACGAATTTATTCAAAGATAAATTTAAAGGATTTGCCCCAACATTTACTTTAAACCGCTAAAATGCTGATGATTATGAAAAAGATAATGCGCACCATGTTGTTCATTGCGATTTTAGTCGCAATGAACGCATGTTCTGCCGACACCGCCGAAGCAAGCGCGGATACTGCCACTCCAACAGAAGTGCTTGTTGCTAATTATACTTATAATGACACCGAAATAGAAACAATGAGGTTAATAAACGAATACCGCGTGAGTATTGGTTTGAATGCCTTGGAGAGAGTTAATCATATATCTTTTAAATGCGAAGAGCATAACAAATATATGATTGAAAATAATGTGGTAAATCATAACGATTTTGTGGCAAGATCTAATAATATTACTAGTGTATTGGGAGCAAAAAAAGTAGGCGAGAATGTTGCCTACAATTATAAAACTCCTGAAGCCGCTTTAAGAGCTTGGCTAGATAGCCCAGGGCACAAAGAAAATATAGAAGGAGATTATACTCATTTTGGATTATCTGTAACAACGGATCCAGCTACAGGAAAAAAATATTACACTAACATTTTTGTTAAGATTTAAAAGTTTATTGAACAGGTTGGTTTTTTAGAAGTCGTTGCAATTCCTAGAAATGTGACGACTTTTTAAATTAAAAAAAGCTGCCATGTAGGCAGCTTTTTTTATCTATTACGAAATTTATAAAGCGGTTATAATAAATTCGCTTCTTCTATTGGCTTGATGTTCTTCCTCAGTACATGGTACGCCATCGGAACATTTGTTTACGAGTTCTGTTTCACCGTAGCCTTTTCCAGTTAAGCGGTTAGGAGAAATTCCGTTTTTAACCAGCCATTGTATAGTCGATTTTGCTCTTCGGTCAGATAAGGCTTCGTTGTATTGATTAGAAGCCCTACTGTCTGTATGTGAACGGATATCTAATTTCATAGTAGGATTATCGTTCAGAACAGCCAATATTTTTTCTAAATCTAATGCTGCTTCGGTTCTAATATTTGATTTATCGAGGTCGAAATAAATCATTTTAATTCCAAAACATTTTCCTAAATCATCACCCACAGTAACTTTGCAAGTTGATTTTTCTAGTGCAATAGGAAGGTTTGTTTTACCGCTTGTTTTGTCTACAGTTATGCTAACTTCTTTTGTAGCAAATTCTGGTTTTTCTGCTCTTACATAATATGATTTTCCGCATTCTACATCAAAAGAGTATAGCCCAGAGCCATCTGCAACGGCAGAATTTTTAAGTGCCATTCCTGCGTCATACAACGTTACTTTTGCTCCAGGAAGCGGTACGCCGGTTTCTGCATCTGTAATTGTGCCATATAATACCTGAATGCATTTAAGCCTTCTAGTTTCTAAGAATTTATAAATATCATCAGAACCCTGTCCGCCATCTTTGTTGGAAGTAAAAAAACCTCTTCTTGTTTCGGGATCAATAATGTAGGCAAAATCATCTTTTGGAGAATTGATATCTGCTCCAACATTCTGAATATTGCTAACTTTTCCGTTATTGTCAATATTTCCAACAAAAACATCTAAACCTCCCAAGCCTGGGTGTCCGTCAGATGAAAAATAAATTTCATTTTCGCTGGTAACATATGGATAGGTTTCTTTTCCTTCCGTATTAATACTACTTCCTAGATTTTCTGGAGAGCCATAACCTCCGTTTGAATTGATGCTGACTTTATACAAATCTGACTCGCCAATAGTTCCTGGCATGTCAGAAGCAAAATACAGTGTTTTTTCGTCTGGACTCAAAGCAGGGTGAGCTGTACTGTAGTTATTGCTATTGAATGGAAGCTCTGTAATGTTGGTCCATTTGCCATCTTTCCCCAATTCAGCTTTGTAAAGCTTGATTAATGTGACTTTGTTTTCGTCTTTTCCTTTTTTTCCATCTATGTAGTTATTTCTGGTAAAATAAACTGTTTTTCCATCTTTTGTGAAGACAGGAGAAGCTTCATGGAATTTGGTATTAATAGCCGATTTAAATTTATTTACTTTTGATGTGGTTCCAGTTGCAGGATCCAAATCAGCATTATAAATATTTGTAAAATATTCTCCTGTCCATTTGTGTTTACGTTGTGTAAAATTTCCTGTATCTCGCGCTGATGCAAAATAAATTTTATTGTTATACACAAATGATCCGTAATCTGAATATTTGCTGTTAATTCCAGCATCTTCTATCTGGTACCTCCCAGAGTTTGCTTTAATTTGATCCAGATAATTTACGTCTTCTTTGTAAAGTTTTCCTCTGCTGTCATTTTTTGAGATAGCATTAAATTCATCCAGAAGTTTATTTGCTTTGGTAATGTCTCCAGTCGATTTTAGAGATTGTGCATATCTAAAATAATATTCTGGTTCAACATTTGTGTTCATTGCAAATAATTCGCCGTACCATTTTGCCGCATTCTGGAAATCTGAATTGAAATAATAAGCATTTCCCAGTTTTTTAAACATGTCTTCAGATTTGTAGCCTTTAGCGGCAACTTTTTCATAGGTCTTTATAGCATCGACATAAGCATAGCCGTCATATTTTTTGTCTGCAGCATTTATTTTAGACTGCTGTGCATAACTGCTAAATGAAAAAGCACCTAGAATTGTAAGGAAAAGTAGTGTATAGTTTTTCATGATACCTTATTTTTTAGAAGAAACGAGGAGTTGTCATTTTACCTTTGTTGGAGAAGAATTCATAACGAAGGAAAATTTCGTGTGAACCTGAATTGTAATTATTTAAATGAGTGGTTTCTCTGTCATAACCATAACCTAAATAAAGTCCGTCTGTAATCTGAAATCCGACCATAGCACTTAATGAAGCGCTCCATCTGTAAGCTACACCAGCCATGAATTTGTCGTAGAACATAAAATTGGCAGAAACATCTACTTGTAGCGGTGCACCTTCGACCATTTTGGTTAAAATAGCTGGTTTGAATTTAATATATTGATATTTGTCTAGATCGAATACATAACCTGCCATTAAATAGTAATTGATTTTGTCTTTGTAAATTGCTACATCATTGTCGTCGTAACGATTTGTTTCAATAAAATTTGGAACAGATAAACCAATGTAAGCCTTGTCTGAATGCCAGTAAACCCCAGCACCAACATTAGGAGAAAATTTATTGCTTAAATCCTGAAATTGCGGATCGCCCTGATCTGCTGGATTTAGTTTGTTTACATCCAAATTGAAGATATTTGCAGTTCCTTTAATACCAAACGAAAGTTTAAAATCTGCAGATGTCTGGACAGTATACGATAGATCAACTGAGATATTGTTTTCGTTTGTTGGACCAATTTTGTCGTTAACCAAAGAAGCTCCTATACCTAGTCTGCTATTGTTTAGCGGTGTATTAATTGAAAAACTGCTTGTTTCCGGTGCTCCGTCAAGACCAACCCATTGAGTACGGTAAAGACCAAAAACACTAAATACCCCACGAGAACCTGCATAAGCAGGATTTATATTTATTGTGTTGTACATATACTGTGTATACTGCGCGTCTTGCTGTGCATACCCTGAACATGTAACTAACAGAATGACGAAGAAAAATAGCTTTGTTCTCATAGTAGATTATATTATTTTAATACTATTGACTTTTAAATCATTGTAATTCAATGTGCTCTTATTCAAGATTGATTCATTTTTTCAGTTTTAAATACGCTGTAAAAGAGCTTTTACAGCGTATTCTGAAAAGAATTATTTTGATAGGTATAAATACCCGTCTAGTTTATGATCTTGAACATTGTTGTTTCCATCTAGAGATTTATAATTAATAATGTAAAAATAAGTTCCAGTTGGTAGTCCGTCAGATTGCTTAACAGTTGTTCTTCCTCTAGAAGTACCATCAAAAGCATTTGTTGTATTATTGTAGTTTGTAGTTTCAAAAACTAAAACTCCCCAGCGATTATATATTTCGACAGAATTGCTTGGATAACAAGTGGTGTCATCGATATTGTCAATTTTGAAGAAATCATTTTTGTTATCGCCATTTGGAGAAAAAGCATTATGAACTAACACGTCACCACAAGCTAAGACTTTACAATCATCATTGATTTCCATGTTTAAAACTATGCTTCTTGGACATTTTTCATCAGCTATTGCATATTCGAAAACGTAATTGCCTAATGCTAAACCAAACGGATTAAGAATTGTTCCCTGAAGGGCATTAGTATTATTTTTATCAATCCAAGTTCCTGTTGAAGGACTTCCTTCAGGAAGCAGACTGCTTAGATTTACCAATGTCGAATCATCGTTACAAGCTGTTGCACTAGTTTGAGTAACACCATTTGGAACAACTATAATCGTAACAGTTGCAGTATCACAATTTTCAGAACTTAATTTGTCGCAGATTCTGTAGCTGTACGTATAAGTGCCGGCAGGTGTTAAACTTGATACTGTTACATTTCCAGAACCATCAAAAGTGATATTTGGATTTGATTTAGTGCCAGTTGCTTCAGTAAGAAGTGTAAAGTTTACTAATTCTAATGATGCGCGAGTGATTCCTTTCGTATCATTGCTCAATACATTTCCAACTAGTCCGAAAGAGTTACATCCAATATTACTGTACGTATCGTCATTTGCAACTACTGGTGTAGGTGGCGCTGGCGGATCTAGAACTACTACTGTTACAATTGCAGTATCGCAGTTTCCAAAATCGGCTTTTTCGCAAATTTGGTAAGTTAACGTGTAAGTGCCACCTGGCGTGTTTGGTGCAACATTTACAGATCCGTCAGGATTTAATGTCAAGGCACCAGTTGGGTCAGGAACAGTAGTTGTTAAGGTAACATCGTTTATATTTACTGACGAACCATTTAATGTGTCATTAGTTAAAACATTCACTATGTTGATTTGTCCTGCAGGTCCTATTATTGGTGCTGGATTATCATCAGTTGCGACAATGGCAAATGTTGGTCTCGCAGTACAGAAAGGATCTGCTGGTGGATAACTAAGTGTGATAGTTTCACTAGGATTTACAGAAACGGTTAGGTTAGCAGTTGGACGTAATTTCTCAAATCCATCAGCGGCTTCAATCCATTTGTTGTTTTCAAAAATCCAGCCTGGCCAATCAATTCCTTTTCCTTGCCCATCTACGACAGCTCCAGGCCATAATACACGACCGCTCAATGGTAAATTGGTCATTGTTGTTACGACATTGTTGTTGCTATCGGCCCAAGCAATTGTCACACCATTTACAGGAGTGAAGTTTACTGGCGTTACCACATAATCAACGTAAGGAACGTCGTTCACACATATTGATGTTGCTGTAACAGTCATTACTGGTGCTTCAATTGTAATTGTAACCGTTGCAGTGTCACAATTATCTGTCTGATCGGCTTCGCAAATTTGATATACCATTGTCAATGTTCCTACTGGAGCATTTGGTAACACATCAACAGAACCATCAGGATTTAGCTGTAAAAACTCGTTTAGAGTTACAGTCGTTATAATTACATCAGAGGCAGTTATCGCTGCTCCTTCTAAAGTATCATTTGTTAATACATTTAATACGTTAGTTGTGGTATGATTTACACCAGCAATAGGACCTGCACTGTCATCATTGGCAACAATATCTTTGTATTCTTTGCAGCTTACGCCGAAGTCAATGTCTAAGTGAACTAAATCCTCTGGCGTTACAGTTACTACATAACCCGCATCTGTTGTGGTTTGACAAACGGTATGCATTTGCATTTTGCTCGTTTTACCACTTATGTTTTTAGCAGATGAAGAAGGAATAACTTTTACCAGACCAGTAGCGCCTAAAGCAGCAGCCACAGCATCGAAATTAGCATCTCTTACTAATTTTATTGTATAATCTCCATACGGATTTGCAGTTTCTGGACGTTCTCTCCAGAATCCTTCAATTCCGACAATTACATCTGCATGGTAGCCATTTGGACCATCAACAATTATATTAGAACTAAGAGCATTACCGAAACCTGCTGCATTTAGCTCTCCATTATTTTCAGGACCAGTATAGCTTCCGTCTCCGTTAAGATCTATCCATTCCCATTGGCTATAATCGATAGAGCCATTTGAATCTGGAATATTTTTAGTAACCACTCCATCATTATTGGCATCGTACCATTCATCTTGAATTCCATTATTATTAAGATCATACCAAACATAATCTCCAAGTACAGGAAGAGTAGATTTTCCATATTCGAAATTATGAGTCTGAACTTTACAATCTTCAAGAGTTGTAAAGAATAAACTAGAATCTACAGGATATAATTGATGTGCACTATTTAAGTTTGCATCTTGTACTTGTACTAAGTAACTTCCAGCAGGCATTCCAGAGAAACTGTACATTCCATCAGTTCCTGTAATACGCATTTGTATTGCTCCAGGTGTTGTTCCTTGCGGAATTAAAGTAACAGGTACATTGGCAAGAGGCGTATTGGTATCTACATTTATTACTTGTCCAGAAACTTTCACAGTATATTCTGGTTGAGAAATCACTACTGTAGCTGTAGCAGAACAAGTTTGATTTTCGCCGTTGACTGGTGCCGTTGCAGTAAGAGTATAAGTTCCAGCTGGTAAATTTGTATTGCCAACTATTTCATTTCTCTCATTTGTAATTACTACAATAGAGCCAGGACTGCTTGTTACCGTGATTTTACCATCACTACCGCCAAAACAGCTTGTGTTTGTTGCAACTCCGCTAACAGTAACTTTGCTTTCAACTGTAAAGGTTTGGACCAATTCGGTTTTGTTTCCAGCACAGTCTGTTAAAGTATAAGTTCTTGTTAAGATATAAGGTGTTCCGTCGCAGCCGTTTCCTTCATTGTTAGTGTCCGAAACAGTGATATTTACAGTAGAACTGCAATTATCAGCCGCGTCTTTAATATCTGACGGATTTCCTGCTGGTATTAAATCAATGCTAGCTAAGTTTGTTATACTTTCTGGAGCTGTTCCAGTTGGAGCAGTTTTATCTCTTACTGTGATAATTTGAACGTGAGTGCTTGTATTTCCACCGCAGTCACTAATTTTCCAAGTGCGAGTTAAGGTATAATTAGATGAACATTCATTCTCAATACCAGATTTTACCTCTGAAAATACTATTGGTAAATTATCATTGCAATTATCTGAAACATGCATTTCTGCTGGTTCAGGAACTGCATCGCATGATACTTCAATATCTAAAGGAAGATCGCCAGTAAACATTGGAGCAGTAGTATCTTGAATTGTAATCACTTGCGTGAAAGTTTCAGAAGTATTTCCGCAGTCGTCTTTTACAGTCCAAGTATTGGTGTAAGTTCCGGCATTTCCGCATCCTTCAGAAGTTACAAACTGTCCGCTTACTTTAGTGATGTTAGAGACATCAGCATCGCATGAGTCAGAAGCTATTGGGAACTGAGCCTGAGCTGTCGCAAGTCCTTGAGTATCGCTGCATTCTAAAGTTGCGTTTAGAGTTCCTGCAGCAGTTGTCCAAGTCGGAGCAGTAGTGTCCTGAATTGTAATCACTTGCGTGAAAGTTTCAGAAGTATTTCCGCAGTCGTCTTTTACAGTCCAAGTGTTGGTGTAAGTTCCTGCATTTGAACAATTTTCAGAAGCTACAAACTGTCCGCTTACTTTAGTGATGTTTGAAACATCAGCATCGCATGAGTCAGAAGCTATAGGAAACTGAGCCTGAGCTGCTGCAAGTCCTTGAGTATCGCTGCACTCTAAAGTTGCGTTTAGAGAACCCGCAGCAGTTGTCCAAGTTGGAGCAGCTGTATCCTGAATTGTAATCACTTGCGTGAAAGTTTCAGAAGTATTTCCACAATCATCGTTTACAGTCCAAGTGTTGGTGTAAGTTCCTGCATTTGAACAATTTTCAGAAGCTACAAACTGTCCGCTTACTTTAGTGATGTTTGAAACATCAGCATCGCATGAGTCAGAAGCTATTGGGAACTGAGCCTGAGCTGTCGCAAGTCCTTGAGTATCGCTGCATTCTAAAGTTGCGTTTAGAGAACCCGCAGCAGTTGTCCAAGTCGGAGCAGCAGTATCTTGAATTGTAATCACTTGCGTAAAAGTTTCAGAAGTATTGCCGCAGTCGTCTTTTACAGTCCAAGTGTTGGTGTAAGTTCCTGCATTTGAACAATTTTCAGAAGCTACAAACTGTCCGCTTACTTTAGTGATATTAGAGACATCAGCATCGCATGAGTCAGAAGCTATTGGGAACTGAGCCTGAGCTGTCGCAAGTCCTTGAGTATCGCTGCATTCTAAAGTTGCGTTTAGAGAACCCGCAGCAGTTGTCCAAGTCGGAGCAGCAGTATCTTGAATTGTAATCACTTGCGTAAAAGTTTCAGAAGTATTGCCGCAGTCGTCTTTTACAGTCCAAGTGTTGGTGTAAGTTCCTGCATTTCCGCATCCTTCAGAAGCTACAAACTGTCCGCTTACTTTAGTGATGTTAGAGACATCAGCATCGCATGAGTCAGAAGCTATAGGAAACTGAGCCTGAGCTGTCGCAAGTCCTTGAGTATCGCTGCACTCTAAAGTTGCGTTTAGAGAACCCGCAGCAGTTGTCCAAGTCGGAGCAGTAGTGTCTTGAATTGTAATCACTTGCGTGAAAGTTTCAGAAGTATTTCCACAATCATCTTTTACAGTCCAAGTGTTGGTGTAAGTTCCGGCATTTCCGCATCCTTCAGAAGCTACAAACTGTCCACTTACTTTAGTGATATTAGAGACATCAGCATCGCATGAGTCAGAAGCTATTGGGAACTGAGTCTGAGCTGTCGCAAGTCCTTGAGTATCGCTGCATTCTAAAGTTGCGTTTAGAGAACCCGCAGCAGTTGTCCAAGTCGGAGCAGCAGTATCTTGAATTGTAATCACTTGCGTGAAAGTTTCAGAAGTATTGCCGCAGTCGTCTTTTACAGTCCAAGTGTTGGTGTAAGTTCCTGCATTTCCGCATCCTTCAGAAGCTACAAACTGTCCGCTTACTTTAGTGATGTTAGAGACATCAGCATCGCATGAGTCAGAAGCTATAGGAAACTGAGCCTGAGCTGTCGCAAGTCCTTGAGTATCGCTGCACTCTAAAGTTGCGTTTAGAGAACCCGCAGCAGTTGTCCAAGTTGGAGCAGCAGTATCCTGAATTGTAATCACTTGCGTGAAAGTTTCAGAAGTATTGCCGCAGTCGTCTTTTACAGTCCAAGTGTTGGTGTAAGTTCCTGCATTTGAACAATTTTCAGAAGCTACAAACTGTCCGCTTACTTTAGTGATGTTAGAGACATCAGCATCGCATGAGTCAGAAGCTATAGGAAACTGAGCCTGAGCTGCTGCAAGTCCTTGAGTATCGCTGCACTCTAAAGTTGCGTTTAGAGTTCCTGCAGCAGTTGTCCACGTCGGAGCGGCTGTATCCTGAATTGTAATCACTTGCGTGAAAGTTTCAGAAGTATTTCCACAGTCGTCTTTTACAGTCCAAGTATTGGTGTAAGTTCCGGCATTTCCGCATCCTTCAGAAGCTGTAAATTTTCCGCTTACTTTTATGATGTTTGTTACATCAGTATCGCAGGCATCGCTAGCACTAGGAAATAAGGCTTGAGCCGATGCTAGAGCTTGTGTATCGCTACACTCAACAGTTTTATCTAAAGATCCTGTCTGAGTTGCCCAGATTGGAGCAGTATTATCTTGAACTATTATAGTTTGACTTACAGGAAGAGAAATATTTCCGCAAGCATCTTTTGCGGTCCAAGTTCTTGTTTTAGTATAAGAGCCGGCGCAATTCCCTTGTATAATAGTATCTTCGAAAGTTAATGAAGAAATAGTTCCATTATTGTCAGTTGCTGTTGCTTGTGCAAAAACAGGTACTGCTGGACAATTGATAGTAGTAACCTCAGGCAGCGGATTTACAATTGGTTTAATTGAATCTCCATCCAAAATAGTAAACGATTCAGAAAGTGTACATCCGTTTGCATCAGTAATAAGCACAGTGTAATTTCCAGCAGCAAGATTACTTGCAGTTGCAGTTATTTGTACAGGAACTGAGTTCCAAGAATAGTTATATTGTGCAGTTCCACCTGAAACAGTTACTGTCGCAGAACCATTATTTCCTCCGCCACAAGTAACATCTGTTTGGCTTTTTATTGCACTTAATGCTTTTTGAGGTTGCGAAATTGTTACAGAACAATTTGTTGTATAACCTAATTTATCGGTAACAGTAACAGTGTGTAAACCGGCAGTTAAAGCAACTGCTTGCGCACTTGTTTCACTATTGTCCCATAAATATGTATACTCTCCGTTACCACCTACAGCAGTTACAGTTGCTTTACCAGTATTACCTCCAAAACATTTTACAGCGCTATCTTGAGAAATACTGCAAGAAAGTACATTTGGTTGAGTTATAGTGACAGTACAAGTTGTTGTACAGCCTTTTGAATCGGTAACTGTAACAGTATGTAATCCAGAGTTTAATGCAAGTGCTTTTTGAGTAGTTTCGTTATTATCCCATAAATAAGTATATCCAACATTACCTCCAATTGGTGTTACAGTTGCTTCTCCATCACTTAATCCATTTGAAGTAACAGCTTTGTTTTGAATAACTGAGCAACTTAAAGCTATAGCTGGCTGTTCTATAGTTATTGAATTGGATTGAGAAGAACAAGAATCAGTGATTGTTAAAGTGTATATTCCTGCAGGAAGGTTTGAAACAGTTGCTGCTGTTCCAACCACTGCATTAGAACTGTTTGTCCAAGAATAGTTTACAGTTCCAATTGCGTTTGTCACGGTTCCAGCCGTTACAGAACCAGTGCTTGCTCCAAAACAGAAAACATCTGTTTTAGAAGAGGTTCCTAAAGCTAAAGCTGCCGCTGGCTGTCCGATTGTAACAGAATTGGATTGAGAAGAACAGGAATCAGTTACAGTTAAAGTATAAGTTCCCGCAGGAAGGTTTGAAACAGTTGCTGCTGTTCCAACTTCATTTCCTCCGTTGTTTTTCCAAGAGTAGTTTACGGTTCCAACCGCATTTGTTACAGTTCCTGCTGTTACAGAACCAGTGCTTTTTCCGAAGCAGGAAGCATCAGTTTTAGAAGATGCTCCTAAAGCTAAAGCCGCAGCAGGCTGTCCGATTGTAACAGAATTGGATTGAGAAGAACAGAAATCAGTTACAGTTAAAGTATAAGCTCCGGCAGGAAGGTTTGAAACCGTTGCTGCTGTTCCAACCACTGCATTCAAGCTGTTTGTCCAAGAATAAGAAACAGTTCCAAC